>NZ_QRWU01000017.1:0-14038 GCF_003459795.1 Collinsella sp. AF18-8LB
CCGCAGCGGTGGGACCGGTGTCGAACGTCGCGCCGGGCGTCTCATACGTATTGGTGAACGTGAGCGGAGCCGCAGTAGGCGCGTCATTTTCATCCACTCGTACCACGGTCAGCTTGCCGTCGGCACCGGAGGTCACCTTGACCGTGACGATCCGCTCGGTATCGTCATAGGCGATGCCCGGAATCTTCGCGTTATCCGCCGGGACATCCTCGGTCACGGCAAACGTGTAGGTGCCAGCCTTATTGAAGGTGATGTTACCGAACGAAGCCTGGTGGTCGGCAGTCTCGTTGGTGATTGTCACCTTCGTTGTGTCGGGAAGCAGGACCTCGTGACCTTCAATGGCACGCTGCGTCTCGGCGTCCTTGGCCGCAAGGGAGAAGGAGAACGAGTCGCCGGAAATCCAATCTCGACCGTCGATGCTCTTCTGAACGATCAGGTTCGTGGAGCCGTCGAGAGTCCCACCGCTGTCGTCTACGCGCCAGTTGGCGATGAACGTCAGCTTGCCGACCGTCCCGGCGCCGACGATCAGGCTGTTGGTCGAGGGGAAGTCACCCTGCTCGGGATTGGTTTTAGTCCCGTCACCCAACGTCCAGCCGTCAAACACGTACCACTTCTTGGTCGCCTCGTTCCACACGCGTTCGGGATTCTTCACCGAGAAGCCCTCCTCGGCCGTGTACCGGGTCGGGTTCTTGCCCGCGGCTTCATTCACCGACGTCCCCTCCGGTGCCGTGACGGCCTTGAGGGCGACGTCGGCGGCGGCAGGCGAACCATCCGCGTTGGTGTACGCAACGGTGTAGTTGATCGGCTGCACCAGGTATGTGATGACGTCCGGGACCTTATCGCCCGCAAGGGCGGACACTGACTGCGCGTTGCCGTCTTTATCGATCCACTGCAGAACGGAGGCATCGTTCACCGAGATATACTTGTTACCATCCTTATTGACCAGTGTATAGCCCATGCCGATAAGCTTTTCCACATCCGCGGGACGGGGCGTCGTCACCGTTTGATAGGGGCTTGTCGTGAACTCACGGATGACTTTGGGCGTGTCGCCTGTCTCAGTGCCGGCCTTCACGAAGCGCACTTTATGCTGGCGCACCACGATGGGATCGTAGTAGAAAATAACATTGTAAGTGCCGTCCGGCTGGTCGAGCTTGAGAACCTTGCTCGTCCCGTTGGGAACATAGCCAGTCTGACTCTTTGCGGAGAAGGCCATCGTCGAGCCCGGGTTGAACGCCTGGTCCTTTTGCTCGGACTTTTCCAACACGTAATACTTCGTACCGCCGTTAGAGGTGATGTTGCCGTTCTCGTCTACCAGAACCGTATCTTTGTCCTCATCGCCACCAAGCGGGCCCTTCGTCACGTAGTAGATCGTGTAGCTAAATGTTTCCGTGCTGTTCGCCGACCATTTCGCCGCAACATGCTTGTCCTCCGCAATGGCCTGGTCGAAGTCAAACGCCGTCTCGGGAGACGCGATGTTGCCATCTTGGTCCGCAGCGTACCAGCCTTTCAGCGTGTAACCGGCGCGGACCGGACGCGGAATGATCGCCTCGGTGGAGGTGTAGCGCCTATTGGCGGGAACGCTTTCGACAACGTCGTTGCCGCTGTTGCCGATCGTGCCACCGTTTAGATGGAACGTCACCTCGTACGAAGGCGCATCCCAAATCGCATAGAGGCGCATGTTGCTCTCGATGGCAAACGTATCGCCGGCCTGCGCCTCACTGCCGGCGTCCTCGTTCATCGTCCACTGCATGTTCACACCTGCGGGACCGAGCGCCCAGCCCTTGAACGTCCAAGGCTTGGTGCCGTTATCCGCACGGTCGGGGCACACGGCGGTCGAGCCGAGGGCGGACCCATTGGTATCCGTGAGCTCCCAGCCGTATTTTCTCGCGCCATCGACCATCGTGTCGTTCTTGTCCTGGTAATCCAGCTTGTAGCCGTACGCGTCCTTGGTCACCTGCGCGCCGTAGGGCAGCCTGACCGTGCCGAGCGTCACCTCGCTGCCCGTCGTGATGTTGCTGGAGGGCGCCATGTAGGTGATGGTGTAGCGCTCCCTGTTGTAGTAGAAGTACAGGTCGTAGGGGTCCGCCGCCGTTCCGCACGTCGTCCCGTTCCACGCACCGTCACCGTCGGCATACCGCGTGCTGTGGTCGGCATGGGTGTTCGCACGAGTCATGTGCAGGCGCGCGCTGGGGTTCTGCTTTTCGATAGAGTTCGAGGACACCGTCTCCACCCGGCGGGCGACGGCGTAGTACTTGCCGTCGTACGAGCGCACCGCGTAGTAGGCCCCGTTCGGGTCGTCGTACGTGATCTGCCCGTTGTTATAGGACACCCTCATCAGGTCGTTGAAGCCGTACCCGGCGATCGTCGGGTTGTCCGTCGGGACCAGGTACAGGAAGTCGCGCTCGTTGGTCGTATTATTGTTGTTGATGCTGACCCGCTGCATGCCCGTCACGTTTAGATCAGGCACCTCGAAGCAGTGGTTGTTGCGGTAGTGGCTGATGCTCCCGTTGAACCAGTAGGCCACCAGGTTGTGGCGCAGACCGGAGCCGGTGACTTTGCCAGACTCGTCGAACGTCACCGGATGCTTCGGGTCGGCGACGATCTCGGAGCCCATGGCCGCGTACGTTCCCATAATGGTGGGCTCGCCTTGGTTGTACTTGCCCGAGTTGAAGAAGCCACCCTCGCAGTACTTGCCATCGGTCGTCCCCCACGAGACCATCCTGGCCGTAGTGCCACGATTGCCAGGGTTGTCCAATCTGCTGACAACACTCTCGCTCGACCTGGCAACGGGCCAGACGTCGCGCAGGTCCGCGCCGTACTTGGCGCGGATGGTGATGGTCCGAGGGACGGGCATAGCCGCGTCGGCGTCCACGTCGGCGCGCATCCATCCATTGCGGTAAGTGCCGTTTCCGCCGTCATGGGGTGTGCTGTAGCCGAAGTTGAGGGTTCCGTCCGGAACCGCTGCGCCATGGCTGAAGCTGTAGCCGTTAGTGCTGGTAGCCACACAATAAGGGGAAGAATCGCCGTTAAAGCTTGCCTCACCATAATAAGTAAACTTCAACTCATAGACATTGCGCGTGAAGTAGACGTAGATTGTGGTTTTGCCATCAGAGGAAGCAGAAGTCGCATTGTAGTTGATTCCGCTCTCGTCCTCATGCACGATCTCGAAACCCGCCTGGGAGTAGAAATCGGCCACGTCGAGCTCACTCGCTTCGCCCATGGCGGTCTTGAACTCTTCGGCCACCTTAGACTGGATGCCATTGAGCAGTTCCTTATTGCCACCAGACTTCAACAACGCAGAATCGGTCTCCACGTCCATCGTAAAGCTATGGGCGTTGCTGTAGTGAGACTCGGTAGTACCCAGCTGCGGCTTATGAGTCACCGGAGCTTTTTGGTAATTAGTGTACTTCTGCGTGTAGTAGCTATCCCCACCCGCGTTGCCGCCTTCGGCAAGCGCCTGCACATCATCGGTACCGGTCAAATCCTCGGTCCAAAGAATGACGCGAACCTGGGTTGTGTCCGGAATCCACTTGGGCACCAGATGCAGTGCGAGGACGCCGCCACTCTCCTGCAGCTTGGCTTGTGCAATCGTGTCCTCATTTATGACAAGCGAAGGGTTGTTTTGATCGAGGTCGATATATTGATCATCGCTGTAACTACCATCCGCGTTGGCCGTTGCATTCTTTTCGAGATAGCGCCAACCGGCAAACGTATAGCCCGTACGTTTTGGTTCCGTAACAATTGTGAAGTCGACTTCTTTGCCTAACTCGACCTGCTGACGGGGAATATAGGTGTAGTCGGTATCGAAGATAACGCGATAGGAGCTCGCTGCTGAATAAAAGATGTCAACCGTCGTCTCGTTATTCGTGGTTTGATTCTCGATCAGCTTCTGAGCAAAGGCGTTTGGCTGAACCAGCTCGTAGGGATTACCATCAGCGCTTCCATTGTCGGTATGAGTGCGCGCGGTCGCGCGAGTCTGAGCGCCCACGCGCCCCTGCTGGGTGTCCTTGTCCAGGCAGACGTATTCCTCGGTGCCCACCTGCTTTTTGTCCTCGGGCGGAAGGACGGTGATCTCGTCGTCGCTCAGACCGCACAGCGTCCGCGGGACCCAGTGCCTCACCAGATACCAAGTTGCATTACGGCGATAGTACACCGTGATATCGAGCTCGTTTTTCCGGGCGCTTGCCAGCTGGTCTGCGGTCAGCGTCACTTCGATCTTGGGATTGACCAGAGCGTTTGCGCCATGGTTGCCCGAAGTGTCGCCGGGATGCGTGGCGTCGTCGCCGCACACCGCCTCCGCATAGTAGCCATCGGCACTGAGCCGGCGGGCGGCGTTCCATGCCTTGTTGTATTCATCGGAGTAGCGATTGCCATAGGCGGGGTTCTGCAGGTTGTGATCACTGTCGACCTTTTGCTGCTGGTAGTAGTAGACGGTCTTGTGGTCGATGTCGACGTCGAAGTCACCGCTTTCGAGGGCCTCTGCGAACTCATCCGCAGTCATGCCGTCGGTCGGCGGGTTGACCAGGTATTTGTTCAGCTCTGTGGCATCCAGCACGATGCGGAAGCCCTCGACGGTGGGCAACTTCCACGTGGCCTGATACGTGCCATCGGCCTGTTTCTCAAACTTCAACTCGACCGTTTGGGGAGCGGCGGCGTCGATGCCCGCCAATCCGCCGGTGTTGGAGTAGCGGTAGTTCAGGTTGAGCGTCACGACATCCTGAGACGCAAACGTGTAGTCGGTGTCTTCGCCCTTGAACACGGTCCCCGTCCGCGGGGCGCGCTGCGAATCGTGCAACTGTGCCACCTGCTGCATAAGGGCCGTGCCCGCACACGCACAGGTTCCAACCGTCAGGAAGACGGCGGCTATGATGGCGCACAGAGCCTTGATGGGACCTCTGCTCTTTCTAGGCCCCATTTTAGAAGGCCCCCCCCTGAAATGTTCAGATTCTCGTTCGCAACCATACCTGCTTCCCCTCTACGTTTGCACACGTTCGTGCGCTGGTAACCGAATTTGTAAGAATCTATATAGCGGCAGAATGATTACATTATATAAATTCGGTTACCTTAACACTGGAAGTACGGGAAGGAGGCCCTCGTTTAATATAAAATCCGCCAAGCGGTAAACACAAAAGCATCTCGCATATGAATCAAAGATGCCGATCCGGTAGTTTTAGGCATTTCGAGCCCATGTTCCGCAGTAAAAGCTCGAAAACATACCGTGTTTCGGAAAAGGCCCGCACAACATAACCGTCATGCGGGCCTTCGCTGCTAAACGCATCCGTATTGGCTACTTGACCTCGATCAGCTCATACCGGTCGGTGCCGAGGCCGATCTTGACACCGTGCTCGATCATGGCACGCCAATTGGTGTCGGGGTGCGTCATGTTGAAGTGGTCATGCTCGCAGTGCTCGGGGATGCCGCCGGAGGCCTCGAGCTTGTCGCGCATGTCGGTGAGCTCGGTGTTGGGCATCGCCGGCATCTTGAGCGCCGCGTCGATGCAGGCCTGGTCGATGGCGACCGGGTCAAAACTCGCGAACATGCCGATATCGGGCACGATGGGCGTGTCGTTCTCGGCATGACAGTCGCAGTTGGGGCTGATGTCCATAGCCAACGAGATATGGAAGCACGGACGGTCCTGCACGATGGCCTGTGTGTACTCGGCGATCTTGTAGTTAAGCACCTCGGCAGCAGCGTTATAGTCAGCCTCGATGGCGTCCTGGTTGCAGGCGCCGATGCAGCGGCCGCAGCCTAGGCAGCGATCGTGGTCGATGCTCGCGATGGGCGTGCTCACAACCTGGCCGTTCTTGAGCGTGCGCTCACGCGTAGTGGGGAAGCTGATGGCGCCGTGGGCGCAGATGCGCTCACAGGCATGGCAGCCGATGCAATGCTCGGCATCGACGCTCGGCTTGCCCGAGGCATGCTGCTCCATCTTGCCCGCGCGGCTGCCGCCGCCCATGCCGATGTTCTTCATGCAGCCGCCAAAGCCCGCGCCCTCGTGGCCCTTGAAGTGCGTGAGGCTGATTACGATGTCGGCGTCCATGAGCGCATGGCCGATCTTTGCCTCCTGCACGTACTCGCCGTTCTTGACGGGAACGATCGTCTCGTCGGTGCCCTTGAGGCCGTCGGCGATAATCACCTGGCAGCCGGTGGCGTACGGAGTGAAGCCGTTCTGGTAAGCGCAGTCGATGTGCTCGAGCGCGTTTTTGCGACTGCCCACGTAGAGCGTGTTGCAGTCGGTGAGGAAAGGCTTTCCGCCCAGCTCCTTGACCACGTCCGCGACGGCGCGCGCGTAGTTGGGGCGCAGGAAGGAGAGGTTGCCCAGTTCGCCGAAGTGGATCTTGATGGCGACGAACTTGTTGTCGAAGTCGATCTGCTCGATGCCGGCGCGGCGAATCAGGCGCTTGAGCTTGTCGAGCTGGCTTTCGCGGCCGTGCGTGCGCAGGTTGGTGAAGTACACCTTGGCAGGTGCAGCGGGTGCAGTTGCGGTCATAGATATATCCCCTCGGTCTATATGGCGTTACAGACATAGAGGATGGTACCCGTTAAAGCGGGGTTGAAGTCAAGCGCGGCGCCTAGCCGTTGGGGACATTCTTAAACGACTAGTCGCTGGGGGCACCCTTTCGCCACCCGGCAGTTGGGGACGCTCCTTTCCTGCCGACAGCTAGGGACAGTCCTTGCCAGCCCGGCCGGCAAGCCGGCCAATCGGCAAAGACTGTCCCCCATGGCTAGTCGTTTAAGAACGTCCCCAATGGCTAGGCGGTTAGGCGCGGGATTTGTTGTGCGCGAGGGCTAGGCCTGCGGCGGCGATGGCGGCGGCAAAGAGCGCCGTGACGCCCAGGTCGCAGGCAATGTCGCCCAGCACGGCAGGCGTCAGGTCCGAGGCAAGTGCCTTGCCGATCGCGTCGTTCACCCAATACGTCGGCACAAAATGCGCCGCGGTCTGCACGGCCGAGCCCATGAGCGACAGCGGCATCCAGGCGCCGCCCAAAAACGTCATGAGCATGCCGAGTAAGTTGCCCACGCCGTTGAACAGCTCCTCGCGCGCGCCCAAGCTCGACAGCGTAAAGCCAACGGCCAGCGGCGTGCACGCCAGGGCAAACGTTGCAGCCAGCGCTAGGCACACGCGATCCACGCCAACCTCGGCAACCGCTCCGGCAAAGCCCACGACGCCCATCATGCTCGACACAAACCAAATGAAGACGGTGAGCACGGCGGCGGCCGCGAACACGGCGAGCGAACGCTGGCGCTCGGAGACCGGGCCGGCATCCATGCGGCGCACGCGCTCGGGCTCGTTCATGCCCGAGAGCACCAATCCCACCGACACGATGACCGACGAGATGATCGCGTACGCGCCAAAGTTGAAGTACGACTCGAGCGTGGCGGCGGCAGTCGAGTCGACCTTGACCTGCTCGATCTGGACCTCCGCGCGCTTTGCGGCCGCGTGCTCGGCCGCCTTGGCAACGTCGCCGCTAGAAGCAGCGGGCTCAAGTGCCGCCGCAGCGCCCGCGAGCGAGATCCAGCGCGAGGCCTCGGCAGACGAAAGCGCCGCCGCCATGGTGCCGGCACCGTAGGTCACATCGAGCTTGGGCAGGGACTCCCCCACGCGGGCGGCTGCAACGAGGTCGTCCTCAAACCCCTCCGGGATAAAGAACACGCAGTCGGCGCTGCCCTTGGCGCTGTTGCTCTTGGAGAGCGCGTCCGCAAGGTCGTACGTGTCGTCGCCAACACCCGTAACCAGGTCAAAGCGCGAGCCCAAGTGCTTGGTGAGCGCGCGCGAAAGATCGCTGTCGTCGCGGTCGACCACAATCACATTGGCGTCGTAGGGCTTGTATTCGGTGAGCTGCGACGAGTTCCAGCTCACCGATGCCGCGATGAACACACCCATCAGCGATATGAACACCGTATAGATGAGCAGGTAGAACGGATGCGCGAGCGCCATGCGCAGCGCAGTCTTAAAGGTGCTCATAGCGGCTCCTTCCAAAAATCAGCGTGGCGGCGACAACAAACACCAGCGTCATGAGGACCAGCGCGCCCGCACGGATGACAAAGGGACCCAGGTCCTCAAAGAAATATAAGCGGTTGAACATGTCGCAGATGAGCTTGACGGGGTTGAGCCAGCACTCGGCCGGGCAGGCGCGGGCAACGTCGTCGGCAAGTGCCATCGCCGGCTCGCCGTAAAGCCCGGCGAACAGGGCGCACGTGGTAGCGAAACCCGTGAGGATGCCCGACTTGGATGCCTTGCCACCCTTAACGGGAAGCGTGCCCACAAAGAGTCCCAAGCCCGTGGCGGCAAGCGCGGAAGCGGCGCCGCCCACCAAACACAGTCCCTCGCGCCCGCCAAAGTCGACGCCCACGACCAGGCGCACGTAGCCGATCGCGATCGTCATCGAGGCGAAGGAGACCAGCCACGAGCCGACAAAAATGCCGGCCAGCGACGCCGTCTTGGAAAGGCCGCCCACGCAGCGGCGCGCGCCAAGGCCCGACAGATTGGGCTGCAGGTCAACGACGCTCAAGGCGGCAAACTCGGCAGACATCATCGCGACCAGGCCAAAAAGCGCGTAATAGTAGATGACTGTGCCATCGGGCGTGGTGCGTGTCAGGCTTACGCGGCGGACGCCGCCCTCGAGCGACAGGGCGCACGCAACCGCCTCGGGGTCGGCGAGCGCCGCCGGGTTGTCCTGGGCAATCTGGGACATGAGCTCGGCATTTTGCGTATACGAGCTCGCCACCGTCTCAAGAATGCTGCGGTCGGTGAGCACCGACGAGGCGCGCGAGCTGTCATAACTCGAAAGCAGCGTGAGCTTGGGCGTGCCCGCGGCATCGACCGTGTAGATGCCCACGACCTCGCCGGACTTGAGCGCACGGTTCGCGGCGTCCACATCCTCGCACTCGCTCACATCGAGCAGCTGATCGTCGCCCTCCTTGGCAAGCGAAGCCACCACGCCCTTAAAGGTCGAAGCGCCCCAGGCTTCGTCAGCGACAACGGCTACCGGCACCGGGTCGATCTTGCCGTCGGAGCTGAGGTTCGCAAACATAAACATGAACATCGTTGAAAGCGCAATGGGAAAGATCGCGCCCCAGACCCATGTACTCGGCCGACGCAGCAGCGTCTTGACCGTGGTGATGATGGTGTTGAACATGGCCGCCCCCCTAGTCGCGCAGCTCGCGGCCGGTGATCTCGAGGAACACGTCGTTGAGGGTCGGCGGTTCGGAATAAATGCGGCCGAGCGCCACGTCGGCGACGCGCAGCGTGTCGAGGATGTCGACCAGATTGTGCGGGCTCGCCTCGCAGGTGCAGACGAGTTCGCCGCCGGAAAGCTCAACGCTGAGCACGTGCTCGAGGGCACGCAGGCGCTCGACCGTGGCGGCCTCGACGGTGCCGACCTCGACGGTCACGCGCTCGCCCATCTGAATCATGCGCTTGAGCTCGTCGTTGGTGCCCTGCGCCAGCACGCGCCCGCCGTCCATGATCATGATGCGGCTGCAAATCTGCTCGACTTCCTCCATGTAATGGCTGGTATACACCACCGTGGCTCCCTCGTCGCGCAGACGGCAGATGCCCTGCAGAATGGCGTTGCGGCTCTGCGGATCGACCGCCACCGTGGGCTCGTCAAAAAAGATCAGCTCGGGCTTGTGCGCGATGCCGCAGGCGATGTTGAGGCGACGCGCCAGGCCGCCCGAGAGCTTGCCGGGGCGAAACTTGGTAAAGTCGCCCAAACCGACAAAGTCGATCGCCTCATCCACCAGCGCGCGGCGACGTTTGCGGTCGTTAACGTAGAGACTGCAGAAATAGTCGATGTTCTCACGCACTGTAAGCTCGTCAAACACCGCAACTTGCTGTGGGACCACGCCGATGCGGCGTTTGAGGTCGTAACGCGTGGGCGTCATGGGCTCGCCGAACAGCTCGATGGTGCCCTTGTCGTAAGCGAGCAGCTGCAAGATGCAGTTGATGGACGTGGTCTTGCCCGAGCCGTTGGGGCCCAGCAGGCCAAAGATCTCGCCAGGGGCAATACTCAGGTTAAAGTGGTCGAGCGCAATAAGATCGTCATAGCGCTTGACGAGGTTTTCGACGTGGACGATGTCTGTCATAAGGCGGCCCTTCTGTTGCTTGCGGCCCGGTACGATTGCATCATCGCAGGAGCGGACGGCGCGCACCAGTGAGCTTTGTCACGAGTGCGAGGGGGCGGAGGCGAAATCCCCGCTCGCGCAAGCGATCGACGCCGCTTTGCCGCGCGGGAGGAATGTCACGGTTGCCCCGGGCGGCGCCTTCCCCGTGCGCGGCATCGCGTACAATACCCGTATGAATAGGCTATTCGACAAATCGATCGTGCTGGCGTGCTGTATTGCGGTCGCTCTGGGCCTTGCTGTGGATGCCCGCTTGGTCGCGGCGTTTTGCCTTGGCGTTATAGCCACCTCGGCGTCGGAAGTCGCACGAGAAGAACACGCCCATCGCGCGAGCGAGGCCGCGAGCTACGCCTACATCATCGCTGCCGTCTTCGTGCCGCCATTTATGCCGTTCGCACCCCTTGCCTTCTATGACATCGCGCGACGCGTGCGCCGTGAACGCATCTGGCCCGCGCCGGCGATTAGCGCCGTGTTTGTCTGCGCGCTTGTCGCGGACCTTCGCGGCGGCGCGCTCACCACCCGAACGCTGCTGCTAACCGCCATCCTTTCGGTCGCTGCCACGTTGCTGTCGCTGCGCACCGCGCAGCTGGAGCGCGAACAGGAACGCATGCGTCGCACCCGCGACAAGCTGCAAGAACGCGCCCTGGCACTCGAGGCACGCAACCGCGACCTCGCCGACCGCCAGGACTACGAAGTCGAGCTCGCGACGCTCGCCGAACGCGCCCGCATCGCGCGCGAGATCCACGATAACGTGGGCCACCAGCTCACGCGCGCTTCGCTTCAAACCGAAGCTCTGCGCGTGGTCCACGCCAACGAGCCCAGCGTCGCCGCCGATTTCGCCGACGTCAAATACACCGTTGACGAGGCGCTTCAGCTCGTGCGCGCCAGCGTCCACGCGCTCAACGACAATGCGGCCAACCTCTCCGTGCAGCTCGAGCGCATCGTTGAAGGCGCACGCTCGGACAGCGGTCCGCAGATTGAGCTTGAGGTTTTGGCCGAGCATGCACCCGCCAACGTCGCCAACTGCTTTGCGGCGGTACTGCGCGAGGCGCTTTCCAACGCCATGCGCCACGCCCATGCCAAAACCATTACCGTGCGGTACATGGAGCATCCGTCGTTTTACCAGCTCGTCGTTACCGACGATGGAACGGGCGGGGTTCGGACAGGCGCCCACAGCGCCACAGGGGGTATGGGGCTCGCCTCCATGCGCGAGCGCGTCGAGGCGCTTGGCGGAACCTTCACCGCCGGCCTGCGCGCCGGCGCCCCCGGCTGGCGCGTTTTTGCCACCATCCCCAAACAGCAAGGAGATGAGGGCCGATGAGGCTCATAGTTGTCGACGACGACCGCCTAGTGGTCGATTCGCTCAAGATTATCCTGGGCGCTCAGCCGCAGATAGAGGTGGTGGGCACCGGTGCCGACGGCGACGACGCGGTGGCGCTCTGCGCCGAGCACGCACCCGACGTCGCGCTGCTCGACATTCAAATGCCAGGGCGCGACGGCCTTTCGGCGGCGCGCGAAATCCTTGAGCACGACCCCGCGGCACGCGTGGTGTTTCTGACGACATTCTCGGATGACGAGTACATCGTGTCGGCGCTCAAGCTGGGCGCCCGCGGCTACCTGATTAAAACCGATATCGCCGCCATTCCTCCGGCGTTGGCGCAGGTCATGGACGGCAAACGCGTGCTCGAGGGCAAGGCGATCGAGGATATCGATTTTGATGGGGCGGGCATCGCGGCGGGCACGCCCCGCCGGCCCGCGGCCTTTGCCGGCCTGACCGACCGCGAGTTCGAAGTCGCAGAGCTCATCGCCCGCGGTCTCGACAACAAGGAGATTGCCGCCACGGCATACATGGGCGAAGGCACCGTGCGCAACCACATCAGCTCGATCCTTGCCAAAATGGGCCTGCGCAACCGCACGCAGATCGCCATCGCCTACCTGCGAGGGTAATTACCCAACGGCCAACCGCCCCGGCATAGCAAAATGGCTGTCACCGATTTAATGCCATTTCAAAACTATGCCGGTTTACGGGGCTAAACTCAGGACCCCCATCCATACCCGCGTTTTCTGCAAAATGACGGCTCGTCTACCTGCGGTTTCATTTTCACGAATATCGGCATGGTTGGGGACTCGTGACTCAGCCCCGTAATCCGGCATAGTTTTGTTAGCGGCGGCCCAACCGCGCGTTCAAGCGCGGGGCCGGCGGGGCATTTTTGCCCCGCCGGCCTCTATTCCGGCGCTATTCCGGCTTAGTTTCTACCGTGAGAATCTTGTCCGCCGCAACCGGAGTACGGGCGGTGTCCATAGTCAGGCAGTGCTTGGGGCAGCTCTCGATGCACTCGCCGCACACCACGCAGGCGTACGGGTCAATCGACCACGTTCCGCCTTTGCGATCGACCGCAAGCGCGCCCGCCGGGCAACGGCGCGCGCACATGCCGCAGCAAATGCACACGTCCATGTCGTTGACGATGTGCCCACGCAGGCGCTCGGGTGCCGCGAGCTTCTCCTGCGGATAGCACACCGTTACCGGCTGCTTGACCATAGAGCCCAAGGCCGTCTTGGCAAATGTCAGCAAACTCATGCCGCGCCTACCTTTCCGTGCAGCTAATGCAGGGGTCGATGGTCAGGATAATCATAGGCACGTTAGCAATGAGCACGCCCTGCAGCGCATGCGTCAGACCCGCCAGGTTTTGCGACGTCGGCGTGCGCACGCGGAAACGGTCAAGGTTCTTGGTGCCGTTGCCGCGCACATAGTAATACGCCTCGCCGCGCGGCTGCTCAATCACAACCTCGCCGAGCGCGCCGTCAGCCGGCGTGAGCTTGGTGCGCCCGCCGATACCGTCGTGCGGAATCTTGCCCACAAGCTCCTTAATGATGTCCATGGCCTGCGTGACCTCGGCACAACGCACTTGGCAGCGGGCATAGCAGTCGCCATCGGTAGCAACGATGGGCTCAAACGCAGCCAGATCCGCATAGGCGCCGTCGCCGAACATGCGCACGTCGTAGTCCACGCCCGAAGCGCGCCCAAACGGACCGACCATCGAAAGGTCCAGCGCGTCCTTCTTGCTGATCACGCCCACGCCATGCAGGCGCTCGCCGCAGCTGTCGTCGTCCAAAAACGTATGCACCAGGGCCTCGTAGTCGGGGCGCATGGCGTCGAGCGTTTGGACAATACCCGCCAGCTCAGAATCCTCAATATCATGCTTAAGGCCGCCGACCTCGTTAATCGAAAGGATCACGCGGCCGCCGCACGTGCTCTCAAAGATCTTGAGAATCTGCTCGCGCAGGGTCCACGAACGATAGAACAGCGCCTCGAAGCCAAAGGCATCGGCGAGCAGGCCCAGCCACAGCAGGTGCGAGTGGATGCGCGAAAGCTCATGCAAAATGGTGCGGATATACTGCACGCGCCCGGGCACCTCGATATCGAGCATGCGCTCGCAGGCGCTGGCATAACCGTAGCTGTGACCCACGGCGCAAATGCCGCAGATGCGCTCGGCGATGTAGCCAAACTGGTGCATATCGCGCTTTTCGGTGAGCTTCTCAAGGCCGCGGTGCACAAAGCCAATCTGCGGAATTGCCTCGATAACGCGGTCGTCCTCGATCACCAGGTCCAGGTGAAGCGGCTCGGGCAGCACAGGGTGCTGCGGGCCAAACGGAATAACGGAGCGGTGTGCCATGGACCTTACGCCTCCTTTTTCTGCTTGTCGCGGGCGGCCTTGGCGGCAAGCGCCGCGCGGACCTTGGCCGCTTTCTCGGGATCCATGGCGGCGAGCTTTGCCTCCATCTCGGCAGCCTTGAGCGCGGCCTTGGCGGCAGCCTCATCGTGCTGAGCATCGGAGCCGGCAGCCGCAGCGGGCTGAGCGACGACAGCGCCCGCGGCACCGCCAGCGCCCGCGGCGCCCTCCCCCGCAGCAGC
>NZ_QRWU01000018.1:0-6226 GCF_003459795.1 Collinsella sp. AF18-8LB
ACAAACCACCTCTCTTCATGAGCCCCGCAGTCCGCTCCGACTGCGGGGCTTTTGCTATTGAGTTGTGAGCATATGAGGGAGGTAAACAAGATCAAATTTGATTAGACGCTCAGATCATGAGACGCCTGAAACCAAACGATGACTCCCAGAATCCTAATTCGGCGTTTGTCCAGCACGATATCCGGTTCCGCTGTGCGATATGAGTGGGATGAGAGCATCACGGTATTCGTGCCGGTGCTATAACGCCGTATGACGATTCTCGAATTATCGGCCAAGGCGAGGACGGAGCATCCGTTCCAGGGTTTTAGGCTGGGATCCACGAGGAGAAGGGATCCAATCGGGTAGCATTTGGACATGGCGGATGTGTCCATTTGAACAAAGAAGCACTCGCGATGTTTCTTGAATACGGATGAGGGAAGCGCGGTTGTTCCGGTTTGTTTAAGTCCCGTTCTGCCTCCTGTCATCTGGATTTTAAATACATCGCAAAGGGAATCAGTAGTAACTTCTTTGGATTCCCCCTTCCGCCCCTCGTGGTCGAGCTTTGCGGCAAGCCCTGCGGTTTCAGATGTGAGGTCGTCGAGCTGCAGGTTAAATGTCGATACTATCTTGAGCAACGTTGAGCGGCGGATTGCATAACGATCCTTTTCCCAGCGGCATACCGTTTCTTTGGAGACGCCGACGAGTGTCGCGAGCTCCTCCTGTGTTAGCTGATCGCGCTTGCGAAGCGCCTTTATGTTTTGACCCGTTCCCATTTTATGAAGTGCGGACGAGGGGAAGGCAGAGGCAGTTGGGACCGCCAAAGCCGTTTGTCAGCTCGAAGATAGAGATGGGAACAAGTTCAATACCTGCCTGCTCCAGCGCTTTGTTGGTTTTGACGTTTTCTTCGTATACGCAGACCTTGCCGGGCTCCAAACAAAGGGTGCTTGTGGCATTGTTGGACCTTTCGACCTCTGCTGCTCCGGGATTTGAGCCACCGCAAAAGATAAATTGCAACGAATTTGAGCCCAGAGCTAATCTCAGCGCTTCTTTCAGACCGCCTTCGACATGACGCGCCCGGGTTGTCCTTTCCGATCTGCCCCGTGTAATGCGGTAGACCCGTGCTTGATCGAGAAGCTCACGGTCAACGAGGAATGTCTCGTAGCCAACGCGAGCGAAATATGTGTCGAGATGGATACAGAGGTCATCGTAGGGGACCTGTATGGCCCATACGGACTCAATAGCAGAGTTCTCATCCCAGAGCAAGTTATTTGCTAGGGTGTCTATCGCCGCTGGCTCGGTTCGTTGGGAGATTCCAACGGCTACGTTTTCGCAGTTGAGGTTGTGCAGGTCGCCGCCTTCAAAGTGGTAAGTCGATTCATGCTTGAAGAACTGAGGAGCCTCGCGGAAATCTGGGTGATATGTAAAAATCGTTTTGTAGGCGATAACCTCACGGTTGCGCTCCGGCCAGTACATATGGTTGAGTGTGACGCCTTCGCCGATGACGCTCGCCGGGTCGCGTGTGAACCACATGGTGTTAAGGGGGCTTACGAGAAGGTCGTCGGGCGAGTATGCATCTCCCGTCAGTTTTGCGAGGCTGAATATCTCCTTATCCGTATCGAAGACCTGGGAATAACGGATGCCGTTGACGGCCGCTTGGGCCAGAGCGCGGGAGCCCTCGATGTGCTCGAGGTAATCGCGAATAGCGGACTCGAGCTCAATGCCGCACGCGCCGCATTCTCTAATGAAGCTATCGATAAAGGAGCGACGCGCTTGGTCTGTCGCATCAAGGGCTTCGGTAAGAAGGTTTTCAAGATAGAGAATCTCTACTCCTTCGCGCTCGAGCATCGTCGAGTAAGCATGATGCTCCTTGAGAGCCTTTTCAAGATCGAATGAGCTGCTAGACGGGCGTAGCGTAAAGACTTGATTGAACTGCCCGTCGGGGTAATTGCGCGTTTCGGAGCCGGGGCAGTGCAGGAGGGCCTTTTTTAGCTTTCCTATTTCGTTTTGAACATGTAGTGCGGACATAAGACCTCGCTTTGGCGATGAGTATTGATTGCTTCCATAGTGGCACATTACGAGATTGATTCAATTTACATCATATTTGTCACAGGAGAATGGCATGAACAAGGCTAGTAATTGATGTTAAACATCTATTTAAAGAGACAATTGACGAATTACATCAATCTGGAATCCGTTTACGGGTCGATGCGCTTCGTTGACGGGCGAAGAGACGGAAGGATGTTTTGCGCGATGACACAATGGCTTTGCCGGCAACGAAAAACCCCTGAATTAAGGAGGAGAGATGGCAGAGACAGAAAAGAAGCGCACTCTTCGAGTCCCGCACGTGTACACCATCATTCTCGTCTTGATGGCCGTATTTGCCGTTCTGACCTGGGTCGTGCCTTCGGGTTCGTTTGAGCGCCAGGAGGTTAACGGTCGCGAGGTAACAGTCTCGGGCACCTATGAGCCTGTCGATAAGGTCTATACGGACGAGGACGGCAACGAGGTCGATCTTCGCCAAGGCATCTTCGAAGTACTTGAGGCCCCTGCGATCGGCATCCAGCAAGCGGTCGAGGTCGTTGCATTCATTATGATCGTGGGAGGTTCCTTCCAGGTCATCACGGCGACCGGAGCCATCACGAGCGGCGTCGCCCGAGTGGTGAAGAAGTTCAAGAGCAAGGACGTCCTCATCATTCCGATCCTAATGGTGCTTTTTGCCTTGGGCGGCAGCACCTTTGGTATGGCAGAGGAGACGCTTCCGTTCTTTGCGATTCTTATGCCGATCATGATGGCCATGGGCTTCGACTCAATTACAGCGTTCATGACGGTGTTTGTGGGTGCCCGTATCGGATACATCGCATCTACCGTTAACCCGTTCAACGTCCTGATTTCCCAGGGTATCCTCGGTATCCAGGGCAACCCCCAGCTTTGGTTGCGTACTATCGCCCTTGTCGTGCTCACTGCAGTTGCCATCGCATGGGTTGTGATGTATGCCCTCAAGGTTAAGAAGAATCCCGAGACATCCCCAGCTTTCCACGATGATATCGAGAAGCGCAAAGAGTTTGGCGCGGACGAGAATCTCCTCGATAGCGAGTTCACCGCTAGGCAAAAAGCCGTCATGGTTATTTTCGTGCTTGGACTTGGCGCTATCATTTGGGGTCTGGTAACCCAGGGCTGGTACATGAACGAGATCTCTGCGATTTTCTTGGCCATGGCTCTTCTTTCGGGTGTTGTTTCCGGGATGAATGAGAAGGAGATCGCTGGCGAGTTCGTTAAGGGAATTGCAGACTTCGCGTTCTCTGCCATCGTTGTTGGCCTCGCCCGCGGAATCCTCGTAATCGCCAATGACGGCCTCATCATCGATACGATTCTCAACACGCTCGCCACGGCTCTCTCCGGAGTTCCGGCAGTTATCTTCACGAGCATCCTCTATGTCGTGGATAACCTTCTGTCGATCCTCGTTCCGAGCTCCTCAGGCATCGCTGCTCTTACGATTCCCATTTTCGGCCCGCTTGTTGAGCTGATGGGCTTAAACCCCGAGGCCGCAGTTACTGGTCTTTCCATGGGTAGCGCGGCCATGTCTCTCATTTCGCCAACAAGCGCGATGCTCGTTGCCGGTCTTGGCGTCTGCAAGATTCCGCTAGGCCAGTGGTGGAAGGTCGCTTTGAAATTCTTCCTGGTCGTAAGCGTTATCTGCATGGCATTCACTGCGGTTTCGGGTCTTATCCCCCTGCCGTAAATGCAAAACCCCACATACAAGTTGTGAGAAAGAAGGATAGAGATGAACAAAGGACTGAACGTTCATAGCGAGATTGGCGCCCTCAAGAAGGTGTGCGTCCATCGCCCCGGTATGGATCTTGTAAACATGAAGGCGGAGGATTTCGACCGCGTTTGGATTCACGACGCGTTCTATCTGGACTATGCCCAGAAAGAGCACGATCAGTTTACCGACCTTCTTCGCGGCGCTGGCGCCGAGGTCGTCTATATGGAAGAGCTGCTCGCTGAGACGTTTGACAAAGTCGAGGGCACTCGCGCAGAGTTCATGACGAAGTTCATGGGTGAGTCCGGCATCTCCAACGCGGCCCTTCGCCAGGCCGTTGTCGAGAAGCTTGATTCGATTAAGGACAACAAGGAGTTTGTCCTTGCTGCCATGGGCGGCCTCTACGTTCGCGACCTCGAGATCCCCAAGGTTGGCGGTTCTCTTGCCAGTATGGACGGCGAGGAGTTGAAGGCTGACGATATGGTGCTGTTCCCCATGCCGGCCTCGTATTTCTCCCGTGACCCTCTGGCTGTCGTGGGCAAGGGCGCTACCATGAACCGCATGTACTGGAATCAGCGCAATCGCGAAGTAATCTTCTACGAAACGGTGCTGCGTAACCATCCTGATTACGCCGGTAGCCCCATTTGGTACGACCACAACAGCGAGTGGCATATCGAGGGCGGCGATATCCTCAACATCAACGCCAAGACGCTCGCCATCGGTATTTCCGAGCGCACCCAGACTGCAGCCATCGATGAGCTCGCCAAAAATATGTTCTGGGGTTCCGATGAGGCCGAGATCGAGAACATCTATGCCATCAAGATTCCGCACGGCTATGCCTACATGCACCTCGACACCGTCTGCACGCAGGTCGATCGCGATAAGTTCACGGTCTATCCCGGCATCTACCAGACGCTTCGTGCCTACCGCCTGACCAAGGGCGATTCGGAGGGGGAGGTGCATATCGAGGAACTCGAGGGCACCCTGCAGCATATCCTCGAGCTTGCGACGGGTATGGACCATATCACCATGATTGAGTGCGGTGGCGGCGATCCGATCGAGGCTTCCCGTGAGCAGTGGAACGATGGTTCCAACACTCTTGCGGTCGCACCGGGCAAGGTCTGCGTGTATGAGCGCAACGTTGTCACCAACGATGCTCTTTACAAGGCCGGCGTCGAGCTGCTCGTCGCCCCCTCCGAGGAGCTTTCTCGCGGTCGCGGCGGCCCGCGCTGCATGACCATGCCGTTCTGGCGTGAGGAAATCTAGTCAGCGTTAGCGTATCTGGGCGGCGCGTGTGCGTCTGCGCCGCCCATCCCTCCTTGTGTGTTCCAACAACCGAAAGGACTCAAATCATGGCTCTTAATCTTTCTGGTCGAAGCGTTCTTACCCTGCTTGACTTTACGTCCGAGGAAATCGAGTACATGCTCGACCTCTCAAAGAACTTCAAGGATATGAAGCGCGCCGGTTATCCACACCGCTTTCTCGAGGGCAAGAACATTGTCCTGCTGTTTGAGAAGACCTCCACGCGCACGCGCTGTGCCTTCGAGGTCGGCGGTATGGACCTGGGTATGGGCGTGACCTACCTCGACCCCGGCTCGTCGCAGATGGGCAAGAAAGAGTCCATCGAGGATACCGCCCGCGTGCTCGGTCGCATGTATGACGGTATTGAGTATCGCGGCTCCGACCAGTCGATCGTCGAGGAGCTTGCCGCCAAGGCTGGCGTTCCCGTCTGGAACGGTCTGACCAACGAGTACCATCCCACCCAGGCCCTTGCCGACATTCTCACCATGCGTGAGGAGTTCGGCGACACGCGCGGCATGAAGCTCACTTACATGGGCAAGGAGCAGGGCAACGTCAGCGACTCCCTGATGGTTATCTGCGCCAAGCTCGGCATTAACTTCTGCTCCTGCGGACCCAAGGGCGATGTCGAGGGCGCCACGCACTTCGATCCCGAGCTTCTTGAGCGCTGCCAGGAGATCGCCGCTCAGAATGGCTGCACGATCCAGCTCACTGAGGATATCGACGAGGGCGTCAAGGATGCAGACGTGATCTATACGGACGTTTGGGTCGGTATGGGCCAGGCTGAGGAGCTGTGGAAGAGCCGAATCGATCTTCTCTCTCCCTATCGAGTAACGCCCGAGGTCATGGCCAAGGCAAACCCCGGCGCCATCTTTATGCACTGCCTGCCGAGCTTCCACGATACGCAGACCACCATCGGCGCCGAGATTGCCGAGAAGTTCGGCGTGACCGAGATGGAGGTTTCCGATGAGGTCTTTGAGAGCGCGCAGTCTCGTGTGTTCCAGGAGGCCGAGAACCGCATGCATACCATTAAGGCCATGATGTACGCGACGCTTCGCTAGTAGCTGGGAAGTGAACGAACACTATGAGTAAACCGTACGGTAAGCCCGACCGCATCGTCGTCGCCCTCGGCGGCAACGCCCTCGGCAACAACCCCGTCGAGCAGATCGAGGCCGTGAGCAACACCGC
>NZ_QRWU01000019.1:0-2508 GCF_003459795.1 Collinsella sp. AF18-8LB
TTGGTGAACAGGGGCTCGTCCCCGTTATCGAACGCGATCTCGGCCACGAGGCTTCCCCTGCCATCGTCAGTGACCGTCACCGTGCCCTCGTACACCTTCTTGTCGTAGGTTACGCCCTCGGCCTTGCCCGCAACCTCGCGCACCTTGAAGCGATATTCGCCCGCAGCGTCAAAGGTCATCGGGTCAAATACAACCATGCCGGCAGCGTCATTGGTGGCGGTAACGGTCTTGGCATCGCCACCCTGCCCGTAGCTCAGCTCGAAGGTGAACTCGCCTGCGGCAAGCTTGCGGCCGTCGAGCTTCTTGCCGGCGACGATGCTCGCGGAGGCGGGATCGACCGCATACTTGTTCGCGAACATGATACCGCTCGTCGTCGTCGCGCCGTCAACGCTCCAGGCCACGGCCAGCGTGCCGTCGAGCTTGTCGGTCACGACCGCGCTCACCGGGTACACGCTTCCGTCGTAGCTCACGCCGTCGATCTTCTTGCCGCCGGAGACCTCGGCAAGGACGTACCGGTACGTGCCCGGCTTGTCGAAGGTCACCGCAGGCAGCTCGACCTTGCCGCCGGCATCGTTCTTGGCCGATGCCACAACGGTGCCGTCGAGCTTGGCGAGCCGGAACTCGAACTCACCCGCCGTGATGGGACGGCCTGTCAGCGTCTTGGCGATCGCGAAGCCGCCGTCCGCCGTCAGGCTGGAGCTCGCGGGGGTCGTACCATACGTGTTGTTGAAGGAGAACATCGGGCCGTCGGCAGGGCTGGTCGTGGCCTCCAGCGTGCCGTCGCCGTTGTCGGCGATCGTCACGGTGAACGTCTTGCCGCTCTGGGCCGCAGCGTCATTTGCGACACCGGCAACAGAGCCCGTCTCGGTCACCTTGTAGGCGAACGTCTTGCCCGCATCGGCCAGGGTGTAGGTGGCGTTACCGAAGGTCACGTTGCCCGCAGGGCCGTTCTTCGCCACACGCGCGTCGGGCATGGGGGCACCCGGGGTCACCGCCTCGATCTTGAACTCGTATTTGTCGGCGATGTCGGCAATCGTCAGACCGAGGGCCTCGTCTTCCAGGCTCAGCCACTTGGCGCCCCTGAACTCCACGCCCACCGAATGCGTGTCATACGTGTTTTGGAACGCCAGGGAGTTGGAACCCGCCGGATACGCGACCTCGGGCGAAAGCGTTCCGTCGCCGTTGTCGGTCACCACGACCACGATCTGGAAAGTGAACACGCTGCCCGTCACGCCCTCGGGAAGGCGTGTGGTCTGCTCGGCAACCGTGTACTCAAAGCGGTACGTTCCGTCCGCACCCTTGGCCGCGGTGCCGTCCGCGAGCGCCTGCTCGATCTTGGCGGTCGTGTAGTTGATGCCGGTGAAGACGATCTTGCCCGGTTGACCCTTGCCCGCGGCGACGTTCGAGCCCGTGGCAACCGTGGCGCCGCGTGCATCGAGCACCACGTAATTGAACTCGCCGGCGTTAAGGTCGCGACCGGACAGGGTCTTTGCGGCCTCGATCTTCACCGCTGCCCTCTCGCCTAAATCACCCGTCGCACTGTATTCGTTCACGAACGGGACCTCGGCACGTGCGGCGCCGGTGGCGGGGGCATCACCCGTGGCGTAGGTATACGTCTTGTCGTCCGCCGCGCCGCCGGAGACCTTGGTGGTCACGGTCAGCTTGCCGGTGTTCGCATCGTCGGACACCGCGATGTCGACCGTGTAGCGCGTATCGTCGTTGTCGTAGCCGGCGCCGCCCTTCCTGCTCTCATACACCTCGAACGAGAAGGTCTTGCCGTTGTCCGCCTGGTTGAACTCCACGCCGCCGCCGAGCAGCTTCACCACGACTTTTTCGCCGTTCAGCGCGGGCTGCGCATTGGTGAACTCCTCGCCGCCCTGCTTGATGCCGAACTTCCGCGCCGTCGCCTCGTCCTTCGGCTTCACGGTGAAGCCGAACTGGCCGCGCACCAGATCGTGGCCGTTCAGAGTCTTGGTGATGGCCAAGCCGCCCGCCGCGCCATAGTTTACCTTGGACTCGTACGTGTTGGTGAACACGCCGTTCAAAACGGTGCCGGCGACAGCCGCCGTCAGATTTCCCTTGAGGTCGTCGGTCACCGTCACGTTGAGTGTGGCCATCTCCTTGGAGTACGTGACGCCATTGCTCGAACCGCCGGTTCCCGGTTGTCCGTCAACGCCAAGTTCCTGGACGTGGTAGCTGAAGGTCTTGCTACGCTTGCCGTCGGCGTTCGCGGTCGCTTCGGCCATGTCGGCATCGGTGAACACGATGTCGCCAAAGCCGAAGCCCACCTGATCGCCATCCTTCTTGCCCGCGCCGGTAACCGTCACGGTCTTCGCACCGTTCACGGCGTCCTCGGGCATGGGTGCGTCGTCGACCGGAGTCAGCTCAAAGCGGAAGCTGTCGCCCGCCAGCCAATCACGGCCATCGAGCACCTTGTTGAAGAGCGCATCCGCAGCGGTGGGACCGGTGTCGAACGTCGCGCCGGGCGTCTCATACGTATTGGTGAAC
>NZ_QRWU01000002.1:0-75752 GCF_003459795.1 Collinsella sp. AF18-8LB
CGAAGCCGGTGCGGATCCGCGCAGCGGATGCGCGGAATCCTATACGCCGCACCAATTGACTTTAAAGCTCCCGGCAACGGGAGCTTTTCTTATATCGCGATGCGTCGAAGATCGCATCAAGGGGTCAAAATGAGTAAAAATCAAATTCAATAACTTTTTTTGAAAAACGCTTGACGATTATTCAGTCCATGTGCATAATAATTAACAAGTCGCGGCGTTACCTCAGCTGGATAGAGGGTCTGACTACGAATCAGAACGTCATAGGTTCGAATCCTATACGCCGCACCATTTGAGATTAAAGCTCCCGGCAACGGGGGCTTTTCTTTTACGTAAACACCGCATGGATTCGAACCTCGGTCGAGGCTCGGGCGTAAAGAAAACGCGGAGCGTTTTTAGCCCGCGGGCGAGCACGCCGGCGGGCGGGCGAAGCCGGTGCGGATCCGCGCAGCGGATGCGCGGAATCCTATACGCCGCACCATTTGAGATTAAAGCTCCCGGCAACGGGGGCTTTTCTTTTGCGCCAGCTTGAGTGCTTTCGTCCAAAGGGACGATTTCCTGTCGACTCGTGTAAGATTCCGAGTAGATGTCGCGACTTATTCGCGACCACTCCTTCTCAAGCGACCGATCAGGGTGATATTTCGTGGCAGAGCGTCCGACATACAAGCTCAGGTTTCTCGATCCCAAGAAGCGCTTTCCGGCGATGCCCGAGCAGCCTGCGGGACGCTCATATGGCGTGGTCTGGAAACTCTTTGGCGAGGATCAACATGAATCTTGTTATGTCGTCGAATTCGTTGGCAAAAGTCATGTGTCGCTTTTGGGCTACGTAAGCGTTTCGGGTGAGGTGTACAAGGTGGACCGCCCCGTTAGCGAGGCTCCGCTGCCCAACGATCCCGACATGGAACTGGTCCTTGACGAGTCCGATTCCAGTATTGGCGAGATTATGGTGAGGGCGGCCAACGGCGCCATGCGCGCGTGCGCGCGAACTGCCGGATCTCCCGAAGGCCCCATGCGCGAGCAGTCCGACCGCGAGACGTGGAATTCGACCCGCGCTCTTCCTTACGGCGAGTTCATGGCCTCGATGTTCTTGCGCTACGTGATATTTGCCAACTCCGAAAGCGCTATTGCGAACACGGCGGGCGTCGACGGTCTCGATGATGACATGCAAAACGTTGTCGACAAGATCAAGCTCGTAAAGTTACCCGAGCCGGTCGAGGTGTTTTTGGGCTTTAACACGGCACCGCTCCCCGATGCTATCGAGACGCTGCTCTACCGCGTTGACCATACCGAGAATCCGAGTGGTATCGAGCGTTATGCCGCGGCCTTGATGAGCGAGGTCAATCTGCCACGTCTGCGCACCATCGCGGCAAAAACTGAAATGAGCCTAGCGCGCATCGACCGCTCAAAGCTTTTCTATCTCAATTTTGATCGCAGTCTTCTCGATCAGGCCGAGATCGATGCCCTGCTTGCCATCGAGTGCCGTCTCAACCGCCTCTCTGGCATCCTTGAGCGCATCGGGGCCGGATTAGGCCCCGTCGCGTCCTCGCCGAGCTTTGAGGGCTGTGCGCTTTTTGATTCGTGGCATATCGCCAAGACGACCAACGATGTCCCCCGTCTGCTCGATACGGCCTCAAGCGATAACCCGTGGGGCAAACCGGGTACGGTGGCTTGCCAGCCGGGCGGTGAGTGGGACGTTCGCACCCGCTTTGCACGTATCGTAGAAGCGCTCAACGTGGTCACACGGCTCGACTATACCTATCGAGTAAATGTTGCCGAGGGGATTATGCTCGTTCGGTTTGGGCGCTCTGTCGTGGATGCCATGCCGCAACGTGAATACGACGCTCAAGATGACGCCTGGCGCGAGCTGGAAGAGGACACGCGTGCGATCTGGGCTGCGGAGCACGATGCGCGCGTGGCGCTCACGCTTGCGGCGGCGTGTTTTGCCGCGGGCACCTGCATCACGCGCTGCTATGTGCAGATTGCTGCTCCCGACAGTGAGCAGGGCGAGCGCGTTGTCGCAACGTATTTCTTTGGGCGCGCGGCCTATCTGGCCGATTGCGTGCCTGTCGCCAAGGATCTTGAGAGCATGGACATGGACGATATGCCGTGCAAGCGTGTGCTTGAGGCCTATGAGTCAACTGCTCCGGAGACGATTGAACCTGCGGAGGTTCATGCTCGTCCGCGTGATGACCATCGCACGCTGCCGCCGGCGCTGCGCGATCTGCTGCTTGCCGATAAGGCTGACGAGTTGGAGGTCATGGAAGAGGACGATGACCCATACGTGGCCCGTGTTGTTGAATTGCGCGAGCAGGCAAAAGTCGACCGTACAGGTGCTTTTGAAGGTTTTTCCCGTCTTGTCGAGGAGTTGGAGGCTAAGTGCGCCGTCGCCGAGCTTTTGGCGACGGGTCCGGTTCAAACGCAGTTTTGTGATAACCAGCTGGTGCGCATGGTGCTACCGGTGTTGGAAGAAGACCGCTCTGTGCGAATCCTTCGTGCGCCCGATGCGCTGTACTTTGCCCAGCACGAGATCTGCAGCTTTTACGCCGAGCAAGAGGACTTTGAACGAGCACTGCCCGAGGTGCGCCATCTTTACGATCTGGCGCGCTCGTCCATGCAGTCTCACTTCGCGCTCATCAACGTGTTGGCACGTCTGGAGCGCTTTGACGAGATTATCGAGGTAGCGCGCCATGGCCTGCGCATTGCAAGCGACCGTACTTCAATCGGTTACCTGTTTTATCGCCTGGCGTTTGCCTATTGGAACTGCGACCAGCTCGAGCTCGCGTTGGCGTGCTACCGCCTGGTGCCGCGCGGCGAGGAGTCGGGCAGCAGCGCGCTGGAAGAAATGCAGGGCCTTATGAACGAGATGGGCGTCAGCGAGCCTCCGACGTTCGAGGAAGCGGTCGAGACCATCCGCAAGGCTGGACTCGAGCTGCCGCCAGTGTCCGCCGTGACGAATCAGCTTGCAGATGCCGCTGTGCAACTGGTCGACAACGGTTTCTTTTTCCTGGCACGCGGTTGTATCTTCCAAATGTGGCGCACCATGGGCAACGACGAGCTCGGCTCCCTCAACCGCTCGCTGGGGTAGGCGAAGCTTTCAAGGAGGAAAGGCTGCTAGGCAATTAGAAAATTTCCTCTTGCCCAACTTCGGCTGTTTGGTTACTATAGAACGGCTGTTACGGAGAGCTGACCGAGAGGCCGAAGGTGCTCGCCTGCTAAGCGAGTATGCCCCAAAAGGGCATCTGGGGTTCGAATCCCCAGCTCTCCGCCAGTATGAATTGAAAGAAGGGTCCCATTTGGGGCCCTTTTTTATTATCAAGAATGGCGGCTGGGGATTCGAACCCTCAAAAAAGGAGGCATCCTTTCGGATGCCTCCTTTTAATGAGCTTATTATTATTGCGTCCTACACCTCGGGCGCCTTGGCGACGGTCTCGCTTTCTGCCGTGAGTGGGCGGTTGTCGATGCGACGGCCCAGGCGGTCGAGCTTCACGAGTAGCCACTCAATGGGATTCGGCCCCGAGCCTTCCTCGTCGGCAACCAAATCCATGACGGCGATCTTGGTACCGTCCTGCTTGAGCGTAATGCTGCCCACCTTGTCGCCCACATGCACCGTGCCCGAAAGATCGTCGTAGCTAACCTTTTCGGTCACCTCGCCGGCAAGGGAAAACACGGTCGCTTGCGCCGTAGGATCGGCGAGTGTGGCGTCGATCGTCTTATCAGTCCAGTCGGTTTGACCAATGCGCGCCATAAGCGGGTTGCCGTTGGCGGTCTTTTCCTGCGTGTTGGCGATCGCGACCGTCACCTTGTGACCGTAGTACCAATTGGCAAGGGTTGCGGTATCGGTAAAGCGCTGGTCGGTGGTGGTGGAGTTCAAAACGACGGTGTAGATCTCGTCGCCATCGCGGTTGTAGGCACCCGTAAAGCAATAGCCTGCATCGTCGGTAGTGCCGGTCTTGCCACCGATGTTGCCATCTTGGCCCAGCAAATAGTTATGCGTGTCCATGGAATGCGAATGGTCGGTGCCGTCGGCGCCCGTGACCTCGATCCAGGAATCCTCGCTCGCTACGACCTCGCGGATCGTGTCGTTTTTCATGGCCTCCTGCATCATCAGCGCTACGTCGTGTGCGGTTGAGTGCATATCGCCAGCCCACTCATCAAAGTCCAGACCATGCGGGTTTTCAAAAAGCGTACCGGTGCAGCCGAGCTTCTTAGCGCGCTCGTTCATGGCCTTCACAAATGTGGCCTCGGCGTCTTTGGTCTTAGGGTCGATCTTCTTGCCCACATATTCGGCGAGCACGATGGCGGCGTCGTTGCCCGAGGGAATCATCAGGCCGCGCAGCGCCTGCTCCACGGTAAGCTCGTCGCCTTCGAGCAGGCCGGCAGTCGAGTTGCCTACGGTGGCGGCAGCGTTGCTCACCGTGACCTTCTCGTCCATCTTGCAGTTTTCGACGGTCAGGATTGCGGTCATGACCTTGGTGATCGAGGCAATCTTGACCTGCTCATCGGCGCCGCGTCCATAGTAGACGGTGCCGTCCTTGCCCATAACAAGGGCATTAGTTGCCTCGATATCGGGCAGGTTTTCTGTCGTGATGCCGCGGACGTCGGCGGTCTTGCCGCAGACGTCGTCGGTCGTGAGCACTTGGGCGCCGGCGACGGTGGGCACGCCAGCGGTAAGGGCGATGGCGCAGGCAAAGCCGGCGGCAAGCTGGGCGGAGCGTTTTGCAAAAGAGGTGAGGGACTTCACAGATTTCGCTTTCGACGGGATGGTCTCTTCTGGCACTAGAGTATATCGTTTGCCGGCGACGACGATCGTTGCGTGCGTGCGTGGCCCACATCCGCGCCCGAACGGGCACAAGGGTGCTTAAGGCCGACTTAATCACCCACGCTTGTTGTGTGTGACGGGCGCCCCCTCGGGCATAATGGAGCGCGAGAGGAGCACGCATGAACGAGCGCATTTTGGTAGTTGATGACGAGAAGGCCATCGCCGACCTAGTTGGCATCTACCTTACAAAAGAAGGCTTTGATGTCCAGATTGCCTACAGCGGGGCCGGTGCGGCCAAGGCGATTCTGGAGCAGGAGTTTGATTTGGCGCTGCTGGATGTCATGCTGCCCGATATCGATGGCTTTGAGCTGTTGCGTACGATTCGTTCCAGCCATACCTATCCCGTGATTATGCTGACGGCGCGCGATGCCCAGCAAGACAAGATCGAGGGGCTCTCGCTTGGCGCAGACGATTATGTGGTCAAGCCGTTCCGTCCGCTGGAGCTCATTGCACGCGTTCATGCTCAGCTTCGTCGTTATACCAGCTACGGCAGCCGCGCACAGGTGGCCGAGTCGCCGATCATCCAGCTCGACGGCCTCGAGATCAACCGCGACGCCCGCTCTGTGACGGTGGACGGTGCGTCGGTGCGCCTTACGCCCATCGAGTATTCCATCTTGCTGTATCTGGTCGAGCATCGTGGTAGCGTGGTGCCCGTTGAGGACCTGTTCCGCGCGGTGTGGAACGAGGACTTTATGCCCGGCTCCAACAATACGGTTATGGTGCACATTCGCCATCTGCGCGAAAAGATTGGCGACGATGCCCAGAAGCCGCGCTTTATAAAAAACGTCTGGGGCGTCGGCTACATAATCGAATAACGCCTTTGATGGTGGGGGAGTAGATATGACAAAAGACGATAGGCGGGCATTCGAGGTGCCCGATCGACTCTTTGAATACGTAAGGGCGGTCGTTGACAACCGTGCGTTAGCGACGGTGCTGCTCTTTTTGCTGAGTCTGCTGCTCATCGGCATTGACAATATCGTTGGCATCCTGGCAGTTCTACTCATTGGCATTTTGCTGATTGATCGATTCGAAATCGTTCGTCGCTGTGTGGTGATCGGCGGCGCCGCGT
This sequence comes from Collinsella sp. AF18-8LB, assembly GCF_003459795.1. Taxonomy (NCBI): domain Bacteria; kingdom Bacillati; phylum Actinomycetota; class Coriobacteriia; order Coriobacteriales; family Coriobacteriaceae; genus Collinsella; species Collinsella sp. AF18-8LB. The sequence continues at coordinate 5,886 of NZ_QRWU01000002.1, forward strand.
GGACAATTACGTTGGCGATCGGGTCCATGGCGCTTGGCGGTATTGGCGACCCCGTATTCTTTGACGCCGGCTTTGTGTTCAACATGCTTGGATTTGTGCTGGCGCTTGCCGTGTGCGTCCTGTTCTTCTGCGGACGCGCCCTGTACTACCAGGGTTACGAGCAGGGCGAGCTGCACGCAGACCGCGTGATTGCCGCCCGCATTCAGGACCGTCTGATCGATAACCCCGACACATGGGACAACATTGACGGCGACTTCCTCGAGGCCGAGGGTGCGCTCAACCGGGCGCGCGATTGCGAGCGCAGGGTTCAACAAGCCCTGCGTGACGAATCCCACCGCAAAGATGACCTGGTGACGTACCTGGCGCACGACCTGCGCACGCCGCTCGCCAGCGTGGTGGGCTACCTTTCGCTCTTGCAGGAGGCCCCCGATTTGCCGCTTGAGCAGCGCGCGCGTTTTACGGGCGTGGCAATCGACAAGGCCCACCGGCTCGATGCGCTCATCGAGGAGTTCTTCGACATCACGCGCTTTGATTTCCACGATATCGTGCTCACCCGCAGCTACGTCGATTTGGGGCTCTTACTGGCGCAGGTGGCCGACGAGTTCTATCCCATTCTCAGCGAACAGCATAAAGAAGCCCAGGTTGATATCTGCGAGGATCTGACGGTGCTCGTGGACGGCGACAAGATGGCTCGCGTATTCAACAACATCATGAAAAACGCTGTTGCCTATAGCTATGAAGGCTCGATGATCACGATTGAGGCCAGGCGTTTGGGTAACGGCGGCGTGCGCGTACGATTTATAAACCAGGGCGATCCGATCCCTGAGCCAAAGCTCAAGGTGATCTTTGAGAAGTTCTATCGCCTGGATGCGGCGCGTGCGACCAATCGCGGCGGCGCTGGGCTGGGTCTCGCCATCGCCAAGGAGATTGTATGCGCGCATGGCGGTACCATCGCGTGCGAATCGACGCCCGAGCATACCGTTTTTACCATCGAGCTGCCCGCCGCGTAGCGTAGGCGCCCTTACAAACACTTGACAATGCGCTCACGTGCGTATGAGCCGCGATTCCTACTATCGATACTGCTGGATTGATATCGATATGGAGGTATGCGGTATGACGGCTGCTGCGGCTGTGGAGCCCACGGAGCTTGAAGAACTCATGGAAGCGCGAGCCGAGGCTGCGCACGAGCGCGAAGTCGGAGACGCGACGCGCCCCACGGCGCAGGACCTTGCCGCCTCGCCGACGCGCATCGACGTCGAGGGCCTCGATTTGTTCTATGGCGACCACCGCGCACTCAAGGACGTGTCCATCAAGATCCGCGACAAGCAGATCACCTCGTTTATCGGTCCTTCGGGCTGCGGCAAGTCGACGCTGCTACGTTGCTTTAACCGCATGAACGACGGCATCAAGGACTGTCGCATCGAGGGCAAGATCGCGCTCGATGGCCAGGATATCCTGGGCGACTACGACATCTGCCGCCTGCGCCAGCGCGTGGGCATGGTGTTCCAGCGCCCTAACCCGTTTCCCATGAGTATTTACGACAACGTCGCGTACGGCCCCCGTGGCATGGGCGTGCGCGATCGCGCCGTGCTGGATGAGCTGGTCGAGGATTCTCTTCGTCGAGCCGCTCTGTGGGATGAGGTCAAGGACAAACTGAAGGAGTCGGGCCTGGGTCTTTCGGGCGGCCAGCAGCAGCGTTTGTGCATCGCCCGTGCACTGGCCGTGCAGCCCGACATTCTGCTGATGGACGAGCCGACCTCGGCGCTCGACCCCGTATCGACGCTGGTGGTGGAGCAGCTTGCCTGCGAGCTCAAGGAGACCTGCACGTTGGTGGTCGTTACGCACAATATGCAGCAGGCGGCGCGCATCTCCGACTCGGTCGCGTTTTTCTTGCTGGGCGAGCTGGTGGAGCACGCGCCCACCGCTCAGCTCTTCAAAAATCCGACCGACCCGCGCACAGCGGATTATTTGACGGGACGTTTTGGCTGATACCATCTCGTAAAGGTACCTTTAGGGTTAAGATGCGGTCATGTCGGCCGCAAAGGGGTTCAACATGATCTATTACGTCGAGGACGATGACAACATCAGGGATTTGACGGTCTATGCGCTGCGCAAGCAGGGGATCGAGGCCGAGGGCTTTTCGTGCGATGGCGAGTTTAAGGCTGCTGTGGCGCGACGGGTGCCCGATGCTGTCCTGCTCGACATCATGCTGCCCGATACCGATGGCCTGGCAATTATGCGTCGCCTGCGTGCCGACCGCCTGACGGCGACGGTGCCCATCATGATGCTTACCGCCAAGGACACCGAGCTCGACAAGGTGATGGCGCTCGATGGCGGTGCCGACGATTACCTGACTAAGCCGTTTTCGCTCATGGAGCTTGCGAGCCGTTGCCGCGCACTGCTGCGTCGCGGCGGCATGGTCAAGCAGGCGAGCGATGTGCTCAGTGTGGGCGACATCGTGCTCTCGCCCAGCCATCGCGAGGTGACCGTTGCCGGCGAGCCGCTTAAGCTTACCCTGCGCGAGTTCGACCTGCTTGAGTATCTCATGCGCAAGCCTGGCGTGGTCTTTACCCGCGAGTCGTTGCTGCAGAGCGTGTGGGGCTGGGACTTCGACGGCGGTTCGCGCACCGTTGACGTGCACGTGCAGACGCTTCGCCAAAAACTGGGCGAGCATGCCAGCGCCATCGAGACCGTGCGCGGCGTGGGCTACCGCTTGGCCGAGCCTTCTGCCGGTGATGGTGCCGAAGGTGACGACACCGCGGCCACCGCATCGGAGGAGTAACCCGTGGTCTTCGCCCCCCAGGGAAAACAAACGCTGTCGCACCGCGTTTTTGTGACGATCTTTGTCTGCGCCATGGCGGTTATCGTGGCGTTTACGGTGCTGGGTGCGTTTTTTTTGCAAAACACCTTGGCGGATGCCACGAGTGCCAATCTAGCGCAGGAAACCGAGCTCATTGCTGCCGCCCTCGACGAGCAGCAGGAGCCCATCCCGTTCTTGCGTAGCCTCGATCGCGAGGACTTGCGCATCACGCTGATTAACAAGGATGGATCGGTTGCCTACGACAACGAGGCATCGCCTTCCACACTGCCCAACCATGGCGATCGCCCCGAGGTCATCGAGGCCTTTGAGAGTGGTTTGGGTTCCGCGGAGCGCGCAAGCTCTACGCTCGACGAGATTATGCTGTATCGCGCCGTCGCCCTTGATAACGGCCAGGTTGTCCGCTTGGCGCAGGCCCAGCCTGGCGTTGCGGCGATTTTGCTGTCGATGGTGGCGCCGATGCTGCTTATCGCAGCAGCGGGTGCGGTACTCTCATTTTTCATGGCGCGCCGCGAGTCCCGTGCCATCATCGCGCCGTTGCAAGAGGTGGATTTGGACCACCCGCGCCGTAGCTATGAGCACGCCTATGCCGAGATGGTCCCCATGCTTGAGCGTATCGAGTCGCAGCGCCAGGAACTCAAGCGCCAAATGGCGGTGCTAGCGGACAACGACCGTATGCGCCGCGAATTCACGGCGAATATCACCCATGAGCTCAAGACGCCGCTTACGGCGATTTCGGGCTATGCCGAGCTCATCGCAAACGGCATGGTTGAGGGCGAGGATGACCTGCGCAACTTTGGCGGTCGCATCTATCGTGAGGCGGGCCGCTTGGCAGCGCTTGTCAACGATATCCTTACGCTGTCTAACTTGGACGAGGCCGAGCGTGCAACTGAGGGCGAGGCGGTGCCCATTGGGTCCACGGAGCCTATTGAGCTCTCGCGTGCCATCTACACGGTTGAGCAGCGTCTTGAACAGGTCGCCCGTCAGGCGAATGTGACGATAAGTCATGAGACCAAGCCTGTGGTCATCGAAGGCGTGTCGCGCTTGATTGACGAGCTCATCTACAATCTGGCAAGCAACGCCATCCGCTACAATCGACCCGGCGGTACGGTTACGCTGCAGTGCGGCACCAACGACGAAGGCCATCCGTTCCTCGCGGTCGCCGACACGGGAATCGGTATCGCGCCTGAAGAACAGGGCAAGGTATTTGAGCGGTTCTATCGCGTGGACAAGAGTAGGTCCAAGGCACGCGGCGGAACCGGTCTGGGGCTTGCCATTGTCAAGCATGCGGCCCTGTATCATCACGCCACGATCGATCTATCGAGCGAGTTGGGCGTGGGAACCACCATTACGGTGATGTTTCCCATACAGCAGGACGAGCCATTCGCATAGCGATACAACATAGATAATGATGTAGACGCCGCATCGGACTTTCGGGTGCGGCGTTGTTGTGCAATTTTACGATTGTTTCCGTCATTTTTACAGGAGAGCCTGTTTCTTATGTATAGAGTTTGGTCTCGGTAAAAAGATGCGATAACATACGGACAGTTTTGTCAATCCGAACTGGGGAAATGAAAGGCAAGCTGCATGACCCTTCTCGAACTGTTCCAGCTGCTGAAGAAGCACCTCAAGCTGGTCATCACCCTTCCGGTGGTCTGCGCGATCGCCATGGGCATCGTGTCCTTCGCTGCGATGGACAACACCTACACCGCGACGACGAGCATGTACATTCTCGCCAAGACCGACGATAGCGGTCAGATGAGCTACAACGATCTCTCGGCGAGCCAGATGCTTTCCAACGATATCGCCACGCTGCTGGATAGCGATAGCGTTAAGAGCGGCGCCGCCAAAGAACTGGGCCTCACCGATCTGGATGACTACAAGGTGTCTGTTTCCTCCGAGACCACCACGCGTGTCATTACGCTTTCGGTTACCGGCACCGATGCCAAGGAGACGGCTGAGGTCGCAAAGGCCATGGCCAGCTCGGTGAGTACGGTCGCTCAGAACGTCGGCGCTGCCCAGAGCATCAACGTTATCGACGAGGCTAAGACCCCCGAAGCCCCCAGTGGCCCCAAGCGCGCGCTGTATATTGCCGTCGCGTTCCTCGCGGGCATCTTTATCGCAGTTGCCTATGTCGTTTTGGCAGACATGCTCAATACCCGCATCCGCGGCGCCGAAGAGGCAGAAGAGCTCCTGGGCATTCCCGTTGTTGGCCGAATTCCGGCTATGAAAGGTGGTAAATAGGCATGGCTAAGGCAAAGAACACCGATAAGCTCGTTGTACAGAATGCCGCCAAGACCCTTCTGGCCAACATCCGCTTTGCGAGCGTGGACGACCCCATTCGCACCATCACCGTTACCTCCTCGATTCCCAACGAGGGCAAGTCTACGGTTTCCATCAACCTTGCCCAGGCTATCGCCACCAGCGGCAAGAGCGTCCTGCTGGTCGAGGCTGATATGCGTCGCAGGTCCCTTGCCGATATGCTCGGCGTCCGCTCCCGCGGCGGACTCTATGCAGTCCTTTCCGAGCAGGTTTCTATTGACCAGGCGATTGTCGAGACGGGTCAGAAGAACTTCTACTTCCTCGATGCCGAGCCGCATATTCCCAATCCTGCCGACATCATCGTCTCTCACCGCTTTGCCAAGCTGGTAAAGGCACTGTCCGCCAAGTTCCAGTACGTCATCTTTGATGCTCCCCCGGTCGGCACCTTCATCGATGCTGCCGAGATCGCAAGTCTGACCGACGGTGCGCTTTTTGTCGTGCGTGAGGATTTCACCAAGCGCGAGGAGGCGCTCAACGCCATCGGTCAGCTTAAGAAGTCCGAGAAGGTCAAGCTCATCGGTACCGTTATGAACTACTGCGAGACCGAGACCAGCGAGTACTACTACTCCTACTACACCAAGGACGGTAAGAAGGTGAAGAAGGGCTCCGACGATCAGGGGACTTCCAAAAAGGGCATCTTCACCAACCGAGCAAACGTTTAGTTGATTAAGGCTGACCTATGCGTGACATTCATTGCCATATCTTGCCGGGTGTAGACGACGGCGCCGCCGATCTCGATGAGAGCTTGGCGATGCTCGAGGCTGCCAAGCGGGCCGGTGTAACCAGAATCGTTTGCACTCCTCACTGCCGTGATCCCTATTTTGATTACGACAAGATGTGGGATGCCTTTGAGCTGCTGCGTGATAACGCTGACGGTTTTCCGCTCCAGATGGGCTTCGAGGTCAACCATCGAAAGCTCGTTGAGCTTGGTATCGATGCCGCGGAGCACTTGCATTTCGATGGGACCAACGAGTTTCTGCTCGAGCTTTCGACGCATGCCGATGCGTATGCGTTTAGAGAGTACGAGAACACGATTTACGATTTGCAGTGCCGTGGCTACCAGGTGATCATCGCTCATCCTGAGCGCTATCGTGCGGTTCAAAAGGATGTAAGCGTGGCGGAGCGTCTGGTCGATATGGGCTGCAAGCTGCAGGCTTCGGCGGACTTTATTGCCGGCGGTCGCTTTGGTCGCGAGAAAAAGCCGGCCCAGCGCCTGTTCGATCAGAACCTGTACAGCTTCATCGCGAGCGATGCCCATAACGTGGGTCATTACGACTGCCTGGCGAAGGCTCGCGCGAAGTTTAGCGTGCGCGGAGCTCATTTTCGCTAAAATCTGTCCCTAACGTTCGTGCTGAATGAAGGGGGCTGTCATGGATATCCAACTTAAGACGGGATGCTTTGAGGACGCGGCGCTGGTGCGCCGTGTCGTTTTTATGGACGAGCAGGGCTACGAGAATGAGTTCGACGCTATCGACGAGGATCCGAACTGCATTCATGTGACGCTCTATGTAGACGGCGAGCTTGCCGGTTGCTCGCGCGTGTTTCCCGAAGAGCTTGAGCGCGCGACTGACGCAGAGGCTCCGGTGTCGCCGACGTGCGACTTGGACGAAGGCGCCGCGGCGGGGGAGACCTACATTATGGGGCGCGTGGCCGTGCTGCCGGCTATGCGTCGTCGTGGACTGGCGAGTGCGATCGTTGAGGCCAGTGGTGCGTGTGCACGCGATGCCGGCGCTAAGCTTATTAAGCTGCATGCGCAGGAATACGTGCTGCCGCTCTATGCCAAGGCGGGCTACACGCAAATTGCCCCGGTAGACTACGAAGACGAGGGCCAGCCCCATGCCTGGATGGCCAAACGGGTCGAGGGCGGCAGATAGGGACGTTCCTTTTCTGCCGGCAGTTGGGGACACTCCTTGGCAATTGGCGCATTGGAACGCTCGGACATACAGTTTTTCGATACCGTGTGTATATATGCGCGCTAATGGGTTATAAAATCTAAGTCTGAACATAGCAGGTCTGCGATGCGGCTCGGGCAACCGGGCCGTTTTTGCGGACGGGGGTAGCGCGAAAGGACTGCACATGCGTCAATTTAAGACCGAGAGCAAAAAACTGCTCGACCTCATGATCAACTCCATCTACACCAATAAGGAAATCTTCCTGCGCGAGCTTATCTCTAACGCGAGCGACGCCGTTGACAAGCTCAACTTTAAGAGCCTGCAGGATCCGAGCGTCAAGCTCGACCAGGGCGACTTGGCTATTCGCGTCTCCTTTGATAAAGATGCCCGCACCATTACCATCTCGGATAACGGCATTGGCATGACCGCCGAGGAGCTCGAGCGCAATCTGGGCACCATCGCCCATTCCGGCTCCGAGGAGTTTAAGACCGAGAACGCCGAGCAGCAGGGTTCGGATGTCGATATCATCGGTCAGTTTGGCGTGGGCTTCTACTCTGCCTTTATGGTTGCCAGCCATGTGAAGGTGGTCAGCCGCGCCTATGGCGAGGACACCGCTCACGTGTGGGAGTCTGATGGTCTTGAGGGTTACACCATCGAAGACGGCGAGCGCGCCGAGCACGGTACCGATGTCGTCCTGACGCTGCGCGAGAACGAGAAGCTCGACGCCGACGGCGAGGCCGAGACCTACGATCGCTTCCTGACCGAGTGGGGCCTCAAGAGCCTGATTCAGCAGTACAGCAACTATGTGCGTTACCCGATCCAGATGATGGTGTCCAAGAGCCGCCAGAAGCCCAAGCCCGAGGATGCTGGCGACGATTATAAGCCCGAGTACGAGGACTACCAGGAGCTCGAGACCGTCAACTCCATGACGCCGATCTGGAAAAAGCGCAGCTCCGACGTTGAGCAGAAGGATTACAACGAGTTCTACAAGTCCACGTTCCACGACTTTGACGATCCGGCACGCACTATCAGCTTCCATGCCGAGGGTACGCTCGAGTACGACGCCCTGCTGTTTGTGCCGGGCCGCGCCCCGTTCGATCTGTACAGCAAGGACTACGAGAAGGGCCTGGCGCTCTACAGCTCCAACGTGCTGATTATGGAGAAGTGCGACGACCTGCTGCCCGACTACTACAACTTTGTCCGTGGCGTTGTGGATTCTGCCGACGTGTCGCTCAACATCTCGCGTGAGACACTGCAGCAGAACCGTCAACTCAAGGCCATCGCCAAGCGTGTCGAGAAGAAGATCACCGCCGACCTTGAGGATATGCGCGACAACGACCGCGAGGCCTACGAGAAGTTCTTCGAAAACTTTGGCCGCGGTCTTAAGTACGGCATCTACTCGAGCTATGGCATGAAGGCCGATGAGCTCGCCGACCTGTTGCTGTTCTGGTCTGCCAAGGAACAGAAGATGATTACCCTGGCCGAGTATGCCAAGGGCATGCCCGAGGATCAGAAGGCCATCTACTACGCCGCCGGCGACTCGCGTGAGCGCTTGGCCAAGATGCCCGTGGTAAAGGGCGTGCTCGACCGCGGCTATGACGTGCTGCTGCTGACGCAGGATGTGGACGAGTTCACGTTCCAGGCCATGCGTGAGTACGTGGCGCGCGATATGCCCAAGATCTATGAGGACGATGCTGCTCGCGAGGCTGCCGAGAAGGCCGTTGCCGACGGTGCCGAGCCCGAGGTCGAGGATCGTCACCTGGAGCTCAAGAACGTCGCTACCGGCGATCTTGACTTGGCAACCGAGGATGAGAAGAAGGAGGCCGAGGACGCTACCAAGGAGAACGAGGACCTCTTTGGCGCTATGAAGGAGGCACTCGGCGACAAGGTCGAGAAGGTTGCCGTTTCTGCGCGCCTGACCGATGCCCCCGCGTGCATTACCACCGAGGGCCCGCTTTCGCTCGAGATGGAGAAGGTGCTCCAGAAGGGTCCCGAGGGCGCGCCCGACGGCATGCCCAAGAGCCAGCGCGTGCTCGAGCTCAACGCCAAGCACCCGGTCTTTGCCAAGCTCGTTGCTGCTCAGAAGGCAGGCGATGCCGACAAGATCAAGCAGTACTCCGGTCTGCTCTACGATCAGGCCCTGCTGGTCGAGGGCATTCTGCCCGAGGACCCCGTGGCCTTCGCCGCAGCTGTCTGCGACCTGATGTAACTTAGTTACGCCGTTCTACCGAACGGCGTAACGGCTCGACGCTGCGCGGGCCGCATTTGGACAATCTGACGTTCAACTTCAAGGGCGCGACCAGAAGGTCAGCGCCCTTTCGTTTCACGTCACCTTGCCTCAAATGCGGCCCGCTCGCTGTCCGTCCTCTACCTGCGGCGCCGTAATGGTCCAAAGTAGTCGTTGGGGACGTTCTTGTTTGACTAGTCGTTTAAGAACGTCCCCAATGACTATTCGGACTGTTAATTTGTGCGGGTTGTGGTTTTGTGACCTGCTGAAATTAAAGATACTGTACATCTGTACGCTAACTTATCTTCGTAGTATATTGCTACCCGCAAAACTCAATACCATTGTGCTCTGAGACGTTAAAGCGCCTACGTACAATGGTTGTCGATAGTACGATTTGATTCAACGACAGGATGGATGGTCCAAGCGTGAGTCTCGGCAGCAAACTATCCGATGCAAAGGTCTCCTTTGCGATATTTAAGCGCGACATTAAGCGACTGCTTGTGAACCCCGTCGCCTTGGTGGTTACCCTGGGCGTGTGCGTTATCCCTTCGCTATATGCCTGGTACAACATCGTGGCCAACTGGGATCCGTACGGAAACACCCAGGGCATCAAGATTGCCATCGCCAACAACGATCAGGGCACCCAGAACGACCTGGTGGGCGAGCTCAACGCGGGCGACAAGGTTGTCGATCAGCTCAAGGAGAACGATCAGTTGGGCTGGACCTTCGTCGATTCGGCGGCCGATGCCAAGGAAGGTGTCGAGAGCGGTGAGTATTACGCCGCAATCGTGATTCCCAAGAACTTCTCTAACAATTTGGTTTCGATGCTCGACGGCAACTACCATCAGCCCAAGCTGACGTACTACGTCAATGAGAAGAAGAGCGCCATCGCCCCCAAGGTTACCGATACTGGTGCCAACACCATCGAGGAGCAGATCAACTCCGAATTTGTGTCCACGGTCGGCGAGACCGTTGCCGGCATCGCGAAAGATGCAGGTATCGACTTAAAGGACAAGGCAACCCAGACGCAGGATTCGCTGGCAGCCTCGGTGTCCGAGGCATCCGATACCTTGAGCGAGGTGCGCGATTCGATTGGCGACATGAATGCCGCCATCGATAAGACGAGCGGCGCCATCGCCTCGGCAGACGCGGCGCTTGCCGGCTTGCAGGGTCAGACACCGTCGCTGACGCAGGCAATCGCTCAGGGTAATGATCTGCTGGGCGAAGCTCGCACCACGGCTGGCAAGTCCATCACCTCGCTTTCCAAGGCGCTCTCGGAGGGCAGCGCCGCGTTGAGCAAGACATCGGCTTCTGCGAACGCCGCGGTCGGAAAGATGACGGGTGCTTTGACGTCCACAACCACCCGCATCGACAACTCGCTCGAATCGCTTCAGGCGACGATCGACCATAACAAGACTCTTATCGAGAGTCTGCAGAAGCTGGCCGACAGCGCGCCGACGGGCTCGGAAGAAGTTAATGCGCTGATCGCGTCTGCGATTGATATGCTTCGAGGGCAAAATGAGAGCCTTCAGGCCGTCAAGAATAATCTCTCCGCTCAGTTAAAATATATTGCGAATGACGCTACGGCTGTTTCGGTCGCCAGCAATGCTATCAACATTGCGATCAAAACCGGTACGACCAACATGAATCAGGCTCAGACGGATCTGGGGCAGAACGCGCTGCCGAAGGCTTCGAGCGCTCTGGACTCCTTCGCCGCCGTTTCGGGCGACCTGACCGGCATCGTATCGGGTCTTACGCCCACGATTGCGAGCGCGCGTGGCACGCTGGCCCAACTCGATGCGACGCTCAAACAGGCCAAGACCACACTGTCCCAGACCGACGACTCTCTTGCCAAGGTCCAGGACAGGCTCGCAACCGCTGCCAACGACATCGCGGCCCTGCAGACTTCCGAGTCCATGGGCGAGCTGGCTGATCTGATGGGCGTCGATGTCAATGACGTCGCAGATTTTATGGCATCTCCGGTCGAGCTGACCTCAAAGTCAATTTATCCGGTCAAGAGCTTCGGCTCGGGCATTGCTCCTTTCTACACCAATCTGGCACTGTGGGTGGGCGGCTATGTGCTCATCGCCATCTACAAGCTCGAGGTTGACCGTGAAGGCATCGGCAGCTTTACCGCGCGTCAGGGCTACTTTGGTCGCTGGTTGCTCCTGGTGATCCTGGGCGCGTTCCAGGCCATCATCGTTACGGTGGGCGATCTGGTCATTGGCGTTCAGTGCGTCAATCCGCTGCTCTTTGTGCTGGGCGGCATCGCTATCTCGTTCACCTACGTCAACATCATCTATGCGCTGTCCACTACCTTTAAGCATATCGGCAAAGCCATTGGCGTCATCCTCGTCATTGTGCAGATCCCCGGCTCGTCGGGCATGTATCCCATCGAGATGATGCCCGGCTTCTTCCAGTGGCTGCACCCGCTGCTGCCCTTTACCTACGGCATCAATCTGCTGCGCGAGACCGTCGGCGGCATGTATTCGTTCAACTACCTGTTTAACCTGTGCATTCTGGGCGTGTTCTTGATCGTGGCGCTCTTTATCGGTCTGCAGCTGCGCCCGTTGCTGCTCAACCTCAATCTGCTCTTTGATAAGCAGCTTTCCACGACGGGCCTCATGATCTGCGAGTCCAATGACCTGCCGCGCCAGCGCTATTCGCTGCGCACGGCCATGCGCGTCATGCTCGATTCGGATTCGTACCGTCGCGAGCTGCTCGATCATGCCGTGGCGTTTGAGCATCGCTACCCGTACTACATCAAGGGCGGTTTTGCCGCCGTGGTAGGCGTGCAGGTCCTGCTCTTTGTGCTTTCGACGGTGCTCGATATCGACAATAACGGCAAGATCATCCTGCTCGTTATCTGGATCATTTCGGTTATCGCCATCTGTGGCTGGCTCATCAACATCGAGTACATCCGCGCGAGCCTCAATACCCAGATGCGTATCTCGGCGCTTTCGGACGAGGACCTGCGCCGCGAGATGCGCGAGCACACGGCTGCCATCCCCGCCGCCCGTCGCATGTTTGGTCTCAACGCCAGCGAGCGGGGCACCAAGGACAGCGAACAGCCCACGAGCCGTCTGCCGCATATCGGTGCGCATCGTAAGGCTCAAGATGCCGACGGCGTTGACAACGTAAACGGAAACGACGGGGACACCACCCCGCTTGGCAAGCACTCTAAAGGAGGTGAGGCATAAATGAAAAACATCCTGCACCTGTTTAAGCGCGATGTCCAAAACGTGTCTCGCTCCGTGATCGGCATGGTCGTCGTGATGGGCCTCATTATCGTGCCGTGCCTGTACGCGTGGTTTAACATCGCCGGCAGCTGGGATCCCTACGGCAATACCGGCAACCTTAAGATTGCCGTGGTCAATACCGATGAGGGCTACGAGAGCGATCTGATCCCCGTCGAGGTCAACGTGGGCGAAAACGTAACCGCCACCCTGCGCGGCAACGAGAACTTCGACTGGGTTGTCCTCAACGACCGCGATAAGGCGATCGAGGGCGTTAAGTCGGGCGCGTACTACGCTGCCGTCGTTATCCCTAAAACGTTTAGCGCCGACATGATGACGCTTTTCTCGACCGAGGTGAAGCATGCCGATATCGAGTTTTACGAGAACCAGAAGGCCAACGCCATTGCCCAGATTGTGACCGAGAAGGGCTCGAGCGCCGTCCAGAGCCAAGTCAATGAGACCTTTACCAAGACCATCACGACCATCGGCCTTAAGACGGTGTCCAGCCTGCTCGATTACATGAGCACCGACCAGGTGAGCAACTTTATCGCCAACCTGTCCTCGACGCTGGGCGATTCGGTCCAGGACCTGCAGGACATTCAGGCCAGCGCAACGTCGCTTGCGGGCATTTTGAGCTCCACGTCCGATTCGCTGACGTCGGCGAGCGGTATGCTCAAGCAGTCCGGATCGACCGAGGAGTCGGTGAAGCAGCTCATGCAGCATGCCGAGAGCGGTATTGCTGATTCCGAGCAGGCGCTCAAGTCCGCCAGCGATGCGATCGATGCCGCTATTGATGGGAGCGCAGGTTCGTTCGATAACGTTTCTACCGAGCTCGCAAAGGCATTCGACGCTGCAAACCTGCATGTCAATCTTACGGTGCGTCAGCTCAACGATGGCGCAACGTCACTCAAGAACCGTGCCGCCGAGATTGATGCCACGGCGAATGAGCTCCGTAGTCTTGCTGGCCAGGTGAGTAACGATAAGCTCAAGGCAGGGCTTGAGGACGCGGCTGCTGAGCTTGACAAAACCGCGGCGGAGTACCGCAACAATGCCAATGAGCTGACGAACATCGCGACGTCGCTCACGAACAGCATGGCCGAGGTCAACAGCTCGCGTGCCGAGGTCGACCAGGCCATCGCCGATGCCAAGGCGGGTATCTCGGGTGCCAAGTCCGACTACGATTCTACGTTCTCGGTTAAGGCCAAGGAGCTCAAGAAGACCATTTCGGGCGTTCTGGATTCCCTGAACGGTATCTCGGGTGACCTAGATAGCGCCGTGAGCGGTCTGACCGACGCCTCTGGTTCGCTCGCGAAGGGTCTCTCCAAGGCTGCAAGGCTCGTCAACAAGGCTTCCGATCAGCTGGGTGAGGCATCGGACAAGATTAGCGCGTTCAAGGACGAGCTCGACGGTGCCCTTATGTCGGACGATCTGGCCACGATCAAGACGATGATCGGCAACGACCCCGATGGCCTCGCCGTGTCGCTTTCCGGCCCCGTTGCGCTCGATCGCAAGCCGGTCTATCCGATCCGCAACTACGGCTCGGCCATGGCGCCGTTCTACACGATTTTGTCGCTGTGGGTGGGCTCGATTGTTCTGGCGGCCATGATGAAGGTCTCGGTTGACGATGAGCTCATCAACGAACTCATCCCCGTGCGCCTGCACGAGATCTACCTGGGCCGTTATCTGTTCTTTGGCGGTCTGGCCTTGCTGCAGGCAACGCTCGTGTGCGCGGGCGACATTCTGTTCTTTGGCATCCAGTGCGACAACCCCCTGCAGTTTGTGCTTGCCGGCTGGGTCGCGAGCCTCGTGTTCTCCAATATCGTCTACACGCTCACGGTTTCGTTTGGAGATATCGGCAAGGCCCTCGCCGTCGTGCTGCTGGTCATGCAGGTCGGCGGTTCGGGCGGTACGTTCCCCATCGAGATGACCGGCCCCGTGTTCCAGGCGATCTACCCGTTCCTGCCGTTTACCCACGGCATCAACGCCATGCACGCCGCCATGGCCGGCGCCTACCATATGGAGTACTGGGTTGAGTTGGGCATTCTGGCGAGCTATCTGATTCCGTCGCTGGCCCTGGGCGTCGTCTTCCGCCGCCCGGTTATCAAAGCCAACGACTGGATCATCGAAAAGCTGGAATCAACAAAGCTTATCTAGCACAGCAACGTTAACGCCGATGCAGCGCTAATGCCAGCGAGCGAGCCGCATTTGCGCCAAGGTGACGTGAAATGAAAGGGCGCTGACCTTCTGGTCGCGCCCTTGAAATTGAACGTCAGATTGGCGTGAATGCGGCTCGCGCAGCGTCGGCCGGTCCGCCGTTCGGTAGAACGGCGGAACAAAACGCTTTAGTGGGCTGGATTGCGATGCGGCACTGGTTGTTGCTACAGTAGCGGGGCGTACCGGGGGTCCGGTGCGCCCTGTTTTTATTTGACCATGAGGCGGCACGCGGCTATGTGCGTGCGGACACCACGCCCAGACTGAGCGCGAGGATGCCCTATGGCCCAGAATGCCGTTGATGAAATCGAAAACATGCCCGATAGCCCTGTCGCACGGGAGGACCTGGGCGCCGGCGGCACCTCCCGTGGCGCCGGAGCGCGTTCTCCGTTCTTCTGGAAGGCCTTGCTGTTTTCGGTGGCGGTCATCTGGGGCTATTCCTTTACCACCATGAAAGATGCGCTCGATACCGTTCCGGTGTTCGAGCTGGTCTACGTTCGCTTTCTCCCGGCATCACTGGTTATGTTTGCCATTTTCCACAAACGAATCATCGCGCACTTTAATGCTCGCAACCTTATCGTCGGGCTTGGTATGGGCGCACTTATGTGGGGCGCGTACGGTTTGCAGACGATTGGCCTGGCACAGACCACGGCGGGCAAGAGTGCATTTTTGACGGGTACCTATTGCATCCTCGTGCCGTTTGCGAGCTATGTCCTGGGCGGAGAAAAGCTTACCCGTTACAACTTGGGCGCCGCATTGCTGTGCCTGGCGGGCATTGGCCTGGTGGCACTCGATAGCGTCGAGTTCAATGCCGGAGATGTCATCACGTTGGGCGGCGCGGTCTTCTTTGCTATCCAGATGGCGGTGACCGCCAAGTATGGCCGCAAGATGGATATCAACGTCATCACGTTTTGGATGTTTGTGGGCAATGGCGTTTTGAGCTTAATCACGTCGCTACTATTCGAGACTCAGGCGCCTCTGTCCGTGTGGACGCCGAGCTTTATCGGCGTGGTGGCCTTTCTCTCGGTGGGTTGTACGTGCGTGGCCCTGCTCGTCCAAAACGTCGGTCTGGCGCATGTCCCCGCCTCGACGGGCTCGCTGCTTCTTTCGATGGAGTCCCCCTCGGGCGTGCTGTTCTCGGTGCTGCTGATGGGGGAGGCGCTCACCTCGCGCCTGCTTGCCGGCTTTGCGCTCATCTTTTTGTCGATTATCTTGAGCGAGACGCATTTCGATTTCTTGCGCCGAAAATCTCGCCCGCAATTGTAAACAACTTGTTGCGCCGCCCTTCCAGGGCGGCATTTTTTTTGTGTCATGCCCTTACAGTTGTGCCTTGCACTTTATGCTGTCAAAGTGCGTGCTGCAAAAACGTTACTGGAGGGCATCTATGGCACCAGCTCTGTCCGATCTTCAACCGCAATCAGCTCCTCAGGCTACCACAGCGGCGCAGACCGCTATCGACGATGGCCTGGTCAAAGAAGCCCAGGCATTTGCCGGTGAGCTTGCCGCATGGCGCCACGATCTCCATCAGATGCCCGAGCTCGGTAACAATCTTCCGCAGACGTCTGCCTATATCCAGGCACGTCTGGACGAGATGGACATTCCCTATACCACGCTTGTCGACGGCTCCTGTGTTGTTGGCCTGATCGGTGCCGGTGCGGCCGCGGCTGCTCAGGGCAATGGTGCGTGCACGGATGAGCAGTCCGGTACGGTTATCATGCTTCGCGGCGACATGGATGCCCTGCCCGTTGCCGAGAAATCGGGCGAGCCTTTCGCTTCCACCAACGGCTGCATGCACGCTTGTGGCCACGATATGCACGCGACGGCGCTGCTTGGTGCGGCGCGCCTGCTCAAGGCCCGCGAGGCAGAGCTTGTTGATGCCAACGCCACGGTTAAGTTGCTGTTCCAGCCGGGCGAGGAGACCTTTGAGGGCGCCCGCGCTGCCATCGCCGATGGCCTGCTGCAGAACCCGCGTCCCCAGGCCGCCTTTGCCATGCACGTTAACAGCCAGTCGCCGCTTGGCCTGGTGCTCTATGGCAGCCCTGCACTTTCGGGTGTATACGGTTTTCGCATCACGCTCCAGGGCAAGGGTGGTCACGGCTCGAGCCCCGAGATTTGCATCGACCCCATCACGGCGGGCGTGCATGTGCACCTGGCGCTCCAGGAGCTTATCTCCCGCGAGGTGCCGGCGGCCAAGGAGGTCGCACTTACCGTGGGTAAGTTCGCCGGCGGTCAGGCTGCCAACGTCATCCCAGATACCTGCGTGCTGGAAGGCACGCTGCGCGGCTTCGACGTTGAGCTCATGGAGCACCTCAAGACCCGCATCGCGGAGGTCGTCAAAGGTGTTGCTACGACCTATCGTACGCCGGCGACTATCGAGACACTCTCGGATGTTCCCCCGCTCGTACTCGACAGCGATATGACTCAGGCGTCGCTTGGTTACGTGGGCGCAGTGCTGCCCAAGGCGGCTTTCTTGCCGCTTTTCCATGCCATGGCGAGTGAGGACTTCGCGCTTATCTCGAGCGAGATCCCAAGTGCGTACTTTACCGTGGGCGCAGCTGTGACCGATACGGAGGAGCACTTTGCCCAACACCATCCCAAGGCACGCTTTAGCGATGCCGAGCTGCCGCTCGGCGCCGCGGCCTATACCGCCGTCGCTTTGGGCTATATCGCCGACCACCGGTAGCACCCAATCTTGCCTTTCAAGCCTGCGGGCATGGCCATAAGGCCTATGCCCTTGTCTTTCAAGGCAATCTTGGGCACTACCGGCGCCCGGCGCAGGCTATTCGTTTTTTAAAAGGAGCGGTATGTCCCAGCAACGCAAATTCTTCCCCGGCTGGCTCGTGGTGACCTCCGGCTTTGTGATCATGGCCACGTGCTACACGATTTTCGTCAACTGCATGAGCCTGTTCCAGCCGCTGATCGTCAGCGACCTGGGCATTTCCCTTGCGCAGTACAACATCTCCAACGCTATCTCCACCGTGGTGAGTGTCGTGGGTTCGCTCGTTATCGGCCATGTTGCCGATAAGGTGAGTGGCCGCGTATTGGGCTCGCTCACCGTTATCGCCACCTCGGCGGTGCTCGCGGGCATGAGCTTTGTGGGTGAGCTTTGGCAGGTCTATGTGCTCTTTGCCGTCTCGGGCTCCTTTGCGAGCGCCTGGATCGTGTGCCTGGTGTGTTCTGTGGTCATGCTCGTATTCCTGCTGGCCTCGGAGCCTATCGCCGCCAAGCTGCGCGCAAGCGTGGCGGGGGAGTAGACGTCCGTCGTTCTTTTCTGTTCGCCCCGTTCTGCCCGTGGCTGCCTTGGAAGCCGAATGGAAGCTCGTACCATCATTCGCTTTCCAAGGCGGCTACGGGCCTACGAAATGGTCCCTTTTCCTCCGTCCCCAACAGATCACGTGACCCGAAGGGGACGGAG
Organism: Collinsella sp. AF18-8LB; assembly: GCF_003459795.1. Taxonomy (NCBI): domain Bacteria; kingdom Bacillati; phylum Actinomycetota; class Coriobacteriia; order Coriobacteriales; family Coriobacteriaceae; genus Collinsella; species Collinsella sp. AF18-8LB. The sequence continues at coordinate 24,007 of NZ_QRWU01000002.1, forward strand.
GAAAAGGGATCACAATCAGCGACGGCGCGTCTGGCCGAACGAGTCCCCATACCCTCGTTCGGCCAGACGCGCCGTCGCTGTTTGCGTTTGTGCCGTATAATGACCGTTACCTATGACGCGATACAAAAGAAAGGTGTTTGCCCATGCAGGCACAGAAGGCGGAGGGAACCCGCGACCTTATCGGCGCCGAGATGCGCGCCTGGCAAAAGATGCAGCAGATTGCGGCCGGCGTGTTCGAGCCGTTTGGTTTTAAACCCATCGAGACGCCCGCGATCGAGCAGGTGGATGTGTTTGTCCACGGTATCGGCCAGTCGACCGACGTCGTGCGCAAGGAGATGTTCCGCGTGTTCAGCGGTGCCAACCTGGAGCGCGTCTTTACCGAGGGCACCGACACCAAACTCAAGCCCAAGCAGCGCCTGGCACTTCGCCCCGAGGGCACGGCCGGCGTGGTGCGCGCCGTCGTCGAGAACAATCTGGTGCCCCAGGGCTCCACGCCGTTTAAGGCGTACTACGCCGAGGCCATGTTCCGTGGCGAGCGTCCCCAGAAGGGTCGTCTGCGCCAGTTCCACCAGGTGGGCATCGAGTGGCTCGGCGCTCCCGATCCGGCGGCAGACGCCGAGTGCATCATCATGCTCATGGAGTTCTACAAGCGCCTGGGCTTCGATCTTTCCAAGCTTCGTCTGCTCATCAACTCGATGGGTGACGCCCAGTGCCGTCCGGCTTACCGCGAGCAGGTTAAGCAGTTCATCCTCGATCACGCCGACGAGATGTGCGATGAGTGCCGTGAGCGCGCCGAGCTCAACCCGCTGCGTGCCTTCGACTGCAAGAACGACCATTGCCGCGAGATCATGGCCGAGGCCCCGCTGATGGGTGACAACCTGTGCGACGAGTGCCGCGAGCACTACGAGCAGGTCAAGCGCTATCTGGATGCCGCCGGTATCGAGTATGTCGAGGATCCCACCTTGGTGCGCGGCCTGGACTACTACACCCGTACCGTCTTTGAGGTCGAGGCCCCTGGCGCCGGCGTCGGCTCCATCGGCGGCGGCGGCCGCTACGACGGCCTGGTTGAGCTCGAGGGCGGCAAGCCTACGGCCGGCGTCGGCTTCGCCGTCGGTTTTGAGCGCGCCCTGCTGGCCTTGCAGGCCTTTGGCAGCGACCTGGGTGCCGATGAGGCCCCGTGTGTTTATGTCGCCAACGCCGGCAAGGAGCTGCGCCAGAACGTCTTTGCCATTACGCAGGAGCTTCGCGCCGCAGGCATCGTGACCGAGGCCGACTATCAGGGCCGTTCGCTCAAGGCCCAGTTTAAGCAGGCCGATAAGGTGGGCGCCAAGCTCATCCTGGTCCTGGGCGGCGACGAGCTTGCCGCCGGCAAGGTCAAGGTGCGCGACATGGAGATCCATGACGAGGTACTGGTCGATCTGGCCAACGTCGTCGAGGCGGTTCGTGAGCGCCTGTAGCGCATCTTTTTGAGCTGCGGACCCGCTTGAGTGTCCCGTTCATTGCGAGCGATTGTTACGGGGGTGTTTCGCATTTATGCGGAATGCCCCCGTTTGTGTATGCCGTCCACCGAGAAATACGACCATTTAGGGCAAAAACCCTTGCAATGCAGAAAATACTTTTGTGTGGTAAAGCGCAATCAGTGTCGAAAGTATTTCTCAAGCGCCTATAATGAATACCGCATGTTACGTGCATAGAAGGAGGAATGGGAGGAAACGTGGCTGAGAACCTAAGCAACCAGTCTGTACCCGAAGCCGCGGCGCGCGTCGCTGCCGTGGTCAACCGCCTCGTTAACCGAATCGGCTCGAATGCCGAGTCCAGGGAGCGTCTCGCCGAGATCGAGATCCCCGAGGAGCTGCGCGACAATTTGGCGTTGTTCCTACGCCTGGAGCGTCGTGTGCTTAGCGAGTATGATCCCGAGATCGCGGACCTGTTCGACAAAATCCTGTCGGCCGAGATTGTGGCCAATGCCGGCAACCCCGGTACCCGCGCTGCCGACGAGGCCGTCGACGAGCAGGGCGTGCCCACCGCCGACGAGCCCACCGCCGTGGCGTTTCGCGAGGTCGTCGATCTGATCGACAGTCTGCCGCTCGATAAGCAGCAGGTCATCGTTCGCGCCTTTACGAGCTTCTTCCACTTGGCAAACCTGTCGGAGGAGAACTACCGTGTGGCGCAGCTGCGCGAGCGCGAGGCCGGTGCGTCGACCGATACCGAGGTCGATCCCGCCAACGAGCTCACCGTCGCCTATCACCAGCTGGTGAATGAGCTGGGTGTCGAGGGCGCCAACGGGCTGCTCGGCAAGCTTGAGTTCCATCCCGTCTTTACCGCGCATCCCACCGAGGCCCGTCGCAAGGCCGTCGAGGGCAAGATTCGCCGTATCTCCAACCTGCTGGAGGAGCGTCCGCGCCTGGGCGGCTCCGACCTGGTGGAGAACGAGCGCCATATGCTGCAGGAGATCGACGCCCTGGTGCGTACGAGCCCCATCGCGCTCAAGAAGCCCACGCCGGTCGAGGAAGCCGATACCATCATCGACATCTTCGATAACACGCTGTTCGACGTCATCCCCGTCATCTATCGTCGCTTTGACGACTGGGTGCTGGGCGACAAGGCCGGTACCGTGCCGCCGCTGTGCCCGGCGTTCTTCCATCCCGGCAGCTGGATTGGTTCCGACCGCGACGGTAACCCCAACGTCACCGCCAAGGTGAGCCGTGAGGTCGCCGCCAAGTACTTCACCCACATGGTGCTCAAGCTCGAGGACAAGTGCCGCCGCATCGGCCGCAACCTCACGCTCGAGGCCACCTACAGCAAGCCGTCTGCCGAGCTCATCAACCTGTGGAACCATCAGGTCGAGATGAGCGCCCAGTACACCGCACGTGCTGAACTGATCTCCGAGCACGAGCCGCATCGCGCCGTCATGCTCGTCATGGCCGACCGTCTGAACGCCACCGTGCGTCGCATCACCGACACCATGTACCACAGCGCCGATGAGTTCCTGGAGGACCTGCGCGTCGTCCAGCGCTCGCTGGCCGCCTGCGGTGCCGTCCGTGCTGCCTACGGTCCGGTCCAGACCATCATCTGGCAGGTCGAGTCCTTCGGCTTCCATATGGTCGAGATGGAGTTCCGTCAGCACTCCGTGGTGCACGCCCGCGCCCTCAAGGATATCCACGAGAACGGTATCCATGGCGACCTGCAACCCATGACGCGCGAGGTCATCGATACCTTCCGCGCTATCGGCTCCATCCAGAAGCGCTACGGCAAGAAGATGGCGCATCGCTACATCATCTCGTTCACCAAGAGCGCCCAGCATGTGGCCGACGTCTTTGAGCTTGCCCACCTGTCCTTTGCACACGAGGAGGATGTCCCCGAGCTCGACGTGATCCCGCTGTTCGAGCAGCTCGAGGACCTCGAGGGCTGTGTCGACGTGCTCGATCAGATGCTCACGCTGCCCGTGGTGCAGAAGCGCCTTGCCCAGACCAACCGCCGCATGGAGGTCATGCTGGGCTATTCCGACTCCTCCAAGGACGCCGGTCCTACCACGGCCATGCTCGCGCTGCACTCCGCGCAGGAGCGCATCGCCAAGTGGGCCGAGAAGAACGATATCGACCTGGTGCTCATGCACGGTCGCGGCGGTGCCGTGGGCCGTGGCGGCGGCCCGGCCAACAAGGCCGTGCTGGCGCAGCCCAAGGGTTCGGTCAACTGCTTCTTTAAGCTCACCGAGCAGGGCGAAGTCATCTTTGCCCGTTACGGCAACCGCACGCTGGCTCAGCGCCATGTTGAGTCCGTTGCTGCCGCAACGCTTTTGCAGTCGGCCCCGAGTGTCGAGAAGACCAACACCGAGACCACGCAGAAGTTCTGGAATATGGCCGAGAAACTCAACGCAGTAAGCCATGAGCGCTATCTGGACCTGCTGAACACCGAGGACTTTACACCGTGGTTCTCGACCGTGACGCCGCTGACCGAGGTCGGTCTGCTGCCGATCGGCTCGCGTCCCGCCAAGCGCGGCTTGGGTGCCAAGTCGCTTGACGACCTGCGTACCATTCCGTGGATCTTTAGCTGGAGCCAGGCGCGCATCAATCTGGCCGCTTGGTACGGCCTGGGCACCGCCTGCGAGCAGCTGGGCGACCTTGACCAGCTTAAGGCTGCCTACCAGGAGTGGCCGTTCTTCCGCACCTTTATCGACAACATCGAGATGTCGATCGCCAAGACCGACCAGCGCATCGCCAAGATGTATCTGCACCTGGGCGATCGCCAGGATCTGTCCGAGAAGGTCTTTACCGAGATGCAGCTCACCCGTAAGTGGGTCCTTGCCATCGTCGGTGACGAGTGGCCGCTGCAGCGTCGTCGCGTGCTCGGCTGCGCCGTTCGCGTGCGCAACCCCTATGTTGATGCCCTGTCCATCGCCCAGGTCCGCGCCCTTCGCGAGGTGCGTATGAACCAGGACGAGATGGCCGAGGAGAAGAAGGCCGAGTACATGAGCCTGATTCTTTCGACTGTGACCGGAGTCTCGGCAGGATTGCAAAACACGGGGTAATCGATAGCCCTGTAGTCGTCCGGGCCCGCCATCAGCTTACTTTTAGGCACGTCCTCGGACATGCAAGAAGCCCTCGCTGCGCACTTCGTGCGGCGAGGGCTTCTTGCGTCCTGCGGAGTGTGCCTAAAAGTAAGCTGATGGCGGGCCCTACGATGTCCGGTCTTCGGTGGATTACTGGCTGGGGAATAATGGCGCGCTTTGCACGTTTGGAAAAGGCTTCGTGCTGTGGAATGCATTCAGAGGGAAACCCGTCGGGTCCCTTCGTCCTCGGCCTTCGGGGATTACAGCTGAGGGGAGAATGGCGCGCTTCGCGCGTTTTGGATGGGGTTTGTCCCGGCGGCGCGTTTGGCGCTTCGCGCCTCGCGTCTTATCGAATGGGATCGAGATGCATTTGGCGCTTCTCGCCTTACGACTGTAGCGGCCGCGGTTCCCTTTGGGATCGCGGCCGTTTTGTTGTAGGTCAAATATGAACGTTGTGTAAATGAGTCGGTGGACGGTGGTGTTTATCGGTGAACGGCGTATCCTTCCAACGGTTTGACTAGTGTGTCAGTTGAAAGGAAGAGGGCGCTCGTCAATGTTTGAATGTGAACTGCCGTTTGACCACAAGACGTTGCATCTGGAGCTCGAGGACAAGAACTTCGCGGGTGTGATGGAAGGTCATCAAAACGAGTTTAAGACTACGAAATCGCAGGAAAAACTGGTAGAGGAGTCGCTTGCCAACCCTTATGGCTCACCTTCGCTCGAGGAGCTTTGTGCTGGTAAAAAGAACATCGTCATCATCAGCTCCGACCATACGCGTCCCGTTCCCTCGCGTGTGACGATGCCTATTCTGCTGCATCACATTCATGCCGCTGCGCCCGAGGCTCGTGTGCGTATTTTGGTTGCTACGGGTATGCACCGTCCGTCGACACACGAGGAGCTCGTCAACAAGTATGGCGAGGACATCGTTGCCAACGAGGAAATCGTTATGCATGTCGCAACCGACGACAGCATGATGAAGAAGATCGGCACCCTGCCTTCTGGTGGCGAGTGCATCATCAACAAGATCGCTGCCGATTGCGACCTGCTTCTTGCCGAGGGCTTCATTGAGCCGCACTTCTTTGCCGGCTTCTCTGGCAGCCGAAAGTCTGTCCTGCCCGGCATCGCCAGCTATAAGACCATCATGTACAACCACAACGGTCAGTTTGTGAACGACTCCCATTCGCGTGCCGGCAACCTGTGCCACAACCACGTGAGCGAGGATATGTTCGCCGCTGCCGAGATGGCTCACCTTGCCTTTGTGCTTAACGTGGTGCTCAACGGCAAGCACGAGGTCATTGGCTCCTTTGCCGGTGACATCCACAAGGCACACGAGGCTGGCTGCGAGTTCGTGAAGAGCCTTGCCGGCGTTGAGCCCGTCGAGTGCGAGATTGCCATCACCACCAACGGTGGTTACCCGCTCGACCAGAACATCTACCAGGCCGTGAAGGGCATGTGCGCTGCCGAGGCCACGCTTCCCGAGGGCGGCGTGATCATCGATGTCGCCGGCTGCGCCGACGGTCACGGCGGCGAGGGCTTCTATCACAACATCGCCGACAACGATCCGGCGGAGTTTGAGCGTGCCTGCATCGATCGCCCCAAGGACGAGACCCTGCCCGATCAGTGGACGAGCCAGATTTTTGCTCGCATCCTGGCACATCACCCTGTGATCATGGTTACCGACCTGTGCGACCACCAGATGCTCAAGGATATGCACATGACGCCGGTTAACACCCTCGAGGAGGCGCTCAAGCTCGCCTTTGAGATGAAGGGTGCCGACGCCAAGGTCGCCGTCATCCCCGATGGCCTGGGTGTTGTCGTCGCCCAGCACTAGTGCGCGGCTTAAACGAATCGTTTGTAACCAATAAGAAAGATAAGGTTTTATGCTTACCAAACTCCTCTGCGAATTCGGCGCGACGGCCCTCATGATCGTCTTTGGCGTGGGCGTGCACTGCGATACCGTGCTCAAAGGCACCAAGTATCAGGGCTCTGGCCATATGTTTGCCATCACCACTTGGTCTTTTGGCATCTCGGTCTGCCTGTTTGTCTTTGGCGGCGCCGTGTGCATGAACCCCGCTATGGTGCTTGCCCAGTGCATCGTCGGTCTGGTGCCGTGGGGCAACTGCATCCCCTTCATGCTTGCCGATATGCTCGGCGGCTTTGTGGGTGCTGTGATCGCTTGGTTTATGTATGCCGATGAGTTCAAGGCTTCCGAAGGCGTCGTCGATCCCATTGCTCAGCGCAACATCTTCTCGACCAACCCCACCACCGAGGGTACGAACTATGCCCGCAACTTCTTCTGCGAGGCCATCTGCACCTTTGTGTTCATCAGCGCCATCCTTGCTGCCGCTAGCCGCGCTGGTGAGAACGTTCTGATGCTCGCTATCTGCGTCGGCCTGATCGTTTGGGCCGTTGGCATGGGCATGGGCGGCATCACCGGCTTCGCCATGAACCAGGCACGTGACCTTGGTCCTCGCATGGCCTATCAGGTGCTGCCGATCAAGAACAAGGCTGACAACAACTGGAAGTATGGCCTGCTTGTTCCTGGCATTGCGCCGTTTGTCGGTGCTATTGTGGCCGCGCTGTTTGTGCATGGCTTCTTGGGTATGTTCTAGTCGAAGGCAATTGATATAACGTCCGGATCCGGCATAGGTTAACTTTCCGCCGCGTCCTCGGACATGCAAGAAGCTCCCGCTGCGCACTTCGTGCGGCGGGAGCTTCTTGCGTCCTGCGGAATGCGGCGGAAAGTTAACCTATGCCGGACCCTGCGGGAATCCAGTTGGATTGGAACAAGCAACCCAACATATATATCTGAATTTGGATGTTAGGGTCGCTTTGTTTTTTGGGTGCTCTTACAAGAAAGCGTAACTTGGGGATGGGGTGGGCGCTTTGTTGGGATGGCACTTTGGGGTGGGGTCTTACTTAGGTGAACAGGGGTTGTATGGCCGATAGGTAGTCTTTGGCTACGTTGGATTTGTTGGCTTGGAAGTTGTGCCAGGCCCACCATTGGACCATTCCTACGAAGCTTGAGGCTATGTGATGGAGGAGGAAGCTGCGGTCCATGGTGCCGGCTGGGCCTGTGGGATCGATGGGGACGGTTTCGGCCGCGAGCGACATGATGGTCTTGCGGAGGCTGTCGGCGAAGACGCGTGAGCCGGCGCCGGCTACAAGGGCCCTCACGCCCTGACGGCGTTCCCACAGGTTGCTAAGGATATGCTCGACCTGCACGAATGGGTCGTCGAGCGGTGTGCCATCGTCGTCGAGGGCGTGGGTACAGATGTCGCTCACGAGCTCGGACAGTAGGTCGTCTTTGCTCTTAAAGAGGCCGTAGAATGTCGCGCGGCCTACGTGAGCGCGCGCGATGATGTCGCCGACAGTGATCTTGCCGTAATCTTCCTCGCACAGGAGCTCGGAGAACGCCGCGACGATCGCGGCACGGCTTTTGGCCTTGCGGGCATCCATGGCTATGCGTCTGCGTGAACGAGCAGGCAGCGAAGCGTGCCGGAGCAACCCTCGTAGGGGCGCTTACCGGCGCCGTAGCCGACGGCCTCGATGCGGTAGCGGGCCGGCAGGTGCTCGGACGTGCGCAGTGCGGCGACGATGGCGGCGCCCGTGGGCGTCACGAGCTCGCCGGCGACCGGTGCGGGCGTGAGGGCGATATTGCCTGCTTGGCATAGGTTGACGACGGCGGGCACCGGGATGGGCATAAGGCCGTGGGCGCAGTGGATGGTACCGTGACCCTCGGAGAGCGACTCAACCACGATGTCTTCAATGCTCAGGTCGTCGAGGCAGATGGCGACCGAGCAGACATCGACGATGGAGTCGACGGCGCCCACCTCGTGGAACATGACGGTCTCGGGCGTTTTGCCGTGTGCCTTGGCCTCGGCGGCAGCCAGCGCGGTAAAGATGGCGAGAGCGCGGCGCTTGGCACCGCCACTCAGCTGCGAGCCGTCGATGATGGCGGTGACGTCTGTCAAAGAACGGTGGTGATGGTGGTGGGCGTGATGGTGGCCCTCGTGGCCATGACCGTGAGCCTCATGGCCATGCTCGTGGCAGTGTTCGTGCTCGTGCTCGTCATGGTCATGATGGTGGTGCTCATGCATATGCTCGACAGCTGCTTCGTTGCCGTAGAGCCAGGCCATATCGTGATCGTGGTTCTCGAGCTCCTCTGCAAGCTGGACGTCGAAATCGCAGGCGTCGATGCCATGCTTGTTTACGCGCGTCACGGCGATCGTAAAGCCGTCGACCGGCAGCGTGGCGAGCTGTTCGCGCAGGTGCTCCTCGCTGGCGCCCAGGTCGAGCAGAGCCGCGACGGTCATATCGCCGCTGATGCCCGAGGTTCCGTCGATGATAAGCGTGTGCTGGTGGTTGGACATGGAATGCTCCTTAGCGGGCGCAGGGCGTGCCGGCGCTCAGATGATTGATAAGACTTGCCTGATAGGCGGCGCCAAAGCCGTTGTCGATATTGACGACCGAGACGCCGCTGGCGCAGGAGTTGAGCATGGCGAGCAGCGCGGCCACGCCACCAAAGTTCGCGCCGTAGCCCACGCTGGTGGGAACGGCGATGACCGGGCAACTCACCAGGCCGCCGATGACGCTTGCCAGGGCGCCTTCCATGCCGGCGATGGCGATGACCACCTGCGCCTGGGCAAGTTCCTCAGCATGAGCGAGCAGGCGGTGCAAGCCGGCGACACCTACGTCGTAGAGGCGATCGACTTCATTGCCGTAGAACTCGGCCGTCAGTGCCGCCTCTTCGGCGACGGGCAGGTCGCTCGTACCGGCGCAGGCGACGACGATGCGTCCGTTGCCGGTGGGGGAGGGCTTGCCGCCTACGAGGGCGAGCTGTGCGTCCGGGACATATCCCAGGTCGATGCCGTTGCCGAGAAATTCCGAGGTACGGGCGGCCTTTTTGGCGTCCAAGCGCGTGACCAGGATGCGCTCCTGGCCTGCATCGCGCAGCGCTTCGATAATGGCGGCAATCTGCCCGGCGGTTTTACCGGCGCCGTAGATAACCTCGCCGGCTCCCTGGCGTACCCCGCGTGAAAGATCGAGCTGCGCAAAACCCAGATCGGCGGTCGGAGCCGTCTGGATGCGCGTGAGGGCGTCGGCAGGGGTGACTGCCCCGCCGGCAACATCGCTCAGCAATTGCTCAAGATCTCGCTTATCCATATATATGTTCCCTTCGACGGCGCAAAGTCTAGCACTCAAAGGGTATATTTCCGAACACTAAGATAAAATTGTTCGGAAACTATAGGACAGACTGATTCAATTGTTAGACGAATCGGCTAGTCACGCAGGATGATGTCCATGGCGAGCATCAGGTTGCGCTCGTCGATGGCAAACGGGGCGGCCTCGCGCGTCTTGGGCTTGGCGCAAAACGCGATGCCCGTGCCCGCGGCCTGAATCATGGGGATGTCGTTGGCGCCGTCGCCAATAGCGACCGTGTGGGCCATATCGACGCCGCACTCAACTGCCCAATCCAGCATCTGGATAAGCTTGGACTCCTTGGTCACGATGTCTGCCGCCAGTCTTCCGGTGAGCTTGCCGTCTACGACCTCCAGACGGTTGGCCAGGCAAAAGTCGATGCCCGCGGCAGCCACGATCTTGTCGGCAACCTCGTGGAAGCCGCCGCTCACGACGCCGACCTTCCAGCCCTTGCTGTGCGCCGAGCGCACAAGCTCCAGCGCGCCGGGGGTAAACGTCACGCGCTCAAAGGTGCGCTCGAACACGCTCTCGTCCAGGCCGGCAAGCAGCCCCACGCGCTCCTCGAGCGCTTGCTTAAAGTCAAGCTCGCCGCGCATGGCGCGCTCGGTAATCTGCGCCACTTGCTCGCCCACGCCGGCTTCCTCGCCCAACAGGTCGATGACCTCCTGGTTGATGAGGGTGGAGTCGATATCCATAACGATGAGGCGTGCAGACATGTTGGGCCTTTCCGGGTGCAGTTGTATTGGGGCACATTGTCGCACGCGGCGCGCCTCGGCGACAGTCGCGGTGCGCCAATTGTTTCGTCTCCGTCAAGTCTTTGGGCAGGAGCTACTTTTTCGCGGCACATCGACGCGGGTGCGATAAGATAGAACGCCATGTCCGGCTGCGCGGTTTACGCAGGCCGGGCGAATCTGTACGACGCCGCCCGGAACGACACGGGGCGGCACAGATCCATAAAGGAGGATCACTGGTATGAGCCAGACCCGTCCCATCGACGAGCATTCCATGCACACCCGTACCTGCGGCGAGCTTCGCCGCGAGAACGTGGGCGAAGAGGTCACCCTCACCGGTTGGGTGAGCCGTCGCCGCGACCACGGTGGCCTTATTTTCTGCGACCTTCGCGACCGTGAGGGCATTACGCAACTCACCTTCGACCCCGAGCATTCTGACGGCGATGCCTTTAAGATCGCCGAGACCATGCGTCCCGAGTGGCCCATCAAGATTCACGGCGTCGTGCGCGCCCGTGGCGACGAGACCACCAACACCAAGCTCGCCACCGGCGAGATCGAGGTCCTGACCGACCATGCCGAGGTGCTCAATACGTCCGTCACCCCGCCGTTCCAGATCGAGGATGGCATCGAGACCAGCGAGGACACCCGTCTGCGCTATCGCTATCTGGACCTCCGTCGTCCCGAGATGATGGCCAACCTCAAGCTGCGCTCCGACTTCACCTTTGCCATTCGCGAGGCACTGCACAACCGTGAGTTCATGGAGGTCGAGACGCCCTCCCTGTTTAAGTCCACGCCCGAGGGCGCCCGCGACTTCATCGTTCCCAGCCGCATCCAGCCGGGCAACTTCTACGCTCTGCCGCAGTCCCCGCAGCTTCTGAAGCAGCTGCTCATGGTCGGCGGCGTCGAGCGCTACTACCAGGTTGCCAAGTGCTTCCGCGACGAGGACCTGCGCGCCGACCGTCAGCCCGAGTTCACCCAGGTCGATATCGAGATGTCTTTCGTGGACCAGAACGATGTCATGAGCGCGCTCGAAGAGGTCCTGTCCGATGCCTTCGGCCGCATGGGTGTCGAGATGCCCACGCCGCTGCGCCGCATGGATTACTGGGAGGCCATGGACACCTATGGCTCCGACAAGCCCGATACCCGCTATGGCATGCACCTGGTCGACCTGACCGACATCTTTGCCAACTCCAAGTTCAAGGTCTTTGCGACCGCCGCAAACGAGGAGGGTTCCGTCGTCAAGGCCATCAACGCCAAGGGCGCCGGTGCCTGGGCCCGCGCCAAGATCGATAAACTCGCCGGCGTGGCCTCCACGTTTGGCGCCAAGGGCTTGGCCTGGATCGCCTTCCGCGAGGACGGTTCCATCAACAGCCCCATCGTCAAGTTCTTCTCGGACGAGGAGATGGCGGCTCTGCGCGAGCGCATGGACGTCGAGCCCGGCGACCTCGTGATGTTCGCCGCCGGCCCGCGCCTGCTTTCCGACGAGATCCTGGGCGGCATGCGCTCCCACATGGCCAACGCGCTCGAGATCAAGCGCGAGGGTCACGACTTCCTGTGGATCGTCAACTTCCCGCTGTTCCACTGGGACGAGGACCGCAAGGCCTATGCAGCCGAGCATCAGCCCTTTACCCTGCCGACCGAGACCGACATCGCCAAGATTGAGGCCGATCCGCTGGCAGCCGGCTCCTGCACCTACGACTTTGTCATGGACGGCTTTGAGGCCGGTGGCGGCGGTATGCGTATCCACAACGCCGAGATGCAGATGTCCATGCTCAAGCTCCTGGGCTTTACCGAGGAGCGTGCCGAGTCGCAGTTTGGCTTCCTCATGGAGGCGCTCAAGTTTGGTGCGCCCCCGATGGGCGGCTTCGCCCTGGGCCTGGACCGCGTGTGCATGCTGCTCACCGGCTCCGACTCCATTCGCGACGTCATGGCGTTCCCCAAGACGGCCAGTGGCTCCGACCTCATGTCGGGCGCCCCGAGTCCCGTTTCTGGCGCCCAGCTCAAGGACGTCAGCCTGCGCCTGATGTAGGCGAGCGGCTACATATTGCCCGCAACGAGGGAAGGACGTGTGCCTTCCCTCGTTTTTTATACGCCGATGTTGCGAGGGTATGGGTTGACCGGGCATCGCGGAAAGCCCGGCCCAGTTTCCTACAGTGAGTCTCTCTGAACGAGCTGCATGTGCATGACGGTGGTGGTGGGCGCGGCACCGTTAATCATATCGAGCGCAATGCCTGCGGCCTTGCGGCCTTCCTCACAAAGCGGCTGACGAATGGTCGTCAACGCGGGGACGCTGCGAGCTGCGACCTCGTGGTCATCGAAGCCCACGACCGAAACGTCTTTGGGTACGCTAATTCCCGCTTCGTTGAATGCGGCGATAACGCCGGTTGCGATACGGTCCGATCCGCATAGCACGCCGTCGGCATGTATTTCGCGCGCGAGCAGCCGCCGCGTGGCTTGGTAGCCGTCTCCGCTGCTCCATCCGGTATAGATGACATTTTCATCTGGAAGGCTTTCGCCCAAAATTGCACGGTAGCCGCGAAGGCGGTCGACGACGGCGGGGTTATCCTGCGGCCCCAGCACGGCAACGATGTCCTTGCGCCCGCGATCTTTCATAGCGAGCGCCGCAAAGCGTCCGCCCTCTTCGTCGTCGGAGTAGACCGTCGAGAACACATCGCGATAGGGGTGGCCCTCGAGCTGGCCGCACAACACGGTGGGTACGCCCAGCTCACGCAGCACCTCGAGCAGCTCACTGCCCTTGTAGGGCGAGACGTCGATGACGGCGTCAAACGAGCGACGCTCAAAATGCTCGCGTGCGCGATTGCGCTCATGCGAGGAAGATGCCTGCAGGATCACGGGTAGGTAAGACGACTCCGAAAGTTCCTCGGTAATGCCGCTTAAAAACTCACTGTAGGTGGGATCGCTAAACAGCTCGCTCAAAGGCTCGGTAACCAGTACGGCGATAATTTCCGTGCGTCCGACGGCGAGCGCCCGGCCGCGTGCGTTGGGTACAAAATTGACTTCCTTGGCAGCCGCGCGGACGCGCTTTTTAGTTTCCTCGCTAATGCGGGGGGAGTCGTTGAGGGCACGCGATGCCGTGGAGCGCGAAACGCCGGCAGCTGCAGCAACCTCGGCAAGCGTCGGTGCGGTGCGAACTGGTTGGGTCATGGTGTCTCCTGGAAAAAGCGGTCGATGTTGTCACTGATACGGGCTGGTGCGGATACAGCTTACTATAGTGCGCCTGAACAGCGTTCATGATATCCGGCCACTGGTGGCATTTCACGTTCAAGCTGCTGTTGAACATGGCTTGCAAGGGTGGGGCATAGATGGGCGCGGCCGTTGTCCGCCGCCTGGGAATGCTGTTTTGCGCTGAGTTTCGATACGCAGGGTGACATAAGTTCCGCGGTTGTACAACCGGTTGCACCGTTAATCCGGCGAAATCGACCGTTCAGCGGACAACCGGTTGCACAGGTTTTTGCATCGTCCGTAAGATAAGGACAACCGGTTGCACAAGAATCACTACGATGACGAAGGAGCATCACCATGGACGCCATTAACGATTGGGAAAACCAAGCGCTCACCCACAGGAACCGCCTGGCACCCCATGCGTACTTTATGGGTTATGAGACCGCCGATCTCGCCGCTACGTACAGCCGCGAGCTGTCGCGCGGATTTGTCCAGCTGTCCGGCTCGTGGCAGTTCCGCCTTTTTGAGGGCCCCGCGGCCGTCTCCAACGAGGCACTTTGCACGTACGAGCCCGAGTGGGATCACGTGGAGGTTCCGCACCTGTGGCAGGTAGACGGCTATGGCAACCTTGCCTACACCGACGAGGGTTTTCCGTTCCCAGTGGACCAGCCGTTCGTTCCCTCCGACGACCCCACGGGCGTCTACCAGCGCATCGTCAACCTTCCTGCCGTGCCTGCCGGCGCTCGCGAGATCATTCGCTTCGACGGTATCGAGAGCTACGGCGAGCTGTATGTCAACGGCAAGTTTATCGGCATGACCAAGGGTTCGCGCCTGTCCGCCGAGTTTGACGTAACCGACGCGCTCGTCGAGGGCGACAACCTGATTGCGGTCAAGGTTCTGCAGTACAGCGATGGTAGCTACATCGAGGACCAGGACATGTGGTGGGCATCGGGCATCTTCCGCGATGTGTACCTCATGCAGCGTCCCGCCGCGCATCTGGTCGACTTTAGGTTCCGCACGCACCGCGAGGGCGATGCCGCTCTGGTCACGCTCGATACGGTTGCCGAGGGCGCAAGCCGCGTTGTGTATACGCTCAGCGATGGCCAGAATGTGGTCGCTACGGGCGAGTGCGTCGACGGCCATGCCGAGTGCAGCGTTGCCGATGCCCACTTCTGGAACCCCGAGGACCCCTTCCTCTATGACCTTACGCTTGAGGTCTACGACGGCGACGAGGTCAGCGAGTACGTTCCGCATCGCCAAGGCCTTGCCGAGGTGACGGTCGAGGGCAATCATATCTACCTCAACGGCACCTACTTTAAGATGCATGGCGTCAACCGCCATGACCACGACGATCACAAGGGCCGCGCTGTGGGCCTCGATCGCATGCGCCGCGACCTGGAGCTCATGAAGCAGCACAACATCAACGCGGTGCGCACATCCCACTACGCCAACGACCCGCGCTTCTACGAGCTGTGCGATGAGTATGGCATCATGCTGGTCGCCGAGACCGATATGGAGAGCCACGGCTTCGAGAATATCGGCAACATCGCCCTGGTCACCGACGACCCTGCCTGGGAGCCGGCCTACGTCGACCGTGTTGAGCGCCTGGTGATGCAGGAGCGCAATCACGCCTGCATCATTATGTGGTCGATGGGCAACGAGAGCGGCTATGGCTGCAACATCCGCGCGATGTATGCCAAGGCTCACGAGCTCGACGGTCGTCCGGTCCACTACGAGGAGGACCGCAACGCCGATACCGTCGACGTCATTTCCACCATGTACTCCCGCGTGTCGCAGATGAACGACTTTGGCGAGCATCCGTTCCCTAAGCCGCGCATCAACTGCGAGTACGGCCACTCTATGGGTAATGGTCCCGGAGGCCTGTCCGAGTACCAGGAGGTCTTCGATCGCTGGGATTGCATCCAGGGCCAGTTTATTTGGGAATGGTGCGACCACGGTCTGGCTGCTGTGACCGAGGACGGCGTTGCCTACGACATGTATGGCGGCGACAACGGCGATTACCCCAACAACAGCAACTTCTGCATCGATGGCATGGTGTTCCCTTGGCAGCAGCCGAGCCCGGGCCTTACTGAGTATGGCCAGGTTATCTGCCCGGTTCGCATGGCCTACGATGCCGAGTCGGGCGAGCTGACCGTCACCAACAAGCGTTGGTTCACCACCCTCGAGGATGTTTGCCTGTCGGCCGAGACCCTGGTGGACGGCGACGTGGTCAGCCGCAAGACGCTCATGCCCGGTGCGGTTGCCCCCGGCGAGTCCGTCCAGCTGCCACTGGTGATTCGCGAGGCCGCAGTGGGCGAGACCCTGCTGACCGTGCACGCCTACACAATGGCGGCTCACGCCTGGTGCGAGCCGATGTTCCAGCTGGGTGCAAGCCAGTTTGCCATCGCAAACCATCCGGCGCCGGCCATCGCGGCTCCCATTCGTCCTGAGCTTACGGTCGAGGAGACCGAGCAGGAGATTCGCATTCACTCCCTCAACGGCGAGCTGACCTTCAACAAGGTTAACGGTACCGTGAGCGAGTGGAAGGCATCCGGCCGCGACGTCATCGCCTCCGGTCCCCAGGTTGGTTTTTGGCATCCGCTCGTCGATAACCACGCCCAGGAGTACGACTCCCTGTGGAAGGACAACTTCATCGATGTGATGCAGACGTCTACCCGCAAGGTTTCTTGGAAGCAGGATGGCAACGCGGTCGTCGTTACCGTGAGCCAGCGCATCGCTCCTCCCGTCCGTGCGTTTGGCATGCGCGTCGAGCTTGTCTACACCGTGCTTCCGAGCGGTCGCGTCGACCTCAAGGTTTCCGGCGAGCCCTACGGCGATTACTCGGACATCATCCCGCGCATCGGCATCTCCTTCGAGGTTCCCGGTTGCGATCGTGCCGTTGAGTGGTACGGCCACGGCCCGGGCGAGAACTATCCGGACTCGCTGCGCGCCAACCCGGTCGGTCATTACCGCACTACGGTCGACGACATGTTCACGCCCTACGTTATGCCTCAGGACTGCGCCAACCGCGAGGGCACCCGCTGGGTTGCCCTGCGCTCTAGCCACGGTGACGGCGTGCTGGTGACCCGTCCGGTCGATGCCGCCTCCAACCCGTTCTCGTTCTCGGCATGGCCCTATAGTTGCGAGGCCATCGATAGCGCCAAGCACGTCTACGACCTTGTCAAGGGCGATACGGTCACGGTCAACATCAACGACCAGCTGCTCGGCCTTGGCTCGAACTCTTGGGGTTCCGAGGTGCTCGACTCCTATCGCACCCGTTTTGAGAGCTTCAGCTTTGAGGTGTCCCTGCGACCGCTGACGTCTGCCGATCTGGCTCAGGCGCTGGCACCCATTAAGGAGGCATAAGTCATGCATGTATTTAACTCGCGTGCCGACTTCGACGCCCAGATGAAGTCCGTCAAGAAGTGGATGCGTACCGGACAGGCGCTCGATGGTGTTGCCGACCTGCAGCACGACGTGGCGTACTCCATCGGCGACTCGTTGGTGTACTGGTGGGTCTATGCCCGCGAGGCCGCAACCGCCGATCTGGTCGGTCACCGTCGCTACCATGCCGTGCTCGCCCCGCTCGACGGCGACCTGACCGTCGAGGTTGCCCCCAAGGCAGGCCTCACCTGCACGCGCGCCTACAGCGATATCGATGATCGTGAGCGCTTTGAGGGTACGGGGGAGACCGTGACGATTCCCGCCGGCGGCGTTGCCGTCGTCGAGATCGACGAGGCCTACCGTGTCGTGGACGATGCCGCGGATTCCCGCGTCGTGGTACTGCACGTGACGGTTGAAGGTTATTCCTTCCCCAACAAGTAGTATTCGTCCGTTTGGACGTTTGCTTTGCGCCGTTAAGGGGGATGGCTTTGTTGACTCCCTTTTCCCCATCCCCCCTAGCAGGTGTGCTGTCCACGATTGCGCTTGCAGTCCGGACGGTTTTAGATGAGATATAACGGATGATTGGGAGGGCTTATGAGCTCTGAAAAACGAGGAACGATTGGTTCGTTCGCTCTGCTGGGCATGACGGTCGCCGCCGTGTTCGGTATCAAGAACATCATCAACAACAACGCGGCCATCGGCTTGGCGGCTGCGCCGTCGTTCTTCTTCGCCACACTTTTGTACTTTGTCCCCTATACTCTGGTTACCGCCGAGTTTGTCGGTCTTAATAAGGACTCCGAGTCTGGTGTGTACGCATGGGTTAAGACTTCGATGGGTGGTCGCTGGGCGTTCCTGACGGCATTTAGCTACTGGTTCGTTAACCTGTTCTACTTTGCATCCGTCCTGCCCAACGTCATCATCTACGCGAGCTACGTGTTCCTTGGTGCCAACGCCGAGCTCTCGCAGCTGTGGATCACCATTATCGAGATCGTCGTCTTTGCTATCGCCACGTGGGTTTCGACCAAGGGCGCTAAGTGGATCGGCTCCATTTCCTCCTTCGGCTCGACCGCGGCTCTCGGCCTGACTGCCGTGTTCATCTTGCTGTCCCTGGCTGCTGCCTTTGGCGGCGTCGAGTTCGCTACGGCTCCTACCCCCGCTAACATGGCTCCCGACATGAGCAACTTCGCAACTATGTGGGGCTTCTTCGGTACGCTTGCCTGGATTATCCAGGGCGTTGGCGGCGCTGAGTCTGTCGGCGTGTTCCTTAACGACCTTAAGGGCGGCGTCAAGGCCTTCGTGCGCACCGTCGTTATCGCCGGCCTGACCATCGGCCTTCTGTACGCAGGCGCTTCGCTGCTGGTCAACCTGTTCATTCCCGAGGGCGGCGTTGCCATCTCCACCGGTATCTTCGACGTATTCGGCGCTGTCTTTGCCCACTTTGGCATTCCCATGGAAGTGTCCACGCGCGTCATTGGCCTGATCCTTCTCGCTGCCACGCTGGGCTCCCTCATGATGTGGACCTCTGCTCCCATCAAGGTCTTCTTCACCGAGATCCCCAAGGGCGTCTTTGGTAGCAAGATCGTCGAGCTCAACGAGCACGGCATTCCCGCCCGCGCCGCTTGGCTGCAGTTCGCCATCGTCGTCCCCATCCTGATCATCCCGGCCTTGGGCTCTGGTAACCTCGACGACCTGCTCATGATCGTCACCAACATGACGGCCGCCACTGCTCTGCTCCCGCCGCTGCTGATCCTGCTTGCCTACTTTATGCTGCGCAAGAACTTCGACGCCGCTCCCCGTGACTTCCGCATGGGCTCGCGCAGCTTTGGTCTGGTCGTTGCCGCATTCCTGCTTGTGGTCTTCTGCTTTGTGCTTGTCTGCGGCACCATCCCGCTCGATCAGCCGCTGTGGCTGACGCTGGTCTACAACGTTGGCGGTGTGGTTGTCTTCCTGGGCCTTGCCGTGATGTGGTACAACCGCTATATCAACCGTCTGCGCGAGACCGATCCCGAGGCCGCCGAGAGCGAGCTGCGCCCCTCCGTCCTCGACATGATGGAGTAGCGGCTAGGATTAATCTACGGCTGTGGAATAAATCGATTCCCTTTCCTAAGGAGGGGCCTTACGAGGCCCCTCCCTTTGTGTTTTGGGGCATGGTTTTGGACCCCGTGGTCAAAAAATGCCAAATATGAGTACTGTTGCAAAAGAGGTGTCATATTTTTCGGCCTGTTCTGAGCAAAAACGGGCTTAAAATCAATTTATATAACCCCCTTTAAAGGGCGTTTGACGGCTTTCAACCTCTTCGAATCGCTCAAAGGAGGCAATTTGCTCTCGATTTTGCTGCTACTAAATTGGTGACAGTACTCATATTTGCCACTTTTTGCCCACGAGGTGTTCAGAGGAGCTCTCGACAAGCATCTAACGCTACAATAACTACCACGTGTCTGGGTTTGCCAGCCGAATGAGCGATACCGCGGGAGGGGACATGGTCGAGTTTACAAAGACGATTAAAGATCCGTTGGGACTGCATGCCCGCCCGGTCGCGCTACTCTACGACATCATCGCCAAGCATCGTAGCGACGTGTCGGTCAGCATCGGCGACCGCCATACCGATGGCCGTGACGTGATGGGCCTCATGGCGCTTTACGGCGAATGTGGCGAGGACATCGTCTTTCGCGTTTCAGGCGTAGACGAGGCCTCGTGCGTCACGTCGATCAGAAACCTCTCGCTCTAAACGCAACAAGGGACTGCGGACAGTCCCTTTGTCACATCTCTAGGAGGCGCTCTTTGCGGTGCCTCTTTTGTTTCGTATAGGAAACTTTTTCGAAAACTGAATAGAGACCCTTTCAAAAAAGTTAACCACATGTTAGTTTACTAAAGCGAACATAGACGTGGTTAACTTTTACCGCGTCGATGTTGAGGACGAACCGACGTTAGGAGCTCACTCATGTCTTGCGGACCGCAGATGCCGGCCATGCCGCTTTCGATGGTAAAGGCGGGCGAAACCGTGCGCGTGTCTCGGGTAAAGGGCAATGAGGACATGAAGCACCACCTCAAGGACCTTGGCTTTGTCGAGGGCAGCGAGATTCACGTGGTGAGCTCGAGTGGTGCCAATATCATCGTCACCGTGCTGGGCGCACGTTTTGGCATCGATTCCAAGGTTGCCATGCACATCATGACCGTCGGTTAGTCCGCAGCATTTCATTAAAACCGAAAGGGGGACAAGAGGATGAAGACGTTGGGTGACGTTAAGGTAGGCGAGAGCTCTACCATCGTCAAGCTTCACGGTGAGGGCGCGCTGCGCCGCCACCTTATGGACCTGGGGCTCATCAAGGGCACTTCGTTCAAGGTCGTAAAGGTTGCGCCGCTCGGTGATCCGGTCGAGATCAACGTGCGCGGCTACGAGCTTTCCATCCGCAAGGAGGAAGCGGCCGTCGTCGAGGTTCAGTAAGGGCTCGCGGCGTGTATTTCTGCATATAAAGTTAGGTTTTTCTAACTTAATGCAGCATCTTTGAAGCACATTATCCAACCTGCGCGGAGATGACAGCGCGGGCACACAAGGAAGAAGGATTGAATGGCGGATTCTCAGATCCATGTCGCGCTTGCGGGTAACCCCAACTGCGGCAAGACCACGCTTTTCAACCTGATCACCGGCGCCAACGGCTACGTTGGCAACTGGCCCGGCGTCACGGTTGAGAAAAAGGAAGCCAAGCTCCTAAGCGACAAGAACGTTACCATCACGGACCTCCCTGGCATCTACTCGCTTTCCCCCTACAGCCCCGAGGAGCAATGCTCGCGCGATTACCTCATGAGCGGCGAGCCCGATGTCGTCGTCCAGGTCGTCGACGCCACCAACCTCGAGCGCAACCTGTATCTGGCACTTCAGGTCATTGAGACCGGTCTGCCCGTGGTCGTCGCCCTCAACATGGCCGACTTGGTCGAGAAGAACGGCGATAAGATCGACACGGACAAGCTCTCCAAGAAGCTCGGTTGCCCGGTCGTGATGATCTCGGCCCTCAAGAACAAGGGCATCAAGGAACTGTTCGAGCAGGTCAAGAAGTCCGCTGCTTCCAAGGGCCAGGTGCCGGAGCACAAGTTCGATTCCTCCATCGAGGACGTTCTGGACCACATCGAGAATAACCTGCCTGCGAGCGTTTCCGCCAGCAAGCGTCGCTACTACGCCGTCAAGCTGTTCGAGCGCGATACGGATGCCTGCAAACTCATCAACCTCACCAAGGAGAAGGCGGCTCGTGTGGAGCAGCTGGTCGCCCGGTGCGAGCAGGATTGCGATGACGATGCCGAGTCCATCATCACCGGTGAGCGCTATGGTGTGATCGCGCACATCGTCGATGAGTGCCTCACCAAGGCTCCGGCCAAGATGAGCACTTCCGAGAAGATCGACCGTGTGGTTACCAACCGCATTCTGGGCCTGCCGATCTTCGTAGTCATTATGTTCTGCGTGTACTACATCGCCGTTTCCACCCTGGGCGGTACGGTGACCGACTTCACCAACGACCAGCTCTTTGGCACCGACGGTTGGTACGTGCTCGGTCAGGGCCGCGACGCCTACGATGCGGCCGTCGAGGCCGTGGGCGAGGACGCTGCCGATTCGATCGACCCGGCACAGTACGGCCCGTATGTTCCGGGTATTACCACCATGGTGCACGATGCCCTCGTGGCGGGCGGCACCGAGGACGGTGGCCTGGTCGATTCGCTGGTCTGCGACGGTATCGTCGGCGGCCTGGGCGCCATCTTCGGCTTCGTGCCGCAGATGTTCCTGCTCTTTGTGATGTTGTCCTTCCTGGAGGATTGCGGCTATATGGCCCGCGTCGCCTTCATCATGGACCGCGTGTTCCGCCGCTTTGGCCTGTCCGGTAAGTCCTTTATCCCCATGCTCGTGTCCTCGGGCTGCGGCGTCCCCGGCGTCATGGCCACCAAGACCATCGAGAACGAGAAGGACCGCCGCATGACGGTCATGACCACCACGTTCATTCCCTGTGGCGCCAAGCTGCCGATCATTGCCCTGCTCATGGGTTCCATCATCGGCGATTCTTCCACCACCGCCGCGTGGATCAGCCCGCTCTTCTACTTCCTGGGCGTCTTTGCCGTCATCGCTTCGGGCCTCATGCTCAAGAAGACCAAGCTCTTCGCCGGCCGCCCGACGCCGTTCGTTATGGAGCTCCCCGCTTACCACTTCCCGGCGATCCGCTCTTGGGCGCTGCACGTGTGGGAGCGCTGCTTCGCCTTTATCAAGAAGGCCGGCACGGTCATCTTTGCGTCCACCGTCGTCGTTTGGTTCCTCTCCAACTTTGGTAGCTACAACGGCGCCTTTGGCTACCTGCCTTCCATGGAGGGCATCCCCGAGGAGTTCATGGATTACTCCGTGCTTGCCATGTTCGGCAACCTGGTCGCTTGGATCTTCGCCCCGCTCGGCTTTAGCACCTGGCAGGCCACCGCACTGACCGTCTCTGGCCTCGTCGCCAAGGAGAACGTTGTCGCCACCGCCGGCTCGCTGCTGTCCGTTGCCGACGCCGGCGAGACCGACCCGAGCCTGTGGACCGCGTTTGCGGCTATGTTCCCGACCATGGGCGCTTGCGTCGCCTTTGGTGCCTTCAACCTGCTGTGCGCTCCGTGCTTTGCCGCTATCGGCACCATCCGTAACCAGATGAACTCCGGTAAGTGGACCGCGATTGCCATCGGCTACGAGTGTGCCTTTGCTTGGGTCATCGGCCTGTTCATCAACCAGTTCTATAACCTGCTTGTTCTTGGGCAGTTTGGTATCTGGACGGTTGTGGCCATCGTGCTGCTGGCTGCGATGCTCTTCCAGATCTTCCGTCCCATGCCCAAGCATGCATGGACCGACGAGGACGAGACCAACACCGCTTCTGCCACGGTTTCCGCCTAAGTCCGAATAAGGATTAGCCCCTTTTCACGAGCCCGGGTGTCCCAGCGACACTCGGGCTTTTTGGTGCAATGGGGGACAGATTGCTTTGCTCCAGAAGTTAAGATGTGACGTTTCCGCAGATAAAACCGACCAAAATAAACCTGTCCCTTTTTGGCAGGTGGAGAATGGGGTAAAGTAAGTGGTGGTTAACTAGAGGAGGCTTTCTATGGCACCTATCGATATTGTTGTGCTGGCCGTTATCGCCATTGCGTTTGTCGCCGTGTGCGTGCGCATTTATCGCAAGGGCACCTGCGCCGACTGCGCTCAAGGTGGCGTTTGCACGGGACATTGCTCCAACAAAAAGACCTGCGCCGCACTTAAGGGCGTAGACAAAATTGCCGAAGACTTGGGCCGCGGGATCAAATAAGGCCCGGACATCCAGGCATCCAGGCGCCTCGCGAGTATCCGTTCGCAGGGCGCTTTGCACATATGGGGGCGAGCGCGGTGAGTTAAAGAGTGATTTTGGGGTATCGCTAACTATGTGGTCAACGGTCCGCTCACCGTGGTCCATGCCGTAGCGGGCGCCAAGCTCGCCGTCGAAGGCATGACCAGCTACCTAGGCCTCTAACTCCATCCCGCCCATCAGTTGCGGTGGAATACGGACTGTTTTTGCTGTCAAAGGCCTTATCTACTCCGTATTCCACCGCAACTTTTTGTGGGGTGGGCTAGAGACGCTGCATGCGGTACCCGACACCCATGTGCGTCTGAATCATCTTGGGGTGAGAGGGGTCTGCCTCGATCTTCTTGCGCAGGGTGCGCATGAACACGCGCAGGCTCGCCAGATCGCTGTCCCAGCTCGTGCCCCATATCTCGCGGGTGATGAAGGTGTGGGTGAGCACCTTGTCGACGTTTTTCGCCAGAAGGACAAGCAATTTGTACTCGGTTGGGGTGAGCGAGAGCTCGCGTCCGTCTTTCGTCGCGTATCCCGCGGCGTAGTCGATATGCAGCGGACCGTTGTCGAACGTGCTCGCTTCTGTCGACTCGCTCGACGCCATCGAGGAGCGCCTCAAATTCGCACGGACGCGCGCGAGCAACTCATCCACAGAAAAGGGCTTGGTGAGGTAGTCGTCTGCCCCTGCGTCAAGTGCTGCAATCTTGTCGGAATCTTCGGTGCGCGCCGAAATGACGATAATGGGGACTGCCGACCAGCTTCGGATCTTCGTGATGACCTCGATACCGTCAATGTCGGGAAGGCCGAGGTCGAGCATGATGAGGCTGGGGCCGTGCGACACCGCATCCATGATGGCGGCCTGGCCGTTGCAAACTTTGCTCACGACGTAGCCGTGGAGGTCAAGCGCGGTCGAAACGAGGTTTTGAACGGTCAGGTCATCTTCGACCAGGAGGATGCGTGGCTTAGCGGCATTATTCATGAATCTCGATCTCCTCGGCGGGCAGGGTAAAACGGAAGACGGCCCCATGGGGGTGGTTGTCGCGAGCTTCGATGACGCCGCCATGCGCCTCCACGATGGAGCGGCAAAGCGACAGCCCAAGGCCGATGCTTCGACGCGAATCCACGGGCTGCGTATTGCTTGAGGTGAAGAAGCGCTCAAAGATATGAGGCTTGTCGCAGTCTGCCACACCCGGCCCATCGTCTGCGACGTCCACCACGACGAACGCGCCCTCGCGACGTGCGCTGATGGTGACAGTCGAGTCCTCGGGCGTGTATTTGAAGGCGTTCATGATGAGATTCGTAAGCACCTGCATGATGAGATGGACGTCGATGCGTACCAGCAGGATGTCGTCAGTGTGCTCGATGGTGACGGTACGTCCATGCGATGCTTGGGCGACATGGCTGAGGGCGGCCTCGATGACCTCGTCGATGAGCTCGGACGTGAAGTTGAGGCGAATGGTGCCGTCCTCGACGCGTGTGATGGCGAGGAGGTTCTCCACGGTATCGATAAGCCAGAGGGAGTCGTCGTAGATGGCATCGGCAAGATCGCAGCGTTGTTCGAGGCTGAGCTTCTCGTCGCTCTTCCGAAGGATTGCCGCAGATCCGGATATAGCCGTGAGGGGTGTCCTCAAATCGTGGCCGATGGAGCGCAAAAGGTTGGCGCGCAGCTGCTCGTTTTTCGCCAAGACCGCAGCTTCTTCGCGCTCCTGCGCTGCTCGGTCGCTTTCGAGCGCCAAGGCGCATTCACCTACGATAGATAGGACGATCGAATGCTCGAAGGCTTCGATCTCGCGCCCCTCCAGGGCGATGCCGATGACACCGAATACCTTGTCGCCGGTGCGAACCGCGAGGTAGAGACAGCGCGCCTCAGGCAGGGTCCGCGTGCTTGCGCCCGCGCGCTTGTTGTTGGTGTAGGTCCAGGTTGCAACGGCGCGCTCGTAGTCGGTGAGCAGCGACGCGGATCGGTTTTCGGTGCCAGCGGACTCATAGAGCGTCTTGCCGAGCGTGCCGTGTTCGGCGGTGTAGAAGACCACGTCGAGTTTTAGCAGTTTGATGAGTTGGTTCATGGCGACGCGGGCGCACTCCTCCGCGCTATGGGCTTGCTGCAAGAGCTGGTTCGTTTCGAGGAGTACGCGCGTTTTGAATGCGTTCTCGGCGGAGGTCCGGGCGTTGTCGGCGATGCGCGCAGTTAACTCGCCGGCGACCATAGCGGTAGCGAACATGATGCCGAACGTGACCAGATAGCTTCGGTCGTAGCTGGCGAGCGAAAACAGAGGCGTGACGAAGCAGAAGTTGTAAAGCACTACAGAGAGCACGCTCGATACGATCGTGCAGATGCGCCCCGTCGTGGTGACGGCGGTCAGCAGGGCCGTGAGGATATAGAGGGATATGATGCTGGAATCGGCAAAACCCAGATGGCGGAAAGCCGTGCCGATCGCCGTGGCGACAAGAGAGAGGGCCAGCGTGCGAAGCACGTCACGGCTGCTGGGCGGCTGCAGGGCGAGCGCACGGCGGCGTTCTTCGGGCCGGGAGGGCGGAGTCGACTGGTCTGGAATGATGTAAATGTCGAGGTTCGGGGCGAATGTTATGAGCTGTTCTACGAGAGATTTGCGGCCGAAGAGGGCCTGACGGACGCTGCTACGCTCGCCCGTGCGCCCCATGACGATCTTCGAAATACCCGACAGGCGCGCGAACTCGGAGATCTGAAACGCGATGTCGTCGCCATAGACGGTTTCCATATGTGCTCCGAGCTGTTCGGCCAGGGCGATATTGGCTGCAAGCTTGGCGCGCTCATTATCGCTCATGGCCTGCGCGCGCGGGCTCTCTACGAACAGGGCGACGAGCTCGCTGCGAAACGCTTTCGCCATGCGTGCGGCGGCACGGACGATGCGGGGATTGGTCGGCGCCGGGGAGACACAGACTAAGATACGCTCCCTGGTGTAGTAGTCACGGTTTCCCAGTACGCGTGCGGCGTCTGTGAGGTAGCCGGTGCGATCGGCGCAGCGGCGCAGCGCGATTTCTCGGAGTGCGGTGAGGTTCTCGACGGTAAAAAAATGCTGTTGCGCTCGGTCGGCTTGTGCGGGACGGTAGACGAGGCCGGCGCGAAGGCGCTCAAGTAGATCTTCGGGCTCTATGTCGACGAGCTCGACCTGGTCGGCATCATCGAAGATACGGTCGGGGATTCGTTCGCTCACGACAACGCCGGTGATGGATGCAACCATGTCGTTTAGGCTCTCGATATGCTGAACGTTCACGGTCGTATAGACGTCGATGCCCGCATGTAGAAGTTCCTCGACGTCTTGATAGCGTTTGTCGTGGCGAGACCCCGGTGCATCCGTATGGGCGAGCTCGTCGACAAGGATGAGCTGAGGGGCGCGTTCGATAGCCGCATCTAGGTCGAACTCGCTGAGCGCAATGCCGTTGTGCTCGATGAGTTTACAGGGCACGTTCTCAAGCCCTTGTGCAAGATGGGCAGTTGCCGGACGTTCGTGCGGCTCGATGTATCCCGCGACGACGTCGACACCTCGCCGCTTGGCGGCGTGGGCGGCTTGAAGCATCGCATAGGTTTTGCCTGCGCCAGCAGCGTAGCCAAAGAAAATCTTGAGGTGTCCCCGGCTGGTTCGAGCGTCATCGGCGACCTCGTCTTTCTCAATTGCCTTTAGGATGAGGTCTGGATTGACGCGAGTGTCCGATGCGTCGCGCTGCATAGCGTAGCCTTTCTGAAGCGTTGTCCATGCGTGCATACGCGGCGAGGGCGCCACTGTATGCTCGCGAGGTCGAGTATAGGCGCACTGCAGCCGCAATAGTGCTTTCTACCTGCATCTTTACGGCATCTTAAGGTCGTGAGCCCCAGCCCTCACGCCTCTTTAATCCCTAGAAGCGTTTACTGTCCCCAGACGCTTGCGAGAGCAGGCGTCCGAGACATCGGACCGCGCGTGAAAGGGGCGGTAATGGACATCCTCATTCCCATTATCGGAGTCGTCTGCATTGGACTCTTTATCTATGACATCTACATTCTGATGAGGAGTGATTCGTAAACTATGGACGCTGCGATTCAGTACATCTTGTACTTTGCCGTGCTCGTCGTCCTGGCCGTTCCGCTCGGTCGATTCATGGCCCATATCATGGATGGTGAGCATACGTTCCTGTCGCCTGTGATTGCTCCTGTGGAGCGTGGCGTCTATCGTCTGCTTCGCATCGACGCGGCAGAGCAGATGGGGTGTAGGCGCTATCTGGCGAGCGTGCTGGTCTTTTCGGGGATCGGCCTCGTGGCTCTTGTGGCACTCCAGGCGCTTCAGTCCTTCTTGCCAGGCAATCCCCAGCACCTGCCGGGTGTGCCGTGGGATCTGTCGTTCAATACGGCCGCTTCCTTCATAACCAACACCAATTGGCAATCCTATTCCGGTGAGACCACCCTGTCCTACTTTGTGCAGTTCATGGGCCTCACCGTGCAGAACTTCGTTTCCGCTGGCACCGGTATCGCGGTCATGTTCGCGCTGATCCGCGGCTTCCGTCAGGTCAAGGAGCAGGGTCTGGGTTCCTTCTGGGTCGACCTCACCCGCACCGTCCTGTATGTGCTCATCCCGCTGAACCTCGTGTTCGGCATCTGCCTGGCTGCCGGTGGCGTCATCTCCAACTTCCAGCCGGCTCAGAAGGCTGAGCTCGTAGAGCCCGTCGCTGTCCAGCCTAATGCAGACGGCGGCTGGAGCGTCATCGACGGCGCCCAGATCGAGGGCGACACGGTCAAGGTCGACGGCAAGGTTGTCGAGGGCGCGCGCGTGGTCACCGAGCAGTTCCTGCCCCAGGGTCCCGCGGCTCCTCAGGTCGCCATCAAGCAGTCCGGCACCAACGGCGGCGGCTTCTTCGGCGTGAACTCCGCCCATCCGTATGAGAACCCCAGTGCCTTCACCAACATCATCGAGATGACCATCCTGCTGCTGATCCCGGCCGCCTGCTGCTTCACCTTCGGTATCGGCGTCAAGAACACCAAGCAGGGCAAGGCTATCTTTGCCGCCATGTTCATCCTGCTGGTGATCTTCACCGGCATCATCGCCGTCAACGAACATGCGGGCACCCCGCAGCTGGCCGATGGCGGAGCGGTCAATATCGAGATGACCGACGGCCAGGCCGGCGGCAACATGGAGGGCAAGGAGAGCCGCTTTGGCATCGCCTCCTCTTCCACCTGGTCCGCTTTCACGACGGCTGCTTCCAACGGCTCGGTCAACTCCATGCACGACTCCTACACCCCGCTCGGCGGGTTTGTCCAGATGCTCCAGATAGCGCTGGGCGAGGTGGTGTTCGGCGGCGTGGGCTGCGGCCTGTACGGCATGATCGGCTTCGCCATCCTCACGGTGTTTATCGCCGGCCTTATGGTCGGCCGCACGCCCGAGTTCCTGGGCAAGAAGATCGAGCCGACCGAGATGCGCTGGGCGGTGGTTCTGTGTCTCGCCACTCCGTTCGCCATTCTGGTGAGCTCCGCTATCGCCTGCATGGTGCCCGGTCTTGTCGACCAACTCAACAACGGCGGGGCGCATGGCTTCTCCGAGGTGCTGTATGCCTTCACCTCATGCGGCGGCAACAACGGCTCGGCGTTTGCAGGCATGAACTGCAACACCCCGTGGATCAATGTGCTGCTGGGTATCGAGATGCTGTTCGCGCGGTTCCTGCCGATTGTGGGCACGCTCGCCATTGCGGGCTCGCTGGCCGGGAAGGGCAAGGTCGCCGAGAGCGCCGGCACGCTTTCCACCACCAATGCCATGTTCGTGTTTCTGCTGGTATTCGTCGTTCTGCTGATTGGCGCCCTGAGCTTCTTCCCGGCGTTGGCGCTTGGTCCCGTTGCCGAATTCTTCCAGATGGTTGCGTAAAGGAGTCGCAGATTTATGGTTATGCAAAAAGACATGATGAGCCGCGCGGTGCGCGATTCATTTGCCAAGCTTGACCCCCGTGTCCAGGTCCAAAACCCGGTTATGTTCCTGGTGTGGCTTTCGGCCGCCATGACCTCCATTCTGGCCATCGCCTCTATTTTTGGGGTACAGGACGCCGGCGTCCCCACGTACTATGTGATCGCCATTGCCGTCATTCTCTGGCTGACCGACCTCTTTTCAAATTTTGCCGAGGCACTTGCCGAGGGCCGCGGTAAGGCGCAGGCAGACTCCCTGCGCGCGGCGAAAAAGGACGTCGAGGCCCATCGCATCGAGTCCGTCGAGGATAAGGACCGCTTCACGGTCGTTCCCGGTACCGAGCTCTCACGCGGGGATCTGGTGGTCGTGCGCGCCGGCGAGCAGATTCCGGGAGACGGCGATGTCATCGAGGGTGCCGCCTCGGTTGATGAGTCGGCCATCACCGGCGAGTCTGCACCCGTGGTTCGCGAGGCTGGCGGCGACCGTTCTGCCGTCACTGGCGGCACTACCGTGCTTTCCGATTGGATTGTGGTGAAAATCACCAGCGAGCCTGGCCAGAGCTTCCTGGATAAGATGATCGCCATGGTCGAGGGCGCCGCCCGCAAGAAGACCCCCAACGAGGTCGCGCTCGAGATCTTTCTGGTTGCTCTGTCCGTCATCTTCATCCTCGTGACGCTCGCACTGTACTGCTACTCGAGTTTCTCTGCAGGGCTCAACGGTATGGCGAACCCCACCGCTGTGACCACGCTCGTTGCCTTGCTCGTCTGTCTGGCGCCCACCACCATTGGTGCGCTGCTGTCCGCCATTGGCATCGCCGGCATGAGCCGACTGAACGAGGCCAACGTGCTGACCATGTCCGGCCGCGCCATCGAGGCCGCCGGCGACGTCGACATCCTCATGCTCGATAAGACCGGTACCATCACCTTGGGCAACCGACAGGCCGCTGAGTTCATTCCGGTCGACGGTGTCGATCCGGCAGAACTCGCCGATGCCGCGCAGCTGTCCTCTCTGGCGGATGAGACCCCCGAGGGCCGCTCCATCGTCGTGCTCGCCAAGGAGCAGTTTGGGCTGCGCGGCCGCACGCTCGAGGATAAGGGCATGGAGTTCATCCCCTTCACCGCGGCGACCCGCATGTCCGGTGTGAACTACGCCGGCAGCGAGATTCGCAAGGGTGCGGCCGATTCCGTTCGCGCTTATGTGGAGGCTGCCGGAGGAGTGTTCTCGAAGGAGTGCGACGAGGCCGTCGAACGCATTGCGAAGGTGGGCGGCACCCCGTTGGTCGTGGCAAAGGACCGACGTGTGCTGGGTGTCGTCTACCTTAAGGACATCATCAAGTCCGGCGTGAAGGAGAAGTTCGCCGACCTGCGCCGCATGGGTATCAAGACCATCATGGTGACGGGCGATAACCCGCTCACGGCGGCCGCCATCGCCGCCGAGGCGGGCGTGGACGACTTCCTGGCCGAGGCCACCCCTGAAGGCAAGCTCGAGAAGATCCGCGAGTTCCAGCGTGAGGGCCACCTGGTCGCCATGACCGGCGATGGCACCAACGATGCGCCGGCGCTCGCCCAGGCGGACGTCGCCGTGGCCATGAACACCGGCACTCAGGCCGCCAAGGAGGCCGGCAACATGGTCGACCTCGACTCCAGCCCCACCAAGCTCATCGAGGTCGTGCGTATCGGCAAGCAACTGCTCATGACCCGCGGCTCGCTCACGACCTTCTCGGTCGCCAACGACGTCGCCAAGTATTTCGCCATCATCCCGGCGCTGTTCTCGCCGATCTACCCCGGGTTGGACGCCCTCAACATCCTGGGGCTCACCAGCCCGTTGTCTGCCGTGCTGTCCGCCATTATCTACAACGCGTTGGTCATCGTCGCGCTGATTCCTGCCGCCCTGAAAGGCGTGAAGTACCGCGAGCTTTCGTCCGGCCAGCTGCTGACCCACAACCTGCTGGTGTGGGGTCTGGGCGGTATCGTGGCGCCGTTCGTATTCATCAAAATTATCGACATACTGCTGGCCTTGTTCGGCATTGGCATGATGTAGACGGAGGTTTGTATGTTCAAAGGTATCGCATCGCGCGCACTTGGCGTGTTCGCGCTGTTTACCATCGTCTGCGGCCTGGGATACACGCTCGTGGTGACCGGCGTCGCGCAGCTTGCGTTTCCGTACCAGGCGAACGGATCGCTCATTACGGTCGACGGCAAGGTTGTGGGTTCCGAGCTCATCGGCCAGAACTTCGATGACGAAGCCCACATGTGGGGTCGTATCCAGAACGTATCAATTGTCGAAGGCGAAGACGGCGAGCTCATGGCGTATGGTGCCCCGTCCAACCTGTCCCCGGCGAGTGAGGAGTATCGGCAGCTGATAGATGCGCGCGTGAAGAAGATCCGCGCCGCCAACCCCGATGCCGATATGGACGCTGTGCCCGTCGATCTGGTGACGTGTTCGGGGTCCGGCCTCGACCCGGAGATCTCTCCGGATGCCGCCGAGTACCAGGTTCCGCGCCTTGCCAAGGCCACGGGCAAAAGTGAGGACGAGGTGCGCGACATCATCGCCGCGTGCACCAAGGGCCGTTTCCTCGGCATGTTCGGCGAGCCCACGGTCAACGTGCTCAAGGTGAATCTTATGCTGGACGGCGCGCTGTAGGTGAGGGGGTGGCGGATGAGGGCATGACTGACTATCTGAGCCCTCAATTCCACCCCGCCCATCAGTTGCGGTGGAATACGGACTGTTTTTGCTGCCAAAGGCCTTATCTACTCCGTATTCCACCGCAACTTTTTTGTGAGGGTCGGGATTGAAGGTGAGGAGTGCGAGCGAGTGCAGATACGGCGGTTGCTGATACGATAGGTACATCAGCAACCGCCGCCGAGCGGCTCAAACGAAAGGAACCCTGTATGGAGTCCTCCGCCTACCCGATGCTCTTCAGCCCGATCAAGGTCGGTACGACCGAGGTTAAGAACCGCGTCTTTATGCCGCCGGTGTCCACCAACCTGGCCGACCATGGCTACGTGACCGAAGACCTGGTCGACCACTACCGTGCCCGCGCCAAGGGCGGCGTGGGCCTGATCATCACCGAGGTCGTGACGGTCGAGCCCACCTATACCTATCTGCCGGGTGACATGTGCTGCTACGACGACTCGTTTATCCCCGGCTGGGAAAAGCTCGCCGCGGCCGTCCACGAGTACGGCTGCAAGATCATGCCGCAGCTCTTCCACCCCGCCTACATGGCCTTTAACATTCCGGGCACGCCGCGCCTGATTGCTCCGTCCTTTGTGGGCCCCTCCTATGCCCGCGAGGCGCCGCGCCCCATCACGGTCGATGAGATCCACGAGCTCACGCATCAGTTCGGCGACGCCGCCGTGCGTATGCAGAAGGCCGGCGTTGATGGCGTCGAGGTCCATGCGGCGCACGCCCATGGCATGCTCGGCGGCTTTTTGACCCCGCTCTATAACAAGCGTACCGACGAGTACGGTGGCTCGCTCGACGCCCGCATGCGCTTCTTGCTCGAGGTCATCGCCGAGATTCGCGAGCGTTGCGGCAAGGACTTCATCATCGACGTCCGTATCTCGGGCGACGAGTACACCGATGGCGGCCTGACCCTCAACGACATGATCTACGTCTCGCGGCGCCTGGAGAAGGCCGGCGTCGACATGATTCACGTGTCGGGCGGTACCACCATCAAGCGCGGCTCTGCAATTCCCGCCGCTGGCACGCAGCAGGCTTCGCACGCCGCTTGCTCGCGCGAGATCAAAAAGCATGTGAACATTCCCGTTGCCACCGTGGGCCGCATCAACGAGGCATGGATTGCCGAGGAGCTGATCGAGGACGGCGCTGCCGACATCTGCATGATGGGCCGCGCCAATCTGTGCGATGCCGAGTTCTGCAACAAGGCGGCTGCCGGCAACGCCGACGAGATTCGTCCCTGCATCGGCTGCCTGCGCTGCCTGAACGGCATCATGTTCGGCAAGCGCATCTCCTGCACCGTCAACCCGGACGTGGAGCGCGACGAGGCCGGCTACGAGCCTGCCGCCGAGGCCAAGAACGTGCTCGTCGTGGGCGCCGGCCCCGCGGGTATGGAGGCGGCCTACATTGCCGCCAAGCGCGGCCACAACGTGGTGCTCGTGGACAAGCAGGATGAGCCGGGCGGCGAAATGCGCATCGCAGCCGTTCCGCCGGCAAAGCAGGAACTCACCCGCGTGATCAAGTATCAGTACCGTCGCCTGGCCGAGGCCGGCGTCACGTGCGTCTTTGGTACCGAGCTTTCGGCCGAGGACATTCAGCGCGATTACGCGGGCTACGAGGTTGTCCTGGCTTATGGCGCCGAGCCCATCGCTCCGGCCTTTATGCAGGGCTTTAAGCAGGTTATGACGGCTGACGACCTGCTGGGCGGCAAGGCCTTCCCGGGCAAGAAGATCGTCATCGTGGGCGGCGGCACCGTCGGCTGCGAGACGGCCGATTACCTGGCCCCGTTGGTCAACGACCTGTCGCCGGCCAATCGCGATGTCACCGTCATTGAGATGACCAAGACGCTCGCCGCCAACGAGGGCGGTGCCGGTCGCGCGGTGCTCATCACGCGCATGCTCTCCAAGGGCGTTCACGTGCTGACCGAGGCCAAGGTGACCGAGATTACCGAGGACACCATCAGTTACGAAAAGGATGGCCAGATCCACACCATCGCCGATGCCGATACGCTGGTGCTTGCCATGGGCTACCGCCCCAATACCAAGCTTGCCGATGACCTTGCCGCTGCCGGCGTTGTCACCCACGTGCTGGGCGATGCCCAGAAGTGCGGTAACATCCGCGACGCCATCGGCGATGGCTACAAGGTCGCCTGCGAGCTCTAATCAATCCCCTGGCGCATGAGGGGGGCGTCTCTGCGCCATCCGATAGCAAAACAGCGGTGGTGTCCCGGGTTTCGGGATGCCGCCGCTTGTTCTTGTGATCCTGGCGACGTGAGCGCGCCCTATTTCACCGCAACTGAGGGAATGGGGGATGCGATAGTATTACGTGGTGATATTCGACAAACCGTGAGCTTCATTCGAGGGCTTTATGGAACAGCACCAGCATTATCAGAGCCTGCAAGATCAGGCATACAACGCATTGCGCTCCAAGATCATCTATGCCGAGCTCAAGCCCGGCACGCGCCTTTCGGCGATTGGTCTGGAAAAGGAGACGGGAATCGGGCGCACGCCCATTCGCGAGTCTTTTGTGCGCTTGCGTGAGCAGGAGCTGGTGGAAACGCGTCCCAAAAGCGGCACCTATGTCTCAAAAATCAGCATGGAGCGCGCCGAGAACGCCTGTTTCTTGCGAGAGAAACTCGAGAGAAGCGTGCTCATTAAATGCTGCTCTGCCGCCACGCCCGAGCAAAAGCAGCGGCTCGAGCGGATTCTTGCCGAGTCCGAGTCGCTCGACCATAGCGAAACGCGTCGCTTTTTCGATCTGGACAACCTGTTCCATGAGACGTGTTTTGAGATTGCCGGCCGCCACATGTTGTGGGATTGGATGAGGAGCGTCAATACGCATTTCGAGCGCTACAACTGGTTGCGTATGGTGTCGCAGGATCTGGATTGGGAGCCGATTCGTCGGCAGCATCGCCGGATTCTCGAGGCCATTAAGAAGGGCGATACCGACGCGGCGAGCTATTTGGCAGAGACGCACTTGCATCTGATGCCCGAGGAGCAGGGCCCGGTTATCGCCTTGCATCCCGACTATTTTGAGCTGCCTAAAGACTCGGCCATCTAACTCGCGCCCTTTATTAGCTGCGGTGAAATTAAGATCGTTCTGCGGCTCTGGTGGCGTAGGCAGTTCGTATAAATGCCTAAAATGGCTCAGGTTGCCGACAATTGGGAAACGGGGTGCGCTATGGCGCAGATGAGAATCAAGGACATTGCCGCCGAGGCGGGCGTGAGCCCGGCCACGGTTTCGCGCTACCTCAATAACCGCCCCGGGCAGATGACCGAGGAAACCCGTGCTCGCATCGCGGCGGTTATCGAGCGCACTGGCTATCGCCCACGTGCCGCCGCACGCAATCTACGCAGCTCACGCACCAACCTCATCGGCGTGATTCTGGCCGACATTGGCAACCCGTTCTCGAGCGCCATGCTCGAAGGGCTTTCCGCCAGCGCCGCCGCGCGCGGCAGCTCGCTCATGACGGCCATTAGCGGCAACGACCCCGCCAAGGAGGCAGAGTCGCTCACCAGACTTATCGATGCCGGCGTGGACGGCCTGATCGTCAACACCTGTGGTGGCAACGACAAAGCGATCGCCGCGGCCGCGGGGCGCCTGCCTGTCGTTCTGCTCGACCGCGATGTTGCCAATGGCGGCATCGATCTGGTGACCTCTAACAACCGCGAGTTGGTCGCCGGCCTGGTAGACGCCTTGGTCGCCGCGGGCAGCGAGCACCTGTGCCTGCTCACCGAGGCAAGCGACGACAGCCCCGTGCGTCGCGAGCGCGCCGAGGCCTTTGCCGACGAGCTCTCGCGTCGCGCCCCGACCGGCGAGGTCGTCACCCTGGCCGACGGTGGCGCCGCGGGTGTCGGCCGCCTGGACGAGGCCATCCGCGACTATGCGGGCAAAAAGCTCGGCCTTATCGCCGTCAACGGCCTGGTCTTTCTGCGTCTGACCGAGGCGTTGGCGCAGCTGGGCCCCTCGCTGCCGGCGGGTCTCAAGATTGCGACGTTTGACGATTACCCCTGGAATCATGTGCTCTTTGGCGGCGTGACCACGGCCGCGCAGGACACCCTCACCATCGCCGAGCGCGTGGTCGAGCGTCTGT
This sequence comes from Collinsella sp. AF18-8LB, assembly GCF_003459795.1. Lineage (NCBI taxonomy): Bacteria > Bacillati > Actinomycetota > Coriobacteriia > Coriobacteriales > Coriobacteriaceae > Collinsella > Collinsella sp. AF18-8LB. The sequence goes on from NZ_QRWU01000002.1 coordinate 60,057, forward strand.
CTGAGCGCATCGATGTGGTCACCACCACGGTGGGCGATGCCGCAAAGCTCGCCCCCAAGCGCATCGAGATTCCCGGTCACATCGAACACCGCGCTTCGACCTCGCGCTAACCATTCGTTCGTGCTTGGCACCCGCCTGTTCGCGCACGTTTTTTGAGCGCTTGATACGCTTTAACCCTGCGGAAACATTTTTCTGCGATAGTATCTGCGGTATAGACCAGTCGAAACCCGCCCGAAAGAAAGGGGAGCGACATGAACCAGCAGAACATCGATTACGTACTCCGCTCCGTAGAGCAGCGTGACATCCGCTTTGTGCGTCTGTGGTTTGTCGACATTCTCGGCCGCCTCAAAAACTTTGCCATTAGCCCCGAGGACCTCGAGGTCGCATTTGAGGAGGGCATTGGCTTTGACGGCTCGGCCATCGAGGGTTTTGCCACGCCCGAGGAAGCCGATATGCTGGCGTTTCCCGATGCTTCGACCTTCCAGATTTTGCCGTGGCGTCCGAGCCACAACGGCGTCGCCCGTGTGTTCTGCGACGTGTGCACTCCCGATCGCAAGCCCTTCGCCGGCGATCCGCGCGATGCGTTGCGTCGCATGTTCCGCAAGGCAGAGAAAGCCGGCTATCTGCTCAACGTGGGCGCCGAGCTGGAGTATTACTACTTCCCCGACGAGCACACGCCCGAGCCTCTCGACAACGTGGGCTACTTCGATCTTTCGGTGAGCGATGCCGCTCGCGATCTGCGCCGCAACACGGTCCTTACGCTCGAGAAGATGTCCGTGCCCGTGGAGTACACCTTCCATGCCGCCGGTCGCTCGCAGCACGGCATGAGCCTGCGCCATGCCGAGGCCCTGAGCATGTCCGACGCCATTACCACGGCCAAACTCATCATTAAGCAGCAGGCTTACGAGAGCGGCTGCCACGCCTCCTTTATGCCCAAGCCGTTGGCGGGCGAGGACGGCAGCGCCATGTTTTTGCATCAGTCGCTGTTCGACCACGACGGCAACAATGTCTTTTGGGGCGAGGCCGACGAGAAGTACCACCTCTCCGATATTGCCAAGCATTACATGGCCGGCATCCTGGCGCACGCGCGCGAGATCAGCGCCATCACCAACCCCACCGTCAACTCGTACAAGCGCATCACCACGGGCGGCGACTCCGTGCCGCAGTACGCCACGTGGGGCTTGCGCAACCGCGCAAGCATGGTTCGCATCCCGGTCTACAAGCCCGGCAAGCAGCTGTCCACGCGCATCGAGCTTCGTAGCCCCGATCCCATGGCCAACCCGTATCTGGTCAACGCCGTCACGCTGGCGGCTGGTCTCGACGGCATTGAGCGCAAGCTGGAGCTCCCGCCCGAGGCCACGGCCGAGACGCTCAAGCTCAACGACCGCCAGATGCTCGAGGCCGGTTATACGCCGCTGCCGCGCTCGCTTAAAGAGGCACTCGACGTCTTTGAGGACTCGCAGTTTATGAAGGATGCCCTCGGCGAGCACATCCATAGCTTCTTCCTCAAAAAGAAGCGCGACGAGTGGCATAAGTTCGAATCCACGATCACCGAATGGGAGATCAAGCACTACCTGGCGAACTCCTAATCGCGCTGGCTTGTTCCAGTACGATTGAGCTCATTTCCTTGGAGGCCGATATGTCCGAAAAGAGTGCCCTGTTCATGGCGCGCACGACGCGCTTTCACGAGTTTGCCCGCAGCTTGACGACCACCCTGGGTGTCGAGGTGAGCCTGGCCACCCCCGATTCGCCGACTGCGGCGCACGACTTTGACCTGCTGATCCTCGATTCTGATGGCATCCGCAGCGACCGCATCGATCAGATTGCCAAGTGGCTTGACGATCGCGGTGGCGTTCCCATGTTGGTGATCGTCGACGACGAGGCGCTCGGCACCCTGCGCCTGCCCAATCACGCGCATGCCGACTTTGTATGCCCCACGGCGACGCCCAACGAGCTCAAGGCTCGTGCGCAGCGCCTGATGGGCGAGGAGGAGACCGTCACCGCCGACGATGTACTCAACATCGACAACCTCGAGATCAACCTGGCTACCTACCAGGTGACGCTCGATAACGAGCCCATCGACCTGACGCTGATGGAGTACTCGCTGCTGAGCTTTTTGGCCACGCACCCCAACCGCGCCTACAGCCGCGAGGTGCTGCTGCACCGCGTGTGGGGCTTTGAGTACTGCGGCGGTACGCGTACTGTCGACGTGCATATCCGACGCATCCGCTCCAAGGTGGGCCCGCAGATCGCGGCACACATCACCACCGTCCGCGGCGTGGGCTATCTGTTTAAGGACTAGATTTCCACCACAAAGGGGACAGGCGCCTTTGTGGTGGCTTTGCCACAGGTGGGGGTCCCTTTCGGGTCTGCAACAGAACTTAAACCTTCCTAAAAGATTTCGTTCTCATACACGTTCGCCCACATATTGGGGTACAACTCAACGTGAACAATGATGGCCCGCCACATGTTTGGCGGGCCTTTGGTTATTTGACGAAAGGATTGCAGCATGAACGAGAACGATCCCCAGCGTCCCCAGGATGCGGGCAACGCCGGCGAGACTCAGCAGCAGCCGCGCGTACAGGTGGAGTCGACGCCTGCCGACGGCAACAACATTCCCTACGTGCAGGCCTACGACACGCAGACCGGCAAGCCGCTGGGCGGCCAGCAGGTTGTAAACAAGCACACGGTGGTCAAGACCAAGACCAAAAAGCTGCCGATCTTTATTACGGCGCTTGCCGGTTGTGCCTGCGGAGCCTTGCTGGTCATCGCACTCATTATGAGTGGCACGCTCGATATTGGTGGCGGTAAGAATGCCGTGACGGCGGGTGCTTCGGGTTCATCGACGCAAAAGATCACCATCGACTCCGAGGACACCACGCTGGCCGAGGCCGTCTCTGCTAAGGCCCTGCCCTCCGTCGTTTCCATCGCCGCCACTTCGAGCGGTAGCCAGAATGGCTCGCTTTCGCAGTCTGCCGACGAGTCGGATAGCTCGGGCAGCGTCGGTTCGGGCGTGGTGCTCGATACCGAGGGCCACATCCTCACCAACAACCACGTGGTCGATGGTTACGACCAGTACGTGGTGACCATGGACGACGGCACCACCTATGAGGCCGAGTTCGTGGGCAACGATGCCTCGAGCGACCTCGCCGTCATCAAGCTCAAGGATGCCGATGCCTCCAAGCTCACCCCGATCGAGATCGGCGACTCCTCCAAGCTCAACGTGGGCGAGTGGGTCATGGCGATCGGTTCGCCGTTTGGCAACGAACAGTCTGTCTCCACGGGTATCGTGTCGGCACTGTATCGCTCCACGGCCATGAGCTCTACCAGCGGCAATACCATCTATGCCAACATGATTCAGACCGACGCCGCTATCAACCCGGGCAACTCCGGCGGCGCGCTCGTCAACGACAATGGTGAGCTTGTGGGTATCAACTCGCTCATCGAGAGCTATTCGGGCTCCAGCTCGGGCGTGGGCTTTGCCATTCCGGTCAACTATGCCAAGAACATTGCCGACCAGATCATCGACGGCAAGACGCCGGTGCATCCGTACATGGGCGCTACGCTTTCGAGCGTCAACGCGCTCAACGCCCGCACCAACAAGCTGAGCACCGATAGCGGCGCGTATGTGGCGAGCGTCGTTGAGGATGGTCCTGCTGCCAAGGCCGGCATTCAGGAGGGCGATGTCATCACCAAGCTGGGCGACGACGAGATCACGAGCGCCGATGGCCTGATCATCGCACTGCGCAGCCACGAGGTGGGCGAGAAGGTCGAGATCACGCTCATGCGCGGCAAGGAAGAGAAGAAGGTCACGGTTGAACTGGGCTCCGACGAGGAGCTGCAGAACCAGCAGCAGGACGACAGCGCGACCGACACCGGCAACGGCGGTATTACCGACGAACAGCTGCGCCAGTACCTGGAGGAGCTGCTAGGCCAGCAGGGCCAGGGCCAGGGCTACGGTCAGGGTTACTAACGAGCCACTCCACACATATCGAAGCCAGAGGGGGCTGTCCCGCCAACGCGGGGCAGCCCCCTCTTTTCGCGATGATCCCTTGGGGACGAGGAAAACGGATCACTTGTGGCTGGTAAGAGACTTGGTTCGGAATGGCCTGGACAGTTAGTTCAGATACGTATAAATCTGGGGCAGCTTGGGATGCGTTTTGAGCAATTTTTGATTGGGATGGGGCTTGAATGGGCGTTTGGGAGGGAGAGCGGGACGTTTACATGGTCTCAGGGAGCCCAAATTAGCTGAAACAGGGGTGTTCGTGCCTGATCCAGCTCTAGGATTTATACGTATCTGAACTAACTGTCCACCCCAGTCTGGCGGCTGCCGATTCGGTGCGGTTCGAGACCGCTATTCGGCCTCATTGCGACCGGTGGTACTCTAGTATCCGTTTGAAATCGAGCGAAGGAGTGCCGCTATGGAGCAATCGAGCCTGTTTGGTGACGGCGTGGACATCGATACCGAAACGCCCACGACCGCGGAAGCCACCGCACCGACCGATGCCCGTGCCCAAGCGGCAACACGCGCGGCCGAGCTGCGCCACGAGCTCGACTACCATGCCTATCGCTACTACATGCTCGATGCGCCCGAGATCACGGACGCCGCCTTTGACAAAATGCTCGTTGAGCTGCAGGAGATCGAGGCGGCCTATCCTGACCTGGTGACGCCCGACAGCTATACCCAGCGCGTGGGCGGCTACGTGAGCGAGCAGTTTACGCCGGTAACGCACATGGCGCGCATGTATTCCATGGACGATGCCATGGATCTGGACGAGCTCGACGCATGGCTCCAACGCACCGAGGATGCGCTCGGTGCCGGCAGCGTCACCTATACTTGCGAGCTTAAGATCGACGGTCTGGGCGTGGCGCTTACCTATCAAAACGGCACCTTTGTGCGCGCGGCCACACGTGGCGATGGCACCACGGGCGAGGACGTATCGCTCAACGTCCGTACCATCAAGGATGTGCCCATGCACCTGTCCGAGCCGGCGCTCGCCCACATGGGCGCCGACCGCGAGCGCACCATTGAGGTACGCGGCGAGGTCTATATGCCCAAAGGCAGCTTTGTACGTCTGAATGAAGAGGCCGATGCCGAGGGCCGCGACCCCTTCGCCAACCCGCGCAACGCCGCTGCAGGATCCTTGCGCCAAAAAGACCCCAAGGTCACGGCGCGTCGCGACTTGGCCACCTTTATCTATGCCATTGCCGATACCGACCCGTTGCACGTCCACAGCCAGCGCGAATTTCTCGACTGGCTGCGCAACGCCGGCTTTAGCGTCAACCCCAACGTGGCTCGTTGCGCCACGCCGGCCGAGGTCCACGAGTTCTGTGCCCAGGCGCTCGAGCACCGCGGCGACCTGGACTACGACATCGACGGCGTGGTCGTAAAGGTTGACAGCTTCCAGCAGCAGCTCGACCTAGGTTTTACCGCCCGCGCACCGCGCTGGGCCATTGCCTTTAAGTTCCCGCCCGAGGAAAAGCAGACCATCCTGCGCGAGATTCGAATCCAGGTTGGTCGCACCGGCGTACTCACGCCGGTCGCCGAGTTCAACCCGGTGACGGTCGCCGGTTCCACCATCGCGCGCGCCACGCTGCACAACATCGACGAGATCCGCCGCAAAAACGTGCGCGAGGGCGATACCATCATCGTGCACAAGGCGGGCGACGTGATTCCCGAGGTCGTGGGGCCGGTGCTCGACAAACGCCCGGCCGATTCGGTCGACTGGCACATGCCAGAGGTCTGTCCCGTGTGCGGCAGCCCCGTGGTCCACGAGGATGGCGAGGTGGCATATCGCTGCGTGTCCATCGACTGCCCGGCGCAGCTCAAGGAGCGCCTGCTCCACTGGGTGAGCCGCGGCTGCATGGACGTGGACGGCCTGGGCGACGAGATCGTCGACAAGATGATCGCTGCTGGCCTGATCCACGATGTCGCCGACTTCTACCAGCTCACGGTCGACGACATCGCCGGCCTAGACACGGGTCGCGTGTATGCCAGCTCCAACAGCAAAAAGGGCGTCAAGAAGGGTGACCCCATCCCGGTGGGCCTCAAGACGGCCGAGAAAATCATCGCCGAGCTCAACAAGTCCAAGAGCCAGCCGCTCGGTCGCGTACTGTTTGCCCTGGGTATCCGCCACGTGGGCAAGAGTGTGGGCGAGGTCATCGCCGAACGATTCCTGTCGATTGACAAGCTCATCTTGGCAAGCGAAGAGGACATCGCCGAGTGCGAGGGCATCGGTCCCAAGATTGCGGCAAGCGTCAAGCAGTTCCTGGCCGTGCCCGAGAACCTTGCCGTGTTGGAGCGCCTGCGCCAGGCGGGCCTGTCGCTCGAGGTCGACTTGGGCGCCGCGCACGCGCAGGCCGCAGCCGACGCTGGCGTGGCGGGTGAGCTTGCTGACGCACAGCCGCTTGCGGGTCTGACCTTCGTGCTCACCGGCACGCTCGTCAACCGCACCCGCGACGAGGCGGGCGCGGCGCTCAAGGTGCTCGGCGCCAAGGTTTCGGGCAGCGTGTCAAAGAAGACGAGCTATCTGGTCGCCGGCCCCAAAGCGGGCTCCAAGCTCACCAAAGCCGAGCAGCTGGGCGTGCCTGTATTGGATGAGGACGCACTCGAGCAGATTCTTGCGACTGGTGAGGTGCCCCAGGCTTAAGGCGCCGATAGCCAAATTAATCAAATTGAAGAGCCTCCCGGATGGTCCGATGCTATCCGGGAGGTTTTTATTCGGCCGCAGTAACGGGCACCGTGATCTGCGTCACGTAGGTTGCTGGGTCGTCGCTGATAATGTCATCGATCAAGGCGATCTCGCGCGAGGAGCCGGCGGGTACTATGCCGTGCTCGTGCATATAGCCGAGCAACCGCTCGTAGCGTGGGGCTGCTTGCCCGTGCGTGCCGCGGAAGCTTATGGTCAGGCAGTGCGCGGCAGGTCGCGTCTCAACGTCACCCAAGTAATCATCGGTGTCATCGAGCATCAGACAGACCTCGTCGTAGCCATCAAAATCACCGGCGGCGAGGCGCTCGGCGCCAATCCCGACGCCCAAGTTGCCCAGAAAGACAAAGGTCTCGTGCTGCCCCTTCTGCAGTTGACGAATCTGCCACTCCAGCGCATAGGCGTCGGTGGGGTTGACGCGTTCGCGCAGCACGGCGCAGCGAAGCTCGGGTGCATCGATTGCGCAAATGGTATCGAGCTCGGTGTTCAAGGCATCGTGAAGCAGGGTAAGCCGGTTGTCAATCTTGCGCGACACGCGCTCCAGTTCGCGGCGCTTGCGTTCGATGAGCTCCTGCTGCTGAGCCAGCTGCCGCTGCATAAGGTTCACATCGCGCGTGGTCACAAACTCACGGATTTGTGCGAGCGGCAAGTCGAGAACGCGCAGGTGGCTGATGGTGTTAAGGGTGGAGAGCTGCCGTGATCCGTAGTAGCGGTACCCGCTCGCCGGATCGATGTGCGCCGGGTCCAGCAAGCCCATCTGCTCGTAATGGCGCAGCGTGCCCACGCTCAGGTTAAACATGCGCGCCACTTCGCCAATGCGGAGCAGGCCCTCGGTATGTTCAGTTGGCGTGTCGGTCATGGGACCGCTCCTTTCGGTGGGCGGGGGAACGCTGGGGCCATGCAGCGCGGCCGTCGTATGACACGAACGAGCCGCTACGCCATCAGCTTGTCAAAAGCTCCGCGACGGTTGAGTACGGTAAATGCCACCACGCAAATAATCACCGACAGAATCGACCCGCACGGCGAGGCGATGCCCATGGGGAACAGCGTGTCGGAGTAGGCGTTCGACAGCAGCCACGCGCCGGGCACGCGAATGAGCACCACTGCCAGCACGTTGTGCGCAAAGCCGATGTAGCTCTTGCCATACGCAGCGAAAAAACCGCTAAAGCAAATGTGGATGCCGGCAAAGATCGCGTCAAAAATATAACTGCGCATATAGCCGGTGCCGGCCGCAACGACCGCGGCGTCCTTGGCAAAAAAGCCGAGAAACGCCGGTGCCACCAGCCACATCAGCACCGTGATCAGGCAGCCATATATCACCGAGATGGTCATGGCATCTTTGAGCACCTGACGCGCGCGGTCGCCCTTGCCCGCGCCGGCGTTTTGCGCCGTGAGCGCGCTGACGGTGGCGCCCATGGAACTCGGCACGATAAACAAAAAACTGATCATCTTTTCGACCAAGCCCACGGCGGCGGCGTCGACGAGCCCTCGGTGGTTGGCGATGACGGTGATGAACATAAACGCCACCTGGATGCAGCCGTCCTGCACGGCCACGGGCACGCCGATCTTAAGAATGCTGCTGAGCACCTCGGGCTGGGGACGCAGGTCGCTGCGCTTGAGGTGAATGTGCGTGCGGCGGCTCTTGAGCCACACGAGCGCGAGGGCAACGCTTGCCGTCTGGGCGGTTACCGTGCCGAGCGCCGCGCCCACGGGGCCGAGTCCCATGTGGCCGATAAACAAAAAGTCGAGCGCGATGTTAATGATGCATGCCACGCCGATCACGTACATGGGCGAGCGCGAATCGCCCAGGCCGCGAAAGATGGCCGAGAGGATGTTGTACGCGGCGATAAACGGAATGCCGACAAAGCAGATGCGCAGGTAGGCAGCGGTGCCTTCGACCGCCTCGGCCGGCGTGCCAATGAGCGCCACGATCTGCGGGCACAGCGCAAACAAGACGGCGGCCAGCACCACCGAGACGCCCATAAAGAGCGTGATGGTGTTGCCGATGGCGGCCTCGGCGCGGTCAAAGCGGCGCGAACCCACGGCGTGGCCGACGATGACTGTCGTTCCCATGGCCAGGCCCACGAGCGTCACGGTAATGATATAGAGCGTCTGCGCGCCATTGCCCACGGCGGTGATGCCGGCCGCGCCGCTAAACTGTCCCATCATGTACAGGTCGGCCATGCCGTAGAGCATCTGCAAAAAGTACGAGAGCATATAGGGCAGGGCAAAGACCGCAATGGTCTTAAGGACATTGCCGCGTGTGAGGTCGTGTTCCATGGGCGGGGCACTTTCTGGCTTGGGTCGTTTAGCTACCAGTGTAGTGAAAACCCTACAACGATTGTAGAGTCAAGGTTTGAGTTGAGGACCGGGCGAAAAAGTTGCGTGCGTAGGCATTTCCAATTGAATGCAGGTGTGTTGAACCATGTCGAGTTCGCACTAGAAAACGCCATTCGCCCTGCGTCGTGTCGTACGCATGTCGACCTATTCTTCCCGTGCGGTACTATATTCCCTAAAGAATAAAGACCAGCGTGAGGGGAGGGCTGCGTGGACGGGCACGTGCAACATGACGGCTTTGGCCGCGATATCAACTACCTGCGCATTGCCGTTACCGACAAGTGCAATTTCCGCTGTATTTACTGCATGCCGGCCGAAGGCGTGGCGCCCCGCGTGCACGACGAGCTGCTCAGCGCCGAGGAAATCGCCCGCTTTGTGCGCCTGGTGGCGGGGGAGGCATTCGCCGCGTGCGCCTGACGGGTGGCGAGCCGCTGGTCGGCCGCCGTATCATCCCGCTCATTCGCGACATCCGCGCGATTCCGCAGATCGAGGACATCTCGCTTACCACCAATGGCGCCCTGCTGCCCAAGCTGGCGCCGCAGCTCAAAGACGCCGGGCTTAACCGCGTCAACATTTCACTCGATACGCTCGACCCGTGCTGTTTGAAGAGATCACCCGCTTGGGCCGGCTCGAGCAGACCATGGCCGGCATCGACGCGGCGCTGGCCTGGGGCTTTGAGCCCGTCAAGGTCAACTGCGTTGTTGTGCGCAGGCTCAACCAAGATGTGGCGGCCCTCGCGCGCCTGACCGTCGACCGTCCCATTCACCTGCGCTTCATCGAATACATGCCCATCGGCGACGAGCGTACGAGCTCTCATTGCGCTGTGGACCCGCATGCGCCCGCGCTCAATCCGGCGCTGTGGGATGCGAGCGACACCGTTCCGAGCGACGAACTGCGGGCGCGCATCAATGCCGGGGCCGCGGCGGCGGGATTGGGCGAGCTCGAGCCGCTCGACATCAACGACGCTCCTGCCGGCCCGGGCCCTGCGCGCTACTGGCACTTTCCGGGTGCGGCGGGAACGGTCGGCTTCATTAGCGCCATGTCCAACCATTTTTGTGCGAATTGCAACCGTTTGCGCCTGACGGCCGATGGCAACGTGCGTCCGTGCCTATTCAGCGATGCCGAGTATTCGGTGCGCGAAGCCCTGCGCCGTGGTGATGATATACGGGTACTTTCGATTTGGCGCGATGCCGTGGCCCACAAACCGCAGGAACACGCGATAATTGAGGGCACGCAACGATTTATGTCCCAAATCGGAGGATGATCATATGGCCAAGAGCAGGTACGCCGATGCCACCAAGGTCGCTCGCAGGGCCGCGATGTCTGCCCACAAAGCCACGGCTGCGGCGAATGCTGGCAGCGCCGCAGCGCCCGCGCAGCCGACTGCCAGTGCTGCCACCGAGTCCGCCCGCGACGCCCGCCGCGACGAGCTGACGCACGTGGACGCCAAGGGCGAGGTGCGCATGGTCGACGTGTCCGACAAGGCCGAGACTCATCGCATCGCCATCGCCGAGGGCACCATCCTCATGCATCCCGAGACGCAGGCCATGGTGCTGCAGGACCGCGCCAAAAAAGGCGACGTGCTTGCCTGCGCGCGCGTGGCGGGCATCATGGCCATCAAACGCACGAGCGACATCATCCCCATGTGCCATCCGCTGCTCATTACCAAGAGCAAGTGCGACATTGCGCCCATCGCTCCGGCGGGGACGCCGGCCGAGGACGTGCCCGAGGGCTGGGCGCCGGCGCGCGCGGACGGGCAGGTTGGCTTTCACGTACTGGTCACGGCGGGCGTGACGGGCAAGACGGGTATTGAGATGGAGGCTCTGACCGGCGCGAGTGCTGCGTGCCTAACGATCTACGACATGTGCAAGGCCGTCGATCGCGGCATGGAGATCGTCGACGTGCGCCTGCTGCACAAGGAGGGTGGCCGCTCGGGCGTGTGGGACCGCGCAGAGCGTCAGGCCGCTGCTGTTGAGGCCGTGGGAGCCGCGGGCAACGCGCCCGCGAGCGCACCTGCCGCCATCGCGCCCGCAGCTCCCGCTCCGGCTGTCCCCGCGATCGCGTTTATCGGCTACCAAAACTCGGGCAAGACCACGCTCGTCGAGAAGGTTATCGCCGAGCTCACCCGCCGCGGCCTGCGCGTGGGTTCACTCAAGCATCACGGGCACCACGGCTTTGATATCGACGTGCCCGCTAAGGATACCTGGCGCCATCACCAAGCCGGATCCAAGCACGTGGGCCTCATCTGCGCCACGCGCTGGGCGGAGTACGCCGACACGCGCGAGGAGGACGAGATGTCCGCGCGCGAGCTGCTGTCGCGCTACAACGATGTCGATGTGGTGATCATCGAGGGCTACAAGACCGAGGGCTTCGACAACATCGTGGTCGCGCGCTCCGGCGTCGACCGTCTGCGCGGCAAGAGTTCGCTCGACCTGGTCGACGGTCGCACGCTGGCCCTTGCCTGCAACGAAGCCCTGGCGCGTCATGCCTTCGACGCCGGCTTTGCGACCCGAGCCATCAACATCAACGACGCCCGAGCCATCTGCGATCTCATCCAAGACCACCTTTAAGGCTTGACGCTGCGCCGGCCCCAAGCACCCCATCTCGCCCCTCAAGCCGTCGCTCGCGTACCAAAGTACGCGTCGCTCCTCTTTCGGGGCGACCTGGGGCACTTGGAACCGGCTCGCTGCGCTGCCATAACATGCCAAAAAGGGACAGGCATCTTTGTGGTGGTTTTTGCAAAAAAGCTTTGACTTAAAGTTAGCTCAAGGTGTCATAATCGCTGACAAACGATTGCGATCACGGAGGCCTCATGTCAAAACTGTACTTTATGCGTCACGGTCAAACGCTCTTTAACTTGCTTCGTCGCAAGCAGGGCTGGTGTGACTCGCCGCTCACCGAGCTGGGAATCGAGCAGGCTAAAACTGTCGGTGCGACCCTGCGAGGGCGTGGCCTTACGTTTGACCATGCGTACAGTTCGACGTCCGAGCGTGCGTGCGACACGCTTGAGCTTGCGTTCCCCGGTCAGCCTTACGAGCGCGTCAAGGGCCTTAAGGAGTGGAACTTTGGCAAATTTGAGGGCGCGAGCGAGGATTTGAATCCGCGCCTGCCGTACGGCGATTTTTACAAGCAGTATGACGGCGAGGGCGAAGTCGAGTTTCGCGAGCGTATGATGGCGACCATCACCGAGTTCATGCAGCGCCCTGGACATGAGAGCGTGTTGTGCGTGAGCCATGGCGCCGCAGCGGCTCAGGTCATGCGCGGCGTGGGCGTGGAGCCGCTCAAGATGAAGCACCGCATTGGCAACTGCTGTGTGCTCGAACTCGACTTTGATGCTACTACCGGCACATTTGCTCTTGCAGATTTGTACAACCCCTACGGCACCCCGCGCGAGTAACATCGGGGCATCAGCCAAAACCACCACAAAGGGGCCAGGCACCTTTGTGGTGGTTTTGCCGTTTACAGGCGATTTCCTACCGTTCAGCGGACTTTCGCACCAATGGGGCTTACGCTGCATGCAAGTTTCATCCTACAATCGCCCACGTGCTCACAAGTTTGTTACTCCTCGGGAGGCATCACTTGCGCATAATAGAAGACGAGGAATATCGCCCCGTCGTCTAGCGCCGATGTCCGAGGAGTTTTTTCATGCTCATTTTAAAGAAGATCAACAATAACGTTGCTCTCGCCGCCAGCGATGACGGCCGAGAGGTTGTTGTCTTTGGCAAGGGCATCGGTTTTCACGAGATGCCCTACGAGCTTGCCGATGAGTCGCTCATCCAGCGCAAATTCTATAACGTTCCCGAGAGCCTGCAGGATATGGTCGGCACACTTCCCGACGACGTTCTGCTCGCGGCAAGCGACATTGCCTGCTTCGCATCCCAGCAGCTTGGTTGCAAGCTGTCCGGTGGCCTGCCCTTTATCCTGGCAGATCACCTGCAGTTTGCCGTTCAGCGCGACGACGACCAGATCAGCGCTCCCAACCCGCTCGAGCATGAGGTGGCTTTCATCTACCCGCGTGAGCTCGAAATCGGTCAGGCCGCGCTCGCCATCGTGCAAAAGCACACCGGCGCCAAGCTGGGTCAGAACGAGGCCACGAGCATCGCGCTCCACATCGTTAACGCCGAGGTCGACGGCATGGGCCGCGCCAAGGACATGGACTTCATCATGAAGAGCACCCGCGTGCTTGACGAGGTAACCCATTCCGTGGAAAAGCAGCTCGGCTGCTCGCTCGACACGGCGTCGTACTGCTACATTCGCTTTCTTGCGCACCTGCGCTTTTTGGTTCGCCGCCTTGTTAAGGGCAGCTGCACGCAGACCGAGAACTCCTCACTGTTTATGCAGGCCGCCCGCGATTTTCCCGAGGCCTACCAGTGTGCGTACGCCATCAACCGCGTGTTCGAGAAAGAGTTCAAGCAGAGCTGCTCGGACGAGGAGCTCTTGTATCTGATGATGCATATCAACCGTCTGCGATCGGCTTCGCAGACCGAGTGAGTAAAGCCGCCAGCCCGGCGGCAATCGCAACAATTCTTTTTGGTTTCTAACTGCGGGCAAGGTACCGGCTCGCGGTAGGGGATATTTTTGTCGAAATTTGGAAAAGAGAGGACAGATCATGGCAGGTAAATATGACGATCTTGCTGCCCAGATCGTAGAGCTGGTTGGCGGCAAGTCCAACGTCAAATGCGTCGCACACTGCATTACCCGTGTTCGTTTTAAGCTCAAGGACGAGTCGAAGGCCAATGACGAGGCAATCTCCGAGCTGCCCAACGTCATCAAGGTCATGCACGCCAACGGCCAGTACCAGGTTGTTGTGGGCAACATCGTCGAGGACGTCTACGACGCCGTTCTCAAGGCCGGCGGTTTTAGCGACGGCGGCGCCGTCGACGCCGATGACGACGATGCCGCTCCCAAGGGCGTTACCGATGTGATCATCGACCTCATCTCGGGCATCTTCGCCCCCATGCTCGGCACCTTCGCCGCTGCCGGTATCATGAAGGGCCTGCTGGCGCTCGCTACCTTCCTGGTCCCGAGCTTTGCCAACGACGGCGCCTACACGCTGCTCTACACCGTCGCTGACGGCATGTTCTACTTCCTGCCCGTGGTGCTTGGCTTTACCGCGGCCAAGAAGTTCAAGATGAGCGAGTTCAACGGCATGGCCATCGCCTTTGCCCTGGTGTATCCCACCATGGTTGCCCTGACCTCGGGCGAGGTTGTCGGCTCCGTCGAGCTCGGCTTTGCTGGCACCTTCTCTTGGTACACCACGTTCCTGGGCCTGCCGCTCATCATGCCTGCCTCGGGTTACACCAGCTCCGTTATCCCCATCCTGCTCATGGTCTGGTTTGGCTCCACCCTCGAGCACTGGGTTAAGAAGTGGATGCCCGCTTCTATGAAGATGTTCTTCACCCCGCTGATCGTCGTCACCGTTACCGTCACCCTTGGCTATCTGGTCATTGGCCCCATCGCCACGCTCATCACCAACCTGCTTGGTGAGTTCTTCGCGCTGCTGTTTGGCCTGCCCATGATCGGCTCCCTCCTGGGCTGCACCCTCGTCGGTGCCTTCTGGATGTGCCTGGTCATCTTTGGCTTCCACTGGTCGCTCGTGCCCATCGCGCTGGTCAACCTGTCCACTCTGGGCCACGACTACATCCTGGGCTCCGTTATCGCCCACTCCTTCTCGCTGGGCGCCGTGCTCTTCGCCATGTATCTCAAGAACAAGGACGAGAAGTTCCGCGGTATCGCGCTGCCGGCCATGATCTCCGCCTTCTTCTTTGGTGTCACCGAGCCCGCTATCTACGGTGTCGCCCTGCCCGATAAGAAGGCCTTCATCAACGCCAGCATCGGTTCTGCTGTGGGCGGCCTCATCATTGGTCTCTCCGGCGCCGTGGCGTACATGTCCGGTGGTCTGGGCGTCTTCAACTGGCTGTCCTTCATCGACCCCTCCGGTGTTAACGGCATCAACCACATGATCTGGGCTATCGTTGCCTCTTTCGTGGGTGCCGCCGTGGGCTTTGCGATCGAGTTTGCCACCTACAAGCCCGAGGCTGCCAAGTAGCCCAAACGACAAAGACTCGGTACCAAGCCGGCGGGGGGGGAGCGCCCCGCCGGTTTTTTTCAAAGGGGCTAGATGCCATGCGCTCGTCCGAGCGACTGCCCAAAATCAAAACCATGCCGGATTACGGGGCTGAAACGGTGAGTGCTGACCATACCCCGTTTTTCCGTAAACTGACAAGCCTCCTACCTGCGGTTTTGTCCTTGCCGTTTCTGGCATGCTCAAGGGGCACTGGTTCTGCCCCGTAAACCGGCATGGTTTTGAACCTGCCAATAAGGGACAGGTTTATTTTGGTCGGTTTTATCTGGGCAAACGTCGTCTCCGTCAGCTCCGTCCGCATATCTTAAGCCGGCATAGTTTCGATGGGTCGGTCCGTGCGCGTCCCGCAACATGCCTCGCCACGAAACCGGCCTATCTACTACGTTTAAGTGGTAGGGGCCAACCACACGGTGGTTTTTCGAAAACCGCCAAGCCGTCTACCTGCGGTTTTATTTTTGACAATTGCGGCGTGGTCGGGGGTTCACGACTAAACGTAGTAGATGGGCCGGTTTCGTGGCGGCCGACTCAACGCGAACTCC
Source organism: Collinsella sp. AF18-8LB (assembly GCF_003459795.1). Lineage (NCBI taxonomy): Bacteria > Bacillati > Actinomycetota > Coriobacteriia > Coriobacteriales > Coriobacteriaceae > Collinsella > Collinsella sp. AF18-8LB. The sequence continues at coordinate 75,725 of NZ_QRWU01000002.1, forward strand.
GATCGGGACGCAAATTACCTCGTGGGGG
>NZ_QRWU01000002.1:75762-227498 GCF_003459795.1 Collinsella sp. AF18-8LB
GCTTCGGCGTCCACGCAACATCCCAACACGTACGAAAGGAGCCAACATGGCTTTTCCCGATGGATTTCTGTGGGGCGGTGCCACTGCCGCCAATCAGTGCGAAGGCGGATACAACGAGGACGGCAAGGGCCTCGGCGTTCCCGACATCATGACCGGCGGCACGGTCTCCGAGCCGCGCCACATTACCGACGGCATTCTGCCCCAGTACCACTATCCCAGCCACGAGGCCGTGGACATGTACCATCACTATCTCGACGACATCAAGCTTTTTGGCGAGATGGGCTTTAAGTGCTACCGCATGTCCATCAACTGGAGCCGTATCTTCCCCAACGGCGACGAGGCCGAGCCCAACCAGGCCGGCATCGAGTTCTACCGCCGTGTGTTCCAGGCCTGTCAGGAGCAGGGCATCGAGCCCATGGTCACCCTTAGCCACTATGAGCTGCCTTATGGTCTGTCCAAAAACTACGGAGGCTGGAAGAACCCCAAGCTCATCGATTTCTACCTCAACTACGCCTGCACCGTCATGACCGAGTACAAGGGCCTGGTGCGCTACTGGCTCACCTTTAACGAAATCAATTGCCTGCTCATGGGCGGCTTTGGCGGCGTGATGGGCGGCGGCATGGTGCCCGAGGCAACCGACACGCCCATGGCCTTTGGCGACTGCGACTGGGACGACCCGCAGGCGCGCTTCGATGCCCTGCACCATCAGTTCCTGGCGAGCGCCAAGTGCGTCACCATGGGCCATCAGATCGATCCCCAGAACAAGATCGGCTGCATGATCGCCGGCAACGCCTGCTACCCGCACACGTGCAATCCGGCAGACGTTCTGGCCGCACAAAAGCAGCAGCGCGAGATGAACTTCTACTGCGGCGACGTGCAGGTGCGCGGTGCGTATCCCTCGTGGGCGCCCAGCGTGTGGCGCCGCGAAGGCGTGCACGTGGAGGTTTCGCCCGAGGACGCCGCCACGCTGGCCGCCGGCAAGGTCGACTTCTACAGCTTTAGCTACTACATGAGCGCCACGGCCACGGCTGACCCGGTGCTGCTGGAGCAGGGCAACATCTTTGGTGGCGCCGGCAACGAGTACCTCAAGAAGAGCGATTGGGGTTGGGCGATCGACCCCGAGGGCCTGCGTTACTACCTGGAGGAGGTCTACGACCGCTACCAGGTGCCGCTGATGATCGTCGAGAACGGCCTGGGCGCGGTGGACGAGGTCGAGGCGGACGGTGCGATTCACGACGGCTACCGCATCGATTACCTGCGCGAGCATATCAAGCAGATGGAGATTGCCATCGAGGACGGCGTGGACCTGATGGGCTACACCATGTGGGGCTGCATCGATTTGGTGAGCGCCTCGACCGGCGAGATGAAGAAGCGCTACGGCTTCATCTACGTCGACAAGGACAACGACGGCAACGGCACGCTCGCCCGCAGCCGCAAGGACAGCTTCTTCTGGTACAAGAAGGTCATCGCCACCAACGGCGCCGACCTGGCCTAGCCAAGTCTCAACCAGCGTAAACGTCGCAACCACCACAAAGGGGCCAGGCACCTTTGTGGTGGATTTTGCTTTGGTAGATGTGTGGGACATGCCTTACAATCTACCAAGTAGTTCATGACGGGCGAAAAACGGAGAAAAGGGGCTTGATGCGTCCTTAATGTTTCATGCGGATAGATTGATTTGACAGACGGTGGCGAATGCCCGCCGTCCACATTCGTATGAAACAAGGAGTCTCCATGCTCGTCTCTCTTTTCTCAAAGCCTCAATCATCGCTTTCCGTGCAGGCCAAGCGCCTGGTGGCGATGCGCTTTCTCATCTACACCGGTTTTCAGACCAGCTACTTTATCGGCGTTATCGGAACGCTCACCTATGCAGACGATGCCTCGGTCGTGGCGACATCGCTGGCCGTTCTGTTTATGAACGTTTTCGTGATCCTGGGGTCCTTTGCGGGTGGAGCGGCGCTCGACGCTTTGGGCCCGCGCCGCCATTTTTTGCTGAGCATCGTCGGCGCGCTGACAACCGGCGCGGCGATTATCGCCTTTGGCAGCGCGACCGGCATCGTCCTGCTCGGCGCGGTGCTCCTGGGCTTTGTGATGGGGTTCGCCCAGCCCATCGCCACATCCTATCCGGCCTACCTCACCGATGATCCCGTCGAGCTCAAAGACATCAACTCCGCCATCGCCATGTTTTCAAACGTGAGTATCATCGTCGGACCCACGCTGGGCGGCTTTGTCGCGGCGGCTGCGTCGTCGCGCGCGGTGTTTGTGCTCATGATGATCTTTACCGTACTGGCGCTCGCCGCCGGTTGGGGCTTTAGGCAAAGTGCAGGTCAGGCCGCCACACACGAAGGCAAACCCGCAATCGGCGACATCACGTCGGATAAGGCCAGCCAAAGTCCCGACCCCAACACATCTTCTCGCGCCACCTTCGCAGCCAGCATCAAGACAGTCTTCACCAACAGCGTCCTCGCCCTGCTGTTCTGCATTATTTTCCTTTCAAACTTTGGCTACGGCGCCTTCGACCCGCTGGAGTCGTTCTTCTACCGCGATGTTCTGCACGTCGGCGTTGAGTGGATGGGCTGGCTCTCGTCGGCCAGCGGTGTGGGCGCGGTGCTGGGCGCCGTCCTCGCGCTCCGCATGCCGCCGCACCTGGTCAACCTTAAAACGCTGCTCGTGGCGCTCATGTCCGTGGGTCTGGGAAGTTTGCTCTATGTGGGAACACCGTACGTGGGCGTGGCCCTTGTCGGCCAGATTGTACTGGGCATAGCTTGGGGCGTCGTCAACCCGCTCCACAACACCATCGTGCAAACGACGGCTCCGCTCGAGCAGCTTGGCCGCGTGAACTCGGTCATGGGCTTTGGCAATATGTTCGCCGGCGTGGCCCCGCTGGCTATTGCCCCGTGGCTGGCGGCGACGTTTGGCGTGCAGCAGACGCTCGTAGGGGCGGGCATGGTCGTGACGGCGGTTCCCGCGGCGTTGCTGCTATTTGGTCGCCGGCATTTGGATCGTGCCGCAAAGCAGTAAAAACCATCACAACATTCGATGAAAATCGCGATTTTGCCGAAAAACGTCGAATGTTGTGATGCTTTGCGTCTCGGGCCAGGCCATCCTGCGGGTCCGGCCGCCACAAAGGGGCCAGGCACCTTTGTGGTGGTTTTTGCTTTGACGGGCCGCGCCTGCGCCTTGGTATACCATGTACGCCGTTCACGAATACACCCCACACCGCCGCACAACCCAGAAAGGTCCCCATGGACACCACCTTCAGCCACATCAAAGCCGTGTTCTGCGATATCGACGGCACGCTGCTCACGAGCCAGCACACGGTGTCCCCGCGCACCGTGGCGGCGATTCGCGCCCTGCGCGAGCGCGGCGTGCTCTTTGGCCTGTGCACCGGGCGCGACGCCCACGCGACCGAGGCCATGTACGAGCTCTGGGGCATCGAAGGTCTGGTGGACGTGCTGGTGGGCTGCGGTGGTGCCGAGGTCATCGACCGTGCGCGCGACATCAACGAGCTGAGCTATCCGCTGCCGGGCGAGACCATCGCGCGCATCTGCAAGCACATGGCGGACCTTCCGGCGACGCCCGTCTGCCCCCGAGACGGCGTGTTCTACGTGCCCGAGAGCAACGCGTGCGTCGAGCACCTGTCGCGCGTCGACTGCGTGCCCTACCAGGTGGTCGATTTTGCCGAGTTTTTGCGCGAACCGCAGCCCAAGGTGATGTTTACCATGGCACCCGAGGTAATGCCGCGGGTGATTGAGCGGGCGTCGACGTTTGCCGATAGCACCGTCAAGGCGGCGGCTCTGCAAACCACGCAGCGGCTCTACGAGTTCATGGACCCGCGCGTGTCCAAGACGCGCGGCCTTGTGCGCGTGGCGGAGCTCAACGACATGGAGCTCCAGAACATCTGCGTGTTTGGCGATGCCGATAACGATACCTGCATGGTGGCCGACGCCGGCGTGGGCGTGACCATGGCAAACGGCAGCGATGCCACCCGCGCCGCCGCCGACTATGTGACCGCGAGCAACGACGAAGACGGCGTCGCGATCTTTATCGAGGAGCATCTGCTGTAGCACTGTGCGTTGGACCAAAACCACCACGAAGGGGACAGTGACACCTTTGTGGTGGTTCGATCGGGCGCCCCGGCAACCGATTGCCGGGGCGCTTTTTTGTGCCGAGGTGAATTGACGCGGGGAACAAGCGGCAGTATTCAAGAGTAGATGTATGAACATGTTATCGTTGACATTAGCTGCATGGGAATTGACTATCTAGTTGATAGGTTATCCTGGCAGGTAAATGGGCTACCGCTTACGGGCAAATATCGACCGTTCGCAGACCGAGTGGGTTAGAACAAAATGTTGTACAAATAACAACAAAGTGTCATTTATCCAGATCTGCCAATAAATCTACCTGCAGTTTCGCAACTGCGAAACACACCCAAAACACTGCATAATTTGAACAAATGTCAAGAAATAAGACTTTGAGAAAAAGAAAATGTAAGAGTCGGACTTTTCGTTGTTTAAACAATGAGTAATAATATGCATATCGAGCGCGAGCAATTATAGGTTGCGCGCTCAAGTTTGATCGTGAAAGAGCAAGATCGCGGCCTTTTTTGGGAGGAGGCATCGATGACAGCAAATTCAGATAAATCTAAGCAGAACAACAAAGCGGCACATCGTGTACTAGCAGGTGCTTTGTGCGGAGCTTCCGTCTTGAGCCTGGTGCTGTCGCTCGTTATGCCCCCGATCTCGCAGGCCATCGCCAACGACGCCCAGACAGTTTCTACCGAAGAAACAGTAATGGGGGGGGGTTCCTCAAGTGAATCCGCTGGTGTAAACGGCGCCACCGGGGATACCGAAAACCAGAATAGTGACGACACCGAGGGCGGCGAGGCTGACACGGTGGACCCGTCGTCCGATGACGATGAGGACGAGAACGCCGAGCAACCCGCGGATGATGGCGTCAATGATGAGGACGCAATTGCACCTGTTGCGGAGGATGCGGATGGATATACGCTGATTAATTCTGCAAAGGACCTATATGATGTCCTTCAAGTTGGTAAAAAGGCCGGCAAATTTCGCTTGAATGTTGATATTGAGTATGCAAGCGATATTACCTTGACCGCGGGTGAGGTTACCATCGACCTCAACGGGCATAAGATCAAACACTCGGGCGTGGAGTCCGGCAAGTCGCCTAACATGTCCATGTTCAATGTGCCCGCGGGTGCGACGCTCACGATTGAGGATTTGCCGCCAACACAGGATCAGGAATACTCAGATAGCGGCAACAAAAACGGCAACCTTGCCAAGCTGGAGTATGAGAACGGCACCGGTACGCCCAGCACGCTTACCTACTACGTAACAAAGTCAACGCCGATAGGCACAGCTACCACCGAGGCCCTCTACAGGCACGAGGTCAAGATCAACGGCGCTATCGTGGGCACCACTGCGAGCTCCGAAATGAAGCTCATCCACGTGTATGCGGGCGGTACGTTTAATCTCAAGAGCGGCGTGCTCACCACAAACAAGGACTGCAAAGTTGCCAACCTGATTTATGCCGAGAACGGTTCTACCGTCAACATGAGCGGTGGCTATGTTTGCGGTGCAACTTCCATGAGCAAAGGCGCAGGCATTGAGCTTGGTGTCAACGGCGGCAAGGGGGCGGCCCTCAACCTTAAAGGCGGCGTTATCGCGGGCAACTATGCTCCCAACGGCGGTGGCGTGTACGCTTACGGCTCTACAATTAATATGACCGGTGGCACGATTTCTGGTAATGGTACGTTCGAAGATCGGGCGGGTTACGGCGCGGGCATCTGCGCGCTGGGTTCTTCCGTGTCCATCTCGGGCGGCTACATCACCAACAACAACTGCCAGTTCGATTACAGGAATAATAACGCTTTCGACGCCCATAACGGCAACGGTTGCCACGGTGGCGGTGGTATCGCCGCGTACGACGGCGGTAGTCTCGAGATTAGTGGCGGTTACATCACTGGTAACTACTCTGCCGAGGCTGGCGGTGGTGTCTACGCTGGCTATTTCCACCAACCCCTCAGTATCTTTACCTTCTCGGGCGGTACAATCGCCAACAATGTGGCAAAAAACTCCGAGGGCGGTGGCGTGCGTATCGCTGCTCCGACTATTGGTAAATTTGATGTGAGTGGCCAGAAAGCCTACATCACCAACAACGAAACGCTCACCACTAACGACTGGGGTGGCGGCGGCATCTTCGTCCAGGGCGGTGGCACTTGGAAAGATGGAAATAGTGAAACTCCCGTTGCTTCCGCAAAGCTATATATCTATAGCACTCTGATTAAAGACAACTCGGCCCAGGGCTATGGTGGCGGCTTCGCTGCTTGCCCGAGTGGCAAGACAGCTATTACCGACACAAACGGTATTGCGATTTTCGACAACACTGACAAGAGCGGTGAGAATCTGTCAGGCGGCACTAATGGTAAGAATGAAGACCAGCCCACATCTGTTCAGGGTGGCGAGATAACCGAAGAGTTTAAAAATGCCGGCCATAAGGATCTATTCCTTATTCGTGCGAGTTCCAACAGTGATTACATCGCAGCCGTAACTGGTCAGATGCTTGGCGGCGGTGCAGCCAACTGGTCGGGTACGATCGACAAGACGCCAACGTCTATCGGCAAGTACGAGGGCGCTCAGGCTAAGTACATGATTGGCCTCGCTGCAAGTCCGTCCGATGCGGACAAGGATGCTGCCACCGGTGCTGCGACCCTCTTCATCACGGGCAACAGCTCCAACATCCACGGTGGCGGCATCATGACCAACGGCGACGTTATCGCTGGCTCCACCATGCGAGTGAGTGTCTACCCCAAGATGAAGCTCAGCGGAACCAAAAAACTTGAGGGTCGCAACCTTGAAGAAGGGGAATTCGAGTTCCAACTGCTGAAGCCTGCCAAAAGTGGCAAAGCTCCTAGCTTTGATAAAGATGGCAAGCTGCAGCTTAATGACTGTTCAAAAGTTGTCGATGGGGTCACGAACGATGCAGATGGCAACTTTGCCTTTAATCTGGGCAGGGTCTACTCCGATGGTTCGATCGTCTACTACCTCGTTGAGGACCCTGGCGACAATCCCGTCGCTGGCGTGGTCTACGACAGGACCATCTACAAGATTGAGTTTGAAACAAATGAGGCTGAAACACGGCAGGTGCTGGATATTGCTTACACCTACTATGCGGTTACGAAGGTAACGGTCACTGATCTCAAGAAAAATGAGTCGAACACGATTGCTCCGTCTGGCGGCAGCGACGTTTCCATCGAGATCACTCAGGACACTACCTTTAAGAATACATACTCAGCCGAAGGCTCATGGACACCTCAGGTGACCAAGAAGGTCGATGGCGGCGAGATGAAGAGTTTCAAGTTCGAGCTGTTTACTAAGGATGGCAGCAAGGAAAATCCAATTGAGTATAAGTGGACCACTGATGACCCGAAAAGCTCTCAACTGGTGACGTTTGCCAATCAAAAGATCGGTCCCCTCAAAGCCAGCGATTTCACCAATGGCAAAGCAACATTCACCTACTACATCCGTGAATGCGCCGCCAACAAGGGCGACGGCACCGAGCACGAGGGCTACGTCAACGACACCAAGACTTTCAAGGTCGTGGTGACGGCTGAGGACAAAGGTGACGGCACGCTGACTTGCACGCCGGCCTACTACGAGGTCGACGCCAACGGCAACGTCAGCTCAACCTCGACCGACACCCCCACCTTCACCAACACCTACTCCACCTCTCTGCCTCTTTCCGGTATGTCGGGTGTCACACTGACATACCTTGCCGGCGCGGCGGTGCTTTGCGCTGCTGCGGCCTGGATGCACGTTCGTCGTAAGGCGAGCGCGAGGGGAGGTGAGCGTCGTGAATAAGAATGTTTGCTCCTTCCCGATCTTGTTCGCGCTGCTCGCCCTCTTGATCGGCACCTGCGTGGTTGTGTCCCCCACATCCGCGCAGGCCGCGCCGAGCGCGACCGGTTCCATTACCGTTAACGGCACCGTCGCGCGCAGCTACGACGCCTACCAGGTCTTTAGCGCCAACGTCATCGACGACGACAACGACGCCAAGATCGCCACCGACCTTGTCTGGGCAAGCGCCGCCGCCCGCGACGCCGTCCTGCCCGTGTTGCACAGCGCCGGCATGCCCAGCTCCCAGACCACCGCGCAGGAAGCTGCCGAGTGGCTCAACGCCGATTCCCACCTTACGAGCGCGCTGAGCGCACAGCTCACTCGTTCCCTCCAGAGCTCTGGTGCCGTGTCCGTGGCCCTTAACGCGGGCACGGCGGCCGAGCTGCCCTGTGGCTACTGGCTCATCGTCGCCGACGACGACGCCATCGCCCAGGGCGAGGTCGGCACCGCGCCGATCATGGCCCTGGTCGGCGGCAGCGCTGTCACTGTCAAGCCCAAGGCCGCGACCCCCAAGGTCGCCAAGCATGTGCTGGAGGACAGCACCGCCGCCTGGCAGAAGGCCGCCGACGCCACGGTCGCCGACGACCTGTACTGGCGCCTCTCTGCCACGGTCCCGGCCGGGCTCACCGCCTACGACACCTACACGGTGCGGTTCGTCGACACCATGAGCGCGGGACTCGACCCCTCCAAGGTCGCCGCGAGCATGCGCGTGTACGTGGCGGCGGGCGCGGACGGCGGCTTCGACGCCGTCTCGGCCGGCAAGGACGGCCGCGCCGGCACCGAGCCCGCGCAGGGCTGGACCGACATCACGGCCCAGTGCGCCACCAAGGTAGCGGCGGACGGCAAGACCTTCACCGTGCGCACCGGCGACCTGATCGCCGCGCTTGGCGGGGCCGACGCCTTTACCGCGGGCGCCCGCGTGGTCGCCGTGTACAACGCGCCGCTCAACAGCGCGTGCAACCGCGGCATCGCGAAGGGCAACCCCAACGAGGTCTACCTGCGCTACCCGCGCTCTCCCTTTGCCGACCAGTCCGGCGACGCCGGCTTCACCCGCACGCCGAGCGACGATGCGTGCGCCTACACCTGGGATCTCGCGCTCACCAAGCGCGGCAGCGACGGCGACAAGCCGCTTGCCGGGGCGGTCCTGAGCATCGCCGACGACCGCGGTCGCACACTGGCGGCCGAAGGCACGTGGGATGCGGAGGGCAAGGCCACCGTCACCACGGGCGAGGACGGCCGCGTGACCGTCTCGGGCGTGGACTCGGGCAAGCTGGAGGTCCGCGAGCTCAAGGCGCCCAAGGGCTACACCGCCTTCGAGGGCGCGCGTTCTGTGACGGTCAAGGCCGAGGGCCTGGACGTCGACCAGGTGGCCGCCGCCAAGCCCAAACTCACCATCACGGCCGAGTCGCCCCTGCGCGCCGACAGCGCGGACGGGTCGACGGGCAGCCTGGAGGCGTCGCTCATCAACACGCCCACCGGCACACCCCCTAGCATTACCACCGGAGGCTTTATGCCCTCGACTGGCGATATGGCAATGTACGCCGCGGCCGCCGCAGCGGTCGCCGGAGCCGCACTCATCGTGGTCGCGCTCCTGGTCAAGCGGGGAGGTGGCAGCCATAAAGAGTAGCTGGCAGCCCCACAGAGAGCGGGGCGAGACGTAGCGAAGTAGATGCTAAGACACAGACAGATGATGACCGATCGAATGAGAACCAACCGGAAAATGGAGGAAAAGAAGATGAGCGTGAACAAGAACATCGCACGCCTGGCAGTAACCGCCGGCCTCACAGCAGCCCTGAGCTTCGGCGGAGTTATGGCCCCGGTCACGATGGCGTTTGCTGAGGGCGGGTCGACTGTCACATTCGTGGACAGCGATTACGCGAAGTCCACGACCTATAAGGGCATCAAGATCTTCAAGGCGACGGTCGTGACGACCGGAGGGGCCGCGACGTTGAGCAACATCGAGTGGGCCAGCGACGATGCCAAGGCAGCCGTGCTGGACGCCATCAAGGCGAAGGACACGTCCTTTGCCAGCGACCACGCGCAGGATGCCGCCGATTGGCTGAACGCCAACACCGGGGTTACCGGGACCGACTCGAAGGTCGCGAGCGACAACGTCCTGAGCTTGATCGCTGCCAGCCTGGAGGGTAAGTCCGGCTGGGAGACGACGTCCGCGGGCAGCCCGTCCCTTTCCGGCCTCGACGCCGGCTACTGGCTGTTCCTCACCGCTGTCGCCGGCACTCCTGACGGCAGCTCGACCGACGCGTTCACCTCTCCTGTCTACGCCGTGATCGATGGCAAAAGCACGACGACCGTCACGCCAAAGAAGGGTGTTCCCACGGTCGAGAAGAAGGTCCTCGACGACGCGGATGCCGTCGGCGTTGCCGACATCAAGGTCTCCAACGAGTGGAAGGACGTGGCCGATTCCCAGATCGGCCAGGAGGTCAACTACCGGCTCACCGGCACCATCGCCAGCAACTACGCCACCTTCAGCGCCTATGCCTACAAGTTCACCGACGTGCTTTCCAGCGGTCTTGACTTCGTCGGCGGCTCGGTCGAGGTGTACGCGGTGAACGGCGGCACTTATTCTCCGATTGATGCGAGCAAGTACGACGTGGCCTGGGACGCCAACAAGCTGACGGTCGAGTTCAAGGTCGGCGATGGCAAGAAGGGCCTCAAGGACGTTGACGGTGTGACCGCAGATACCAAGATCGTCGTCTTCTACAAGGCCAAGCTCAACGGCAGCGCCGTGATCGGCAACGCAACTGACGGCAACAAGGGCGGCAACCCCAACACCGTTACGCTCACGTACTCAAACAACCCGTATGCCGAGGGTACGGGCACGACGATCGAGGACACCGTCGCCGACTTCGCGTTCAAGCTCAACCTCAACAAGGTCGACCAGGGCACCGAGAAGGGCCTCGCGGGCGCTGTCTTCGCCATCCAGTCCGATGACGCGAACACCCAGGGGCAGTATGTCGCCTCGAAGGCTGACGCCGCCGCAGGAGTCGTCGCGGGCCAGCTCGTGACCGTTGCCGACGCTAGCAAACTCCCCGAGTACGTGAAGTTCACGTCCGGCGACGACGGCAAGATCGCCGTCTCCGGCCTTGACGCCGGCTCCTACAAAGTGACCGAGGTCCAGGCCCCCGGCGATGCCTACACCAAGGCCGACCCCTTCACCTTCACCATCACCCCGAAGTACGACGATGCGACCATGAAAGTGACGGGCCTCTCGGCTGATGTCTCCGAGTCCGACAAGGGCCGTTCCGACATCGCCTTCGGCACGCTCGACGGCACTGCCGGCGACAACAAGCTGACCGGCACGGATGGCACCGGCACCAACGCCGCCGCCGGTGAGGTCACCATCAACGTCGGCAACACCAAGTCCGTGGGCCTTCCGCTGACCGGTCTTAACGGCGTGACCTTCACCTGGATTGCTGGTGGTGCGGTGCTGTGCATCGGCGTGGCTCACCTCATCCGCAGCCGTAAGCAGGCTGAGGAGTCCGAGCAGGAGTAACGCTCGCTCACCCATCCCTTTGGCAGGTGGGATGTGATGGCCATGAGACTTGCGGACACTTTTCTCGTCCATCGACGTTCTTGCTTTGCCATTCTCTTTTCGGGGCAGACTCCGCACTGGAGTCTGCCCCGTTCTTTTTGGGATAACGCAGCCAGGCTCCATTGCCCGATGTATCAAGCGTATGAATATCGAACAGATGTTTGCAAATATTGCGTTTACCAGCTGTAAGTGCGAGTGCTCGCAGTAAAATACCCTTGCGACGCATCCCGTGCGCGGGCGGCCGACGACTCGATCGGAGGTCCCCAAATGCTGAAATTCCTTAACGCGCTCGCCGCCCTCGCGGCGGTGGGCTCGTTCGTCATCGCGTTTCTTGACTCGTATGAGGTTCGGTTTAAGGTCCGTAGGCGCACGCGCGGTGCGGACGGTAGAAGGCATTTGCGCCGTAACAAGCGCAAATAAGAATGCCCGGGGTTAGAGGCCCGGGCATTTAACAACGTCGGAAACTGGTCGCCCGCGCTCCTAAGTACTTACGCGGGGTGCGTCGTTTCCTGTAGCTATTGTATCCCGAATCGCCCCGCCGATTCGGGACATTTTGAAAACTCAAATGCTGGCCTATGCTCGCGCTGCGCAATGCTGTCTAGCTGCGTTGTCCGGCGCGGAAGCTCGTTAATCGGCTATTATTTGCTTAAACAACTTGAGTTGTAGAGGAGTGACCGGCGATGGTGCAGGGCGCCAAACATATGAAGAGCAATAACGCCGCGGCCAACGGTGGCTCAAGCCCTCAGCCCAAACCTCAACCAAAGTCCAAACGCCGTCGCAAGCGACTGCCGCGCTGGGCCGATCGGCTCATCACCATCGTTATCATCCTTATTGGCGTGGGCCTTATGACCTGGCCGTGGATCTTGGACCGGCTCGAGGCCTCGGGCGTGTTCAATCAGATCAGCACGGTGTCCAGCACCGTGGACGCGCTGTCTGCCGAAGAGCGCGAGCGCATTCTGCTTCAGGCGCGCTCCTTTAACGAGCAGCTGGCGGGCGAGGCCACCGAGCTTCCCGCCGACCAGATCGAGCCCTATGCCCAGCAGCTCATCTTTGACCGCGACCCCATGATGAGCTGGGTCGAGATCCCCTCCATCGACGTGAGCATGCCCATCTACCACGGCACGAGCGAGGAAGTCCTCATGGCGGGCGTCGGCCACCTGGAGGGCACGAGCCTGCCGGTTGGCGGCACCTCGACGCATTGCGTGCTCACCGCGCACTCGGGCATGCGCAACCTGAGCATGTTCGACGACATTCACTCGCTGGAGCCCGGCGACCTGGTGCTGCTGCACACCATGAACAAGACGCTCGCCTACAAGATGGTGGACTCCGAGGTGGTGCTGCCCGAGGAGATGGAGTCGCTGACCATCGAGCCCGGCGCCGACAAGGTGACGCTCGTCACCTGCACGCCCTACGGCGTGAACGACCATCGCCTGCTGGTGCATTGCGTGCGCACCAAGTACAACAAGAAGGACGTCGACAAGCAAAAGTCGCTGGCCGGCCGCCACTGGGGCAAGCGCGAGTTTGCCGTGCTTATTGTAGTCGTGGCCATTGTGCTGTTGCTGCTGGACATCGTGATCCACGCGGTCCGCAAGCGCCGCAAGGCCAAGGCCTCGGCATAAGACATTCTCCAGAACCACCACAAAGGGGACAGGCACCTTTGTGGTGGTCGGGACTTCTAAACCATCACAACATTCGATGAAAATCGCGATTTTGACGAAAAGCGTCGAATGTTGTGATGGTTTTCGTTGTGGGCGGGACGGTTTTCACTATGGACGGTGCGGTTTCGCTGCAGAACCGCCAGCCTGCCGCCTGCCAACCGCCGCCCTCGTTACGTTTTCGCTGCATTTGGGTAAAGCACCTGCTCCAAGCGGCGTTGCCTTGTATACTAGAGCGGTTTATCTGTTATGCGGAAGGGAGCGCCTATGGCACTCAGCGAGAAAGACGTGCGCGGCATCGCCGAGTACGCAAAGATCGCACTGACCGATGACGAGCTCACCCAGATGACGTCCTACCTGAATGACGCCGTCCAGATGCTCGAGCCCGTCTTGCAATATGACTTGCCCGACGTGGAGCCCACGTTCCATCCTATCGGAAGCCTGTCCAACGTGATGGGCGATGACCTGCGCGAGCCCGAGCGCGACCTGCCGCTCGACGTTGCGCTCGAAAACGCTGGCAGCGCGCGCGACCGCTACTTCCGCGTGCCGTCCATTTTGGGAGAGGGGGAGAGCGAGTAATGGCGCAGAGCTTCGATTCCCTTACCGCCGCCCAGATCGCCGCGGGCGTTGCCGCCGGTGACTTTACCGCTACCGAGGTGGCCCAGGCCTCTCTTGCCGCCATCGAGGCGCGCGAGGGCGGGGTCCAGGCATTCCTGCAGGTGTCGCCCGAGCTCGCGCTCGAGGCCGCTGCGCGCGTGGATGCCGACCGTGCCGCAGGCAAGCCGCTGCCCCCGCTCGCGGGCGTGCCGCTGGCCATTAAGGACAACATGAACCTCGTGGGCACGCGCACCACCTGCGCTTCCCGCATGCTCGAGAACTACAAGAGCGTCTACACCGCCACCTGCGTCCAGCGCATGCTCGACGCCGGCTGCCTGCCCATGGGCAAGGCTAACATGGACGAGTTTGCCTTTGGTAGCTCTACCGAGAGCTCGGCGTTCCACCGCACCAACAACCCCTGGGATACCGAGCGCGTGCCTGGCGGCTCCTCGGGCGGCTCCGCTGCCGCCGTCGCCGCGGGCGAGGTCGCTCTCTCGCTGGGTTCGGACACCGGCGGTTCCATTCGTCAGCCGGCGTCGCTGTGCGGCGTGGTGGGCTTTAAGCCCACGTATGGCGCCGTGAGCCGTTACGGCGTAGTTGCCTTTGGCTCGTCGCTCGACCAGGTGGGCCCCTTCGGCCGCACGGTCGAGGATGTCGCACTGGCCATGAATGCGCTTACCGGCGCGGGCCACGATCCGTACGACTGCACCAGCCAGGATTGCGCCGTCGACTTTACCGAGCATCTCAACGACAGCATAGAGGGCAAGCGCGTGGGCATCATCCCCGCGTTTATGGAGGCCGAGGGCCTGACGCCCGAGGTCAAGGCCGCTGTTCAGTGCGCCGCTCAGGAGCTGCAGAACCAGGGTGCCGAGCTGGTCGAGGTCGACCTGCCGCACCTGGACGCCGCCATCGCCGCATACTACGTCATCGGCCCGGCCGAGGCGTTCTCAAACCTGGCCCGTTTTGACGGCATTCGCTATGGCTACCAGGAGGAAGGCTGCGCCAACCTGTCCGACCAGAGCTCGCTCAGCCGCGCCCACGGCTTTGGTGCCGAGGCCAAGCGCCGCCAGATGCTCGGTGCCTACCTGCTCTCCTCGGGCGTGTACGACAAGTACTACTATGCCGCGCAAAAGGCTCGCACGCTTATCACGCAGGACTACGACGCCGCGTATGCCAAGGTGGACACCATTCTTATGCCCGCTTCGCCGCGCACGGCCTTTAAGTTCGGCGAGATCAGCGACCCCACGCAGATGTATCTCTCCGACCTGTACACCATTTCGCTCAACATTTGCGGCAACGGTGGTATCTCGGTGCCGCTGGGCCTGGGCGAGGATACTCAGCTGCCCGTTTCTGCCCAGATGGTGGGACCCGCCTTTAAGGACCGTCAGTTGCTCACGTTTGCCCGCGCCCTGGAGCGCGGCTTTGCCGATACCGCCACGGGCGCGCCCGTGCTTTCCGTCGCGCCCGATTTTGCCGGGAAGGGGGGCGAGCTGTAATGAAGGAGCTTTCCGAGGTCCTGCAGGATTGGGAGGCCGTGATTGGCCTGGAGATCCATACCGAGCTCACCGCACTCGATACCAAGATGTTCTGCAACTGCAAGCTCAGCCACGATGACGAGCCCAACGCCAACGTGTGCCCGGTGTGCCTGGGCCTGCCCGGCGCCCTGCCGGTACCCAACAAGCGCGCCATCGAGAGCATCGTCAAGGCCGGTCTCGCGACCAACTGCGAGATCCAGCGCCACTCGATGTTCTACCGCAAGCACTATTTCTATCCCGATATGGCCAAGAACTTCCAGACCACGCAGGGTCCGGTCGCCTTTGCCATGTACGGTCATCTGGATCTGGACGTGACCGGTCGCGGTGCCGCCGAGCGCCCCGACTGCGCGTTTGGCGAGGCCGAGGCCCAGAGCCTGGCGAGCGCTTCGGCCAATGCCGAGGGCCTGTCCACGTCCATGTCCTCCACGATGCGCGAGGGCAATCAGCGCGCCGGCCACCTAGCCAGCTACGATGCCTCCAACATGCAGATGCCCGAGCGTCGCGAGGACGGTTCTTACACCGTGCCCATCCGCATCCTGCGCATCCACATGGAGGAGGACGCCGCCAAGATGGTGCACGTGGGCGGTGCCGAGGGCCGCATTACCGCCGCGGCCGAGTCGCTCGTCGACTACAACCGCTGCGGCACGCCTTTGATTGAGCTCGTGACCGAGCCCGATCTGCGCACGCCCGAGGAGGCGCGTCTGTTTATGGAAAAGCTCCGTCGCATCTTTGTGACGCTGGGTATTTCCGACTGCTCCATGGAGAAGGGCTCCATGCGCTGCGACGGCAACGTGAGCCTGCGTCGCCGCGGCGAGACCAAGCTGGGCACCAAGACCGAGCTCAAGAACCTCAACTCGTTTAAGAGCCTGCATGACGGCCTTGCCTACGAGATCTGCCGTCAGGCCGAGGTGCTCGAGGAGGGCGGCATCATCTACCAGGAGACCCGCCACTGGGAGCCCAGCCGCAAGCGCACCGTGGTCATGCGCGTCAAGGAGACGGCCGACGACTATCGTCTGTTCCCCGACCCCGACTTGGCGCCGTTCGATCTGGATGACGAGTTCATCGACCGCTGCCGCGGCGAGATTCCCGAGCTGCCCGATGCCAAGCGCGCCCGCTTTGAGGCCGATTTTGGCATTAAGGCCGCCGACGCCGAGCAGATCGCCGGCGACCCGGAGTTTGCCGAGTTCTTTGAGGCCGCTGCTGCCGGCATGGCTGGCAAGGAGGCCCAGACGGTCGCGAACCTGCTGGTCAACGAGATGATCGCCTACCTTAAGGACGCGGGTGTGTCGCTCACCGAGTCCGGCATCGCGCCGGCTCAGGTGGCGGCTCTTGCCAAGCTGCTGGCGACCGATGCCATCAGCTCCAACCAGGCGCACGAGGTCTTTGAGGCCATGGCCCAGACCGGCGACGACCCCAACAAGATCGTCGACGAGCGTGGTATGCGTCAGGTGAGCGATGCCGGCACGCTGCAGCCGATTGTGGACGAGGTGCTGGCAAACTGTGCCGAGCAGGCGCAGCAGTACCGCGACGGCAACCAGAAGGTCATTGGCTATTTGGTGGGCCAGTGCATGAAGGCGAGTCGCGGCAAGGGCAACCCGAAGCTCTTCAACGAGTTGCTGAGAAAGGCGCTCGCGTAGCACACGGGCAGGGAAGGCCATCGGGCGGGCAGGGCCCGGGCCTTTACTCTCAACTTCGGACAGTCCTGCGCAAGACGGAGGCGCCACTGGCGCCTCCTTTGCGTGCGGAACTCGTTGCGAGCAAAGGCCCGGGCCCTGCCCGCCCGATGGCCTTCCCCGCCCTGACGACTCGGCCTTTCGGGTCAGGTGGCTGAATGGAATAGAGTGAATGGGCGTGCCGTCGGCACGCCCATTGTTTTGAAGGGAAATCATTTTGAGGAAGCACCCGCCCTGCCGGGGCTCCCGGGTTCCGTGACGACTCGGCCGTTCGGGTCAGGTGGGCTGAATGGAATTTGGACTCCAAGATTTCCAAAAAGTTAACCTTTGTTGACCTTAATAGTTAGATAAACTAAACTATTTCTAAAAGTGTTCTCAAGCAAACTTGTTTACTCGGGTGCTGAGGCACCGTGCCGCGTCCAATGCGGCAAAAGGGAGAAGCAACATGAAGAAGTCGACGTTCAATACCCTGCTTGTTGGTGGCGGTTTTCTGCTCGGCACGGACGGCATCAAGCTGCTCACCAGCGCTCCGGTCAAGAACGCCTGCGTGCAGGGTATCGCGTGCGGCATGCGCATCAAGAACGCCTACCAGGACATGATCGAGCAGGCCAAGGCTAATGTCGACGACATGGTTGCCGAGGCGGCCTAAATCACCCAGAGCGAGGCCGCTGCTGACGAGGCAGCCGAGTAACGCTCCCAGGCACAAACTATGAGATTCTCGATTATGAGCGAGATCCCCGGCAGGACCCGTCTTCAATTGGCGGGTCCTGTGCCAGAGAGTGATCTCGATGCACTTCTTAAGCTTAGCGGCGATATCGACGGCGTGCACAAGGTGCGCGTTTATGGCCGCATCGGCCAGATGGCACTCGAATACGATGAGCCGCACCGCGATGCCGTGCTGGCCGCCGTCGGTGCGCTCGATGCCCAGGCCATTGCCGACGCAAAGACGGGTTACGTGATGCAGCTTGAGCCACGCAAGCACAAGCTCGTCATGGATTTTGCCACACTTTTCGGCGCCCACTACGCGCGCCGCTGGTTCTTGCCGACGCCTCTGCGTGCGGTGTTTGTCGTGGCCGGTTACATCGCATTTTTGCGCGCTGCCCTTCATGAGCTGGTGCAGCCGCGCCTGGCTTGCGTGCTGACGACCGACGGCTGGAGCGAGGATGAGGTCCTGCGCCTTTCTGCCTGCCTGGAGGAGCATTTCCCGCATCCGGTGGCGCGCGCAGTCATCAACGCTGCTCGCGAGCGTGGGCTCGAACACCGCGAGCGCCATGCCGCCGTCGAGTACATCGTGGCGCACGGCATCGCTTCGTCCATCGAATGGCGTCGCGCCATCATCGGTTCCGCGCACTTTGTATTTGAGGACGAGAGTGCGCAGCTCGATTCCGACATTAAGGAACGCATTGAGTCCCAGATGCAGGGCCTGTCGCCGCTGTACCTGGCGGTCGACGGCAAGGTCGTCGGCGTGCTCGGCATCGAGGACCCGCTCAAGCTCGGGGTCCGTGAGGCCATCGCCGACCTACATGCGCTGGGCGTCAAACATGTCGTTATGCTTACGGGCGACTCCGAGCGCACGGCCGAGCGCATTGCGCGCGAGGCGGGTGTCGACGAGTTTAAGGCCGAGCTGCTGCCCGAGGACAAGTACGCCTATGTGGAGCGGATTAAGCGCGAGGGGCGCCACGTTGCCATGGTGGGCGACGGCGTCAACGACTCACCGGCGCTGGGCCTGGCCGATGTGGGTCTGGCCATGGGCGGTGGAAGCGACACTGCCAAGGAGGTCGCCGACATCATCCTGGCCGACACGGATCTCGCCGCACTCGTGCGCCTGCGCCGCATGAGCCAGGGCCTCATTGATCGTCTGACGAGTTCCTATTCTAAGGTGATGCTCACCAACTCGGCGCTGTTGGCATTGGGTATTATCGGCAGGATCACTCCGCAGACGTCGTCACTGCTGCACAACGGCTCAACGATCGCCTACAGCCTGGGCAACGCAAAGGCGTACCTGCGTTAGCGTTTTCGATTGAGTATATGGCCTGCACCCTGGCGGCATCGCAGCCGCCAGGGTGCAGGCCTTCTTTTGTTTGACGAGATGTTAGCTCAGATATATGATCGTGCTAGCACTGCTAGTAAGTTCTGAAGGTGAGGTTGAGATGGCTACCGTTGGCAGCATGGCGCAGGTGAATGTTCGCGTAGATCGCTCGGTTAAAGAGCGCGCCGAGGAAGCGCTGCAGCTTTCGGGCAGGTCACTGCCTGAGCTCATCAAAAAGGTGGTGGCCAAGGTCGCGCAGGGTGGCGGGCAGTGCGAGGAAGTGCTTGCGGCCGTCGACGACCGGCGGCAGACCGTCGCGCCCGATACTCCGTTCGCCGCATCATGGGCGGCGGCGGATCAGCTTTACGCGGACCTGGGCATCGCTACGTCGCACGTATCCGACGATCGCGATTGGGACACAATCTATTCGGAAGCCATGGACGAGCGCTATCGCCAAAAGGGGATGATCGTGTGAGCGGGGCTCCCCTCAAAATAATGGTGGATGCCAACGTATGGGTTGATTCGTTTTGCGTCGACCATGCCGAGTCGCTTGCCGCGCGTGCGTTTATTGGGCGGGCGATGGAGACGGGGGCGTTGCTGTTCTTTCCGGTGCATATCGCTAAGGACGTGCTGTACGTTGTCCAACACGAGCTGAAGCGTAGCGTTCTTGCCAGCGGGGGAGCGCTCGACGAGGCTTCTGCCCGCGCGATTGGCGATGCGGCGCTGGCGTTTGTTCGAAATATGACCGAAAACGCCACGGCCGTGGGTGCAGATGCGTCGGATCTTTGGCTGGCCAACAAATATCTGACGCTCCATCGCGATTACGAGGACAACTTGGTGCTCGCCGCATGCAAGCGCGCGCAGGTTGATTACTTGGTAACTAACGATCGCAAACTGCTCGAACATGCCGATCTTGCAGCAAAGACACCTCGTCAAATGATGCCGATTCTTGCTTTGGCCAAACGCGGCGGCGCGGCTATCGGTTGACGCGAACTGCTTGCGGGCCTCTTGGACGACGATGATCCAAGGGGCCCGCGTCTGCTATTTACAAAAGCTCGGCCTTAATGGCGGGACTTTCTGCGAGCTGCTCGGCTGCCTTTTCGTCGGAGCTGTCGAGTACTGCCAGACTGCGATAGACCCACTCGTTGACCTGGGTGTTCTTGACGCCTGCGGTTTGCATGAGGGCGCCTACCTCGCGGATTGCTGCGAGCAGATCAGCCTTGGGACCCGCGAGCTCGACTTCGATGCCGTGGTAGGCGGCCACGCCGCGGTTCTCACTCACGTGGTCGATAAAGTCCTCGACGGTCTCAAGCTGCTGGGCGAGAGCTGCATCATCGTCAGCGTCCAGCGCGACGAGTGCGTTCGATACCGTGAGGGCGGGATGTCCGCAGGGGACAAAGCCCTCGATGACATCCATAGCTTCGGTAATGGTTGAGCCCAGGCCTGCGAGGGCATTGACGAGTTGCTGCTTGGTATCCATAACGGTCCTTTCGACGGGTCAATTGTGCTTGGCGAAAATATACGTGACGCGATCGGTAGCAAAAGTGCGAAGTACAGCGCACATTGGGGTCTTCACAGCTCGTGGATAGAACATCTGTCTTCCTTGAGAACGTGGTAACATAGCACTTCACAAGCGGGGCTCGCCCCGTATGTTCCTTGAAAAGTCGACGGCTGTTGGGTACTCGTGCCCAATGCCATCCAGACTTTACCGACATTCGGGGGCGACTGGTTTCGACACGATAGCTCTGAGAGAGGAAGCAAGCCGAGGTCTCCTCGCCTCGTTAAACAGGGGTACCGTCAAATTGAATTGACAACAACTCTTCTTTTGAGCCTATGGCTCTCGCTGCTTAGTTTATAGCGGCGCGTCAACCCGGTGATTTCCCCGACACCGGCGCGACGTCATTTTAGGGGAATGCTCCTGCGCACGTAATCGGTATGGCGCAGGCTAAGACCGAACCGGTTAGGACGCCGCGAGCGTGTCGCTGCGCGCAAAGCGTCCGAGACAAAACCAGCGACTGAGCTTGGAGATGCCAATCAGGGGGCTTTCGTGGACCGGAGTTCGATTCTCCGCGCCTCCACCACAAGTAATAGGCAGGTAGATATTCGTATCTACCTGCCTTTTTATTTCCAGCCCGTACCGCGGAGAATCGAACTCTATGCAGGGCGCGGGCGTAAAGAAAACGCGTGAGCGTTTTTAGCCCGCGGGCGAGGACGCCGGCAGGCGGCCGAAGCCGGTGCGGATTTGCGAAGCAAATACGCGGATTCTCCGCGCAAACTTCCGACTCAAAATGGATGCGATGTTTATCGAATCTCAGCTGGCCTCGCCCAGCATCAACGGATCCCCCCAAACCGCGGAGAATCGAACTCTATGCAGGGCGCGGGCGTAAAGAAAACGCGTGAGCGTTTTTAGCCCGCGGGCGAGGACGCCGGCAGGCGGCCGAAGCCGGTGCGGATTTGCGAAGCAAATACGCGGATTCTCCGCGCAATGCCTCGACTAGATATAGACGCGATGCCGATCGCGCTGCAGCCTGCCGTGCCCCGCAGCAACGCAGAGTGAGACGTGCTTTCCGCCAGCCGCCCCGCCCTCCTCAACTCCAAAACCTACACGCCCTCCATCCCAAAACTGGGTAGAAGAAGGCCAAAACGAAACAGCAGGAGGTCAACATGACTGCAGAAGATAAAGCAAAGAACGCCGGCAGGGTCGCGCTCGTCCTGGAGGGCGGTAGTTTTCGCGGGCAGTTTACCGCGGGCGCGCTCGACGTTCTCATGGAGGCCGGCGTCGAGATTCCGGCGGTATATGGCGTATCGGCCGGCGCCCTCAACGGCGTGAACTACAAGTCGCACCAGATCGGCCGTGCTAACCGCATCAACCTGGCTTTCTGCAACGACAACCGCTTCATGGGCGCCGCATCGTTTGCGTCCACGGGCTCCATCGTCGGCTACGACTTTATCTTCAACGATGTCCAGGACCGCCTGGATCCCTTTGACAGCGAGACGTTCGACGCGAGCCCCATCGAGATGTACGCCGTCGCGACGGACATGCTCTTTGGAACCGCCGCGTACCTGTCGGTCAAAAGCGCCGTGCTCGACCTCGACGCCGTGCGCGCATCGACGTCGCTGCCGCTGGTGACGCCGCCGGTCGAGATTGACGGGCACAAATACGTCGACGGTGGCGTAGCCGATTCGGTCCCCATCGAGCACGTGCTGGAGGAGGCAGGCTTCGATCGCGCGGTCGTCATTGTCACGCAGGACCGCTCGTACGAGAAAAAGCCCTACGAGTTTATGCCCGCCGCACGAGCCCGCTATGCCGACTACCCCTATCTGCTTGAGGCTATCGAGACGCGCCACGACCGCTATAACATCCAGCGCATGCATCTGTGGCAGTATGAGCGTGAGGGCCGTGCGCTGGTCGTTGCTCCGCAAAAGCCGGTCGAGGTCGGCCATGTTGAGCACGATCCGGCAAAGCTCCTCGACCTGTATATTCAGGGCCGCCAGGAGGCAAAGCGCTTGCTGGGAGATATCGAGGCGTTTGTCGAGCGCTAGTGTCGCGACGTCATGACCCATGGACGACATGTGCAGAAACTCTGGTCGGAGCCAAAATACCTGTTGACTCGTACGGCGAGCGGGGTAATATGGACGGGTTACTTGCAGAGCCCCGTGAATCTCTGTAACAACACGTACTGTACATGGAGGAGTCTAAGTGATTTCGAAATCGACTCACTACGCCAAGCAGGGCGAGGTCCAGCGCAACTGGGTTCTCGTCGACGCCGATGGTGCTGTCCTGGGCCGTCTTGCCACCCAGATCGCAATGATCTTGCGCGGTAAGAACAAGCCTCAGTTCACGCCCAACAGCGACTGCGGCGACTTCGTTGTCGTCATCAACGCCGATAAGGTCCAGCTTACCGGTAACAAGGCCGACACGAAGACCTATTATCGCCACAGCGGCTACAACGGCGGCCTTAAGGCTGAGAGCTTCCGCCAGGCTATGGAGAAGCACCCGGAGAAGGTCATCGAGCGCGCTGTTCGCGGCATGCTGCCCAAGACCACCCTCGGCCGTGCCCAGATGACCAAGCTTAAGGTCTACGCTGGTGCCGAGCATCCGCACGCTGCCCAGAACCCCACGAAGATTGAGCTGGAGGCTTAAAGATGGCTGAGAACACCGTTGTCTACCAGGGTACCGGCCGTCGTAAGAACGCCGTCGCCCGCGTCCGTCTCGTCCCCGGCACCGGCAAGGTGACCATCAACAAGCGTGACGCCGAGCAGTATTTCGGCCGTCATCAGCTCGTTGAGAACGCCCTTGCTCCCTTCAAGGTGACCGACACCGCCGGTCAGTTCGACGTTATCGCTCTGTGCGATGGCGGCGGCATCTCCGGTCAGTCTGGCGCTCTGCGCCTGGGTATTGCTCGCGCTCTTCTGAACGCTGGCGACTACCGTGCTGATCTCAAGAAGGCCGGTTTCCTTACGCGCGATGCTCGCGTGGTCGAGCGCAAGAAGTACGGCCTCAAGAAGGCCCGCCGCGCTCCCCAGTTCTCCAAGCGCTAAGGTTTTATCTCCTTTCGAGATACAATGTACAAGCGGGGCCTGCCGATTCCTCGGCGGGTCCCGCTTTTCTTTTTCGACTAGGGTGGGCGGTTGCATATCGCCTGCTAGGGAAGGAGCGATCCTATGCCCCAGAACATCTTCGGTACCGACGGCGTCCGTGGCGTCGCCAATGCCGGCCTCTCGTGCGACCTCGCGTTTCGCCTGGGCCGCGCGGCGACCAAGTTCCTTGGTCCGGATATCTGTGTCGGCCGCGACACGCGTCTTTCGGGCACCATGCTCGAGAGCGCTCTGACCGCCGGCATCATGGCCGAGGGCGGCCGTCCGCACTGCTGCGGCGTCATCCCCACGCCGGCCGTGGCCCTGCTCACCGTTCAGAACGAGCTCGACGGCGGCATCGTCATCTCTGCTTCGCATAATCCGCCGGAGTTCAACGGCATCAAGTTTTTTAGCCGCAAGGGCATGAAGCTTCCCGATGCTGTCGAGGAAGAGATCAGCGCCTGGGTCATGTCCGAAGAAGCCATGGCTGCCGACACGCTGCCGACCGGTGCCGGCGTGGGCCACATCATTAAGATGAAGGATGCCCGCAAGGCATACGTCGACCACGCCATCGATACGCTTGATGGCCTGAGGCTCGACGGCCTGGTCGTTGCCGTCGACTGCGGTCACGGTGCTTCCTGCCAGACTACGCCCGCCGCTCTGCAGCGCTTGGGTGCCACGGTCCATGCCATCAACACCGATTACTGCGGCACTGACATTAACGTTGAGTGCGGCTCCACTCACCTCGAGCCCCTGCGCGAGCTCGTACTGCGCACCCATGCTGACATCGGTCTGGCCCACGACGGCGACGCCGACCGCGTACTGTTCGTGGACAGCGAGGGCAATGAGATCGACGGTGACTACATCCTGGCTATCTGCGGTTCTGACCTCGCCGCTCGCGGCAAGCTCGCCAACTCCGAGATCGTCTCGACCGTCATGTGCAACCTTGGCTTCTCCATCGCTATGAAGGAGCAAGGCTTCGAGATGGTTCAGACTGCCGTGGGCGACCGCTACGTTCTGGAGCGCATGCTCGCGGACGGCGCCGTCATCGGCGGCGAACAGTCCGGCCACATCATCTTCCTGGAGCACAACACCACCGGTGACGGCCTGGTGACGGCTCTGCAGCTGCTGGCCGTGCTCAAGCGCACCGGTCGTACCCTCACCGATCTTGCCGGCATCATGAAGAAGTACCCGCAGGTACTCGTTAACGTGCATTCCGACAACAAGGCTGGTCTGGACGATTGCCAGCCCATCTGGGATGCCGTCGCTGCTGCCGAGAAGGAGCTTGACGGCCGCGGCCGCATTCTGGTGCGTCCGAGCGGTACCGAGCCACTGGTCCGCGTGATGGCCGAGGCCGAGACGCACGAGCTGACCCAGCGCGTTGTCGACGACATCGTCGAGGTTGTCAAGCGCGAACTTCCCTAATGGTCAAAAATGGGTGCCAAGTGGTAAACTGTTAAGGTTATTTGATTGATTGGTATGTCCGAGGGGGAGCATGTTCACTAAAGTCCTAAGGTCTTTTGGTATGCGTGGTCGAGTCCTTACGCTGGATGCTCCCATCTCGGGCGACGTCATTCCGCTCTCCGAGGTAAACGACCAGACGTTTGCCACCGGTCTTTTGGGCCAGGGCGTGGCGATTCAGCCCACCGGAACGCGTGTGATTGCACCGGCTGATGCCAAGGTCGAGGCCATTTTTCCCACGGGGCACGCCGTTGCGCTTAACACGGTCGATGGCCTGGACGTGCTCATCCACGTTGGTTTGGACACTGTTCAGCTCGAGGGCAAGTACTTTACCGTACATGCGCAAGTGGGTGACATCGTCCATAAGGGCGATGTGCTCATTGAGTTTGATCGCGAGGCAATTGCTGCCGAGGGCTACGATGTGACGGTTCCCATCTTGGTGTGCAACTCCGTTGAGTTCTCGAGCATCAAGGGCTCCGTTGGCGTGCATGTCGAAGAGATGGACCAGCTCATCGTTGCTCGCGAGCGCTAGCAAGTGCACGTGGCCATTAGCCTACAATTCAAACACGTTTACGGAGGGGGCCCTTGAAAGAGGGCGCCCTCCGTGGCAAGATGGGATTTGTCCGAAGCTAAAAGGCTTCGGGTCACCGTGGACGGGCAGGGGCCTCGACGCGGCTAGACACGAGACACATACATTACGCGACCTCGCCCTGGTGGCCGCACACGTTGGTTGCGGCCGACGCGGGCCGCGGGCAAGTGCTTGTAAGGGGAGCCTTGCCTCTCTTGTACGAGAAAGGATGCGTAATGAAGATCATTAAAGCTAAAGACTACGAGGATATGAGCCGCAAGGCCGCCAATATTATCTCGGCGCAGGTTATCCTCAAGCCCGACTGTGTGCTGGGCCTTGCCACCGGCTCTACCCCGATCGGTGCCTACAAGCAGCTCGCTGCTTGGTACAAGAAGGGCGACGTCGACTTTGCCGAGGTCAGCACCTACAACCTGGACGAGTATCGCGGCCTTTCGCACGACGATCCCCAGAGCTATCACTACTTTATGCGTAAGAACTTCTTCGATCACATCAACATCGACCTGAACAACACGCATGTGCCCGACGGTTCCAACCCCGATGCCGCCGCTGCCTGCTCTGAGTACGACAAGGTCGTCGCTGCCGCCGGTTATCCCGATCTGCAGCTGCTCGGCATTGGTAACAACGGTCATATCGGCTTCAACGAGCCCGACGACCACTTCTCCAAGGGCACGCACTGCGTCGATCTCACCGAGAGCACCATTCAGGCCAACAGCCGTCTGTTCGACAGCATCGACGATGTCCCTCGTCAGGCCTACACCATGGGTACCCAGACCATCATGTATGCCCGCATGATCCTGGTCGTCGCCAACGGCGAGGCCAAGGCTCAGGCCGTGCATGACATGTGCTATGGCCCGGTTACGCCCGAGTGCCCGGCTTCGATCCTACAGCTGCACACCAACTGCGTTGTCGTTGCCGACGAGGCCGCCCTTTCGCTCTGCGAGTAGCGCGAATCCTGCACCTCGACATAGCCTTGCCTAAGGCCTCCGCATTGCGGGGGCCTTTTTGCTATCCCTTTCCGCCCACTTGACCAAGATCTTGCCGCAAGCTTGACGAATGCTGGATGCCCAACAGCTTGATTCATCCCATACCATATTCTATGCAAAAATGCCACTAAAAGGTCGTAGACGGTAGCGGGTGCTAGGCGAGTTGAATGACATGGCTGAACCTTGTTCATTTACGTTACACTGCCGCTTAGATGGGACAAGCTGACAAGCTCATTTACCTGCTTAAAGACCGATTAGTCGGGGGATTAATAACAATCTGCCCTTGCTGTACAAAAACTTGCCGCTTGCGTACCAAAAGACAACCTAAAGCACAAGGTCGCTCTATTCATAGCGCGGCCTGTATGGTCTTGCGGTTACAGTGTCCATACGGTCGAGTTGAGGAGTGGGCATGGTAAACGATTTGAGCAGTATAGACGACCTCGAGCTGATGCCGCTGGGCGGAGGCTATATGGTGCGCCGCGAACGCTTGATGAATGAGCTTATAGCCAAGGGCCGAAAGGCCGGAATCGTGGTTCTTTATGCGCCCGACGGGTTTGGGAAGACCTCGGTGCTGCTGCAGTACACCCATGAGGTTAAATGCGACCCGACGCGAGGCCCCGTGCGGATTATCGAGGCCGATCGCGCCATTGGGCGCGAGGTGTTTATGCAGCTCGAGGTGGTTACCGAAGAACTCAAAGACAAACCGCACTCCCTTATCGCAATCGATAATGTGCCAAACCTCGATCAGCACGATACCGAAGACCTCATCGACAGGATTCGCGGCCTGCGCGCTATGGGGGTAGGGGTCTTTATCTCCTGCCGTCCTTCAAATCGTCAGCTGATTCACGGGCTGGGCGATTCGGTTAAGATCAATGCGCAGATGCTCAAGGTGCATGCCTATGAGTATTCGGCGTGGGCATCGGCGTTTTCGATCAGCACGTCGCTCGACTTTTATCAGCTCACGCAGGGCGTGCCCGAGCTTGTTTCGGCATTGCAGACGGGTCTGTATGGCCAAGGCGACGTAGCCGGTCTGCTCGAAAACGAGATTGTCAACGTATATGGCGCGGCACTTGCCGATCTGGCTTCGCTCGACAATAATGCGCTGTTTTGCGTGGCATGTCTCATGATTTTGATGGGCGAGGGCAATATCGCAGAACTCGAGGCTTGTGGGGTGAGGCTGTCGATGGTCGACCAGTCCTACTTTGTACGCGACTACCCGATCTTTGGCTTGGACCCCGCCGAGCGGAGTTTTACGTGTCTGGGTACGGAGGATAACGGACGCTTGCGTTTGCGTAAGTTGGTGGCCGAGGTTCGCCCCGAACTTGTTCCGAGGGCGGCCCGGATTTTGCTTAAGGCGGGCCGATGCGATGCGGCGATGGGCCTAGCGGACGCCTTTTTGGACCGTGATGCGGTCCTTGAACTTGCTGGTCAGTATGGGGTCGATCTTGCTCTGACGGGGCACGGGGCCGATATCTGCCGAGCGGCGCTGGGCACGATCGATGTCGACGATCCGGCTCCAGAGCCAACGCCTGCCGAGGCGCTTGGCGTATATCTGGCAGCGGTCAGCGTGTCCAATACAAAGCTCGCTCGCTATATGGCATCGGTTATCGAGCGCGGGGGCGAACGGGCGGCCTGCGAAATAGACCCTGTTTCATGGAGGGTGGCCCAGACACTGACGGCTGTTTGCTATGGGGACAACGGGCTTGGGCTTCCTGCGAACCTGGCCGTGCCAGAAATCGAGACATCCCATACTGCACTCGATATGTTGTCCGCGCATATCGAGGTCAAGCGCTGTCTGACCGAGCGGGGAGATGACGGCGGCGTTCTACAGCGGCTCAAAACGAGCAAGGCCTACGACTGTGAGCTCGACATTGCGGGGATTGTTACACGGGCCGATAGCATGCTGGTGGAGCTCTTTGATGGGTCGTTCGCGGGAACCGACGAGCGCGACGACGAGATGACGGTGGTGCGGGAGGCGCTCGACGTGCGTGGGCTTAAGGCGATGGCTATCTGGGTGCGTATGGTGTTGGCGGCACGGCGGCTCCTTTCCGGCTTGCCGGTAACCGACGACGCGGCGTTCAACGAGCTCGATCGTTTTGCCGTGCGCATGCGCGACAACCAGATTCAGCTGTTTGGCCTGTTGCTAGAAGGCTGGCAGTCGCTGGCAGAGGGACGGCCGGTTAATGCAAAGTTCCGTGCGGTCCAAGTGCTCAAACTTGCCGAGGAGTCGATTGCGTACATGCGCGATAACGCATTGCTGCTGGAGCGCGCGGCGTATCTGCGTAACACCTCGATGGTTTCGGTGCGCGAGGAAGCGGAGTTACTCGATATAAGCCAGACGCAGGTTGGTGGAGCGGAGGCCTGGATGGTGGCGCTGCATTTGGCCTGTGCGGGTCGAGACAGCGACCTTGCGGCCTGGATGTCCATGAATCGTGCGGGGATTCTAGAGCCATCGTATCGGCTCTTTGCGCGCCTTGCCATGCATTGTCTGGGCGAGCCGGCGGCCAGGATACGCAAGAAGCTTCCCGTGCGCGAGCTGTCGCGGTACTCGCTGCGCGACGATTTGGAAGGGGAGGGCGAGCGCCTGTTCCAGGCCAGCGAGGTTGAAGCCGTTGATACCATCGACCATATCGAGATTCGCATGTTTGGTGCGTTTCGCGCCGAGCGCGACGGGTTTCCCATCACGGATAAAATGTGGCGCCGCAAGAAGGCGGCGACGCTTGCCGAGCGGCTTGCACTGGGCATGGATGCGCTCGTCGACCGCGAGACGCTGGCAATGGAGCTGTGGCCCCATGCCGAGTTTAATAGCGCCCGTAACAACCTGTACTCGACGATATCGCGCTTGCGGTCGGCTTTGGGACCGACG
Source organism: Collinsella sp. AF18-8LB (assembly GCF_003459795.1). Taxonomy (NCBI): domain Bacteria; kingdom Bacillati; phylum Actinomycetota; class Coriobacteriia; order Coriobacteriales; family Coriobacteriaceae; genus Collinsella; species Collinsella sp. AF18-8LB. The sequence continues at coordinate 105,195 of NZ_QRWU01000002.1, forward strand.
CCGGATGGCAAGTCGTGTGTACTCATCCAAAATGAATGCATCGGACTCAACGGCGACTACGTCAAGACCGATGTGCGGCTGTTTGACCAGATAAGCCGTGAGGTTTTGGGAAATCGTACGGGTGCGCGCGGGCCCCATTTAGTTGAGCTGTGCCTTAAGATTGAGCAGCTTTATGCCGGACCGCTGTATGTTCCCAATGGCTGTAATCCCACCTACTTTTTGCGTATGCGACGCATTATGCAGTCAAAGTACATCGATTGCATGATTAAGGGAGCAAATGCATCTCTAGAAGAAAACGATCTGCAGTCGGCGATTTGGCTGGCGGAGTCGGGGCTTCGGCAGGAAACGGCGCGTGAGGATATGGTGCGCTGTGCCATGCGTGTCTACAGTGCGGCGGGGCGGAGGCGCGATATCGTCGAGCTGTACAGCGGGCATATGCACCATCTGAGGGAGCAGGTCAATGGCGTACCCGAGCCCGAGACGCGGCGTCTATATGAGCGCTTGGTGGAGGGTCGGCTCAACCGCGTGCTGGTCGAGCGATAAAAAAACGGGCGCCCGAAGTACTTGGGCGCCCGTAAGCTTGCTATGTGTTGGCTCGCCGGATCATTGGCTCTTAGACGAGCTTGATCTTCTCGATATCCTTGCGCGAGGACTCTCGATACAGCGAGAACTTGCGGCCGATGACCTGGACGACCTCGGCGTGGCAGCGCTCAGCGAGCTCTTCGGCGGCCTCGCGGGCGGAAAGACTGGAGCCGTCCAGCACGGAGCACTTAACGAGCTCGTGCTTCTCCAGGTAGGCGACCGTCTGCTCGACGGTGCCCTCGTTGACATCGGACTTGCCGATGATGATGGCGGGGTTGAGGTGATGGGCCATGCTGCGAAGCTGCTTGACCTGGGCTCCTGTCAGTGCCATGGGTTCTCGCTTTCTATGTATGGGGCGCCCCGCGACGGGGCCTAAATCTACGTGATCTGTCCCACGATAGCGCAGGAACGGCGCGGTGTGGAGTGCGTTTGCCCAGTTCGCAAAGAATGCGGATGCCGAGTGAGTGGGCGGTGCGGGCTGCGAACAGGCTATGAGCTGGGCGCAGAGACCGGCTCCCATGCAATAAACGCCCAACGAACCTTGCGGACATGATCGAGCATACGGGAAAAATCCGCCACACCTGCTTCAAGGCTGTCGAAGGTATCGCGACGATGCGATTCAAAGTACGTGACCTGCGGCAGCGCACCCATCTGAATAAGGATATTAAAGGCATACACAAAGCCATTGCTGCAGGTAACGGAGGCGCCGATGGCGTTCATCAGGTGCAGATCATAGCGCGGGCTGGAGTTGGCGACCATCGTGACGGCACAACGCCGACGAGCCGTACGATCAAGCTTGGCAAGCGCACCTTTTAGATTAGTCGTCGTAACCGACCGACTGGCAAAGGCAACATCCACCGCCTTTGCGACCGGTCCAACCAAATCCCAATCATCATCCCAAGCAAGCTCAAGCGGCGTAATGCGATTCTCGAGCCCATAGTACTCAATGCCAGCATCAAGCGTGCCCAACATAGCAGGGGAGAAATCAGCCGCAATCACAGGATGCCCAGCCTGAGCAAGCGGAATAGCAATCGACCCAGCCCCACATCCCATATCCAGTGCGGATTCACTAGGCTTTAACGCCAACAGCTTCATAAAATTCCGAGCATACGGGGCAGTCTCCAGCGGACGAAAATGCCGAGCCCGCTTATCCCACTCAAAAGAATCATCAGCCCGCCGCCGATCAACTTGCAGGCGCATCCATTCGCCATTCCAATCCGCAGAAAGCAGCTCAGAACGATTCTCCCCATCAACCACGGGCCAACCTCCTAGCAACAAAAAAGCGACTCCTCCCAAAAGAAGAGCCGCAACCAGCATATATCAGAAAAAGAACCGTTCCACTGCCAAGCCGCCGTACCAGCCTAGTGGTGCAGGAGCGAAGCAACTGCAACCGGGATAGAACCCAACTGAGGTCCCGTTGTGCGGGAGCCCCGGGGAGGGCAAATATATAAGGTCGATCGCGAGTTCCGCACGAGCCGGAGAGCACTTAATGTGCTCTCCGTGCGAGTCAGGACTGTTCGAGCAGGCGACCTTATATATTTGCCCTCCCCGGGGCTCCTCGCCCGAACCCCTCAGCTAGTTCTTGAGCGAGTTCAGCGGTGCCGGGAAGCGTCCACCGCGATGGGCAAGCACGGTGCCGGCGTTGGGGTTCACCGGCATGATGGGTGCACGGCCGAACAGGCCGCCGTACTCGACGCAGTCGCCCACGCCCTTGCCAATGGCGGGAATCACGCGGACGGCCGTGGTCTTGTTGTTGATGACGCCGATGGCCATCTCGTCGGCGATGATGCCGGCGATGGTCTCGACCGGGGTGTCGCCGGGGATAGCGATCATGTCCAGGCCGACGGAGCACACGCAGGTCATGGCCTCGAGCTTCTCGAGCGAAAGCGCACCGGCCTCGACGGCGGCGATCATGCCGGCATCCTCGGACACGGGGATGAAAGCGCCGGAGAGACCACCCACGCTGGAGCTGGCCATGACGCCGCCCTTCTTGACGGCATCATTGAGCATGGCGAGGGCGCAGGTCGTGCCCGGGCCACCGCAGGTGCCCACGCCGATGATCTCGAGGATGCGCGCAACGGAGTCGCCGATGGCAGGCGTGGGAGCCAGCGACAGGTCGACAATGCCTTTCTCGACACCCAGACGATGGGCGGCCTCGCGGCTCATGAGCTCGCCGGCGCGGGTGATCTTAAAGGCGGTCTGCTTAATCTTCTCGGCGACCTCCATCATCGATGCGGAATCGGGCAGCGTCTCCAAGGCTGCGGCCATAACGCCGGGGCCCGAGACGCCTACGTTGATGACGGCGTCGGCCTCGCCACCGCCGTGGACGGCGCCCGCCATAAACGGGGAGTCCTCGACCATGTTGGCAAAGCAGACAAACTTGGAGGCGCCAACGGAATCCTGGTCGGCCGTGAGCTTGGCGGCGTCGATGATGGTCTGGGCGGCCATGAGCACGGCATCCATGTTGATACCGGCGCGCAGGCTAGCGACGTTGACGCTGGAGCAGACGCGGCTGGTGGTAGCGAGCGCCTGGGGGATTGACTGGATGACGCGGCGGTCGGCGTCGCCGATGCCCTTCTGGACGAGTGCGGAGAAGCCGCCCAGGTAATCGATGCCGAGCGTCTCTGCCGCGCGGTCGAGGGCATGCGCGATGGGGGTGAGGTCCTCATCCTTGCAGCACGCGGCGATCTGCGCCACCGGGGTGACGGAAACGCGCTTGTTGACGATGGGGATACCGTACTCGCGCTCGAGGTTCTCGGCGGTCTCGACCAGATGTTCAGCCGTGTGCGTCACGTGGTCGTAGATCTTCGTGCACATGCGGTCGAGGTTCTCGTCACCGCAACCCATGAGCGAAACACCCATGGTGATGGTCCTGATGTCGAGGTTCTGCTCCTCAACCATGCCGCGGGTTTCCGCGATTTCTGCGGGCGTGATCGCCATCCTTGCGCTCCTATCTGCCAAAACGAGCATAGTCTTTTCTATTCTAACGTGCCGCACGTGCCAAGTGGCGCGTGCGGCACGTTTTGGTGCGGGGTTGTTTCCGTTGTGTTACCGCCCAAAGACCTCTTCGGCGATACGGGCGCTTTCGGCGGCGTCCTTGGCGTAGTAGTCCGCGCCGATCTGCTTGGCGTATTCGGGGGTGAGTACGGCGCCGCCTACGATGATCTTGACGTCCGGCACCTCGGCATGAAGCAGCTTGATGGTCTCTTCCATGGCCACGACGGTGGTGGTCATAAGCGCCGAGAGGCCGACGAGCTTGATGTCGCGCTTCTTGACGGTCTTGAGTACCTCCTGCGGATCGACGTCGCGGCCCAGGTCAAAGACGGTGTATCCGTAGTTGTCGAGCAGCATCTTAACGATGTTTTTGCCAATATCGTGGATGTCGCCCTTGACGGTGGCCACGCAGATCTTGCCCTTGTCGGCAATCTCGCCGGCGGGCATCAGGCGCTTGATGGTGTCGAAGCCCACGCGTGCGGCCTCGGCCGAGGCCATAAGCTGCGGCAAGAAGAACTTGCCCTGGTCAAAGAGGACGCCAACCTCGTCGAGGGCGGGGATAAAGTGATTGTTGATGAGGTCCATGGCATCGTGGTCTGCCAGCAGACGCTCGGTCTCGGCGGCGATCTCGCCTTTGCGGCCCGAGACGACCATGCGACGAATCGGGTCGTTGTTGCCGTCGGTGCCGGCGGTGCCAGCAGCGGGCGCAGCGTCGGTCGATACCGCCTGGGCCGCCGCCGGGTTCGCGGCGATCTTGTACGGATCGGTCCAGCCGGCGTAGCGCTCGATGTATCCGGTCGAGCCCTCGTCCTCAACGCTCAAGACGCGATAGCTGCAGACGGTATCCATAAAGCGCTTGGAACCCGGGTTCATGATGGGGGCGTCCAGGCCAGCGCCAAAGGCGGCAGCCAAAAAGACCGAACCCAGGAGCGGCCGCGCGGGCAGGCCAAAGCTGATGTTCGACACGCCGAGCGCGCATTTGACGCCCAGGCGCTCCTTGCACAGGGACATGGCGCGCAGGATCTGCTCGGCCTGGCGCTGGTTGGTTGAGGCGGTCATGACCAGGCAGTCGATGAGGATGCGGTCCGGTCCGATGCCGTAGCGGGCGGCCTCGGCCACGATGCGCTCGGCGATGGCGAAGCGAGCCTCGGCGGTATCGGGGATGCCGCCTTCGTCGAGCGTGAGGCCGACGACATTGGTGCCGTAGTGGGCGACCAGCGGAAAGATCTCATTCATGATCTGCTGCTTGCCGTTGACGGAGTTGATGATGGGCTTGCCGGCATAGCGGCGTACGGCGGCCTCGACGGCGGCGGGATCGGTGGAGTCGATCTGCAGCGGCAGCAGCGTGGAGCCTTGGAGCTGCTCGGTCGCCTGTTGAATGATCTTGACCTCGTCGATCTCGGGCAGGCCCACGTTGACGTCCAGGATGTCAGCGCCCTGCTCCTGCTGACTGATGCCCTGGCTCACGACGTAGTCCAGGTCTCCGTCGCGCAGGGCCTGCTGCAGGCGCTTTTTGCCGGTGGGGTTGATGCGCTCGCCGATGACGGCGATCTTGTGGCCGTCGCAGGGAAGGTCCACCACGGTCTGGGCGCTCGTGACCGACATGCTGGGCTTGCGGTGACGCGGGCTGGGCGTGTGGTTGTCGATGAGCGTGCGCAAGGCGGCCATGTGCGTGGGCGTGGTGCCGCAGCATCCGCCGACGACGCCAACGCCGTCCTCGATCATGCCGGCGACGGCCTCAGCGTACTCGGGTGTCTGGACATCAAAGACGGTGTTGCCGTTGTCGTCCACGCGGGGGAGTCCCGCATTGGCCTGCACCATAACGGGCTTGTCGGTAACGGTGAGCATGCGTTCGGCGAGCCCGCGGAGCTCGGCCGGTCCCTGACTGCAGTTGATGCCCAAAACGTCGGCGCCGATGGCGTCGAGCGTGATGGCGGCGACCTCGGGGCTTGTGCCCAGGAAGGTGCGTCCGTCTTCCTCAAAGGTCATGGTGGCAAAGACGGGCAGGTCGGAGTTCTCGCGGCAGGCGAGGACTGCCGCCTTGATCTCGGCCAGGTCGGTCATAGTCTCGATAATAAAGAGGTCGACGCCCGCAGCGACGCCGGCGCGCACTTCCTCGGCAAAGAGGTCGTAGGTCTCGTCGAAGCTGAGGGTGCCCAGGGGGCGCAGCAGGGCACCGATGGGGCCGATGTCGCCGGCGACGTAGCGGGCGCCGGCCTCGCGGGCGCAGGTGACGGCCGCGGCAAAGACGTCTGCCACGGTGGCAGCACCGTCGAGCTTGTGGGCGTTGGCGCCAAAGGTGTTGGCGGTGATCACGTCACAGCCAGCCCCGACATATTGACGTTGGATATCGGTGATAACCTGGGGCTCCTCAAAGTTGAGCAGCTCGGGCAGAGCGCCCGCCTTCATGCCGGCGGCCTGCAGCATGGTGCCCATGCCGCCGTCAAACAGCAGGTGCCCCGTGCCCTCGATGGCCGCACGCAGGCGTTCATCCTTAATGTGCAGGTCGTCGATCGTGCGCGTCTTGTACGCGGCGCCGTTGCAGCGCGCAGTATTGACAGGTGCCGCCAGCGCAGTACCGTCAGAATCATGAGTGATAAGCGGAGTAAACATCGATGGCTCCTAATGGCTGGAATAGCAGGTGGTGTGGGCGGCGCGGAAGCGGCAGTGCTCACGCATGCGGCAGATAGTGCAGGTGGGGCGGCTCTGGGCGTCGTGGACCTCGCCGTCAAACAGACCGATCACCGCGGTCACGCTCTTGGTGGGCATGAGCAGGCTGGTAGGTGTGACGGTAAGCCCGATGAGCCGTGTGGCGTTGAGCACATTTACGATCGAGCGCTGTGCCGTAAGCGGGCAGTCGCCGTAGCCGGGACTGAAGCGCCAGTTACCGGCGAGTCCGTGTGCGGCGGCCGCGGTCTTGACTTGCTGGTCCATCTGCTCGACGGCGGCTTCCACATAGGCAGAGCACGCGGCGTCGAGCACTGCCCCCTCCAGGGGTTGCTGGGCTCCCGTGGTGCGCAGACGACGCTCGGCGTCCATGCCGAGGGTGCATGCCATGAGCGCGGCAAAGCGGGCGTCTTTGAGATGTCGATAGACATCGCGACCCCGCAGCTCAACGTTCGTGCCAACCAAGCGGATGCAGGGCTCACCCTGCTCGTCGACGCCCGTGGCATCGACGGCAAACACGCATCGCACGCCACGGGGCTCAATGTCCAGTTCTAGGCGCTCGACCACAAGCTCAATTCGTCGTGACAGTTCAGGCTCAATCTGCTGACCGCCGTAGCCCAGATAGCGCAGCATCTCGGCACGGTCGACTCGGGGATGATGGGCAGTGTCGATACGGTAAAGCGCCGGCGACGCAAGGTCAGCCGGCACTTCGACAGTGGTTGTATCGATGTGCGGTTTTTCCATTACCCTAGGCGCTCCATAATGGTCGCGGCGATCGCAGGACGATTCATAGTGTACAGGTGCAGACCGTCGGCACCGTGCTCTTTGAGGTCGCAAAGCTGGCGGGTGGCATACTCTACACCGGCTGCCTGCAGGCTCTCGGGGTCGTTCTCGTACTTGGCGAGAATCTTGATGACGGGGGAGGGCAGCGACGCTCCGCACATAAAGACCATGCGGCTGATCTGGGACTTGCTCATAAACGGCATGATGCCCGCGGTGATGGGCACCGTGATGCCCGCTTTATCGGCAAGCTCGCGGAAGCGGTAGAAGCACTCATTATCAAAGAAAAGTTGCGTCACAAAGAAGCTTGCGCCGGAGTCCTGCTTTTGCTTGAGGTATTCGACCGAGAGGCTGAGGTCCTCGCAGGCAATGTGGCCCTCGGGGTAGGCCGCAGCGCCCACGCAAAAGCCGGCGTCGACGAGCTCGGGGATGAGGTCGCGGGCGTGGGCGTATTCGGAGGCGGGCTTGTCGTCCTCAGTCGCGCCGGCAGGGAGATCGCCACGCAGCGCCAGGATGTTATTCACGCCGGCGGTGCGGTACTCATCGATCTTGGCGGCGATATCGGCATGCGTGCGGCCGACGCAGGTGAGGTGCGCCACCGAGGGCGTATCGAATTCGCTCGTAATCATATGCGCGATGGGGGCGGTGGTGGCGCCGTTGCCCGAGCCGCCGGCAGAGCAGGTGACCGAGACAAAGCTCGGCGAAAGCTTGCACAGACTGCCTGCCACCTTGCGAGCCGTATCGAGGGTGAGCTCGCCCTTGGGCGGGAACATCTCAAACGAAACGGGCACGGTGCCCAGGGATGCCGCCTGCTTAAAAACCTCGTCGACGCGCATATCGTGCTCCTTTAGATACTTTAGTGCGATGTGTTGTAAGGATTCTACAGCACCGCTGCGCCACGCTGGAGTTTTACTTGCCATTTGGGAATACCAATCGAAGATGCTTCGCTATCGTCATTCCCTATAACAACGTAGCTCATTTGGGACGTGCCTCTATAGCCATCAACCAGTTGCCCAGGGTAGTCTTTTTGGGACGGGGCTTTTTTAGCTACCCTATGTCAAATATTGCCTTGAGCTTCGAAGATACCGGATGGGTAGCTAAAAAAGCCCCGTCCCAAAAAGACTACCCTTAAACCATGCGGGGAGGTCTGCAATTTATGCAGTTCGTTGGCTGTTGAGGGTGGTAATAATCCTGTGTTGCTGTAACCTCATTGATTGGTTTCGTGACAGCAACATAACGGTAATGTCGCGGAAACACGGCGAGTCTAAGCTAAGGCTCGTTCGTTAGTAATCAACACCGCTTCTCACGCGGTGCCGATACGAAGGGAGTTCCGTATGGCCGAACTTACTGACCGCTTCGGGACCATGGTGTTCTCTGAGGAAGTCATGAAGGACTGCCTCCCCAAGGACATTTGGAAGCGCCTTGCTGCAACCCTCGAGGGCGGTGAGCCGCTCGACCTAGATGTGGCCAACGCCGTTGCCCATGCCATGAAGGTCTGGGCCATCTCCAAGGGTGCTACGCACTACGCGCACTGGTTCCAGCCGCTTTCGGGCATCACTTCCGAGAAGCACGACAGCTTCCTCGAGCCTAACCACGACGGCACCGCCATTACCAAGTTTACGGGCAAGAACCTCATCCAGGGTGAGCCCGATGCCTCCAGCTTCCCCAACGGCGGCCTGCGCGCCACCTTCGAGGCCCGTGGCTACACCGCTTGGGATCCCACCAGCCCCGCCTTTATCAAGGACGATGTCCTGTGCATCCCCACGGCTTTCTGCTCCTACACGGGCGAGGCCCTGGACAAGAAGACCCCGCTGCTGCGCTCCATGACCGCGCTCTCGCGTGAGTCCAAGCGCGTTTTGGCGCTGTTCGGCAAGACGCCAAAGAAGGTCGTTCCTTCCGTGGGCGACGAGCAGGAGTACTTCCTGATCAAGAAGGACGCTTACCGCAAGCGCAAGGATCTGGTCATCACCGGCCGCACCCTCTTTGGTGCTGCCCCCTGCAAGGGCCAGGAACTCGAGGAGCACTACTTTGGCGCTATCCGCCCCACCGTCTCGGCCTATATGAAGGATCTGGACGACGAGCTGTGGGCGCTCGGCATTCCCGCCAAGACCAAGCACAACGAGGTCGCTCCCTGCCAGCATGAGCTCGCCCCCGTCTACGGTGAGGTCAACGAGGCCATCGACCAGAACTTGGTCATGATGGAGAAGATGAAGCTCATCGCCTCCCGCCACGACCTGGTCTGCCTGCTGCACGAGAAGCCGTTCGAGGGCATCAACGGTTCGGGCAAGCACAACAACTGGTCGCTCGGCACCGAGTCCGAGAATCTGCTCGATCCGGGTGACACCCCGCTCGACAACCTGCAGTTCATCGTCTTCCTCACCGCGGTGATCGAGGCCGTCGATAACTATCAGGAGCTCCTGCGTGCCTCTGTTGCCTCGGCCGGCAATGACCATCGTCTGGGCGCCAACGAGGCTCCTCCGGCGATTATGTCCATCTTCCTGGGTGACCAGCTTACCGAGGTTGTCGAGAAGATCATCGATGGCAAGGCTTCCGTCCATGCCACGCGCGGCGTGCTCGACCTGGGCGCCGATACCCTGCCCAAGCTGATGCAGGACAACACCGATCGCAACCGCACCTCCCCGTTTGCCTTCACCGGCAACAAGTTCGAGTTCCGTGCCTGCGGCTCCGAGCAGAACGTCTCCGACTCCAACCTGGTGCTCGATGCCGCCGTGGCCAAGTCGCTCAAGTCCTTCGCCGACGCGCTTGAGGGCACGCCCGAGGATAAGTTCCAGGACGCCGCGCTCGAGTACTGCAAGAAGGTCCTGACCGATCACCAGCGCATCCTGTTCTCTGGCGACGGCTACTCCGATGAGTGGCCCGTTGAGGCCGAGAAGCGCGGCCTTGCCAACAACAAGACCACGGCCGATGCCCTGCCCGCCTTTGTTTCCGATAAGGCCATTGCGCTCTTTGAGGAGACGGGTGTCCTGACCCGCGCCGAGGCTCAGTGCCGCTACGACTGCAAGCTCGAGAAGTACAACAAGCTCATGAACATCGAGGCCACCACGATGGTTCGCGAGGCACGCCGTACCTATCGCCCGGTCATTACCGCCTATGCCACCAAGGTCGCTAAGGGCCTTGAGGCTATCCGTGCCGCCGGCGCCGAGGCCGCCATGCAGTGTGAGCAGAACACGCTCAACAAGCTCTGCAACGGCATCACTACCATCAACGACTCCATCAAGGCGCTCGACGCCGTGCATCAGAAGGCCGAGGCCCTCGATGGCCAGGAGCAGGCCAACGTGTACGCGCACGAGGTCGTTCCCGCTATGGATGCGCTGCGTGCCGCCGTGGACGCTATGGAGGAGATCGTGGCCGCCGACTACTGGCCGGTCCCGACCTACGACGATATCCTGTTCTACGTGTAACAGACACGTTTGATTATGCGCGCGAAGGGGGTCTCGCCTGTGCGAGGCCCCCTTTTTGCTGCTCAGATCTATTATGGACGTGCTGCCGGGCAAGCGTTTCGTGCGAGGCATCTCAAAAGATGTAACCTGTTTTGGCGCACATTTGGCGCACATGTGCCGAAACGAAAACAGGCCAAGATGAAAAACGAACCCGCGCGACTTAACATCGCGCGGGTTCGAACAAAATGCAAATGGTGCCCCCAGCGGGATTCGAACCCGCGATATCCACCTTGAAAGGGTGGCGTCCTTGGCCGCTAGACGATGGGGACAGCGGGAAAGAGTATAGCAGACTTTTTTGCCGGCGCGTATATCGTTGGCAAACTGGAAAACCACCACATAGGAGCTGGCTCTCTCAATCCCGATTTTCAAACATCTCAATCTGTAACATCTGGGCTGATAAATCGGCTCTATGTGTTACAGATCGAGACAAAAGGCAGGCGTCGGGACGAACATCTCATTCTGTAACAGTAAGACGACTTTTAACGGTCTAGATGTTACAGATTGAGACAAACCGCTGGGACGGGTCAAAACCACCACAAAGGTGCCTGTCCCCTTTGTGGTGGTGGGGTGCTAGGGGAGGAGCTTCATCGCGGCGTCGTGGGCAGCGTGCTCGTAGGTGTCGTCGAGGGGTTTGAGCGGCAGCAGGGCGGCGGCCTGTGCGTCGCCACGGCGCTCGAGGGCGTGGGCGATGAGCCAGTCGGCGAGCTCGGGGTTCTTGGGCAGTGCCGGTCCGTGTAGGTACGTGCCGATGACACCCTTGTAGATGAGACCCTCAAAGCCATCGTCGCCGTTGTTGCCGGTGCCCGTGACGACGGACGTTCCAAGCGGCGTGGCATCGGCGTCCAAAAGCGTGCGGCCGCCGTGGTTCTCGAAGCCAACAAAGGGCTCGGGCGCCAGGTCGGTCTTGACGGCGACGTTGCCGATCAGGCGGTCGGAACCGCGCACGGTCTCGGCGGCAATGACGCCCAGGCCCTCGATGCGATTTTCGCCCATATAGTACGAACGGCCGAGCAGCTGATAGCTGCCGCAGATGGCGAGCAGCGAACCGCCGTCCTCAACATAGGCTGCGACCTTGTCTTTTTGGGCGAGCAGCTCGTGTGCCACGGCTAGCTGGTCGCGATCGGATCCGCCGCCCATCATGACGATATCGGCATCATGCAGATCGAGCACCTCGCCCATGCGGACCTCATCCACGCGAACGGGGATGCCGCGCCAGGCGCAGCGGCGCTCGAGGGCGATGACGTTGCCGCCGTCGCCATAGAGGTTGAGGGCATCGGGATACAGGTAGACGATGAGCAGCGGGCGCGAGAGCTCGACTGGCGCGACGCCAACGGGGACGGCACTGCCATTGGTGCACTTTGCAGCGTGGGCGGCAACCGTAGCCGCATCGGTGTCTTTAAGTCCGTCGAGCTCCTTGACCAGCGGTGGAAAGGCCGTGTAGTTGGCGACGGCGTAGAAGGTGTCATCGGCGGCCTCGTCTGCCACGGCGCCAATTGCCTGCGCGACGTCCGAGATAATCGCGGCATCGATGCCGGCGTACTTGAGGCGCACTTGCATGTCGTGCGCGCGTGTGCCGCCGGCAAAGGCGACAAGCCCCGTTGTGTCGGCGATGCGCTCAAAGTCGACGTCGTAGATCCACGATACATCGTGGCCGTCGGCATCGTTGTCATTGAGGAAGAAAGCGCAGAGTCTGCCGCCGGCCGTCTTGATGGACTGGATTTGTCGATCGAAGCCTACGGGATTCTTGGCCAGGTTGGCCTCGACGGTGCGGCCGGCGATATCCCAGCGCCCCATACGACCACCGGCGGGCACATAGGCATCGAGCGTAGGCTGCAGAAGCGCCGCGTCCACGCCCAATTCGTGCGCGGTAAAGAAGGCGGCGGCAACGTTATAGACCATGTACAGGCCGTTGTAGCGCGTGGCGATGTGTACGGCAGCCGCGTCGGGCGCAGATCCAAAGACCAGGTCAAAGCCGTAGCCGTCGCAGCCGAGCTCCACGCCCGTCACGCGACGGACAAGCCCAGGGCGGGCCCAGCCGCACGAGGGGCAATGATAGGCGCCAAGTTGCCCGTACTGCACATAGTCGTACTCCAACGGTGCGTTGCACTGTGAGCAAAAACGTGAGTCGCTAATGCGGTCGGACTCGGTGTTGGTGGCGCCGTCGATGCCAAAGGCGATGCTTGCATTGGGAACGCGCGCGGCGATCGCGGCACACAGCGGGTCGTCGGCGTTGTAGATGAGCGTTGTTGCCGGAGAGAGCTCCAACGCATGGGCGATGACGTCTTGGGTATGGTCGATCTCGCCGTAGCGGTCTAGCTGGTCGCGGAACAGGTTGAGCAGCACAAAGTACGTCGGCTTGAGCTTGGGCAGAACGCGTACGGTGTAAAGCTCATCGCACTCAAAAACGCCCACGCGCTTGCCGCTGGCAGTGTGCTTAAGGCCGCCGCGGGCCTCGAGCAGCGCGCCCACCACGCCCGGCTCCATGTTGTTGCCGGCGCGGTTGCATACCACGGTAGCACCGCTGGCAGCAACGGCGTCGGCGATGAGGTTGGAGGTGGTGGTCTTGCCGTTGGTGCCGGTGATCACTACGCTGCGGTCGACAAGGCCCGCGAGGTCGCTCAGCAACTCGGGGTCGATCTTCATGGCGATGCGGCCGGGGAGTACGCCGCCCTGGCGCTTAAGGACGGAGCGCAGTCCCCAGCGAGCGATATCGCTCGAGGTGCAGGCAAGAGATGAGCGGAGGTTCATGAAACCGTTCCTAACGTAAACGACATGGTCGGGTCGAGTGCGTCACTAAAATCCGTAGCGGCGCGCAAATTCCTGGGCAAGCTGCGACACGTCTTCGCAGGCATTGGCCCAGGGGGCAAAGTCGGGGGTGTCCGAGATAATGCCGTCCGCTTCCCAAACGGCTTGGTGCGAAAGATCCCAGGGATCGCGTGGCTCGGGTCGGCAGGGAAGGTACGGTGTCTGGTACATGGGATTCAGCAAGAAGAACGCGCCGCCCTCGCAGCGGTTAGCGAACTCACGCAGCGCACGCGCCGCCGGACGCATCTTGTTCGTTTTGAACAAGAGGATCGTGCGGGCGAGCAGGTACCAGGGGGAGTTCTCGAGTGCATCGGCCCCCACCTGTTCCTCGAGCTGGTGAGCCAGGGCAAAAAAGCCGTCCTGGTCTTCCAGGCGAGCGAGGGCGAGCAACACGGTGCCGGCAGCTCGGGTGGGATAGCCTTCTGCCTTAAGGACGCGGCGGGCGTAGTTGGCGGCAGCGCGGTAGCGGGCGCTCGCCATGCACAGCTGCGAGGTGGCCTCGAGCGTGTGGAGCCACCCGATAAGTGCCGGCTCGCTCACGGTGAGATCTGACGCCGTCACACCGTCCGTCAAAACCTTGTTGGCCCAGTAGTGCGGGGCTTCCATATCAAACCCGGGCACGCTTTGTTGGAGGTAATCGGCCGTGGTTGCCTCGAGCTTCATCAGGTCGCCCAGGCAGGCGTCAACGGGTGTGTCGGCCAGGATGATGGCGAGCAACTGGGCATCGACGGCAAGCGCATCGATACGGACGATCTTGAGCAGCTCATCGCGCATATCGTCGAACAGGCGGTTGCGCGTCTGCTCAAACTCCTCGTCGCTGCCCATGTCCTCGATGCGATGGAGCTCGTCGAGCAGGTGGCGGTGAACACCGGCATAGGACAGCAGCGCCTGGGCATGCTCGGACTGCGCATACTTTTGGGGATTCGCGCTAATGTCGTTATGGACAAGCTCGCGTGCTGCATCGGTGAGCTCGGGGTGCGACGCCAGATAGGTGCGCTCCAAGTAGGCGGGGATGTAGACGCTCGGATCCATTAGAGGTCCCCTCCCTTAAATGGAAGCCCCTGCTCGGCTGCGCGTAGGATGCGCTCGTCGATCTGGGAACGCACGATGTCGTTGGTGGCGACCCAGGCGGCAAAGCTGGCGTTGTCGGGAGCGCCCAGGCCCTCCTGCAGCACCGGCGTCGCCTCGGACAGTGCAAGGACGAGCTCATCGGTGGAGCCCACGCCCACGTTGACGCGGGCATAGACGCCATCGGGAAACTCGGTTTGGAAGTAGAGCGCCTCGGCGGCGTGGGGGCACGAGCGTGCAAGAATGCGCAGGTAGTGCTCGGCACCCTCGTAGTCCAGCTCGCGCCAGGCCGCGCTCATCAGCGCGATGAGCGTCCACGGGTCTAAGTCGCGCTCCGCGTCCTTGGGACGACGGCGCAGCGGCGTGTTGGCGAGATAGGGGACGGAGTGGGCGGAGCGAAAGCGCTTGAGCTCCTCGACGGGGTATTCGAGCTTTGCCATGGCGAGCATCGCGGTGTGGCGGACACCTGCGGGGTCGTTGGGCGCAAAGTCCAAGCTGCGATTCGCTGCCTCCAGTGACATGCGGTAACGGCCGCTAATGAGCGCGCGCGATGCTAAGGCGGCAAGCCAGCGCAGGTAGGGACGGCGGGTCAGGTCGCCTGCAGCCTCACGCTCGTAGGGGTCTTGCGCCGAGGCGATCTTGAGTGCCAGATCGTGCTCCACCTCGTCGCACTTGGACACCAGATACTGCATGTAGTCCTCGTTGGAATCGGCGGTGAGTGCCGTCAGCATGCGCTGGGCATCCCAGTTGGCCGGATCGAGTGCGGCCGCCTCGCGAAGCATGTTCTCGGCAGCTGCCTCTTCCTGCTCTGCCTGGGCATCGTCAGGGATAAAGGGAATGCGGTAGTCGACGGCCTCGACCACCTTGGCAATCAGATGCCCGGCGCGGTCGCGGTCGTGCACGATGAGCGGCGCGGGGTTGCGGGTGAATTGCTCCATCAGACGCTCGACGGCGGGGCCGTCGGTGAGCGGGATATTGTCGCGGCGCAAGGCCTCAAGAACGAGGCGATGGCAATCTTCTTGAATGGGATCGAATGCCATGGGGCCTCCTTTGCTGCGGTTAGGGTTCAAATATCTCTATATAAGGTTCTAGTTTACCCGCATGTGGCACGCCGGGGGTGCCGCACTTGGACTTGCACCTTTGCACCACGAAGACGGATGTCACACAAATGTCGGCACCTTGGACGACCGAGTGGTATCACGGTGCCGCAAACGGTCGATTTTTGGCGGCGAACGGTGCATATTTTGGAGGGGCACAGTCCTGCCCGGGATATGTAGTCAACCTTGATAAAACGTTTGCCCAGCTTGGGAGTATGGATGCCGCACAAGGGTCTTCAGGGATAGAAAAAACGTTTCATCATTGGCGGCTTTAGGTGAATAACTGACCAACCAGAACGGTAAAATAGTGTTTGTCTGAGCGTTGAGACGTTTAGACATTGCGCATTGTCATCGCCGGCAACGCGCAAAATGGTCCTAACGGAGCCAATCGGGTGCTCCGTTATATACGCAAGTCTAAGAGGGGCTTGTTTAGGAGGCACAGTATGGGACGTTTTACCAATCCTCGCGATCTGTACTTTGGTGAGGGCGCTCGTCACGAGGTCAAGAACCTCAAGGGCAGCAAGGCCATCATCGTGAGCGGCGGCGGCTCCATGCGTCGCGGCGGTTTTCTGCAGGACGTCGAGGCCGACCTTAAGGAGGCCGGTTTCGAGGTCAAGCTGTTCGAGGGCGTCGAGTCCGACCCGTCCGTCGAGACGGTCATGAAGGGCGCCGAGGCCATGCGCGAGTTCGAGCCCGACTGGATTGTCGCCATTGGCGGCGGCTCGCCCATCGATGCCGCTAAGGCTATGTGGCTGTTCTACGAGTATCCCGAGGAGACCTTCGAGGAGGCCGTCGTCCCGTTCTCCTTCCCCGAGCTCCGTCAGAAGGCTCACTTCTGCGCCATCTCCTCTACCTCCGGTACCGCTACCGAGGTCACCGCGTTCTCCGTCATCACTGACTACGCCAAGGGCATCAAGTACCCGCTGGCCGACTTCAACATCACCCCTGATGTCGCCATCGTCGACCCCGAGCTCACCTACACCATGCCTGCCAAGCTGTGCGCTCACACCGGTATGGACGCTTTGACCCATGCCATCGAGGCCTATGTCTCCACTGCCGGCTCCATGTACACCGACGCCAACGCCCTGCACGCCATCCGCGAGATCGTCGAGTGGCTGCCCAAGTCCTATGCTGGCGATCATGAGGCTCGCCAGCACATGCATGACGCTCAGTGCATCGCCGGCATCGCCTTCTCCTCGGGTCTGCTGGGCATCGTCCACTCCATGGCTCACAAGACCGGTGCCGCCTTCTCCGGCGATCATATCATCCACGGTTGCGCCAACGCCATGTACCTGGGCAAGGTTATCCAGTTCAACGCCAAGGATGCTCGCGCCAAGAGCCGCTACGCTTTCATCGCCAAGGAGATCCTGCATCTCGCCGGCGAGACCGAGGACGAGCTGGTCGAGGCTCTGGTTCAGGAGATCCGCGACCTCAACGACAAGCTCGATATCCCGCAGGGCATCAAGAACTACGGTGCCAAGGGCGTGAAGGCCGACGAGTCCATCATCGATTACGATGAGTTCGAGGCCAAGAAGCACGACGTTGCCGCCAACGCCATCCTCGACGCCTGCACGGGCTCCAACCCGCGCCAGCCGTCCCAGGAGGAGATGGAGCAGCTGCTCGAGTGCGTCTACACCGACACTCCGGTTACGTTCTAATCAGTTCGCCTTGTTCTGATGAGGGGCTCCGCACACAGCTGTACGGAGCCCTTTTTCTTTAGAGATTGGGATTAACATGGCTGCAATTTTCAATAGCCCCAGCAAGTATATCCAGGGTCCCGATGAGCTTGCAAAGCTCGGCTCCTACGTTGAGCCGCTCGGCGGCAAGGCCCTCGTCATCGTGACGCCTTCGGGCAAGAAACGTGTCGGCGCCAAGATTGAGGGCGGTTTTACCGAGGCTAAGGCCGAGCTGCTGTTTGAGGACTTTAACGGCGAGTGCTCCAAGGGCGAGGTCGATCGCCTGGTTGCGCTCGCTCGCGACAACGGTTGTGACATCATCGTCGGCGTCGGTGGCGGCAAGATCCTCGACACCGCGAAGGCCGTCGCCTATTACCTGGAGTCCCCGGTTATCATTTGCCCCACCATCGCCTCGACCGATGCACCGTGCTCGGCACTTTCGGTGCTCTACACCGACGACGGCCAGTTCGATAAATATCTCTTCCTTAAGGCAAACCCCAACATTGTCCTTATGGATACGACGGTTATCGCGGCGAGCCCGGTGCGCCTGACGGTTTCCGGTATGGGCGATGCGCTCGCAACCTATTTCGAGGCCCAGGCAACGCACGATGCCGACGGCGGCACCTGCGCCGGCGGCAAGGGCGGAATGGCCGGCCTGGCGCTCGCCAAGCTCTGCTACGAGACGCTTATGGCCGATGGCGTCAAGGCCAAGGTTGCGCTGGAGAAGGGTGCGCTCACGCCTGCCGTCGAGCACATCATCGAGGCAAACACGCTGCTTTCGGGCATTGGCTTTGAGAGCTCGGGCCTTGCTGCTGCCCATGCCATCCACAATGGTCTGACGATGCTGCCCGAGTGCCACGGCATGTATCACGGCGAGAAGGTCGCCTTCGGCACCATCGTTCAGCTGGTACTCGAGGATGCCCCGACCGAGAAGCTCGAGGAAGTCTTGGGCTTCTGCATTGAGCTGGGCCTGCCGGTCACGATGAAGGAACTTGGCGTTGCCGAGCTTACGCGCGAGCAGGCCATGATTGTTGCCGAGGCCGCCTGCGCGCCCGATGACACCATGTGCAACATGCCGTTTGAGGTGACGCCCGAGATGGTCGCAAACGCCATCCTGGGTGCCGACGCGCTGGGCCACTACTACCTTATGGATGAGTAAATCAAGCTAAGGAAGGGGCAAAGCCAGCAGATGGCTTTGCCCCTTTTTGCTATGGTGCAAAGGGGCAGGTTACTTTGCACCAATCGTTGTTTGATGAAGGGCGGATTCTCGTATGGCGCTTCCCATGGTTTATGGCGGTCCCGGCCGGTATGTTCAAGGGCCGGGCGAACTTTCGCGTCAGGGCAGGTATTTGTCATGGTTGGGTTGCGCTGCCTATGTCTTGTTTGACCAGGGCACCGAGGATCGGCTGTGCAGGCAGATTGTCGATGGATTTCTGGACGACGATCTGAGTGAGCCGTTCTTTAAGATTTATGACGGTCCGTGTACGGAAGAGGCCGTTGTAAAAATGGCTAAGGAAGCCCAGGCTGAGTATTGCGACATGGTGGTGGGTATTGGCGGCGGCAAGATGCTCGATATCGCCAAGGCAGTAGCGTTTTATGCCGAGTTGCCGTTGTGCGTATGCCCCACGGCGGCTTCGATGGACGGTCCGTGCAGTGCGATTTCGGTGCTGTATCACGAGGATGGGTCGTTCGACCGCTACCTGATGCTCGAGAAGAATCCAGATCTGGTCGTGGTTGATACCAACGTGGTCGCAGCGGCCCCACTGCGTATGACGGTCGCTGGTATGGGCGATGCGCTGGCAACGTACTTCGAGGCGCGTTCGTGCGCCGCGGCGCACGGCGCCAACGAGCACGGTGGCGCGCCGGGGCACTTGGCTCTGGCTGCGGCTCGTGCCTGCTACGACACACTTATGGAGTGCGGTGTCGCTGCCAAGCGTGATCTCAAAAAGGGGCGTACGTCGCCAGCGGTTGAACGCCTGATCGAGTGCAATATTCTGCTCTCGGGCGTCGGTTTTGAGAGCGGTGGCTTGGCGTTGGCGCATGCCATCGCCAACGGTCTGACGATCCTGCCCAAGTGCAAGGCCATGCATGGCGAAGCCGTGGCATTTGGCCTGGTGGTGCAGCTGCGCCTGGAGCGTGCGCCCGAGCTTGATCAGGTGCTCGAGTTTTGCCAGCGCGTCGGTCTGCCGACGACTCTCGAGGAGCTGGGTCTTGGCGAGATTTCCGATGCCGATCTGCAAAGTGTTGCAAATGCGGTCTTTAGAAACGAGCGCAACATGGCCAACGAGCAGGCCAAGGTGACCAAACAAAAGCTCGTGCAGCTCATGCGCGAGGCATAGTTTGGCGCTTGATTGACCTTGTGCAATCGAGGCGGCGATAGGCCATGGGCTATTTGCCGCAAAGATGCGCCGCGTGAAATTTGCCCGAGGCGTGGACCGATAGCGTATTATTATCTCTTGCTTGTTTGCACTGCTCAGGGAGGGGCCGCGCATGGCGCAGGAACACGATCTGTTTGATGACATTATCGAGATCAGCAAGGGTTTCGACTTTCTTAAAAACCCGCTTGGCGGTGTGGCCGATGCACTCGATCCGTCGGCGCCGCAGTGGAATCCTGCCGACTACAAGGAACGTCCGCGCGGCAACACCATTCCGTGCTTGACCTGCAAAAACGAAAAGAGCGGCTGCACCGCGTGCATGGATGTGTGCCCGGTGGACGCCATCGAGGTCGAGGAAGACGCCATCGAGATTCTCGACTCCTGCCGCAAGTGCGGCCTGTGCGCCGCCGCCTGCCCGACCGAGGCGATTATCTCGCCGCGCCTGGCGCCCAAAAACCTGTATGACGACATTGTCTCGGCGGCCACGAGCCACGAGACCGCCTACGTTACCTGCACGCGTGCCCTTAAGCGCATGCCGCGCGAGAATGAGGTCGTCGTTGCCTGCGTGGGCGATATTACGGCCGAGACTTGGTTCTCGGTACTGGCCGACTATCCCAACGTGAGCGTGTATCTGCCGCTGGGCGTGTGCGATAAATGCCGCAACACCGGTGGCGAGGACATGCTGGGCGAGGCGATTGCGAAGGCCGAGGAATGGGCCGGTACGGGTATGGGCCTAGAGGTCGATCCCAAGAGCCTCAAGTGCCATAAGCGTCGCGAGTACGAGCGCAAGGAATACATGGAAAAGATTGCCCGTACCACGGGCCTGACCGTGACCAAACTCAATCCGGCGACGGCGGCACTGGCTTCGGTGACGCAGAAGCTCAAAGCCCATCGCCATCAGATCACCCAGCTGGAGCGCACACTCAACACCATGTGCGGTACCACAACGACCAAGCGTCGCCGCTCGCTCACACACGGACGACAGCTGGTGCTCTCGACGCTGCAAAACCACCCCGAGCTTGCCCAGAACATGCAGGTGAGCACGCCGGAGTGCGATTTTGACAAGTGCACGTCGTGCGGCGAGTGCGTTAACGCGTGCCCCACGTCCGCCTGCGATTTGGTGGGAAGCGGTCGCTTTGCACTGGAGTCCACGTATTGTTTGGGTTGTGGCGCCTGTGTCAAGGTTTGTCCCGAACATGCGCTCAAGCTGGTCGAGCACGATGCGTCCAACTTGGTTGTCGTCGACCCCGAAGCCGAGGAAAAGGCCGCTCAGAAGGCCAAGGCCCACGAGGAGGCAGAGAAGGTCAAGGCCGAGGCAAAGGCCAAGCTTGACAAGATGCTCGATCAGGTGGAAAAGCTCGCAGACTAGTCAGCGACCCCTATCTCTGCTTCATTTGCGCCGCCGCGGTGTCCGGATTCGCCCGGATGCTGCGGCGGCGCTATACTTATGAAGTTTGAAGTACCTGTACCAAAAGGAGCTGTCGTGTCCCTTTCCATCGGTATCGTGGGCCTGCCCAACGTGGGCAAGTCGACGTTGTTCACCGCGCTTACCAAAAAGACCGGCCTTGCCGCCAACTACCCGTTTGCCACGATCGACCCCAACGTGGGTATCGTCGATGTGCCCGATAGCCGCCTGCAAAAGCTCGCCGACATCGTTAACCCCGGCCGCATTGTGCCGGCTACGGTCGAGTTTGTCGACATCGCTGGCCTGGTGAAGGGTGCCAACGAGGGCGAGGGCCTGGGCAACCAGTTCTTGGCCAACATTCGCGAGACCGACGCCATCTGTGAGGTCGTGCGCTACTTTAAGGATCCCAACGTCATGCGCGAGGTGGGCCGCACGGGCGAGTTCGTCGACCCCGCCGGTGACGCCGATACCATCATGACCGAGCTCATCCTGGCCGACATGGGCACGCTCGAGAAGCAGCTGCCTAAGCTCGAGAAGGAGGCCAAGCGCGACAAGGAGCTCATGCCCAAGTTTGAGGTCGCCAAGCGCCTGCTTGCCTGGCTCAACGAGGGCAAGCGCGCCGCATCCATGGAGATGACCGACGAGGAGCGCGCCGCTGCCAAGGGCCTGTTCCTGCTCACCATGAAGCCCATCCTGTATGTGGCCAACGTGGACGAGGATATGCTCAACGACGACCTGGCGCCCATCGATGGTGTCAAGCCACTGCCCATCTGCGCCAAGATCGAGGCTGAGCTTTCCGAGCTCGATCCCGAGGATGCGGCCGACTACCTGGAGAGCTTGGGCCTGGAGCAGCCCGGTCTGGACGTGCTCGCGCAGGCCGCCTACAAGCTGCTTGGCCTGCAGTCGTTCTTTACGGCTGGCGAGATGGAGGTCAAGGCTTGGACGGTGCGTCAGGGTGCGACCGCTCCGCAGGCTGCCGGTGTCATCCATACCGACTTTGAGCGCGGCTTTATTAAGGCCGAGGTCATTGGCTATGACGACTACATCGAGCTCGGCGGTGAGCAGGGCGCCAAGGCCGCCGGCAAACTGCGTATTGAGGGCAAGGACTATGTCATGGCCGATGGCGACGTCGTGCACTTCCGCTTTAACGTGTAAGGACGACGCATATGTTTAAGTATGGCAAAAAAGCTGGCTACATGGGTATTGCTCTGCTCGTACTTGCGGTGATTCCGCTGGTGGTCGCAGCGTGTGTTATCCCCAACATTGGTCCCGAGGTGGCAACGAAGTTTAACGCAGCCGGCGAGGTGACGCGCTGGGGCAAGAGCTACGAGTTGCTGGCACTGCCGGTGCTCAACCTACTGCTGAGCGTGGCGACGTACTTTACGGCAGGACGCCAGGCTAAAAACAATGATGACTCCGCCGCCATGGCGCGCATCGTGTGCGAGCGCTACCTGCGAAACGGCTGCATCACGGGTGTGTTTCTCAACGTAATCAACGTCTACTTTATGTACTCGGCGATTACCGGAACGGGCTTTGGCTTTGGTTTCTAACTTGTTCTTCTAGGCAACGAGCCTGCACGCATATTCAATGGCTGCTGCGAGGCCGCCGCTCGATCGTGGTTTAAAGACCATATCGGCGGCGGCCTCGTTTTCGTATCCGGCGCCGCGAAGGGTGAGCGCGGTACCGGCTTCTAGGAGAAGGGGCAGACCGCGTTGGCTGGTTGTGATTACGGCAGCCTGATTGAGCGAGCAGCTGTGCGCTTGGCATTGGATGGCAAGTTCGCCTTGCGCCGGGCAAGGGACCAGAACGGCGGCGACGCGACTTGATAGCAATGCAAATGCTGTGCGCTCATCGGGCGAAAGACATTCTGCTTCAACGACGACGAGCTTGGGCGGTGCGCTGTTTGTGCGAAGCGTGGCTCGGTACGTGCGGACCGAAGAACCCGACATAGAAAACTCCTGTGTATTCGGCAAAACGTAAACTATAGTTTACGTTTATGTTCGGCTCCATTTCAAACTCGTCTGCATGGACGAACGTGCTAAACAGATTCTTGGCAGGCGGGTCGAAGAGACGCGCAGGGACCTTGGTATCTCCAAGGTCGATTTTTGTGTGGCAGCAGGAATCAGCCGCCCCTATCTCGACAGAATCGAAGATGGAACGGCAAATTTCACGCTCAAGGTTCTATTTAAGATCGCGCCCGCCCTTGGCATGACGGTGTCAGAGCTTCTCGAGGGTATCGAATAGGGGATACCCGTCGACAACTGAATTACGCCATCGGGACGCGGTCGTGGTTGACTTGGCTGTAGAACAGGCGCTGAATCTCGGCGGCATCGCGTGACTGGCCGAGTGCCCACATAGTCTTGGCCACGAGCGTCTCGGTGGTCATGTCATCGCCGCGCAGAATGCCCGGATGGTCGGCGTAAGCACGGCCGACCTCGTAAACACCCAGGTCAAGGCCCTCTTCGGGGACTTGCGTGGTCATAACGACGGTGCGGCCCGAATCGACCCAGCGGAAAATTGCCTCTTGGAACGACTCGCCGGACTCGCCGAACTCGGGGATGCCGCCAATGCCAAAGGTCTCCAGAATCACGGCGTCGTAGCTATCGGCCAGAGCGTCCAGAACGCCAGGGTTCACGCCGGGCGTGAGCTTGAGCACAAATACGCGTGGGTCGATGTGGTCGTAGAAGCGCACCGGGTTTTCGCCTTGATGCGTGCCGTGAAGCCCGCTGCGCACGATACGGTCGTTGCGGATATAGGCGATGGGCGGATAGTTGACGCTAATGAACGCGTTAAAGCTCATGGTGCGCTGCTTACGGGCGCGTGTGCCGGCAATGGCGACGCCGCCAAACACGATCGAGACGTCATGCGAGTGCTCGTCGAGCGCATAGAGCAGGCTCTGGTACAGGTTGAGCTTGGCGTCGGTAAAGGGATTGCCCATGGGCTTTTGCGAGCCGGTGAGCACGATGGGCTTGGGGCTGTCCTGAATCAGGTAGGAAAGCGCTGCCGCGGTGTAGCTCATGGTGTCGGTGCCGTGCAGAATCACGAAGCCGTCGTGGTCGGCATAACCCTCGACGATGACGTCGCGGATACGCATCCAGTCACTGGGGCGCATATTGGTGCTGTCGATGTTCATGGGCTGCACGACGTCGAGCTCGCAGAGGCCCGAGATCTCGGGGACGCTCTGGGCGAGCTCCTCACCGGTCAGGGCGGGGGAGAGGCCATTGCCGTCCTCGGTCGATGCGATGGTGCCGCCCGTGGCGATGAGAAGGATGCGCTTCATGCTGGTATTCCTATCGTATTTGCCGCCGCAGAGGCGGAGTCGTTCGGCAGTATTGTGGCACAGGGCGTCCAATGTTCAAACGTATTACATCATCTGTAACGTTTAGTATCACTCCAATTGCCGTCAAATAGGGCCCCGGTCGTGCGTTTGCCGTGCGCTGATGGCTGCGAGGGACGAGAAACCCCATATAACGTGTACACTATGAAAGTTATTTTCGTTCATTCACGCGGGTGGGCACCGGCTCCCCGCCAACAAGAGGGGGAAACCATGGATCAAAAGGCTTCCGCAAAGGTCCTCGTACTCGACTTTGGTGCGCAGTACGGTCAGCTCATTGCCCGTCGCGTCCGCGACCTCAACGTGTATTCCGAGATCGTTCCCTGCGACATCTCGGCCGATGAGATTCGCGAGATGAACGCCTCTGCGCTCATCCTTTCTGGCGGCCCGGCTTCTGTGTATGCCGAGGACGCTCCGTCCATCGATCCTGCCATCTTTGACCTGGGCCTTCCCGTCCTGGGCTTTTGCTACGGCCATCAGATCACGGCCGTGACGCTCGGCGGCAAGGTCGGTCACTCCGAGGTGGGCGAGTACGGCCGCGCTACCATTACGCGCACGGCTGGCGCCAAGCTCTTTAACTCCACGCCCATGGAGCAGACCGTGTGGATGAGCCACCGCGACGCCGTTTCCGAGGTGCCCGAAGGCTTTACCGTCACCGCCAGCACCGACGTGTGCCCGGTTGCCGCCATGGAGTGCGTTGAGCGCAAGATCTTCACTACGCAGTTCCACCCCGAGGTCAAGCATTCCGAGTACGGTCAGCAGCTGCTGAGCAACTTCCTGTTTGAGATCTGCGGCCTGGAGCCCAACTGGAGCATGGACAACCTGGTCGAGACCATGACGGCCGAGTTCCGCGAGAAGGTCGGCGACGACCGCGTGATTCTGGCCCTGTCCGGTGGCGTCGACTCTTCCGTCGTGGCTGCGCTGGGCGCCCGCGCCGTGGGCAAGCAGATGACCTGCGTGTTCATCAACCACGGCCTGCTGCGCAAGGGCGAGCCCGAGCAGGTGGAGGAGGTCTTCACCAAGCAGTTCGACGTCGACTTTATTCACGTCCACGCCGAGGACCGCTATGCCGAACTTCTGGCCGGTGTGACCGAGCCCGAGGAGAAGCGCCGTATCATCGGCACGCAGTTCTGGAAAGAGTTCTTCGCTGTGGCCCAGCAGCTCGAGTGCGATGGCAAGCCGGTCAAGTACCTGGCTCAGGGCACCATCTACCCCGACATCATCGAGTCCGGCGCTCGTAAGACGGGCGGCAAGACGGCCACCATCAAGAGCCATCACAACCTGATCCCGTTCCCCGAGGGCGTGCACTTCGACCTCATCGAGCCGCTCGACCACTTCTTTAAGGACGAGGTCCGCGCACTTGGTCTGGCGCTGGGCCTGCCGGGCCACATCGTGTTCCGTCAGCCTTTCCCGGGCCCGGGTCTGGCCATCCGCATCATCGGCGCGGTCGATAAGGAGAAGCTCGAGATTCTCAAGAACGCCGACGCTATCGTGCGCGAGGAGCTCGACGCCTACAACCAGCGCCTGTTTGAGCAGACCGGCGAGCGCAACTCCGAACACAGCTGCTGGCAGTATTTTGCGGTCCTGCCCGACATTAAGTCCGTCGGCGTTATGGGTGACGAGCGTACCTATCAGCGTCCGATTATCCTGCGCGCCGTCGAGTCCAGCGACGCCATGACCGCCGACTGGGCCAAGCTGCCCTATGACGTTCTGGCCCGCATCTCCGGCCGCATCGTGGCCGAGGTTCCCGGCGCCAACCGCGTGTGCTACGACATCACGTCCAAGCCGCCCGCGACCATCGAGTGGGAGTAGGACGACAGGGTTCTGACCTGCGATTTTGAGTGCCGCACTATGCCGCTGAGTTTCGTTTCGTACGAGAGTCATGACAAAGCCACCAGCGACGGAGATGAGTAAAAGCGATTAAAGAGCCTCCGTTCCCTGCGTTGGGACGGAGGCTCTTTCTTTGCCGTTTTACTCCCTTGTCTCCGTTCGGGGATTATTTCTTGCTCATTTAGGGCTATTCGCGCTGAAAGATTTTGACTAGCTTGGTGTCCTTTATTTCGTAAATAATGTCTGCGACGTTCTCGACCAGCCTCTTATCGTGGGAGACGAACACTATCGTTCCGGCATAGGCGCTCATCATCTGCTCGAGGGCTTCGGCGCTCTTGATGTCCAGGTAATTTCCAGGCTCGTCCATGAGCAAGATGTTGTATCTGCCCAGCAGCATCTTCGCGAGCAGCAGCTTGATGACTTCGCCTCCCGAGAGAACGCCAACGTCCTTTGCCAGGTCACGCGGTCCGATTCCCATAGAGGCGAGGATGCTTCGGATTTCGGTCATGCTGTACTCGCAACCATCCTGCATGAACGAGATCGCAGACTGACGGGCGTCGAACTTGTAGCCTGTTTGCTCGAAGTAACCGATCTCTGCCTTGGGAGAGATGTTGATACCGTCGGCGCGTCGAGCGATTGCCTTCAGCAGGCTGGTCTTTCCTGTACCGTTGCCACCGGTGATGGCCACTTTGGCACCGAGCGGTATCTCGAATTTCGCGTGGTCATAGAGCATGCAGTTGCCGAAGCTCAAGTTGAAATCGTCTGCCGAGATGGGAAATTTACTATGCAGTTCCAGGGCCTTGCTCTGGCGGAACCGCACGGTGCGAATGCTGTCAGGGGCCTCAATCCCTTCGAGCGCTTCGAGGCGCTTCTCCATGTTCTTAGCCGCCTGGTACATCCTCTTCTGTTTGGTGCCGGTTGCTTTCTGATGTCCCAATCGACCTGCATTCTCGTTGCTTTTCTTTGCGCCCTTCTGCTTGGCGTCGACCTGCCGTGCTTTTTTCCGTTGTTTTTCGATGGCGGCTTCAAGGCGCTCGCGCTCGCGCATCGCCTCTTCGTATCGAGCCGCCTGAACTTTGCGCTCTTCTTCTTTCTGTCGCAGATAGTCGGAGTAGTCACCCCAGAATTCGGAAATACCGCCGTCTTTGAGCTCCCAGATCTTGTCCACTACCTGATCGAGAAAATAACGGTCATGGCTCACAATGAGCAGGGCTCCATCAAATGCCTTGAGTTGTCCGACGAGAAGACTGATGCCGTCTTGGTCGAGGTGGCTCGTAGGCTCATCAGCAAAGATCGCGCTTGCCTGCTGGGAGAGCGCAGAGGCAATCTTGGCGCGTGTCTCCTCTCCGCCGCTCATCGTCTCCTGCGCCACTCCGGCGACGTTGAGACGGGAGAGCATCTCACCACTGCCCTGAGCCGCATCAAGGTCGAGTTCATCGAGTTGGCCGATGAGGGCAATGCTGCCGAAACGCCTGACGTCGGCGTCCGCAATGGTAAGATTGCCGCTCAGAATTTTAAGCAGGCTGGTTTTGCCTGCGCCATTGTCTCCCACCAAGCCGATGCGATCGTAGGAGTAGATTTCCAACTCTTCGATATCTAGGATATCGCGGCCGGCATATTCCAAAAAGATGTCTTTAGCTTTGACTATGAGTTCCATAGGTTGAACCGCCTTTTGTGTATTAGCGTTTTACTGGAAGCGCAGCCATGCCAAAAAAGATTGCTCACGTCGATTTTTCGCCTTTGCCCAATTGCCGGCGCGAGCGTTTTGGCCTTGCGCAAGCCGGCAAATCCGAAAATGATAGTTGGCGACGAATAAGGAGCGCGATGTGGGATGTCAGTGCAATACCTCGTCGTCGCAAGGGCTTGAAGGCTGACGCTTGAACCGATGGCTGCTGCCTCTTTTTTTCGAATACTTGGGCTATTGAATCTGCCCGGTATCTCTTTTCCCCACGTTTCGGACGCTCGGAGCAAGCAGCATAGCCATCGCAAGCAGTACCATGGTCGCTCCAGAGCCGACGAACCATAACGGAGCTCCAAGCAGATCCGCAAAAACGGAGGGGGCTGCGAGGCCCATGGGCATGGCCCAAGCCATGATGGTTCCGTAGAGGCCGAAAACGCGGCCTAGGTACTCAGGAGGTATCTGCTCCTGCATAAGGGCAGTCTGGGTTCCCGCGTACAACGGGGAGCATGCGCCCATAAGAAAGCTCACCGGCAGGAAAGCAGCGAACAATGACGGGCCGAGCGATCCGGATACGATTGCGGCAATGCCGAAGCCGGCAATCGCGGCGACCATGGTGAACGACCTATTGCGGAACCCTCCCGTAACCGCCAAGATACCGGACCCAGCCAGCATGCCTGCAGAAAAAAGGATTTCCACCAAAGCGGCATCCCCCGTGCTACCGCCAAAATGCCCCAAGGTCATTATTGGGAACAATGCCGCGAGCGGAGAGAACGCGAAAGCGAAGACGAACCCGCACCAAAGAAGGGCGAACAGCCCCCTGTACCCCCTAATCAGCTTGTAGCCGTCCGAAATCTCAGAGAAGAGCTCTCGAACCTTATTGGAAAAGGACAAGCTGCGGTCGGCTTCGTCGAGGCTCCCTGCGTCTATCTGTGCGGCGAGGATGGCTAAAGAAGCGAAAAGCGCTCCCAGCACGTCGAGGACAATCATAGCGGTAATACCCGCCACGGGATAAATCACTGCTGCAAGCGCGGCGCCAAGAATGTATCCGCCGGACTGAATCGCCTGAGTCACCCCCGATAGGCGAACGAGATGCTCCGGTGGGGCGAGATGGGGCGTGAGAGATTGGGAGGCTGGCGTGTAGAACGAAGTACCAACTGCACGGAGAAACAGGGTGATGAGAATTAGCCATGCAGGTAAGCTGCCGGCCAACGAGGCAATCGCCAAGGCGGCACCCACCGCGGCAATGAAGAGGTCGGCGCCGATGAGGACACGTTTCAAAGGCAGTCTGTCGACAACGGCGCCCGCAAGGATTCCGAACAAAGCAATCGGCAGAAAGCCTGCCAGCGATGCTAAGGAGAGGAGAGAAGACGACCCTGTCGTGAGGGCGAGATGCCAAATAAGACCCATTTGGAGAATCGAACTCGTCAATGTCGAAACGAGCTCGCCGCCCCATACGAAACAAAGCTTGAATTGCCATGAATGGCACAGCAGAGCAGACCTGCCCCGAGAGGTTTCAAATATCATGGTTATGTCCAATCGTGAAATGGCGTGCAGAAAAACAGCGCGACGCCACAACAGCGCCGCTTTCTAGGCGCTCATCCACGTGCGGAAAAGACCAACCACGACACCCCTCCTTTGTTAATTCGGTCTGGCAAACCATGTAATATTAACGAGGCTTGAGTTTGCCTGTCAAGAATCGACCATCGGTAAGCGCAGTCCTCTCTGGCCATTCGATTCCTTTTGTATCTATGGTTGCATAGGTGACCCGCCAGGGCTATTACGCGTGGAAGAGGCGCCTGCCGAGCTGGCCGATGAGGCGCTGAAGATGGCCCTGGTCAGGCGAAACGATCCCAAGGGATGCGTACATCATTCGGATAGTAAGAATGTTGCCAGCAGGTTTTGCGGCAACCGCAAAGGAGCCGTATCCTGCAGCTGGAATCACGTTGCAGCATCCTGACCCGCATTCCGATTGGCGGACGGCCCGCTTCG
The DNA here is from genome assembly GCF_003459795.1 of Collinsella sp. AF18-8LB. Classification (NCBI taxonomy): domain Bacteria; kingdom Bacillati; phylum Actinomycetota; class Coriobacteriia; order Coriobacteriales; family Coriobacteriaceae; genus Collinsella; species Collinsella sp. AF18-8LB. Next base: position 134,939 of record NZ_QRWU01000002.1, read on the forward strand.
GCATCCTGACCAGCACAGCGATCGAGCCTTGTCATTCCTTGGATATGCCGGTTGCTCGGGGCGGTCCCGACGGAGGCCCTCGCCTCCCCGGTCCGTGACCCAAGAAGGGCAAGCATGCTGATCTGCATGGCTGGTTCCTCCTTTATGTAGACGACCATGCAAAGAAGGGACAACCGAGGAGGCAGGTTACTGATGCGGGCTCCCGCACGCCCATGACTACCCGACGGGCTGTTTTTCATCTCCGATGCCCGCATTGCAGCATGAACGAATGTGCCTCGACATCTCTGCTGGCATGGTACGACTGGGATCGCACCTCGACGCATCCTTGCGCATACTGCCTTCCAAGTTTCGAAACCGGGAAGGAAAGTGTATGTGAGCGACGATATCGGCGCCGATTCGACGCTCGAGAGGGAGATTGCGCCGATTCTATCCATCGGGGATGCATTCCCGAAGATTCTCATCACTCGCACGAGGCATGAGCCCCATACCCGGGAGGGCGTGCTCGTGCTGAATTTCGCGAGGTGGCTGCTTGGCGGGTAGGGTTCTGAACGTCGCATTGGGATATCGCGCGACAGGGCACGCAGGGCTGTTTGTGCCCGCACGGGAAACGCCGTCGCCATGCGGGCGGCCTGTCGTGTCCGATTAGCCTTTTGCTAAACAGGCTTACGCCAACTCATGGGCAAGCCACCTGAGACTATTCACTTTGCTTATCGTTGACAAAGACCTGTGGCCTGCGGTTTTGTGAACGGCTCGTAAGCCACCCGCGTCGACTCACTTACTGTTGAAGCTGGTGGTTTGCAGGCTCAAAGGCGGTTGAGTTTCAAAACGGGCGTTTTTCGGCGATATCGAGCCTCCAAAGGCGGCTCTCCGTGCCCCTTGGGACAAAAATAAAAACTCAATACTCTGAGTTTGAAAATGGTTTTTGAAGTTGTCCCAGCTTTTGTCCCCGAAGCCGATGAAACGCGACGTCGCGTCATTCAGCGGCACTCACTTCGAGATGCCGCCGAAAACTGGGTGCAACTGGAGTGACGAGACGGCAAAACTATAACCACCGAGTGGGAATAAGCGATATTCGTTGATTTCAAGCCTCCGAACTGCGACAACAGGTCGGAGGCTTCTTATTTTGCAACCTCTGTGCAACCTTTGCGGTTTCGCGCCCCGTGAACAGGGAGCGTAGCACTGTTCACGTCTGAGCTGATGTCGGCATCGATCATTGCCCGCGCTGCTTCTGCTTGCGCTTCAGCTTCCGCTGCTCGAAGCACGTCGCCCGGAGTTCCCCGCCAGAGGAGAGCTGACCGTTCCTTGCGAAACCGCGAGACCAGCTATATCCGCTTGCTGCGGGCTTGCTTGAGCCAGTTCCTCTTGAAAGGGCCTATACCTCCGAAGAACTTGTTGTACGTCTCACCGTTCTCCTTGGCTTCGTACTTGACCAAGGCAAGTTCGATAGCGCAGAGGTAATCCGCCACTTGCTCGAGGCGGTAGTCGGTCATCGAGGTCTTGCGGCGTCGGACGACCCCTTTTGAGAGGATTTTGCCCACCGAGCGGTCGAGCGCCTGCTTGACAATGTCCTGACCGTTGTCGTAATAGACCTTCACATCGTCGAAGGACTGGAAGAAGCCCAGGTGTTCAATCATGGCGGAGGAGATGTCGCGCCCCATGCGCTCCATTAGCCTTGCCGGGTCTTCGAACTGGCTGCGGCGGTAGACGAACGTGATATAGGAAATGGGAAGTTTGCGGACGAACGAGGAGAAGTAGGCGAGCATCACCTTGCGCTGCTCGATGTTAAGAAACTCATAATCCTTGTGCCCGTTCATGAGGGGCTCGGAGTGGAACGGGATATTGGGGAGGTCGGCCCTGGCGAGTTTTGACTCATAGCCCGTGACCGCTTCGGCGATACTGTCTGCCTGATCGTGAAAGACGAGTGTGAGCAGGTAGTAGCGAGCTTTGCCGCCGCGGTCGCCGCTCTCGTCGACAAAGATGCTGAGCTCCTTGGCCAATGGGGACTCCTAATGGAATGGATAAAAAAATAGCCGGGGGACTCCCCCGGCACTTGGAGGTAGCTCAATGAGCCACCAACAACCTTATAGCATGCGCTGACAGTGAATACAAGAGGGGAGCGGGACGAAGCTGCTGTTGATAGTGCCCCTGAAATAGATTTGCAGCTTCTTCAAGATTACGGAACACGAGAATTGATCGTCGGAGCTGGCTTGCGATAACAACCCGAAGCTTGCCTTTGTCTGTCCGAACCTGATTCAGAGGCGCAGTGACACCATCCACGAAGGCGTGCCTGAGCTCCTTTCGTCTCGAGGCTCCCTCACGTGCCCGGCCGCGGGCGGCTCCCGGGGCGGTCGCCGCCGTCATTTCCGGCCGCTCCTCGACTCGATGTAGGCGTCCACGGACGCCCTCGAAACCAGGAGCTTCCTGCCGAGCCTGTACGAGTCGATCTCCCCCGACCAGATGAGGTCGTACGCCTTGTTTCGGCTTGCCCTCATGTACTCCTGCATCTCGATTACCGTCATCCATTCGTCGCGGTCTTGGTTGCCCTCGGGCGCGACGCATTCGGCTGTGCGTGCCATGGTTCCTCCAATCTTCCCGCACGGCACCGCGCGAGCACCCCGCACGGCACCGTGTCCCTTTTCGTCTGCACGACGATTGAACCACCTGATTGCGGTTGGCGTGTCCGACGGGAGCGGAGACGGGTCGAGGTAGGTCGAGCTGGTCGGGTCTTCACGAAACGGCCATGAGCCGCGTGCCTTAGCTCGCGGCCAAGTCCCTGAAAAGTAAAAGGCGCCCATGCGGGCGCCTGCCTAGGATCGAAGTTTGTTTGGTTGTGGTCGGAATGCTCGTATTCCGCGGTGCTGTCGTCCGGGGTCCGGCATCTGTCGTTCGCCTCTTCTGTCGTGTTTGATGTTGCGTGTTATGCGAGCGACCTTTCGCGGGCCTGCCGGCCCGTTGCCCCAGGTGCACCCGGGTAAATGGTACCCATCCGTTGGGACATGGCCTGACTAGGAAGATGATTATGCTGCGGGAAAAAGGACGAGCGGCGCGGCTTGAGAAGCAACCATGGGCGTCCCTATGGCCTGACCAGCCATAAATTGCGACGAGCTCGCGTTACCGCAACATACGAGGTGACTGCTCGGCGAGCAGGGGTTCTGAGCGCAGCGTGGGGCTATCGCGGGGTTCTCCCGGATGAGAAACAGCCGAGGGAAACGGCCCGGCACTTGGAAACCCTCCTGGCGGATAATCATCAACTTCATATCATCGCCCGCACAGGAGTATCCGCCCCTCGGTATGACTGCGGTGGAGGAAGTTTCGCCATCGTCTATGCTGGACACGAGGTCGTCTTCCTCCAATCCGATCAGGCTGACCGAGCAATCAGCACCTGGATCGACATTCCCCTGCACATGAACCCGCTTATGCGCGCAAACGAGGGCTACAAGGGCATGACCGCGCAGGAAGCGCTTGGGGTAGCGAACGGGGCCGAGCATCGCCCTGCGCCGGCCTTGGCATCAGGCCCTCGCGCTGGGCGGTAATCCGAGGATCGGGAGTAAGGATTTGCCCAGCATCGATAATGCTCAGCTATACCCTTATTCCGTCTCCCTGCTCTTGCGGTATTCCGCGAGCCTGTCGTTCAATTCGCGGGTCTCGCGGCTCAGCTTGGCGTTGAAAGCAAGAGTGAGGACCGCCAGGATGGCGAGATAGACAACCGTGAAGGTAACCCACGCCCCGGGGTTGTCCGCGGAAACCCAAGCAAAGACAAACGCCAATGCACAGAGGGCTGCGTAGAGGCAAACGCTGAACAGCACCAGGCGCGCGGGATACGCCATCCGTCTGATCACCGCGGGCGTGAAGAACACGAACTGCAGCGCGGGGACGGTGACGCACGCGGCGAGAATCGACCAGCAATAGTTAATGCCCTGCTTGGCGGCGTCATCAGCGAAACAAGTCCCTAATGCCAAGAAGGCTATCATGGCGACAGTGAAGCCGATACAGGTGCTTTTCACGAGTTGTCCGAGGTTTTCCACGGGCGTCTTTTTATCGGTGTCGATAATGTCCCTGTTAATCATTTCAGTCTTCCTTCCTTCGTTTCGACTGCTTCAGACCGAGCTTCGATTTGACGTCGGGCGCATACTGGCGCGAGATAACGACCTGCTCACCGTTTTCCAGGGTGGCGATGATCCTGCCGTTGACGTCGGGCTTGAGGGCGGTGATCGCGCGGAAGTTGACGATGCAACCTTTCGCGATGCGCAGGAAGTCGCAGTCCGCCAGGAGCTCCTCCATCTCGTAAAGGCGCAGGCCCGTCTCGAGAACCGTGTCGGCCGTATAAATGAACGTGTGCTTGTCGACCGACTCGATGAACAGGACGTCTTCTGCGCTCAGCACGCGCGTGCAGCCGTCGGCCGTGCCCGTCACCTTCCTGTCAAGCATGCGCAGCCGAGCCGCTATATCAAGCACGCGGCGATCGACCCTTACACAGACGATCGTGACTTCTATATCTTGAGCTGCTTCTCGCTCTTCGATTGTGATCTTCATGCGTCCTCCTTTCGGACTGCTCTCATGCTAGCTGACGAAGATAGCTGAACCTTCGGCGTTTAACCAAGCTGCGCTGTCGAGGAACCAAGATGCAGGCTGGGCGAGCTGAACAGCAAGAGAGACCGTAGTCACGCATCCTCGGATCGAGCCCGAAACAGCAATCCTTGCCGCTCATGAACACCGGCACGTGAAACGCTATGCTCAAGAGCACTTAGCTCGAAACCCCTCGCATGCAGCTATCGAATCCGGGATGCTGTCCGATTGGTCGTGCACGACGACGGGCGTACAATAGGCGGAAACCAACAAGAACCTGCCCTCCATGCCAACTCCGCCACCTGACGTGATGGGCGATCCGATTGCTCTTCTGGATTGCCTTGAGAAGAACGCTGGCGGAATCACCGAGCAGGACTCCAAGGGGACTGCATTTCTTCGTGTGGTTCCTATTGCCAAACCCCGCCCCCAGTTGGAAGCCATCTTAGGCATATCAGCCTTGGGGACGGTGTTGTGACTCATATCGGCCAGTCTTCGCTCGACGGAGTCGGCGTTTACGTTAGCGTCGAGTTCGGGAGCGCATTGAGGTCATTCGCATTTCCTCATGCATTTGAAAGTGGAATCGTTGAACTCTTGGGTGGATAAGCCACCTGCGACGATTCTTTCGGTCATCGCTCTTGTGCATCTCATCTGACCTGCGGAAATGCAAGGCGGCAAAGCCGCTGGCTACGATTCACTTTGCTAAACAGGCGTCAAAAAGGGAAAACAGCCGTTTTGGCACCCCTTTCGAGCGGTTCCGGGCCTCAAAGCCTTGTCGTTTTTGTCCCCGGGACAAAAATGAAACTGCGAGCTTGCGGTTTCGAAATAGTTTGCGAATTTGTCCCAGGGTTTGTCCCAAACGCCTACGCGAGGACACGCGGAGGGATTCGGCGGCAAGGTGGACAAATCGACAACCAAACTAGACCCAATTGGAATGTCGCCACGGCAAATGGACTTGAAAGAGTTGGAATAGAACATACGTTCTGTATAACGTTATAGCACCAGGTGGCAGGCGTAGTTTCAATCGAAGCTACGCCTGCTGCTATATATACTGGTCGATAGCGGTATCAATGACCGCGATGCTTCTGTTTGCGCTTCAGCTTCCGTTGCTCGAAGCGCGCCTCCGCCTCATCCGCGCGGCGTTGGCTTCTTGTATGAGCCGACGCCTGCTTCATCGCTTCCCGTTGTGCCGCGAGCGCCTGTTGTGCCTTGGTGCTCACTGCCGGCCGCTTAAGGGCCTTCGCCGCCTCGCGGGCGCGCCGCTTGGGGTTCTTCGCGGGCTTGCTCGCCTCGGTCGGATTGTCGCCGAAGAACGAGAGCTTCTCCCATTTGCCGACAACGAACTGCAGGATCTCCTCATCGGATGGCTCCGCGCCGAAGACGATGCGGGCGACGCCGTATCTGCCGTTCTCGACATGCTCCGCCAGCCCGACCCAGAATTGGCCGTCGTGATATACGGTCAGGGTGGACGACACGCTGATCTGCATGGTTGGTTCCTCCTTTATGTAGATGACCATGCAGAGAAGGGACAACCAAGGAGGCAGGTTACTGATGCGGATATCCGCACGCCCACGACTACCCGACGGGGACTGTGTTTTCATCTCTGATGTCCGCATTGTAGCACGCGCGGATTTACGATGTTGATCGCCGGCGCCTAGACAGAGATGAAGGCGGTTCGATCTAGGTCAAGCCGGTCACTCGTTCATGAAGCGGCCGATTCCCTGAAAATAAAAGGCGCCCACGAGGACACCTACAGGCTATCTTCGAACTACTTGGTTTGGGGCAGACGGAGGAAAAAAATAGGGCAGAATCGCTCTCACGATCCCGCCCCGCAAACCCGAGGGTTTCTAACCGGCTCCATTATTCCGGGCTTCTCAGTTCTGTCATTGACCCAGGTATCACCCGTCTCCTATAGCGAGTGAATATAAAAATAGGGCAGAGTCGCTTGCGCAAGTCCGCCCCTAAAACCGTGAAGGTTTTGCTATCTGCAGGCTATTCTACCAACCCGAGCGATTCTGTCAACCTGCGAAGGAACTCGAGCGCGGAGCGAGCTGCGGCGTCGGGCCCCTTGTCGGGCAGCGCCTCGGTTCCGCCGTCGGCCCTGGCGAACATCTCGGCGAGCTCGGATGCGGCGCGCGAGCGCGAGGAGCCCTCGGGTACCAAGCCGGAGTGCGCCACGAGCACGGTCGCGACCTCCTGCATGGCCGTATTCCCCATCCACTTCCTCCTGGTCGCCTTGGGAATTCCCACGGCGGCGACCCTTCGGGAGACACCGCTGGACGCCGAGCCCCGGGCGGCGCCCCTCTCGGCGAAGCAGTTGATCAGGCACGAGCCGTGCGCGGCGCAGTTGCGGACGGACTTCACGCGCTTGAGGTCGTAGTGGGAGGCCTCGAGGCGCCTGTCGCCCCATCGCCTGGCGCAGAAGCGCACGAAGTCGATGAGGGTGCCGAACGAGGTGAGCTCAAGGAAGGCCCAGGCGGGCATGTCGCCGGAGTACTTCGCGTAGAGGCTCGAGCTGTAGGGGCTGCGGCCGCTCATCTTGAGCTCGCGCAGGCGGTACTCCCTGTTTGCAGTGGTAAGCGATGCCATATAGTCGGCCACGATGGCGTAGCCGTCCTCTCCGCGGTCCTCCATCTCGCGAAGCAGTGTCACCTTCTGGAAATGCTCGATGTCGAGCGTCATGCCGAGCAGGGCGTGGCGCAGCTCCTGGTCGAGCGCCGCGAGCAGGCGCAGCTGGCCGAAGTCGAGGTCTACGTAGCGGCCGTCGCGCGGGCCTCCCTCGTATTTCGAGAAGAGTTTGCGGTAGGATGCGAGCTTGAAGAAGTTGCACTTGTCACGCAGGTAGTCCGCGGCCTCTTCCTCGGAACACAGCTCGAAGGCTACGCCCTTCTGCTTGAGGTGCTCTATCTGCTGCTCGATCGTGAGGATCGGCTTCCTATCGTGGGGTTCGGCCATGCTCGGTCTCCTGTCATAAAAAGTATTGCCTATTTTACCAGCATGTTCTCGACATTCGATGGAGGCCTCATCGTCGACTCATGGGCAAGCCGCCTGATACGACTCCCTTTCCCTGCCAGCAGCGCAGTCGCCTGACCTGCGGCTTTGGAATCGCGTTGGAAGCCGCCCGCGACCAATCATTTGCAGTTGTTGCGAGTGGCTTGCGCGTGATGCTGCGGTTGAGTTTCAGAAACGGGCGATTCCGCCCAATCGGGCACCCGAATCACGGCCGGAAGCTCCTTTGGGACAAAAACAAAAACTCAATGCCCTGAGTTTGAAAAAAAGTTTTGAGGTTGTCCCAACTTTTGTCCACGAAGCCGACGAAACGCGACATCGCGTCATTCGGCGGCACGCGTTCCGTGTCGATGCCGAAAACTGGGTGCAACTGGAATGACGGGACGACAGAACCGAAGCCATCGAGTGGGAATAGAAAATACCTTAGTTATGGGGGTATAAATTGGATTTCCTTTAGGATGCACCCCCATAACTATATGAATTGACCTGCTGACTCCAATGAAGATTGGTGGGTAACTGCCAGGGGTGGCGGCCCAGCGAGTGTTGTTTTGCGAGCTATGCGCATTGAAAGCGACCTTTCGTGGTATAAACTACTTGCCGGAAGCCGCGGCTTTCAGAGTACGGCTTACGTGTACGTTTAACCTCCGTGGGCGACGGGGTGCCGCAAGGCGTAGAATATCGCCCACCTGTAGGGGCCTGCAGCGATGCGGGCCCCGCTTCGTATGAAGGGGGCGTAACCGATGAAGATCGTATCCATCTCCCAGGACTTCTTCGACCTCGTCGAGGGCGACCGCGAGCTCATGCTTAAGCACAATCTCCCCTGCATCGTGGTGGTGAGGCTGCGTTTCCGCGGGAAGCGCAGGGACTTCGCCGTGCCGCTGCGTTCCAACATCGCCCCCAACGTGCCCAAAGACCAGTACTTTGCGTTGCCACCCCGCCCCACGACGCGCCCCGGCTGCCGCCACGGCATCCACTACATCAAGATGTTCCCCATAACCAAGTCCTACCAGCGTCGCTTCAGGACCGAGGGCTCGGCCTACTACGAGACGCTCCAGCGCATCATCGACGGCAACACCAAGCGCATTGTCTCCGAGTGCCAGGCGTACCTCGACCGCTACGAGCGCGAAGGAAGGCCCCGCTTCGCCGTCGACATCGACCGCATCGTGGGCCTGCTGGAGGGCGAGAAGTAGGGCACCTCGGCTCAATCCCGAGCCATGCGGAACCGCTTCACATTTTTGAACGCCGCGCGCCCCAAATACCCGAGAAACAGGCCATGAGGTGCGGCGGCGCACTCGTGCCTGCGCGCAGCCATCTCCATCAGCGTCTACGGTGCGCTACAACATCGCGGGCAAACCGCCTGACAAGCCGAGCTTTCTGATCGTTCCGTCTATGAGCTACGTTGCCGTGCGGGGCAAGGGCGATCCCAATGCCGAAGGCGGCGCGTAGCAGAACGCGTTGCCGATGCCCTATGGCGTCGCCTATACCATCAAGATGTCGAAAAACGGCCCGCGAGAGATCGAAGGCTATTTCGACTTCGTCGTGCCTCCGCTCGAGGGCTTCTGGTGGCAAGACCACACCGATGGCGGGATCGATTACGCGCGGAAGGACGACTTCAACCTCATCTCATGCATCCGCCTGCCCGATTTCGTCACTCGCGAGGACTTCGACTGGGCCGTCTCGGAAGCCGCTGCCAAGAAGAAGCTGGACTTCTCGTCGGTCGAGCTGCTGAGGGTCGACGAGGGTCTTTGCATTCAGCGCATGCATACCGGGCCTTACAACGACGAACCGGCGACCATAGACGCCATGCGCACATTTGCAGCGGAACGGGGCTACGCCCCCGACTTCTCCGAAGCCTGTCTGCATCACGAGATTTACCTCTCCGACCCGCGCAAGTGCGCGCCGGAGAAGCTCAAGACCGTGATCCGTCATCCCATAAAGTTGATTTAGCGAAGCGAGTGACGCCGATCGCTTCGGCTTTTGGGCGCTCGCCGTGGCGTGGGCGGCAGCGGGACGTGCCCTGCGACCGGTGGCGGAGGCCGAGGCGCGGGAGCGCGCGTTCGTTTGCACCGCCTCGCACGACCTCGTCACCCCGCTCATGGCGGTGACCGCGAACTACGACGTGCTTGAAGCGGAGGCATCCGATCAGACCGGCCTTGCGTCCTGGGTCGCCAACATCCGTGCAGCGGCGGACGAGATGGCGACTCGCATTGCTGACATGCTCATGCACATGGGCGGCGACTAGCCAGGGCGAGCCCTGCAACGGGCATTATTATCCGGGAAGCGTTTGATTGCGAGACACGCCGGTGTGAGGGCCTGAGTCGTCAGGCCCCGCACAGGGGGACCGCGATGGTGGCCACCGCGCCGCCCGAGGGGCTGTTGGCGAGCGAGACGGAACCCCCATGGGCGCTCGCGGCCTCGGAGGCGGCGTGGAGGCCAGATGCACTCCAATGTCAGGGAGATGAAGACCGTGGCGAGGACGCTCAGGAAGGAGCGGGAGGGCATCCTGAACTGGTGGAAGAGGGGCTCCACAAACTCGTTCCTGGAAGGGCTGAACCCCGTCGTCCAGTCGGTCCGCAGCGCTGCAAGGGGCTTCAGGAGCATCGCCTATTTCAGGACGATAATCTTCCTCCGGCTGGGCCGCCTGGACTTCACGGCCCAGAAGAAGCTGACATGCGCTACCCACTAGAAACGTCGAAGAGCCCATTTTTGGCCTTCGGTGGCAAATACGAGCGCTTGCCATAAAAATGAGCGACGTCTCTACCTGCAGCTTGCCAAAATCGACCTCCGATGGCAATGGTAAAAGTGTCATCGGAGGCCTGTTTTGGCGTTGGTTTTTGCCACTGGAGGTCGATTTTGGTTTTTAGGCGCCATCGGAGGCCGTTTTTGGCGCGGAGCCGGGCTTCTGCCTGTGTACGTGCGCGGGCACTGCGGGCTTTATCGCCTCCAGGAGCGGGCGATTTCCTGGTAGCGGCGCGCAGCGAGGCTGCCACGTTGCCAGATCAGGCGAAAGTCGTGCTCGACAAAGAAGTCGCTTGGGGTGATGTCGCGCAGCTCGCCCTGATCGAGCTCGCGCTCAACCGCTGCGCGGTACAAAAACGTAATGCCAGTCCCCGCCCGGACGCACAGCTTGATGGCGGGGATGCTGGCGACCTCGAACGTGCCTGCGAAGTCGTCAAGATCGAGGTCGCGCGCGGCGAGGTGCTTCTCTAGGATCTCGCGCGTGCCCGACCCCGCTTCGCGTAGGATGAGCCTGCGGTCGAGTAGGCTGGCCATGGATACCGGCTTATAGGACGCGTCGAACTCATCTGCGCTCCCAACAGCTACATAGCGCTCGCGCGATACCGGGGCGGAGTCGAAGAGGGCCCTGTTAAAGGATCCTTCTACCAAGGCGAAATCAATAGTACCGGCCTCCAGGCCTTCCACAAGCTCCTGCGTGTTGCCAACGCTCATCTGCACCATCTCGTCGGGATGTTTTGCCATATGGCGGGCGAGTACGCGGGGAATCCAATAGTCGCAGATGGTGCGCGTGCAGCCAAAACGCAGGGGAGCCTTGGCGGGCTGCTCCAGCGTTAGGGCTTTCGCTTGCGCCTTGAGCCTCGTCTCATCGTTCTCCATTGTTTCGAGCGCTCGAAACAGCATCGCCCCCGCTTGCGTGAGCTCGCCGCGCCGGCCGCCCTTGTGGAAGAGGGCGCACCCGTAATGCGCCTCGAGCTGCCGGATATGCTGCGATACGGCGGGCTGGGTGATATGGAGCTCCGCTGCCGCCTGCGTGAAGCTGCCCAGCCTGCAGACCGTCAAGAACGTATGGGTGCGGTAATCCAGCACGTTGACTCCTATGCTCAAGAATCATCTATAACATCGTCCATATATAACAAATACTTATAGAGTGATAACCAATAGGGTGAAAAGAATTATAAGCCAAGGTAGTACTATCGCTATGCATTCAATCTTGGCTGTTTGCCGAGAGAGATTTGGGTTTATGTCGTAGGCGGCGGAGCGGTTCCGCGCATGCAGGGACGGCGCGTATAGAGAGGAAGAAGATATGGCGGAAAGAACGTGGGACAAGGTTCAAGATAGCTGGAGGGGCGTGGCGCTATGCCTGCTTATCGCTCTGCCGGCATGGTTTTTGGGCAAGCGCTTCGACGTGATCGGCGGGCCGGTCTTCGCCATCCTCATCGGTATGGTGCTGGCGCTGTTTATTAAGGACGACGCGGCGTTGCCGTTTGCGCCCGGTATCAAGTTCACCTCTAAGAAGATCTTGCAGTACGCGGTTATCCTGTTGGGCTTTGGCCTCAACCTTTCCCAGATCGCGCGCGTGGGCGCCCGTTCGCTGCCCATTATCGTGGCGACTATCACCACGTCGCTGGTGATTTCTTTCGCCCTGCATCGCGCCCTCAAGATCCCCACCAAGATTTCCACTCTGGTGGGCGTGGGGTCGTCAATCTGCGGCGGCTCGGCAATCGCGGCGACCGCTCCGGTTATCGATGCGGACGATGAGGAGATCGCGCAGGCCATCAGCGTCATCTTCTTGTTCAACATCATCGCCGCGCTTATTTTCCCGGCTCTTGGCGGCATGCTTGGCCTTTCAAACGAGGGCTTTGGCCTGTTTGCCGGCACCGCCGTCAACGACACCTCGTCCGTAACCGCCGCCGCTGCCGCGTGGGACGGCATACACCCTGGCGCCAATACGTTGGACGAGGCGACCATTGTGAAGCTCACCCGCACGCTCGCCATCATCCCCATCACGCTGGCGCTGGCATTTTGGCAGGTTCACAAGGCCAAGCGCGCCGCCGCGAACGGCGAGGGCGGCGAAGCTGCGGGCACGTTCGATATCAAGAAGATCTTCCCCTTCTTTATCCTCTTCTTTGTGCTTGCCAGCGTGATCACCACGGTCTTCGCGCTACCTGCGGGCGTGACCGCGCCCATAAAGGAGCTCTCCAAGTTCTTCATTGTTATGGCTATGGCGGCGATTGGTTTCAACACCAATATAGTCAAGCTGGTTAAGACGGGCGGCAAACCCATCTTTATGGGTCTGTGCTGCTGGATCGGCATCGCTCTGGTGAGCCTGGGCATGCAGCATCTGCTTGGCATTTGGTAGGCTATTGTCTTTAAAAGGAAAAAAGCATCGCGCGTTCTGCGCCTCGAAATCTCAGAAGGGGTTTCGAGGCGTTTTTTAGGGCGGCGGATTAGCATTCTGAGTGCAACGGCATGGGGCCTGCTCACGAGCGTGGCGCACTCCCGGGGGCTACGATGTTGGCTGTCTAGGTCAACGTCGGAGCGAGGGGACATGCGCCGCTACAGGCATCTTAGCGCCGAGGAGCGCGACAGGATAGCGGAGATGCACGCGAGGCATGAGGGGGTCTCGGCTATCGCCGCTGCGATAGGCAGGAACAAGTCCACGGTGAGCAGGGAGATCGCCAGGAACGGCCGGAACGGGCGCTACGGGGCCATCGCCGCCCAGTCGCGCTCCGACGCCCGCCGCAAGGCCTGCAGGCCCCGCAAGAGGCTCTCCGACCCGGCCCTCGCGGCCGAGGTGCGCAGGCGCATCGTCGACGACCGCCGGTCGCCCGAGCAGATAGACGGCAGGTCCCGCCTCGAGCGCGGCGGGCGCTGCGTCGTGAGCTTCTCCACCATCTACCGTGCCGTGAACGCCGGCGAGCCCGCCTATTCCGAAGGGGGCATACGGGCGGTATCCGCCCGCTATGATTCTCGTAGTTCATCTTGACCACGGGTTCATTTTAAGTAAGCAGTGCAGCTATGAGCTGAGGATAAAGCGCCACAGTGTGCCCCGCGCTCTCGACTTCTCGGTAGAAACGTGAGCCTTTGGTCAATGCATCTCAAGATTGAGCGATGGTTCCGCTTTTGATTTGGTGGCATGACGGAGTGCGACGGCATGGCATTGTCGCATCGCTGTGCTGTCGCAGCGCCAGACGTCTTCGTGGCCGCCGTTCAGCCCTCGTCGAGCTCCTTCAGCCGGAAGAGGCAGCGGTCCAGAAACCCGCTCCTGGCTTGCGCGGCAAGGAGTCCGTCGCAGAAGCGGTCGCCACGAACGCACCACGTGATGCATGCACGTATCAGGTCAATGTCCCCATGGTCGATGTCGCAGCTGTCTATGCCTTCCGAGGTGTCGATGCCATGGCGTTCAAGCGTCTCGAAGTAGCTGGTGTCCGCGAACCCGTCCAGTTCATAGAAATCGTCGACGAAATCCTCGAGTCCGAGCGTCCCGCCCCCAAGCTCGACATTCATGTTTCTGTCCTCCAGCTTGCCAGCGTGCTTGGTTAGTCTTTCGAACATGTTCGCTCCTTAGCTCAAAAGTCCGTTGTCGCCCAGGTAGTCCACGAAGGCATCGATGATCTGAGCCGTGCGAGTCGCGATGTCTATTTCGGTGAAGTCTCCCATGACTTGTGTCAGGCGCTTGAGTTCCGCGATCTTTGTTCCGGCTTTGCGCTTGCCATTGCCGTCGGTGTATCCCTCATAGTACTTGCGTTTATCGCAGAATCTGTAGTCGGCCGCGCGGATGTTTACACGCTTCTCGAGCAGCGCCTTGTTACCCAGCGCCTCCAGGTTGGATTGGTCGACGAGCGGGTCTACCTCGTTGCGCTTCTTGGCATAGATGTGCTCAATTTCGAGCGTAGTGTCTAGGTCCATGAGTGGTTGATCTGGGTCTGCGTACGCCCACCAAGTGAGCATGGACTTCGTTACAGGCCTGCCGTTGGTGAACACGTAGGTTCGGAATCGCTCAGCAATATTTGCGCGATTGAAGTGGTGGTTGGGAAACTCCACCGGGCGGTGCTCCACGATGTTGATCATCTCGGGATACACTGGCGAACGCAGCGCATTTACGCCGGGACGCTCAATGGCGTAGGCGAGAACGAATGCCGTGATCTTGTTTAGAAAGCCGTAGAGTGCCTCGTCATCGAGGACACTTTTGCTGTCGCGGTTGGCAAGGAACCAGACGCTTAGCAGATAGGTCCACATGCCGTTGGGGGCGTAGTTCAGCACGAAGAGCCTGCGGAGCACGCGCTCGCTGAACCCTTCCTGCGCGTCGACGCGTTTCCAGAAGCCGAGCAGCGCCTCGAGATCGTCGAGCGTGGCGTCCTCCTTGAGCATGGCGTAGCCATCGGCACCGAAGAAGTCGCGCAACGATGCGGTGGTCGTGTCGCGGATGCCTTTCTTCGCGCGGCGGTAGTACATATAGCGCGTAAATAGCTCATCGGTTGGTGTACCGCGCATGGGCCGGAAGATAGCGTTCGCTCCCTCCTCGAGCGCCTTCCAGCGACGGATGAACTCGTCCTTGCGCCCCGTGTCGGAATAATGCTTGTAGAACTGGCTTTTGAAGATGTCGGCATCCGAGAGAGGCAGCCCTCGGTCGTTTAGAGTCGAGAAGATGCGTAGCGCGGTGTCCTGCGACTCCGCTTCAATGGGTAACAGTATCACATTGTTGATGACGCGTGTGGCCATGTAGACGGTGTAGGTGGGCCACTCGCTCACCAGTTGTTCAATTTTCCTCTGGAAGAAAGCGAAGTTGCGGGCATAAGCGCTCTTCCAGCCATCGCCTACGTTGCCCTCTCGTAAAATCTCGAGGAATTCATTCTTGTCGTTGTCCGATGCAACCTCGGAGTCGATCTTGAGGCGCTCCATGTCGGGCTCGTCGAACTCGTCGGTTTTCCATACACAACGGGCGATTGCCTCGCGCATCTTCACAGACTGCTTATCCTTCATGTTGGTGAACTTGTCGTAGAACGCGCGGAGCAGCAGCATGATGGTGGTGAGGCGCTGCTGGCCGTCAATGATCTCAAGTTGGCCAGAGAGGTTCTTAAAGGTGACGATGGGCCCTAGAAAGTATTCGTCGTTTTCGCTGTCGAAACGCTCGTAGTCATCGCCTGGAAAAGCGAACGAGAACAGGTCATCCCACAGCGTTGCGCATTCATCCTCGCCCCAGGCGTAGGGCCTCTGGTAGTCGGGGATGAGGAAGTCTGATCGCTTATCGGTGAGAAGATCGCGAATCGATCGCTGGTCGATGTTGAGCTTGGACATGAGCTGTACCTTCCGCGCAGGAACAATCAAGATGACACGGATTATATCGCCGAAGTCGTCATTCGCTCCATTGCTGAGAGTTATTGAATCTAGCAACCTCTGGCCAACCCTTACGGTTTCATGTCGTGATCCATATCGGCGCTGATCAATGCCCGTGATGCTTCTGCTTGCACCTTCTTTGGAGGGCACGAACGAGAGATGCGGTCTACAGACGACTGAATAGCTCCATTCGTTTTGGTTACAAGAAAACATGCTGCGCGCCTGCGGCATGAAGGAGAGGGAATCCTATGAAAATCGTTGTATTGAGCGGCAGCCCGCGCAAGGGCGCCAATACCGACACCATGGTTGAGGCGTTTGCCGAGACCGCGCGTGAGGGCGACAATGCGGTCGAGGTCGTCCGCGTTGCCAGCAAGAAGATCGCCGGCTGCTTGGGATGCCAATACTGCTTCGCCCATGAGGGCGTCTGCGTGCAGAAGGATGACATGGCCAACGTGATCGAGTCGCTGAAAGATGCCAACATGGTCGTCTTTGCTTCGCCTATCTACTGGTTTGATATCACTGCGCAGGAGAAGGCCGCCATCGACCGCCTGTACGCCTTCGGTGCCACGGGATTCCCGTTCACCAAGACGGCTCTTTTGCTCGATAGCCACAGCGAGGGCGTCTATGATGCGGCGATCGCTATGTACAAGTCAGCCTGCGCGTACTGCAAGTGGGAGGACCAGGGCATTGTCACCATTAGCGGTATGACCGAGCGCGACAGCATGGCCTCCTCGCCCAAGCTGGAAGAGGTGCGAGAGCTCGCTCGCAAGCTCGCCTAAGGACAAGAAGAACGCATGGCACTCAGCGTTATTTGAAGTATTTGCCGTCCTTGCCAGGTGAATCGTTGATTGCCATGCGTCGATGCCCTTGCGGACAATCTCGGCGTGCTAAAACGCCTTCTCGCTCAGGAACTCCTTGAACGCGGGGATGTCGAAGCCGACGAGGCCACGTCCACGTTCCCCGATAACGCCGTCCTCGAGGAGGCGGCGTTTGTATTGGCTTGCGTAGTTGCTGGCGACGCCCATACGCTTGGCAATTTCTGAGACCCTGCTGGGGCCAGAATCGGGCAGAAGACTGTGAGTGAAAAGCGGGAGTAGCGCTCCCGATTTTGACCAATTAACGTTTGTACGAGATAATAGACTCCATAACGGGAGGCGATTGTATGTACATCGAGCGCGAAATTGAACAGACGATAGATTCGATGCTGGGACAGGGAAAAGTTGTCTTGGTGACCGGAGCGCGCCAAGTTGGGAAGACGACGGTTCTCAAGCAACATCTAGGCGACCGATTCGACTATGTTTCGATGGAGAACCCGCGGGATTATCTTCTTGCAAAAGAGGACGCCGCCCTGTTTTTCGAGTCTCATGATCTGCCGATCATCATTGATGAGATTCAGCGAGTGCCTGAGCTTTTTTCTCCGGTGAAGTGGGTTGTCGATCAATCAGAGGAGAAGGGCCGAATCGTCCTCACGGGATCCCAGACATATCACCTTATGAAAGGGGTGAGCGAATCCTTGGCGGGGAGGATTAGAATTCTGGAGATGCCCTCTTTAAGCTTGCGCGAACTCGTTGGTGGTCCCCAGGGCCCTCGTCCGTATATCCCCAAAAAGGTTTCCTTGGCCTCTAAGATGTCTTCGGGAAATATTTGGAACATCATCCATAGGGGTTCGATGCCCGAACTGCAAGACCCAACTATCGATTGGGACTCCTATTATTCCGACTACGTTGCCGCATATCTCGAACGCGATGTTCGCGATCTTGTAAACGTAAAGGATGAGGCGAAGTTCTACAGCTTTATGGTCGCGTGCGCAGCGAGAACGGGGCAACTGTTAAATGCCACCGATATTGGAAACACCGTTGACGTCGACCGTAAGACGGTGAAGGCTTGGCTCTCGGTTTTGCAGGCGTCGAACATCGTTCGGATTGTCGAGCCCTTTTGGCCTAATGTCGATAAGCGTCTGACCAAGACCCCTAAGATATTCTTTATGGATACAGGTCTTGTTTGTCATCTAACGAGGTGGATAACGCCGGAGCAATTGCGTAATGGGGCCGCGGCGGGGCATATATTTGAGACGTTCGTTGTCTCGGAAATTTTGAAGAGCTTTATGAACACGGGGAAGAGCCTTCGCGACGTATGGTTCTATCGAGACCAAAAGAAGCGCGAAATTGATTTGCTCATCCAAGAGGGCCATATTCTCCATCCCGTCGAGGTGAAGATGTCGGCCACGGTGGGCAAAGATGCGGTGAAGAATTTTTCCTGTCTCGAGGGCCTGACCGGCTATGAAATTGGGTTTGGACACGTTGTCTGCCAAACCCCGGATCCATACCTTATTACCAAGGATGTCCAAGCGATTCCTGTGTGGGGCATATGATATACGTTGCAACGAGCGGGGCACGGAGCGCGATGTTGCTGCGTTCCGGGCCCCACCGTTTTAAGAGCTTATGGCGGTTCTGCCGTTGTTTTAGTCAAACAGGCTCGGCATGTCGTTTTCCTTCATGAGGGCACCGGCAGAAGGCAGGCTCTGCGCAGTGAACTTTTCGGCCGAGACACCGGCACCAAGAATCTCTTCGGTCGTGCCGATGGTGGTGACCGAGCGGCCCTTCTTGGCCGTGAAAGCCTGGACGCCCTGCGTGTTGGTGGTCGTCTTGGTCTTAAGCAGCGACGTGTTGAAGTTCATCAAACGATAGTCGCTCGAGACCAGCGCGATGTCGCGATCTTCCTTGAGCACCTGCGCATACAGCAGCTTACTGCCGCCGTAGATGGCGTTCTTAAGGCGCTTGCGGTTGGTCTTGGTGACGTATCCGGCAAGTGCGACGCGCACCACACGGCCGTTCTCAAAGACAAACAGTACGTCGGCTTTGTAATCCTCGGGGTCGATGACCCAGAGCACGCTCTCGTCGGGTTCCATTTCGAGGTCGGTCGGCAGGTATGAGCCCAGCTGGGCCGACTTGGTATCCTCAAACGCCGCAACCTTGCACTTGTATACCTGGCTCTTGTTGGTAAAGACCAGCAGCTCGTGAGTGTTGGAGGACGGGAACTCGATAAAGGGTTTGTCGCCGTCCTTGTACTTGAGTGTGGTCGCCTTCTTGAGCACGCGGTCCGTCATCTTCTTAAGGTAGCCATCGCGCGAGAGCATGATAGTGACCGGGTACTCCTCGACCTCGGGCTCCAAGCTTACTTCGATAACCTCATGGGGCTCGATCCTGCCCGTGCGGCGCGGCATCACGTACTTCTTGTTGACCGCGGCCAGCTCGTCGCTGATGACCTTCTTGATGTTCTCCTCGCTGGAGAGGATCTCCTCGAGCTCGGTAATCTCGCCCTCGAGTTTTGCGATGTCCTTGGTGCGGTTGAGGATGTACTCCTCGTTGATGTTGCGGAGCTTAAGCTCGGCAACAAACTCGGCCTGGGTCTCGTCGATGTCGAAACCCTTCATAAGGTTGGGCACGACCTCGGCCTCAAGCTTGGTGCCGCGAATGATGGCGATGGCCTTGTCGATGTCGAGCAGGATCGCCTCGAGGCCGTGCAGCAGGTGCAGGCGCTCGGACTTTTTGCCCAGGTCAAAGTTAATGCGGCGACGCGTGGACTGAATGCGCCATGCGACCCACTCGTGCAGGATCTGGCGCACGCCCATAACGCGGGGGTAGCCGTCGACCAGCACGTTGAAGTTGCATGAGAACGAGTCCTGCAGCGTGGTTGAGCGGTAGAGCTTGGCCATGAGCTTATCGGGGTCGACACCGCGCTTAAGGTCGATTGCGATGCGCAGGCCCGAAAGGTCGGTCTCGTCGCGGATGTCGGCGATCTCTTTGACTTTGCCCTCTTTGGAGAGCTTGACGATGCGCTCGATGATGACATCGGTCTTGGTGGTGTAGGGAATCTCGTAGACCTCGATGATGCGCTCTTCGGGAATCCAGCGCCAGCGGGAGCGAATCTGGAAGCTGCCAAGGCCGGTCTCGACGATCTTCTCCATCTCCTCGCGGCGGTAGATGATCTCGCCGCCGGTCGAGAAGTCGGGCATGGGCATGTACTCGAGCAGGTCGCAGTCGGGATCCTGCAGGTAGTGCATCGTGGCAGTGCAGACCTCGTTGAGGTTGAAGCCGCAGATGTCGGATGCCATGGCGACGCCGATGCCCTTATTGGCCGAGACGAGGATGTTGGGGAACGTGGTGGGCAGCAGGCGCGGCTCCTTCATGGCACCGTCGTAGCTGTCAACAAAGTCGACCGGGTCCTTGTCGATGTCCTTGAAGATCTCGGCGCTGATGGGCGCGAGTTTGGCCTCGGTATAACGCGAGGCGGCGTAGCTCAGGTCGCCCGAATAGTACTTGCCAAAGTTGCCCTTTGACTCCACGAAGGGGGCAAGAAGCGCTTCGTTGCCGGTGGCCAGGCGCACCATCGTCTCGTAGATCGCGCCGTCGCCGTGCGGGTTGAGCTTCATGGTCTGGCCCACGATGTTGGCGCTCTTCTGGCGCTCGCCCTTGAGCAGGCCCATCTTGTACATGGTGTAGAGTAGCTTGCGGTGCGAGGGCTTAAAGCCATCGATCTCGGGGAACGCACGCGACACGTTAACGCTCATGGCGTAGGGCATGTAGTTGACCTCGAGCGTCTGCGTGATCGGCTGGTCAGTGACCTCGGAGTGCAGGCCGATGACGTTCTCGGCGTTGACCTGCTTTTTCTTTGGCTGGTTCTTCGTCTTCTTCTTTGCCACGATTTCCTCTTGAACTTCTTATGGGCCGTCGTTATTGATTTGCTGCTACTGCAGATCTAGCTGGTCCAGGTATTCCTTGCCGTGCTCGGAGATATGGCGCTTACGGCCCGCCTCGTCGTTGCCCAGCAACAGGTTGAACATGGTTTCCATCTTGGTGACGTCCTCGGACTCCACCTTGATCAGGCGGCGCGTTTCGGGGTTCATGGTGGTGAGCCACATCATGTCCGGATCGTTTTCACCAAGACCCTTGGAGCGGTTGATGGAACACTTCTGGCCGCCAATCTCTTTGAGGATGCCGTTTTTCTCGAGTTCGGTGTAGGCAAAGTAGGTTTTCTCTTTGCAGTTGATCTCGTAGAGCGGCGACTCGGCGATATACACGTACCCCTCGTCGATAAGCGTGGGCACCAGGCGGTAGAGCATGGTGAGCACGAGTGTGCGGATGTGATAACCGTCGACGTCGGCATCCGTACAGATGATGACCTTGTTCCAGTTGAGGTTGTCCAAGTCGAAGGCACCAAGGTTCTTGATGCGCTTGTCCTTGATCTCCACGCCGCAGCCCAGCACGCGCATGAGGTCCATGATGATGTCGGACTTAAAGATGCGCGGATAATCCTCCTTCAGGCAGTTGAGGATCTTGCCTCGGACGGGCATAACGCCCTGGAACTCGGCATCGCGCGACGTGCGGATGGCGCCTGCTGCCGAGTCGCCCTCTACGATGTAGATCTCGCGACGGTTCTTGTCCTTGGAACGGCAGTCGATGAACTTCTGCACGCGGTTGGCCATGTCGGTCTTCTGCTGCAGATTGGTCTTAATGCTCTGACGCGTCTTCTCGGCGTTCTCGCGCGAGCGCTTGTTGATGAGTACCTGCTCCATGATCTTGTTGGCGGCGTCTTTGTTCTCGATCAAGTAGGTCGAGAGGCGCTCCTTAAAGAATGCCGTCATGGCCTGCTGGATAAAGCGGTTATTGATGGCCTTCTTGGTCTGGTTTTCGTAGGACGTCTGAGTGGAGAAGCAGTTGGTCACCAGTACCAGACAGTCCTGAACGTCTTGCCACTTAATGCCGCTCTCGTTTTTGTTGTACTTGCCTTGGCCCTTAATGTAGGCATCGATGGCGCTGGTCAGAGCACTGCGCGCGGCCTTCTCGGGCGAGCCGCCGTTCTCGAGCCATGATGAGTTGTGGTAGTACTCCTGCATCATGAAAGTGCGCGAGAAGCACATGCAAGCAGTGATTTTTACGTTGTAATCGGGCAGGTCCTCGCGATCGCGACCGCGACGATCGGCCTCAATAAAGAAGGGCTCGGTAAGGTAGTCGGTACCGACCTTCTCAAGCACGTAGTCCTCGATGCCCTTGGGATAGCAAAAATCCTCTTCGGAAAACTCGCCATCGTCACCCTCAATGCGCAGGCGGAAGGTCACGTTGGCGTTGACCACGGCCTGGCGGCGCATGGTCTCGCGATACCAGTCGTGGGGAATGCTGATCGAGGTAAAGACCTCAAGATCGGGGCGCCACTTGATAGTGGTGCCGGTGCGGTTCTCGTCGCTGGGCTCAATCTCGAGTGCCTTCTTCTTGGCGCCGACAACCTTGCCCTTCTTAAAGTGCAGGGAGTACTTGTTGCCGTCGCGCCAGACGGTGACGTCCATGTACTCGGAGGCGTACTGGGTCGCGCACGAGCCCAGGCCGTTGGTGCCGAGCGAGAAGTCGTAGTCGCCGCCCTGGTTGTTGTTGTACTTGCCGCCGGCGTAGAGCTCGCAAAAGACGAGCTCCCAGTTAAAGCGCTTCTCGGAGGGGTTCCAGTCGAGCGGGCAGCCACGGCCGTTGTCCTCTACCTGAATAGAGCCATCGCGAAAAGCGGTGAGGGTGATGAGCTTGCCGTAGCCCTGGCGCGCCTCGTCAACGGCGTTGGACAGGATCTCGAAGGCGGCATGCGCACAACCGTCGAGTCCGTCCGAGCCAAAGATGACGGCGGGGCGCAGGCGTACGCGCTCCTCGTCCTTGAGCTGGCGGATACTGTCGTTACCATAGTTTGCGGTGTTTTTTGCCATACTCGCTCTCTCGGTGCTCCTTTGCTGCGTTTAAGTCATATAGATAGTCAAAGTAGCATAGCCCAGCCCACAGACGATTCCACCCAACACGAAATCCATCGAACAATCGTTCGTGGTATATTGATTGATGTTACTTTATTGGGAGAAATAGCTAAATGAAATCAAGAGTTATTTGATTTCATTTAGTAGAATAAGACATATATTAAACGAAAACGAATCAAGAGAGCTTTTATTTAATAGAACGGTGAAGATATGAAGATTATCGAACGTCCTCAATATATGGAAGCGCTTCTTGGCGCTAAGGGAACGCCGGACATCAAGGTTATTACCGGCATTCGTAGGTGCGGCAAATCTGTTCTACTGGAAGCTCTTGCTGATCGCTTTCGTGAGGCCGACCCCGATGCCAATATTATCCGCATCAATTTCAATCTCCTCGAATTCGAGGAACTAACGGATTATCGAGCATTGCATCGCTACGTTGAGGAAGGCTATTGCGAGGGCCTCGATAACATTGTGATGATCGATGAGGTGCAAACCTGCGTTGGGTTCGAAAAAGCGGTCAATAGCCTTCATGCATCGGGAAGATACGATATCTACGTTACTGGCTCCAACGCTTTCTTGCTTTCGAGTGATTTGGCGACGCTTTTTCGCGGGCGGACATATGAGGTTGAAGTATTTCCGTTTTCCTTGCTTGAGTTTTCGACATATCACGAAATTCATAACCCGGACGAAGCGCTTGACCGATATTTGAGAGAGGGCGGAATGCCTGGCTCATATTTGTATCCTAGCGAGCGAGCTCGCTATCGATATATTGCGAACGTGCTAGATGTCTTGGTTTTGCGTGATGTGGAAGAAAAGCATGGGGTTCGTAACAAGGTGCAGCTAGAACGTGCATGCGATTTCCTAATGGACAATATCGGTAACATATCTTCTGTTAGCGGGATTGTGGCTGCGCTGGATGCTGCCGGAACACGCGTTTCCGTGGCAACGCTCGCCCAGTACCTCGGATATTTATGCCAGGCCTTTGCGTTCTATCGAGTGCGCCGCTATGACGTAGGCGGTAAAAAGTACCTCACTTCGGGTGATAAATACTATTTATCGGATCATGCAATCAGATACGCAAAACTGGGCACTAAAAAGCTCGACTTCGGGCACGTATATGAAAATATGGTCGCCATAGAGCTCCTAAGACGCGGTTGGGAAATCTATGTCGGGGTGCTTTATAAGAAGGAAATCGACTTCGTGGCAATTCGTCGCGATGAGCGAGTGTATATCCAAGTTAGCGATGACATTTCGCGTCAGGAGACTTTTGAACGCGAAGTGGCACCCCTGCTTGCGATACGTGATGCGTATCCCAAAATGGTCATTGCGCGAACAAAGCACGAGGCTGTTGATTATGAGGGGATTAAGGTGGTCGACATCGCCCGATGGCTGATGGGGGAGGGGCCGGATGTCGAATAGCGGACAGTGATAGTTTACGCTCGCGTTTACTCGGACAAAACCGAGTCGGTTTTGTCCGAGTAAGTTTGAATAGCGAATCGAAATTGTTATGTCCACATGGCGATGGCGGACATGGTTTCCATAATGACAGATATAGTTGACATCTTGTGAAGGATACAATATATTTCTGTCATGTTGCAACGGATATCTGTCCATTACTACGAAAGGAACTCCATGCCGGGCAAAAAGAACCTACGCATGAAGGCGGCGCGCGCGGCGGTTGGCCTTTCGCAAGCTGACTTGGCCCAGGCCGTGGGCGTTACGCGCCAGACCATCGGCCTGATCGAGGCGGGCGGCTACAACCCCACGCTCAATTTGTGCGTGGCAATCTGTAAAGCGCTACGCGTTACGTTGAACGACTTGTTTTGGGAAGACGAGAGCGACGTCGACCCTAATACTCTTTAGGAGTTCGCTATGAAATATGAAGATCTGAAAATCGTGCAAAAGTGGCGTGAATATGCCGGCCCAAAGGATGAGCGCCTGGAGGCTGAGAACGCGAAGATCTACAAGATTGGTTTCGTGCTGCTTTCGTTTGGCATGTTGATGATCTTTTTCTACCAGTTTATAGCTCGACAGGTTGCGTGGGTTCACAGCGACGCTAGTGAAATGCCGCATGGCTTTGCAACGCCGTTCGAGGCAGCCATGTATTTGTGGCTCGTTATCGTGATGTTGATTTGCGCAGGACTGCAAACGCGGAAGGGCTATGTCGATACCAATCGTTTTGGGCAAACCGAGCATCTTCCTGTTGGATATTTCCTGCTTGTCAGCGGTCTTAGCGGCGCCGCGTTCGCGCTTGTTATTGCCGCAATGCGCTGTGTCGCTGAGGCGCAGATCGTACCGCTCGAAAGCGTCTTTTGGTTGGCGAACCTGGCCACGGGCGTGTTCTGCGGTGCGACGATTTTCGCGGCCACGTTTGCTGTCCTGTGCGCAACGTTTTTCACGGCGAAAAGACGCCGTGCCAAGCTCGAGGCAGAACTCGACTCCTCAGACGACATTTAATGCGCAATGGGCTGGCTCTGGGTATTCAGAACCAGCCCATTTTGATGTTCGATGAGCCGAGTCGGCGTCTCTCACAATAGTAACTAGGAGCTAGCGAGGCCTATCCGAATTGACCTTATGAGCGGCGTCGGTTTCGAGCGCCGTGCGGCGGGCGCTGTAGGCGACGAGGCCGGCGCCTGCCGCGGCGAGTGCTGCAGCGGCTGCCGTAAGGGGAGCGTTGACATCGCCCGTGCCCGCAAGCGCGCCCACTTTTCCGGAGCGCTTGTTATTGCCGTGGTCCTTGCCACTGCCGGAGCTGCTTCCGCCGGAGCCGCCGCCCTCGTCAGCGCCGCCGCCACTCGAGCCACCATCGCCGTCTGCTGTCATCGGGGCGTCATGAAGCCCTGTCGTATTCGCGCTGTCGCATACGCCGACCTGAACTTCTGAGCGCTCGCATGCCGCGTCGGGTACATGAAGCTCGTGCAGTACGGCGCCCAGCGTCGAGTTTGCGCCCGGTCGAATTTCCTCGAACGTTACGGGATCGAGTGCCACCAGGTCACGCGCCTTCGCATACAGCGTGACGCGTTTGCCCACCTCGTCGCCCCAGCTCTCCGGGATGGCAAAGCTCATGCGGAATTGTGCCGTGCAGCCCGGTGCCAGCACGGCGTTTCCATTGTCGGCAACCAGCGGGTGCGTTGCAAAACGTGTGCCCAGCGTCTCGAGCGCGTACTTCACGTGTGCCATGTCGTTGGCCGAAGCGTCCTCGGCAAGCTCCGGATCGTAGATCGATGCCGTGCGTGCGTTCGCTCCGAATCCGATGGATGCGCTGGAGAACGGCTGGTTGGAACCCTCTCGGTACAGATCGATCGTTCCGGCGGTCAGCAAGGTGTTGCCGTCGTTTCGCACCGTGACCATGAAGGATTCGCCTGCCGCTCCGGGCACCACCGCGCCCGAGGTAGCGACCGCGCCCGTTGGAGTGGCACACGCCACCAAGGGCACTTCGATGCCGTGCAGCTCTGCCTCGCTCTTCTCCACGCTCACAATGTGCGTGGCGAGCGCGGAGAGCATACCACCCGACGTCAAAAATGTCGTTATCTGATCGACGGGATGGTCCAGTTCGCACATCACGAACGGCTCCGTGAACAGATCGCCTGCCAAGGTGCTGGCGAAGATGCGGAAGTGCTTGCCCATCACTGCTACCGGGTTGCCTTCTTCGTCGTAGGTTTGTCCCACCTTGCCATCGGTGTTCTCTACATAGAGCACGCACCTGCCGTTGTTGCTCACGCTAAACGATGCCGGGCCACAGCCTGCGGCGCCCACGGGCTGCGTTGCAAATGCCGATGCGCCTCGCGTCCAAGTAATATGCTGCAGTTGCTCGTTGACGGTTGCCAAAAAGCCCGAATGTTGTGGCCACGGCACCGCACAGGATACCGTGGCGTCTGGTGACATAACGTCCCAGGCCGCAATGGACTGGCCGATCACGGCGTATGATGCGCAGCCGCAACCGTCTGCGGTCTCGTACGCAACGGGCACCACCATTTTGCCGTTGATATTTTCGGGTGCGCCCAGCTCGATGCTCGACGGTGCTTGCGGAAAGCGGAGAACTTGGCGGAACGTCAGGCTGTCGCCCGAAACGTCTGACCACAGGGTAAAGCACTCCAGCGCAACCTCAGCCTCGCTGCCGAGCGCCTTTTCTGCGGTGGTTCCGTGGCGGTGGAGGTAGGCACCCGACAGGCGCCCGTCGACCACCGTCTTGCCCACCGTGATACGCGGGCACTGCAGGCAATGGTAGCCATCCTCTTGCAGGCGGCCGCGCGAGATGCTGCGCCATGACGTATGCGACACCACGCGGGTCTCGTCATTACTTATGCGCAGGCGCACAACGGACAGTATGCCGGCTGTGCTTGCCGTATCGAAAAGGGTGTTGTCGCCGGCGGGGCGCTCGCCCGAGACCAGCAGCACGTAGGCGTCCCGGTTTCCTCTACCGTCCGTATATTTCACCACGTCGAAGTCGTAATCGTATATGCTGTCGCGCTCCACGTCGCTCTCGCCAAACCCAAGGGGAAAGTCCACGGGCGTGGGAGCGGACCACGTGCCGTTTGCCTTTGTGTGCACCACCAGGCGCGAGCGGCCATTGTCGCCGTAGCGCACCGAGGCGATGCGGAATAGACACTCCACGCCGGCAATCATCATTAGCTTCATGTGGGCTTCGCTGAGCACGCCGGAAAACAGTACGTTGTCGCTTGAGGGTTTTATGCCGCCACGCTCGTCCTCTGACACGCCGGCAGAATTGGCGTTGGGGTCCGCAACGGCGTTCGTTGCCTGACCGATATAGGTGTACTCATACATCGGCGCGGCGTTTTCGTCGTTCTCTATCAGTGCATGGACGAAATGCTCGATCTGTCCCGTGTCGTCGCTTTCTGCATCCGCTTCGAGCTCAATGCGCGTGACCGCTTGATCCCAATCGCGCACGACAGGCGCGACGTTTACGGCAGTGGCCTTAACCTCGGCGCGTGCGAGCAGCTCGGCGTTAGTGACGATGGTGGCCGATGCGATAAATTGCGGCACACCACCTGCCTCGGCGTTGCCGGCTGAGCCGAATCGGGCATCCAGCGTATAAGGTGTATCTCCACCCAAGGCCAGCTCAGAGCCCTGGAGCACATACTGATCGCCATTGTTCACTGACATATCCCACGAATCGGCGAGTGTGGGCCACGATCCCGACCAAGCCTTGGTGGTCCACTTGAACATTACGAACTGGAGTATCACGTCGACATCGACGTCTGCACCTACGCGCAGTCGCGGAAGCTGGTGTCCATCTGCCTTCTCGTACCCAATGAACAGCGTGAGGGATGCGGCGCCGCGCACGGCAGACGAAGCGACGCCTGCAACGCCGGCGCCAAAGGTGACGGCAAGCCCGATCTGGATGGTGAACGAGCCCGACGTGTTTGAATAGTCGAGCGAAATGTTTTTAAAAAACGCCGCGCCGCTGCCGTGCGTGTGGGCACCCACGGCGAGCGCCAGCTTCGCCAGCACCCAGGGGTTGACGTTTAGGAAAAAGGGCACTGGTCCCAAGGTGAACTGTTCGGTCCAGTTGAGGTCGGTTCTTACCTGGAAGAGGGCCTTAATATTGCCATATGTGGGATCGTTGTTGTCACCCCAGGTCTTGCCCACCCAATCGTAGGCGAGCGAGCCGTACAGCTGCGTGGCGATATCCATCGTGAACAGCGGAGTGCAATGGTGGCGAAGGAGCTTGGTGTTCCTTGGATCGGTACCCGAACCAGCACTCATGCTCTTGTACTGATTCCACTTCCCCTCCATCTTGTCGAGGTAGCGGGTTGCCTGCTTGGCGCCCGACTCACGCGGTGACTTCTTCCAGTACTCCGGATCCGGATTGCCCGAATCGTTCATATAGCTGGCTGGTTTGTATCCTCCGCCAAACAGTACGTACCCGGCAAACGAGAAATCGAACAGAATGGGGAACGAGGGCATCCAGCAGGTGAACTTGTTGCCGCCGATGCCGGGAAACGCCGCTGGGAAATCAAACGGAGTGATCTCTTGGTCCATAGTGGTGGGAATAATGGTGGCCGAGCCCGATTCCGACTTTGCGGCCGGCGCGGTGACAACGGCCATAGGGGATGAGAGCGTGTAGGTTTTGCCCTGATAGTCGAGGACAAAGCGCAGCTTGCACCCTTCTTCCAGAAGGCCCGATGCCGGATCGAGGAACTTGTCTTCGAGTGTGAACGTTGCCAGATTATCCGAACCCGATGCGCTGGCCTTGATCTGACCGATCTGCGTGACGGTTTCGGGCGAACTGCCCGCGGCAGGCGTCACTTTGTTGATGCGCAGCGTTGCCTGTCCACCCTGTGGCAGATGTGCCTGCACGGTAAAGGCGTGCGTATCGGGCTGCTCGTTTGCCGTGTCGTCCTTCGGCAATGCCATGAACGTGGCTTCAGCGTATTGGATGTCCCATTCGTCGAATGTGAGCTGGCGGAAGTACGGCTCGCCGTCGGAAAGCGGACGCGTGGGCGCGGTTATGGCGGTGCCGCCCTGGATACGCGCAAGGGGAATCTCGACATCGCGGTAGCCCGCCATGCTAATGGAGATGCCGCCGTTAAAGTCGTACGCGTCGAGAAGCGTTGCCTCGTCCACGTAGCCTTCCGAAAGCGGCGCGACCTCAAAGATGGCCGTGCCCTCATCGTCGGTCGTGGCGGAGAGCTGCTTGCCCGCGGCATAACGCGACGCGAGCGTGACCTGCGCTCCCTTGACGGGCATATTCTTGTTGGCGACGTCGACCACGACCACACCAAACATGGTGCGCGAGAGAACGAGCACCCTGAAGGGGTCTTTTTCGTCGGCATAGGCTTCGGTGGGCGCGAACGGCAGCAGGAAGGCATTTTCGCTTCCCGGCACGCGAGGCAACATGATGCTCGCTAGCGAGGACGCTCCGGCAACAAGTAACGAACGGCGATCAAGCATCTTGGGCTCCCATCCCGCAGGTATCGGTGGAAATAATCCAATTTTGCGAGAAGGTGCCCCGTGGCGGTAGTGCCGTTCAAGGGTCAAAATGTCCAATTTAGGCGAGCGAAGTGCCGGGCTCCGGATCGCGTTCGATGCGCTTGGCAGCCCGGTCGCTAACGCAACATATGAGCGACCAGCTCGGCGCGCGTGCCGATGCCAAGCTTTGCATATACGCCGGATAGGCGGTTTTTAACAGTGCCCGGCGACACGCCCATATGGCGTGCGATTTCGGCGTTGGTCCACCCACGGCAGGCGAGCATGGCCATGGTGAACTCCGTGGTCGTTAGATCGTCGGCCACGTCCTCGCCCGAATCGGGGTTGTGGATGCGCCGCCAGCCGTAACTGAATCGATATGTAATCTCGATGATGCGTGCGAAATCGTCAGGGTATTGCGATTTTAGGCATGCCTCGATGAGTCCTTGCAAAAGGCCATGGTGTTCGCCGATGAGCTCGATAAGGCCGTCGGGACGCGCAATGTCCCAAGCGGCTCCGAAGTGTGCCTTTGCGGCGTCGACGTCTTTGAGGCTCATGTATGCCATGGAAGCTGCCAGGTGCAGGAACAGTTCCGAGATCGGATAGCTTTCCTGTTTCATGATCAGGGCGTTTTCCGCCATGCCCAGACTGCGGCCGTATTCGCCGCGCAGATACAAGGCGTGCGCCATCACGTAGCTGGCGAACAGGCGCAGGCCTTCGGGCAGATGCGCCGCAAGCGGATGAAACTCTTCGGCAGAATACGGGGAAGGCAAGTGCAACAGGACACTCGCGGCCGAGGCGAACAGGATATGCGTGGCGTGAGCGGCGGGCGATTCCTCGTCAGTTGGCGTATCGAGGATGCCCGTAAGGCAACGACGGGCATCGGCGATACGGTTGAGCGACAGACTGGCATATCCGCAGATAAAGCATGCGGAATAGCGCAGCGCGGGATCGGTGGCGTCAAGATAGGGGCGCGCCGTCTTGGCAGCGAGGGTGGCCTGTCCGCGAAAGTACAGCGCTTCTGCCGTGGCGATGGTGCGTGAATCGGGGTCGGAAATGCCTGCAACCGCAGCGTCAATCTGCCCCGGCACAAAGGCGGTGCACATCAACGGCATGGGAATGAGCGGGTAACTATCGCAGTCCATCTTCCATCTTCCATCAGGTGGCCACATTAGCAGCAATTGTACTCCTGTTGCTCGGGACTGGAATTTGTGGTTATCGCCTACGATTATGCCGAACGAATAAAGGAAGAGTCTATTGGCAATGCTCCCAAGGGAGCTACCGAAGTCTAGCTGACCTCGACATTAGGAAAAATTGCCACCCCTGCAAAAAGCTCCGTTGCAGCGATGGGAAACGAACCTTGCTCTGCATATAATGAGGGCATATGACAGCGCGTTTGCATATGCGCGGCGCGTTCCATCGAACCGAAAAGGAGCCCTGCATGGATCCCAACAAGCGTCCCGACGATATGGTGCGTATCACCACTCCCGAACTTGCCCAGGTGTTCATCGGCGAGCAGGTCACCGCAATCCGCGAGCAGATCGGTGACAAGAAGGTTCTGCTGGCCCTTTCCGGCGGCGTTGACAGCTCGGTCGTCGCGGCGCTCCTGATCAAGGCCATCGGCAAGCAGCTCATCTGCGTGCACGTGAACCACGGCCTCATGCGCAAGGGCGAGAGCGAGCAGGTCGTCGACGTGTTCCAGAACCAGATGGACGCCAACCTGGTCTATGTGGACGCCACCGACCGCTTCCTCGATAAACTCGTCGACGTCGACGAGCCCGAGGCCAAGCGCAAGATCATCGGCGCCGAGTTCATCCGCGTGTTCGAGGAGGAGGCCCGCAAGGTTGGCGACGAGGTCAGCTTCCTCGCCCAGGGCACTATCTACCCCGACATTCTGGAGTCGCAGGACGGCGTGAAAGCCCACCACAACGTTGGCGGTCTGCCCGAGGACCTGCAGTTTGAGCTCTGCGAGCCCGTTAAGCTGCTGTACAAGGACGAGGTGCGCGTCGTGGGCCGCGAGCTCGGCCTGCCCGAGAACATGGTTGAGCGTCAGCCGTTCCCCGGTCCTGGCCTGGGCGTCCGCTGCCTTGGCGCCATTACCCGCGACCGCCTCGAGGCGCTGCGCGAGGCCGACGCCATCGTGCGCGAGGAGATCGACAAGGCCGGTCTGACCATCTGGCAGTACTTTGCCGTGGTGCCCGATTTCCGCGCCACCGGCGTGCGCGAGGGCAAGCGCGCCTACGACTGGCCCTGCATTATTCGCTGCATCAATACCGTCGACGTCATGACCGCTGAGGTGCCCGAGCTCGACTGGGCGCTGCTCAAACGCATTACCGCACGCGTGACCGCCGAGGTCCCCGGTATCTGCCGCGTTTGCTACGACCTTACGCCGAAGCCCGTCGGCACGGTCGAGTGGGAGTAAGCTAACTCAGCTGGTAGGCGACGAGAACTAGCAGATGTGACAAAGGGACGGTCCCTTTGTCACATCTTCGATGTTATGTGCGGGATGGTACACCACACGGCGTGCCATCCCGTTCGTTATTTTAATGAGCCGGGTGCGCGAGCGGGAAGAATCACGAGCATGGTCGTTCCGCGCTTCGAGCTTTCTTCGACCTCGATGGAGCCGCCGTGAAGCGCGGCGATCTCCCAGACCAGCGCAAGCCCCAGCCCCACACCGCCATATGCTCTGCTGCGCGATCTGTCGACACGAAAGAAGGGCTGAAAGATGCTCGTCTGGTATTGCTTGGGAATGCCTGGCCCTTGGTCACGCACGCGAAGCAGCACGCGGTCGCCTTCGGCACGGGCGCCGATTTGCACGGTTGAGCTGGGCGCACTGTAGCGAATGGCATTCTCAACCAGGTTGAACAGTAGCCGATAGATCAACGTGTCGCAGCCGATCGTTTGCGCGTCGCCCTTGCTTACAAGCGTGATGCCCTTTTGCTCGGCAAGGGGCGCCAGGTCGGTGAGCACTTCTTCGATCATCGGCGCCAGGTCAATCGCATCGTTGCAGGGAACACTACGCAGCTCGCTCATCTCGAGCAGGGTCTTTGTCATGTGCGTCATTCGCTCGGTCTGCTCCTGCAGCAGCCGGAGCAGGCTCGCTGTATCGGCATCGGCGTCGGGGTGCTCAGCGCAAAACAACTCAACCTGGGCTTGCATGAGCGCGAGCGGCGTGCGTAGCTCGTGCGCCGCATTGCCCGTAAACTGTCTTTGTGCGGATAATCCCTCGTCAAGGCGGGAAATCATGTCGTTAAACGACGCGCTGCAGCGCCTGAGTTCAGAGGGCACGTCCTCGCTGATCTTTGTGTCGGCGAGGTTGTCGGGCCGCACGCTCTCGACTTGCGCCGCAAAGGAGCGCAACGGCTGCAGCGCATATCCGCTCACGAAGTAGGCTAGCACGCCACCGAGCAGCGTCGCCGCCGCGGTTATGCACCAGCTCGTCGCGCTAAACGATGCTTGGGCGTCGCTCACGACGATGGTCAACTCATCGTCGAGCTCTTTGCTTGCCGGGTCAAATGAGCTGGGCGCTGCGGTCTCCACCTTGTTGTGCGCCGCCGCTTCTGCACCAATCGAGTCCATGTAGCGCATGCCGGAGTAACCAACCAGGCAATTCATAAGTACGCAGGTCGAACATATCAGTAAGGCCGTCATCAACGTGATGCGCCACTGCAGCGACAGCCGCTTCATTTGCCGTCCTCCATAACGTAGCCTTCGCCGATTCGGTTGCGGATGGGGTCGTGCCCCAACGCGCCGCGCAGCTTTTTGCGCAGCGATGAGATATGCACGCGGGTCGCGTTGCTAAAGCTGTTGACGCTGCTGTCCCATACATGCTCGATAAGCTCTTCCTGGCGCACCGGCCGCCCTTGGTTAAGCATCAGGGATTCCAGGATGCCGGTCTCCTTGCGCGTGAGGGATAGAACCTCGCCGCCCACGGAGGCGAGGCGCGCCTTGGTGTCAAAGCTCAGTGATCCACAGGTTAGAACAACGTCGCTTTGCGTAAAGCGCCCGAGCGTGAGGCTGCGCATGCGTGCCGCCAGCTCGTCAAGATGGAACGGCTTGGTGAGGTAGTCGTTGGCGCCCGCACCGAGCCCCGCTACCTTGTCGGAGACCTCGCCGCGTGCCGAGAGCACGAGCACCTTGGTCTCGCAATCAGTTGTCCTGAGTTGCCTGAGCACGGTCATGCCGTCGACATGGGGGAGATTGAGGTCGAGCACAACAAGATCAAAGGTCTCGACATCGAGCAGATCGAGGGCCTGTTGTCCGTCGTAGCAGCAGTCGACGCTATAGGCCAAGTTGCGCAGGCTGCGTGCGATCGCATCGCACAGCGCCCGCTCGTCCTCGACGACCAAGATACGTATAACGTTCTCCTTGCATAATCATTCACGCTTAACACGGATTTTATAGTCGGTATGGTCCAATGGGTCGCGAAACGAAAGGAGTGGTCAGATTGTTCAAAGCGATTAAGCCTGTGGCGCAGGTGGCTTTGCTGATCGTTGGGGTAGCCATGGTTGGCTTTGGAATTATGCGCGGCGAGGCAGATGCCGTGCTGGCCAAGGCAATCAGGCTGTGCTTGGAGTGTATCGGAATTGGATAAAAGAAAAAACACTGCATCGCATCTTTTAGCGCGATTTCGTGGATTGATTCAGGCGGCGGCGACGCTTGCGACCAATATTCACCTGCCTAACTTTGCCAAGGGCGGCATCTACCAGGGAGCGGGCAAAGCCGTCTGCGTGCCGGGCCTCAACTGCTACTCGTGTCCGGCGGCCTCGGGTGCGTGCCCCATCGGGTCGTTTCAGTCGGTGGTGGGCTCGTCTAAGTTTAGCTTTTCGTATTACGTCACCGGAACGCTCATTCTGATCGGCGTGCTGCTGGGACGTTTTGTATGCGGCTTTTTGTGCCCGTTTGGATGGCTACAAGAGCTTTTTCATAAGATTCCCAGCAAAAAGCTCTCCACGAAAAAGCTCAAGCCGCTCACGTACATCAAGTATGCCGTGCTGCTGTTTGCCGTGGTGCTGCTGCCCGTCTTGGTGGTTAACGATGTGGGTATGGGCGACCCGTTCTTTTGCAAGTACATCTGCCCGCAAGGTGTGCTCGAGGGCGCGATTCCGCTGTCCATCATGAACGTGGGAATCCGCTCCGCGCTGGGAAAGCTCTTTTCTTGGAAGCTCGCGATCCTCATTGTGGTTGCGGTGCTGAGCGTGCTGTTCTATCGCCCCTTCTGCAAATGGATTTGCCCCCTCGGCGCATTTTATGCGCTCATGAACAAGGTGTCATTGCTGGGGATTCGGGTTGATCATTGTAAATGCGTCTCGTGCGGCAAGTGCGCCAA
Source organism: Collinsella sp. AF18-8LB (assembly GCF_003459795.1). Lineage (NCBI taxonomy): Bacteria > Bacillati > Actinomycetota > Coriobacteriia > Coriobacteriales > Coriobacteriaceae > Collinsella > Collinsella sp. AF18-8LB. The sequence goes on from NZ_QRWU01000002.1 coordinate 169,633, forward strand.
GGTGTGCCAGATGGACGTGGACGTTACGCGTACGCCCGACCATGCCGAGTGCATTCGTTGCGGCAAATGCGTGGGCGCGTGCCCCGTCGATGCTATTAGCTTTCGCTACGGGCTGGGTTTGACGGGCGACAAACCCGCGCAGTCCACGCAAGCCTGCGAAAACAAATAGGTACCTATATAAGTTTCGATATAAACGGAGGAACCATGAAACTGTCAAAAATTGCGGCTCTGTTGATGCTGCCCGTGCTGGCGCTGACTCTCGCGGCGTGCTCTGCCCCCAAGGGCGACGCGAAGGATGCCACGAGCGGCGATGCGCAGATTGCCGAGCTCATAGCGCAAAAGCCGTCGAGTGCCGAGGAGGCGGCCGAGCTGTACCAGCAGCTGCTGCAAAAGGAAAACGAGATCTTTGCGAGCGATAACGCCCTATGGGAAAAGGTGTTCCTTGCGGCCAACAAAGACACTCCCATGATTGAGGACGGCAAGAACTACGGTGACTTCTTGCTCGATACCATCGAGGGCGCCAAGGATCAGTTTGCGGCTGACGAGCTTAAGACGCTTAAGGCGGGCGCGCAGCAGGTCAAGGAGATCGAGGACAAGCTCATGGCGCTGGAGAAGGAGTTCCCCGGATGTGGCAGCACGCCCGGCGAGGGGAAGAGCGTCGATGCTTCGACCGCAGGCATGACCAACGGCGAGAGCGAGGAGACGAAGTTCCCCAGCTTTAAGGGCAAGGACTTGGACGGCAACGATGTAAACAGCGACGAGCTGTTCTCCAAGAACAAGGTCACCGTCATGAACTTCTGGTTTACCACTTGCAAGCCGTGCGTGGGAGAGCTGGGCGATCTGGAGAAGCTCAACAAGGAGCTTGCCGAGAAGGGCGGCCAGGTCGTGGGCGTTAATTCCTTTACGCTCGATGGCAAAAAAGACGAGGTGGCTGATGCCAAGGACGTGCTTTCCAAGAAGGGCGTGACGTATAAAAACATCTGGTTTAAGTCGGATAGCGAGGCCGGAAAGTTCACCTCCAACCTGTACTCGTTCCCGACCACCTATGTGATCGACCAGAACGGTAACATTGTGGGAGAGCCGATCATGGGCGGCATCAACTCCGCTGAGCAGCGCGAGGCGCTCAACAAGCTAATCGAGCAGGCGCTCGCGAAGAGCGAACAGTAAGTCCGTGGGAAAGACAACTGAAGGGGAGTCGCTGGAAACAGCGACTCTTTTTTCTGCTTCGGGGTAGCATCATGGGTATACGTCGAAAGGGGGCGGCTATGGTCGGCAGCATGGTCGAGCGGTTGCCGTTTTGGGGACAACTTACATCCGATGAGCAGACGCTCGTGGCAGAGCGCTCGTCGCTGCGATTCTTTGATGCCGGGCAGATAATCGGTAGCAGCGGAAATTCTTGCACTGGCATTGTCTTTATTATCGAAGGTGACATTCGCGTGAGCCTGCTTTCCGAGGAAGGCAAGGAGGTCACGCTGTTTAGGGTTGGCTGCGGAGAGTGCTGTGTCACCACGGCCTCGTGCGTTATCGAGCAGATTTCATTTGACACCATGGTGGTTACAGCACGCAGGTCATCGCTTTTGGTGGTGCCTGCGAGCGTGTGTGCCCAGCTCGCCCGCGATAATGTCTACGTTAAGGCCTTTATGCTCCAGGTTGAGGTGAAGCGCTACTCCCAGGTGGTATGCGTGCTGCAGCAGATGCTCTTTAAGCGCCTCGATCAGCGCGTCGCCAGCTACGTGCTCGAGCATTGCCGAGCTGCGGGCACAGCAGAAGTTGCCGTAACGCAAGACGAGCTTGCACGCGACATCAACTCTGCGCGCGAAGCGGTGACGCGCGCTCTGCGACGTCTTGCGCAGGACGGGCTCATCGAGATTAGGCGCGGACGGATTATCGTGCGTGATGTAGATGGGTTAGCACGGTTGGTCTAGACCTACCGCGCAGCTGCATCTGCCGTCGGCAACATATTTTCCGTTTGGTGACTTGGTCACAGAACGCGACCGCAGTGCCTTGGCATACTTGCCCAAAGCAACCAGCAAAGGAGTGCGCTATGGGATTGTTTGATTTGTTTGCAGGACCGGACATTAATGTGGGCGTCCAGGAATGGAAGGCTTCTAAGGGGGCGGTGCTGCTCGACGTGAGGAGTGCTGACGAGTATGGACAGGGCCACATTCCGGGCAGCGTCAACGTTCCGCTCAATCGTATCAACCAGGTGCTTGAGCTGTATCCAGACAAGGGCACGCAGCTTTTCGTGCATTGCCTGAGCGGTGCGCGAAGCAACCAAGCTGTGAGTTTTCTTAAGCGTTCTGGGTATGGCAGTGTCAAGAATATCGGCGGCATAAGCGGCTACACGGGAAAGGTGGTGCGTTAGCTATGAAGGTGGTTATCGTTGGAGGCGTCGCGGGCGGCGCATCGGCGGCGGCACGTTTGCGCAGACTCGACGAGCAGGCCCAAATTGTCATCTTTGAGCGCACGGGTTTTGTATCGTATGCCAACTGTGGGCTTCCGTACTACATTGGCGGCGTGATAGAAGAAGAGAGCGCATTGACGCTGCAGTCTCCCAAGGGCTTTTGGGATCGCTTTCGCATTGCGGTCAAGACGAGTCACGAGGTGTTTGCCATCCATCCCGATTCGCATACGGTCGAGGTTCGCAATATGCTGACGGGCGAGGAATTTGTCGAGACGTATGACAAGCTCATCCTGTCGCCGGGTGCAAAGCCGATCCGCCCTGCGTTGCCGGGCATCGACTCGGATAAAATCTTTAGCCTACGCACCGTTGAGGACACGCTGCGTATTCACAGCTATGTTCGAGAGCGGCGACCGAGCAGTGCCGTCGTGATCGGCGGCGGCTTCATTGGCGTCGAGACGGCGGAGAATCTGTGTGAGCTGGGGCTCCAGGTGACCCTTCTGCAGCGTCCCGTCCAGCTTATGAACAACCTGGATTACGACATGGCGACCCTTTTGCATACCGAGGTGCGTGAGCACGGTATCGATCTGCGCCTCAAGGCCGATGTGACAGGTTTTGAGGAAGTTGATGGCCGCGTTGTCACCCATGTTGCGGGCGATGACCCTATCGGAGCCGATATGGTGCTGCTTGCCATTGGCGTGGCACCTGAGAGCCATCTGGCGCAAGAGGCGGGGCTCGAACTGGGCATCAAGGGGGCTATTGTGGTCAACGACCGCATGGAGACCTCTGCTGCCGACGTGTATGCCGTGGGCGATGCCGTGCAGGTCACGCATCAGGTGACCGGCGAGGACGCGGTCATTTCGCTCGCCGGCCCCGCCAACAAGCAGGGGCGTGTCGTCGCCGATGTCATAGCTGGCATGGACAGCTGCTACCTCGGATCGTTGGGCTCATCGGTTATCAAGGTATTCGACTTGACGGCGGCAAGCACGGGACTATCCGAAAAGGCAGCACACGCGGCGGGAATTGACTGCGACAGCGTGGTCCTGTCGCCCGGTTCGCATGCGGGTTATTATCCGGGTGCAACGCCCATGACCATGAAGGTTGTCTTCGAGAAGCAGGGATTGCGCCTGCTGGGTGCGCAAATCGTGGGCATCGATGGTGTGGACAAGCGTATCGACGTCCTGGCGACTGCCATCCAGGCAGGCATGCGCGGCGATAGGCTTAAGGATTTGGACCTAGCATACGCGCCGCCGTATTCATCGGCGAAGGATCCCGTCAATATGGCGGGCTTTATGATCGAGAACCTCAATCGCGGCATACTGGCGCAGTGGCATTGGGAGGATGAGCCCAACTTGCCACGCGATGGCAGCGTGCAGCTGCTCGATGTTCGTACGGAAGGGGAGTATGAGCGCGGGCATATCGATGGTTTCGTAAACATTCCCGTCGATGATCTGCGCAATCGCCTGGGCGAGCTCGACCGGGCCAAGCCGGTTTACGTGATTTGCCAGAGCGGCATTCGCAGCTACATTGCTTGCCGCATTTTGGCGCAGCATGGCTTTGAGTGCTTTAACTTCTCGGGCGGCTATCGCTTCTTTGCAGCCGTGACTGAGGCTCGCCGCGGCAGCGCTAACGTTATGCCGTGCGGGCTCGAAAAGTAGCGCGCATTGGAATGTGACAAAGTGACAGCCTCTTTGTCGCATCGGGGATGTTATACGCGGGATGGTGCGCCATGCGGCGTGCTGTCCCGTTTTTTTGTTCGCTACATTCCTTACTGGTACCGGCAGAAAAGCTGATAGAGTAGGTCAAACGTGTCGAACGCGAACGGCGGGGGAGAGGTTGCCGTCCATGCTGGATCTCAGAGATATTTGCAAAAGGTATGTTGCGCAGTCGTTTACGCAGGTGGCGCTCGACAGCGTAAGCCTGTCTTTTCGCGATAACGAGTTCGTGGCCATCCTGGGTCCCTCGGGCTCGGGAAAAACTACGATGCTCAACGTCATTGGTGGACTCGATCATTTTGATTCCGGCGACTTGCTGATCGACGGCATCTCGACCAAGGACTTCAGCGACCGCGATTGGGATGCCTACAGAAACAATCGCATTGGCTTTGTGTTCCAGAGCTATAACCTCATTCCGCATCAGACCATTTTGGAAAACGTTGAGTTGGCGCTCACGCTCACGGGTGTGGGGCATGCCGAGCGCCGCCAGCGTGCGCGCGAGGCGTTGGAGAAAGTTGGCCTGGGCGAGCACGTTAACAAACGCCCGAGCCAGCTATCGGGCGGACAGATGCAGCGCGTGGCCATCGCCCGCGCCCTGATCAACGACCCCGAGATCGTGCTGGCAGACGAGCCGACCGGCGCCCTAGACTCAACGACATCCGTGCAGGTCATGGATTTGCTCAAGGACGTGGCGCGCGACCGTCTGGTCATTATGGTCACGCACAATCCCGAGCTGGCGTACAAGTACGCTACGCGCATCGTCAACCTGGCGGACGGCAAGATCACCGACGATTCCGACCCCTTTGATGTTGCCAAGGCCGCGCGCCGCGAGGCCAAGCCTACGCGCAAAACCTCGATGAGCTTTATGACGGCGCTGGGGCTTTCTGCCCGAAACCTCATGACCAAGAAGGGCCGTACGGCCATGACGGCCTTTGCGGGCTCGATTGGCATTATCGGCATTGCGGCGATCCTGGCACTCTCCAATGGCGTAAACGGCTACATCAAAAAGGTTGAGGAGGACACGCTCTCGAGCTACCCACTCAGCATTTCCAAGCAGGATTACGACCTGTCGTCCATGATGGGCGGAGAGGGGGCCACGGATGACGGTTCGTCTGAAAGCGTGGATTCGTCCGACGACAGTGCCGGCGGCGAGGCTAAGGGAACCGATAAGATTCCTGTGGTCACGGCCGTAAAGGATATGTTTGCGAGCGTTAAGTCCAATGACATGACGAGCTTTAAGGCATGGCTCGATGCCGGTGGCGACGGCATCGATAAAGAGGTCAACGCCATTCAGTACGGCTACGGTGTATCGCCGGTTGTCTATCGTGCCGGCAAGGGCGATGAGAAGCCTGTCCGGCTGGTGCCCAACGCCATGACCGAGGCCATGAGCGGAGGCGCGAGCTCGGCGGCAACGGTGAGCATGGATTCCATGGGAACCTCGGTCTTTAACGAGATGATTGACGACCAGAGCCTGCTCGACAGCCAGTACGATGTCGTTGCCGGCCATTGGCCCACGTCCGCCAACGAGGCCGTGATGGTGCTTTCGAGCCGCGGCACGGTGGGCGACTATACGCTCTATAGCATCGGTGCGCTGGATATCGATGAGCTCAATGACCTGGTCAACAGCGCCATGACGGCCGACGGCAAGGTCGAGACGCCCGAGACCGGCACCGACTTTACCTACGACGATGCGCTGTCCACGACATTTAAGGTGTTGTCGCCGGCCGATGCCTATCGCAAAAACGAAGAGACCGGCATGTGGACTGACATGTCTGGCGATGCCGACTTTATGGCGTCCAAGGTTGCTGACGGTATCGACGTGCGCATTGTGGGCGTGGTGCGACCCAACGAGACGGCTAACGCGAGTGCATTGTCCCCGGGCATTGCCTACACGCATGCGCTGACTCGCCAGCTTATGGAGCGCGCTGCCGATTCGCAGATCGTGCAGGAGCAGCTTGCCCGCCCCGAGACGGATGTCTTTACGGGTAAAACCTTTGATGAGCTGCAAGGCGAGGCCAAGCAAGGCGTTGATCTGGGCAGCATGTTCAGCGTGGACGAGGCGGCGCTAAAGAGCGCGTTCTCGCTCGATACGTCTGCGCTCTCGGGTGCGGCCAGCGGTATGGACCTTTCTGGTATCGACTTGTCCGGTCTGGACATTGACCTTTCGGGCGTTGGGAAGGACATCGACTTCAGCGACATCATGGCCAAAGCGCCGGCTCCAGATTTCTCGGGCATCTTTGACGGTCTGGAGCTCACACCCGAGCAAATGCAGCAGGTGGGAACGCTTGCCAACCAGCTGTTTGAGGGCTTTATACAGTCGGATCAGTTTAAGGCGCTGTCGCCCGAAGATCTTAAAGACGCGTCAAAGCTTGCTGCCGCTTTCTCGACGTATCTTGAGCATGATGCCGACGCCCAGCAATACCTGGCTCAGCTCAAGGCGCTCGGCGGCGATGCCCTGGCCGAGCGTCTTGAGCACGCGATGACCGACTATGTGCAAAAGCAGCTGGCTCCGTATCTGCAGCAGTCTATGGATCAGGTGACCAAGACAATCAGCGAGCAGATCGCGATGACGGTATCGGCCCAGCTCAAGATGGGTGCGGCGGGACTTATGGACCAAATGGCGACGCAGATGTCTTCGAGTTTTGCCAACTTGGCGAGCGCCATGCGCGTGGATGCGGGTGCCTTCGCTCGTGCCATTCACTTCAACATGGACGCCGAGGACCTGAGCTCGCTCATGATGAGCTATGCCAAGGCGTCAAAGCTCACCTACGATAACAATCTGACCACGTTGGGCTATGCGGACGAGGCAGACCCCATCTCGGTCAAGATTTTCCCGCGTGACTTTGAGGCCAAGGAGCGCGTACTCGATCACATCGATGCGTACAACAAGCAGGTTAAAGCCACTGGCCACGATGAACAGGCGATCTCGTACACCGACTACATGGGCATCATCATGGGTTCGGTGACCGACATCGTGAACACCATCAGCTTGGTGCTCATCGCATTCGTGAGTATCAGTTTGATGGTGAGCTCCATCATGATCGGCATCATCACCTACATCAGCGTGCTGGAGCGCAAAAAGGAGATTGGCATCCTGCGCGCGATTGGCGCATCGAAGCGTAACGTGGCCAACGTATTCAATGCCGAGACCTTTATCGAAGGCCTCATTGCCGGCGTCTTTGCCATTGTCGTCGTGGTGGCTGTGAGCCTTCCGGTTAATGCCTGGGCGCTTGCGGCCAAGCAGGTTCCCAATCTGATGAGCCTGCCCGTTCAAGACGCGCTGATGCTCATCGCAATTTCGGTGCTACTGACGGTCGTTGCTGGCCTGCTACCTGCCCGCAGTGCATCCAAGAAAGACCCCGTGGAAGCCCTACGCTCCGAATAATGTGACAAAGGGACTGTTCCTTTGTCACATTGATTTGAGAATGGATGTTGATGTATTTATCGCTGGCCCCTATGGAGGGCATTACCGGGCATGTGTTCCGTCGCGTGCATGCGGAGTGCTTCGGCGCGCTCGATTGTTATTACACGCCGTTTTTGCCGCCGCCGCGGGTGGGCAATCGCTTTGGCGGCAAGGCGTTTAAAGAGATCGACCCTGCTAATAACCAGGGACTTAACGTGGTGCCCCAGCTGATGTCCAAGAATGCGGACGAGTTTGTGTGGGCGGCACAGGTGCTCGCCGACATGGGCTACCGCGAGGTCAATCTCAACCTGGGTTGCCCTTCGGGAACGGTTGTCGCCAAGGGCAAGGGCTCGGGTTTCTTGCGCAATCTCGACGAGCTCGAGGCGTTCTTAAGCGATGTGTGCGAGCGGTCGCCGTTGCCGGTGTCGGTCAAGACCAGACTGGGGCTCGAATGCGATGACGAGTACGAGCGCGTGCTCGATCTGTATTGCCGCATGCCGCTGGCGGAGTTGATCGTGCATCCGCGCGTGCAAAAGGACCGTTATACGGGCTCACCGCGCAAAGAGTTTTACGGCGAGACGCTGGAACGGGCGCCGTTCCCCGTGGCCTATAACGGCGACATCTTTGATCTTGAGGACATGGATGCGCTGGTGAAGGCCTATCCCGGAACACGCCACGTAATGTTGGGGCGCGGCTTGCTTGCGAATCCCGCGCTGGCTCGCATGGTTAAGGGCGACCCTGCCGCTACCGCCGCTGAGCTGCAACGCTTCCATGACATGCTGTTTGCGGCCTATGCGGACGAGATTGGGGGCAACGCGGTCTTTCGCATGAAGGAGTGGTGGTTCTACGCCAAATGCGCCTTCGCCGATCCCGCGACCGTTCACAAGCTCGTACGCAAGACCAAAAAGGTCGATGAATACCGTGCCGCCGTCGAGCGTGTCTTTCGCGAGCAGCCACTTGCGCCCATCGCCCGCTTTTGTGGCTAAATGATCCCTTGGGGACGGAGAAGAACGGATCGCCTGTGCTGGGCCCATGCAAAAAGCTGTACGCCAGCATCCAAAGATGTCGAAAAATGTCGACTTTGGATGCTGGCGTACATGTTTGGGTCGTATGGGCTTGGACGTCGGGGCGAGCCGACTGCAATTGCGTGCTAGAGCAGATTCTTCTGTACCCACGCGATAATGTCGCCCGACTCGTAGAGCGGTGCGCCGTCAATGAACAGGCAGGGAACCTGGCGCTTGCCGCCGACGGCGATAAGCGTCTGCTCGGCATCGGAATCGGTCGAGATATTGCACTCGGGGATGGTCAAGCCGTTATCGGCCAGGAAGCGCTTGACCTTTATGCAATACGGGCAGCCGGTCATAACGTACAGCTCGAGCTCGTGATCAGTAGCCATGGGTCTCCAATCGGTTGAGGTTTCGATTGAGATACCCAAAGCCGCCGTGGTCTATGCGCGAGCCAGGGACGACTCGATGGCCTGAACCAAAAACGCCGTGGCGCCTGCGCCGCAGGGCTTGTCGTAGTAGTCAACAAAGCGCTGATCGGCAAGGTAGCCGTGGGCGAGGCCTAGGTATGCGTTGTCTTGGGGCTCGTGTCCCCAGTTAAGGCCAATCCATCGGCGGTGCATTGCGACAAGCTTGCGGGCTTCGTTACTCTTTGGGTCGCCGTCGTCCATGGCAATCGAGAGCTGGCCCAGAATCGCGCGCTCGAGTTCTTTCATGTCGTTCCAGGTTTCGGGGTCCATATCCAACAGCGCTTCGTTTGCGGTGTCGATCGCCTCGTCGCCATAGCGCGCTCGCGCTTCGGCACCGTAGCGCTCCTCGTTTTCGTGCACGGTGCGCCAGCGCTCCAGTTGCGGCAGCACGGCACCCATGAGCGAGACGGCTTCGTCGAGCGACATGCCGGTGTTTTGTGCCAGCCGCGGGGCACAATCCTCGATCATTGCCTCCATCGTGGTCTCATAGGTGTACTTACCGCGGTCGTAGCACCACTTGCAGTAATGGTCGGTCGCGGCGCCCGCGGCATCGGTGCCGCAGTCGTCGGGTGTGAGCACCATGCCGCAGCTCTGGCAATAGTGCTCGGGCATTTCGAGCAGGTGGGACAGCGGCTCTCCGGTTACGGCGGCAATGAGCTTCATCATGTCGATGCCCGGGGTGACTTCGCCGCGCTCCCAACGGCTGACGGCTTGGCGCGTGACGTAGAGCTTGGCGGCGAGCTGCTCTTGAGTGAGATTGTTGGCGCGGCGGACGGCGATGAGTTTTTCTGCAAAGGCCATAACGGCTCCTTTCTGCTGTTTGTTGGGTTAAGCATACGCGGCGGCCGACGCCCTTCCAAGCAACCGTTGGTTGCATGCAGATGGCGATGACAGGCAATCGTGGCCCGTTGCCCTCGCCTGTGCCGTACAATGACCGACATGGAACCTATTGCACACATACATACCGACCTGCCGCAGAAGTTCGGCATCCCGCGCAACAGCTTTTTGGCGCCCCATCTTGAGGGGCGCATTGTCTTTGAGCCGGAATATGCTTCCAGCGCGTCAGTTGAGGGTCTGGACTCCTTCTCTCACCTGTGGCTGCTCTGGCGCTTTGAAAACGGAACGCCCGGCGGCACGGCCGAAGACATCGCCGTCGATGCCAAGACGCAGAACAGGTCCGGCACCAACGCCAAGTGGTCGAAGACCGTGCGTCCGCCGCGCTTAGGTGGAGCCGAGCGCGTGGGCGTATTTGCCACGCGCAGCCCGTTTCGCCCCAATCCCATCGGTCTTACCTGCGTCAAGCTCGATCATGTCGAGCTTACCGACGACGGTCCCATCGTCCATGTGCTGGGAGCGGACCTGCGCGACGGCACGCCCATCTACGATATCAAGCCCTACATTCCGTTTGCGGACTGCCACCCGGATGCGACCGGCGGCTGGATTGAGGATGCGCCGTGGCAAGAGCTCGATGTTGACTTTCCACAAGCGCTGCAGGAGATGGTCCCGTCCACAAAGCTCCCCGGCTTGGCCGAGGTCCTTCGCCAAGATCCGCGCCGCGCGGGTAGCAAACACGAGCCAAACCGCGTCTACCATCTGGCCTACGCCGGGCTCGACATATCCTTTACGGTTGATGGAACCAGGTTGACGGTAATCGCCGTCAACGACGTGCGGGACTAGCCGGCCATTCGCCGGCGCCCGCCAAATCCAACGCCAAACCCCATGCCAAAATCGCCCACGCTGGTGGACAATAACTCCTACCAAAACAATCCGCTTTGCACGGGAGCTCAGCATGAAATACGACTTTACTTCGCTTATCGACCGTCACGGCATGGACGCCATCGCCGTTGACTCCTGGGGCGAGATCCCCGGCATGGCTCCGAACGCGCCTGACGAGGGCTTCGACCGCATTCCCATGTGGGTGGCGGACATGAACTTTGCCACGGTGCCCACGGTCCAGGAGCACATCATTCAGCGCGCCCAGCATCCCATGTTTGGCTATTTCGATCCGCGCGACGAGTACTTCGACCGCATCATCGAATGGCAGAGCCGCCGTAATGGCGTCGAGGGCGTGCTCCCGGAGCATATCGGCTACGAAAACGGCGTGCTGGGCGGCGTCGTGTCGACCCTGCGCGCGTATGTCCAGCCGGGCGATGCGGTGCTGGTCCACAGCCCTACCTACATCGGCTTTACCAAGTCTATCGAAGCCGCGGGCTATCGCATTGTCCACAGCCCGCTTAAGCTCGACGACCAGGGTGTGTGGCGCATGGACTTTGAGGACATGGAGCGCAAGCTCGTCCAAAACCATATCCATGCCGCGGTGTTCTGCTCGCCGCATAACCCCTGCGGCCGCGTATGGGAGCGCGATGAGATTGAGCGCGTCATGGACATCTATCGCCGGCACGATTGCGTGGTGATCTCGGACGAGATCTGGTCCGACATCATCATGCCCGGCCACAAGCATATCCCGACGCAGTCGGTGAGCGAGGATGCTCGCATGCGCACGGTCGCCCTCTATGCGCCGAGCAAGACGTTTAACCTGGCGGGCCTGGTCGGCAGCTACCACATCATCTATAACGAGACGCTGCGCGATCGCGTGTGCGCCGTGTCCAATAAGACTCACTACAACGAGATGAATGTCCTTTCAATGCATGCGCTTATCGGCGCCTACCAGCCGCAGGGCTACGAGTGGGTCGATGAGCTCAACGAGGTCATCGAGGGCAACATTGACTACTTCTGCGATTACGCGGACGAGCATTTTGAGGGCGTGTCCTATTCGCGCCCGCAGGGCACCTATATGGTGTTCCTAGACTGCACGGAGTGGTGCCGCGAGCATGGCCGCGATATTCAGTGGCTGCTCGATGAGGGCGCGCGTGTGGGCGTGGGCTATCAGGACGGCCGTCCGTTCCACGGATCTTGCCACATTCGCGTGAATCTAGCACTGCCGCTTTCGCGTGTAAGGGAAGCGTGCGACCGCTTGGACCGCTACGTTTTTGGGGTATAGGGGGCAAGCGATTCGGCCGCCGCGGTCTGCGCCCACGCCGTTAGCGTGCGTGGGCGCATAGGGCACAGAGGGCCGCGAGCACGTTTTCCGCGTTTGCTACTTTTCCTGAATCTGCTTGCCGCAAAGGTGCTCAACCGTAATTTCATACAGCTGGACGCCCCCTATGCTTTGTTTGATCTCCTCTTCGGCCTCCTCGGCGGAAGGGTAGTATTTGAGGGCGAGCTGGCGGATTGTATCTTCGACAAATGCCGGGTCATCGTTCACGAGGCGACAGCGGCCAAAAACCACGGTGCTCTGAACATAGGGTGCCCAGTCGTCATCCTTATACCAATCGTTGCCATAGACGGTAAAGCAGACTTTGTCGTTTCGTTTGAGTGCGTCGACCTTGTGTCCTGCCTTGGCACCATGAAAATAAATTTTGTCGTGCTCGGTGTCAAAGAAGTAGTTGACGGGAATGGCATAGGGATAGCCATCGTCGCCGTTGACGGCAAAAACGCCGCGCTTGCAATCGGCGAGCAGCTCTCGCGCCTGTTTATCGGTGATGGCGCGCTTTTTTCTGCGAAGAGGCCTAAACATTGTGGACTCCCTTTCTTTTTGCGTGCTGCGGGCACGGCGGTGGGCGGTATGTCTATATCAAGATACTCGTTCGGGCCGTGAGACCTGTGGGGATGTCCTATTTGTCGCAGATTGAAACGTATGCCGTTTTGCCACGGGGACGGTCCTTCATAACCCGCCGTTTAGAAGCGTCCCCGACGACTGGTTCCGTTTGCGGGGAAGGCGTGGGACAATACCGAGCGAATGTGATTGGGCGTCTGGGAAAAGGGGTCGCGATGAACAAGTTGAGGACGCTTGCCGACGTGTTGCGACAGGCTGGCTTTGCACGCATCACGGGCCTGTTTCTTATCTTTTACCTGCTGTGCTCGACGGCTGTCTGGCTGTCCGAGCCCACGACCCTCACGTTTGGCGATGGTCTCTGGTTTAGCTTTGAGACGGTCTCGACCATCGGCTTTGGCGATATCCCGGCCGAAACGCCGGTCGCCCGCGCTATTACCGTCGTCCTGAGCGTCATCAGTATCTTCTACATCGCCATGCTCACGGGTGTGGCGGTGAACTACTGCAATACGCTCATTAAACTGCGCCAAAAGGACACCATGGCGCGCTTTATGGATGATCTTGAGCATTTGGAAGAGCTCGATCGTGACGAGCTCGCTGACCTGTCGCGCCGCGTACGCGAATATCGCCGACGCCAACGCTAGAACGGGCGCCGTGCGTCACGACGAGGGGGACTGAATATGAATATCACCGTGTATCTGGGCGCCAGCGTCGGCAATGACCCGGCGTTTCTGCCTGCGGTGCAAGAGCTGGGCAACTGGATTGGCTCCAACGGGCACGCGCTGGTATACGGCGGGTCCAAATCGGGCCTGATGGGCGCGCTTGCCGATAGCGTGCTCGATGCTGGTGGGCATGTGACGGGCGTTGAGCCGAGCTTTTTTATCGAGGCCGAGTTTCAACACGAAGGTATTGACGACCTTATCGTGACGAGCGATATGGCTGAGCGCAAAGCCAAGATGATTGAGCTTGGTGATGCCTTCATTGCCTTTCCCGGCGGGACGGGCACGCTCGAGGAGATTGCCGAGGTCATGTCTGCGGTATCGTTGGGACACCTGAGTGCTCCGTGCATCCTGTATAACCTGGACGGTTACTACAACGACCTCAAGGCGCTGCTCGGGCATATGGTCGATAAGGGCTTATCGAGTCCGCAGCGCCAGCAAGGCATCTACTTTGCCGCCGATTTGCGCGAGATTGCCTCGATTATTGGGGGTTGAGGTTCGCATCCGTAGTGCCCTAGCACTCAATGGTGTCGTTTGGGGTGCAGATGGTTGGCTCGTCTGGACAACGCTCGCCCTACAATAAAGGATATCTATGTTGACTTTGACCAACGGGAGGTCCCGATGGATAACCTGGCAAAACCCAAAAACCGTGCGCTGTTTTTAGTGAGCGTGGCTGTGACCGGTGCGTTTGCGGGCGCCGCGGTTTGGCTGTTCTTCTTTGCGATGGAGCACGGTATCGACTATCTATGGACCGAGATTCCGCAAATGCTGGGCGTCGCTTCGCCCGAGCTCGCGAGCGGTCCGTTCGGTTTTTTACCGTACCCGTTTTTCGTCTGCCTGCTGGGCGGCCTGCTGATCGGTCTGTACGAAAAGATGACGGGCACCAAGACCGATGACCTCAACCAGGTGATGGCCAAGGTAAAGCGCGACTGCCGCTACCCGTACGACAACCTCGGCAAGCTATCTCTTGCGGCATTGCTGCCGTTGCTGTTTGGCGGAAGCATTGGACCGGAGGCTGGCCTGACCGGTGTCATTGCAGGTCTGTGCAGCTGGGTCGGCGACCGCATGCGTTGCTTTGGCGCCGAGTTTAGGGAGCTCACGCTGTTGGGTACCCAGGCTGCTCTGACGGCGCTCTTTACCGCGCCTGTCTTTGGCTTTGTGGCGCCGCTCGCCGGCAGCGCCGACGGCCAGGGCGCCGACGACGATGAGGACTCAGCGTCCGACGAGATCACCATCAAGCTGCCCAAGGCGCAAAAGACCGTGGTCTACGGCATTGCGATTGCCGGCGGCTTGGGCACCTATCTGTTGCTCGGCCAGCTTATGGGCGGCGGTATGGGTATGCCGAGGTTCGAGGCCGCCGAGGTGGGCAACCTCGAGCTCGCCTGGCTTATTCCCCTGGCGCTCATCGGCACGGCCTGTGGCTGGCTGTACTTTGTTTCGGAGCACGCGAGCGAGGCATTGGCCCACGCCATAGGGGAGCGCCCTGTCATCAAGGCCATGCTGGCCGGTTTGGCGCTCGCCATTTGCGGCACGGTCCTGCCCTACACCATGTTTGCCGGCGAGACGCAGGCCGACGTGCTCATGGAGACCTATATGACCATTCCCGCTGGCGTACTCATTGCAACCGGTCTTGTCAAGGCCATGCTGACGCCCGCCCTTATCAACATGGGCTGGCGCGGCGGCCACTTCTTCCCGGTTATCTTCTCGGGCGTAAGCCTGGGCTACGGCCTTGCTGTCCTCACCGGCGCCGATCCGGTCTTTTGCGTCGCCGTCTGCACGGCATCGACGATGGGCGCCGTCATGCGTCAGCCGGTCATGGTCGTGGGCCTGCTGCTCATGTGCTTCCCACTCAAGGGTATCGTCTGCATGATCATCGCCGCCGTTATCGCCGCCGGCATTCCGCTGCCCAAGCCGCTGCGCAAGTAGCACGATAGCGCGCAGTCAGTACAAACATCTCAAGTCCGGTGCGGGCGCTGTGTCACGGATTTGCGGGTGGACTGGATTTCGTTCGGTATCGGCGCTACTTCCAAATTGCAAGCGCGGCGGTGCCCAGTACGATGAGGGCGAGACCGATGGCGCTGCGTCGTGAGAGTTTTTCGTTGAATGCCAGACGCGCAAATAGTACCGATACGACAATCGATAGTTTGTCGATCTGCACCGCGACGCTCACCTGGCCTGCAGCGATGGCGTAGTAATAGAGCAGCCACGATGCTCCGGTTGCGATGCCCGATGTTACGAGAAATGTGAGTTCGCGCCGGTCAACGTGCGCGACCTGCTCCAGTTTTCCCTTGGCTGCCACGATTGCCCATGCCATAACCAGTACCACGCAGGTGCGGATTGCCGTGGCCAGGTTTGACTCGACGCCTTCGATGCCGATCTTGGCGAGGATGGAGGTGAGTGCCGCGAACACGGCGGCGCCGAGGGCGTAAGCGAGCCAGGTCCGGTCTTGCTGCTGCTCGGGTCCGGCGGACTGCTTCTTCTCGATCATTAAAAACGTGCCGAGGGTGATGACAGCGGTTCCCACGAGCTTAACCGCAAGGTTGCTCGTCTCACCAAAAAGCGCGATGGCGACCAGCGCGGCGAGCACGGTGCTCATCTTGTCGACCGGTACGACCTTATTGACGTCTCCGATGCTCAACGCCTTAAAGTAACAGATCCACGAAGCACCTGTAGCGAGTCCCGAGAGGACGAGAAAGAGCCAGGATCTGGGTTCGATACTGCCAATGGTCCCAATGGATCTAGAAATGCCCGCCATTGCCCAGGCGAAAACGAGCACCACGCAGGTGCGAATGGCCGTCGCGATATCGGAGTCGGTCTGCTTGATACCGCATTTGGCCAAGATGGATGTGATGCCGGCAAAGAATGCTGACGCAAATGCTGCGACGACCCACGACACGGGTGCGATGCCTCCTTGGATAATGGGTTTATCCTGCGAGTTTTATGGACATAAGGATACCGCCCCACCATGAAGGTTTGATATGGCCGCGGCGAGACGGGGCCATGTTCCGGGGAGCCATTTGGTTAGGGCTCGAATTGAAGGTGAATGTTTTTCCGAGAAGTGAACGGCATGCCGTGAAGGGTGGTAACGACGTTGTTACTGCTTCGTCTTATCTAGTAAATGAGGTGGGGTGCCGCCCAAGTCCTTTAGCTGTCGATTACAGGTCGCGTACTCGATAAACCTTGGTGCTGACGGTGCAGCTGATTGCGCATAGCGCGAGGGCCAGGACGGCAATTCCTGCGCACAGGCAGCCGAGGACGGCGGAATCGGGATTTGCCCCGGCAATCGACATGAGCCAGTTGCTGATGGGGTTGGAGGAGCTCAGCGTGGCCATAGCAAGGCAACCGAGCAAGGCAAACAGACCAACGGACAGGCGCAGCGCCTCCATGTGTCCAAAACGAAAGAACAGCGGCTGCGCCAAAAACACCATCATGAGGGAGATGAGCATCGAGGCTGCCGAGGCAATTGCGATCTCAAATACGACCTGTCCCGTCGGGAAAATGCCTGCATTATTGAAGAGTGGGATGGTGACGATGTTCAACAGCGCGGCCGCACATGCCATGATGGCCGAGAAAGCAACGATACACAGGTAACGTGCGCAGACGATGTCTTTGCGCGAGAAGGGCAGCGTTGCCCGATAGCGCTCCCATCCGTTTTGATTGTCGAAGCCGGCTAGCGAGTTCATGATCATGATGGGCGACATGGCGCTGACTGCGCAGGCGCCAGCACTCATGCCGGAATCACCATCCGATGCGTTGGCGAGGGTCATCACGATGAATATAAATAAGCCGACACCCGCGATGCTCGGGATAAGCGTGCGAACGATGGCGAGCTCGGACATAAAGGCGCGTTTCATTTCGAAGCCCCTTTCAGCATGAGGCGAAGGTAGTCATCAATGGTTGCCCGATCGCAGGGAATCTCGGGGAAAGCCTCGAGCGTATCACGGCGGTTGGGCACGAGCACGTCCACGCTATAGGCGTGGCGGGCAGCACGGGCGCCTTCGACGCAAGCCATGAGCTCTGCGGCCTGTGCTTGCGTGCAGTGGGCGATTCCGGCGCGGTCGGTAATGTCCTCGCGTGGCAGGTCAAATGCAATCGAACCGTTATCGATGCAGATGACGCGATCGGCGGCGCTATCGAGGTCGGACGTAATGTGGCTCGAGAGCAGTACGCTGCGCTGGCCGTCGGAAACAAAGGCGAGCAGCTCATCGAGCAGCTCCTCGCGCGCCATGGGATCGAGGCCCGCGGTGGCTTCGTCCAAAACGAGCAGCCTGGCATTGTGGCTGAGCGCACAGGCGAGCTGCAGCTTCATACCCATGCCGCGGGAGAGGTCTTTGACCTTGGCTTTGGGATCAAGGCCAAATCGTTCGATAAATCTGGCGAATGTTTCGCGACTCCATGTGGGGTGCGCCGGGCCTACGAGCGTCTCGATCTGGCCCACCTTGAGCGTGGAAGGGAAAGGACACGTGTCCAGGACAAGACCGATGCGGGAGCGCAGATGGCGCTGTGTCTCGCCGGGCGCGTCGGTGCCGCAGTGCTGCCCAAACAGGTGCACCTCGCCGGCATCGAGCTTTATGAGTCCGAGCGCGGCGCGAATCGTCGTTGTCTTACCGGCGCCGTTTGCGCCCACAAAGCCAACAATCTGGCCGGGCTCCACGGTGAGTGTGACATCGCGTAGGGAAAAGCGGTCGCTTACGCGGCGTGAGACGCCTTTGAGTTCTAGCAAGTTTTGCATGGTATAGCCTTTCTTGCAGATGGCTACTGCATGGTTTCGGGGGCTACAAGGTCGAGCATCTCGTGCAATTTGTCGCGCGTGACGCCCAGGGTTTCGGCCTGCGTAGCGGCCTGCGCAAGCAACTCTTCGATATGGCAAAGCTGGTTTTCGCGCAAGAGTTCCTGGTTGCCCTCGGCGACAAAGCAGCCCTTGCCCTGCACGGTACAGATAAAGCCAAGTTGTTCCAGGTCGGCATAGGCGCGCTTGGTGGTGATGACACTCACACCGAGGTCGCTCGCGAGCGCGCGGATGCTGGGGAGTTTGGCTCCTGCAGCGAGTGCGCCCGAAAGGATCTGAGCTTTGACCTGCGAGGAGATCTGCTCATAGATGGGCTTGTCGCTCGAATTGGATAGGATGATGTCCACAGCGGCTCCTTAGCTGTTGGGCTACACGTGTATATAACCGGTAAGCACAGTATATATACACTATGCACAGTTATGCAAGAGGAAATGTGGAATAGCCTGCCAGTGTCGCGCTTACTTCAAAACAATCTCAATCTGTAACACCTAGGTCCGTTTTGGGTCGCTTGCTGTTACAGATTGAGATGTTATTTGCCCGCCTGTCTATTTGTCTCAATCTGTAACAGTAAGAGTCGATTTGGGCGGCTAGATGTTACAGATTGAGACATTGGTTGCCTTCCTGCCGGTTTATCTCAATCTGTAACAGGTGGAGGCTCAAAACCCGTCTTTCTGTTACAGATTGAGACGAGATTGAGACGGTGTCGATCTTCCCAGCCGTTTATCTCAATCTGTAACACCAGGAACGCTAAAACCCGTCTATCTGTTACAGATCGAGACAGTCCTTGAGGCGGCTGCCCGGTGCACAGCGAGCTTGGCTGATGAATTTGTCCTGATAGGTGCCCTGTGGCGGGATTTCGCGGCTACAATAGTACGGTTTCAACGACGTAATGCACTCAATGCAAGAAAGGATCCGCATGGCAAGCCTGTCGGATGAAATCTCGTCGCGCCGCACATTCGCGATCATCAGCCACCCGGACGCCGGTAAGACCACGCTTACCGAGAAGCTGCTGCTCTATACCGGCAGCATCCAGACCGCCGGCTCGGTCAAGGGCAAGAGTTCGGCCAAGCATGCCGTCTCGGACTGGATGGACATCGAGAAGGAGCGCGGTATTTCCGTTACCTCCTCGGTACTGCAGTTCACCTACAACGGCGCCTGCGTCAACATCCTCGATACTCCCGGCCACCAGGACTTCTCGGAGGATACCTACCGTACCCTTATGGCCGCCGACGCCGCGGTCATGGTCATCGACGGCGCCAAGGGCGTCGAGGCCCAGACCAAAAAGCTCTTTAAGGTCTGCACGCTGCGCCACATTCCCATCTTTACCTTTGTGAACAAGCTCGACCACGAGGCCCGCGATCCGTTTGAGCTCATGGAAGAGATCGAGAACGTCCTGGGCATCAATACGTACCCCATGAACTGGCCAATCGGCAGCGGCCGTAACTTCCGCGGCGTGTTCGACCGTCAGACCCGTCGCGTCATCGCCTTTGAGGGCGACGGTCACGCCAACGCCACCAAGAAGGTCGCCGAGGTCGAGGCCGAGCTGGGCGACCCCGCCATGGATGAGCTTATTGGCGAGGAGAACCACAAGAACCTGATGGACGACATCGAGCTGCTCGATGGCGCCGGCGACGAGCTCGACCTGGATGCCGTGGCCTGCGGCAAGCTGAGCCCGGCGTTCTTTGGCTCGGCGCTCACCAACTTTGGCGTGGAGCCCTTCCTCAAGGAGTTCTTGCGCCTGGCCCCGACGCCGCGCGCCTATACCGATACGCTCACCAGCGAGCCGGTCGATCCGTGCCGCGACGACTTTAGCGGCTTTGTGTTTAAGATCCAGGCCAACATGGACAAGAACCACCGCGACCGTATCGCCTTTGTGCGCATTTGCTCGGGCAAGTTCGAGCGCGGCATGGATGCCTTCCACGTGCAGGGCAACCGTAAGCTCAAGCTTGCCACGGGCACGTCGATGATGGCCGATGACCGCGCCATCGTGGACGAGGCGTACGCGGGCGATATCGTAGGCCTGTTCGATCCGGGTATCTTTAGCATCGGCGACACCGTGTGCTCTGGCAAGCGCCACGTACAGTATCCGCAGATCCCGACGTTTGCCCCCGAGATGTTCGCCCGCATCACGCAGGTCGACACGCTCAAGCGCAAGCAGTTCGTGAAGGGCATGGAGGAGCTTGCCCAGGAGGGCGCCATCCAGATCTTCCGCGAGCTGGGTGCCGGCATGGAGAGCGTCATCGTGGGCGTGGTCGGCGTACTGCAGTTTGAGGTACTCGAGCGCCGCCTCAAGGCCGAATACCGTGTTGAGGTTCGTCGCCAGCCGCTGCCCTATACGGACATTCGCTGGATCCAGAACGACCCCGACACCATCGATATCCCGGGCCTTTCGCTCACGCGCGATACGCTGCGCGTCGAGGACATGCGCGGCGGCAAGCTGTTACTGTTCACGAGCCCGTGGAACGTGGACTGGGCAACCGACCACAATCCCGACCTTATCCTGTCGGAGTTTGGCAACGTAGCGTTTTAGTGTGCCGGCGCGGTGGCCCTGCGGGGCTGCCGCGCCGCTTGCTTGCCTGCCGCCGTGTGAGCGGCTATCATACCCACCGTCGCCTCAAGACCGTGGCGGCCGAGCAGTTCGGGTCCGATATCCTGCTCGTTAAACCTAAAACCAAAGGAGTACATAATGATCAAGAAGGTCATGGAGGACTACAAGGTCCTGTTGCGGAGCATTCCCGCGGCAACGGTTTCGCTGTTTATCGTGAGCGTTATCATGATGAACCTGCTGGCCAACAAAGAGCTTATCAGTCTGCCGTATCTGGCACTCGATTGCGGCTTTGTGGTGAGCTGGGTTTCGTTTTTGTGCCAGGACATGATTTGCAAGCGCTTTGGCGCCAAGGCATCCATCAAAATTTCTATCCTCGCGTTGGCGGTCAACCTGGCCGTGAGCCTGTGCTTTTGGGCATGCTCGCTCACGCCCGGCATGTGGGGCGCCTACTACGACACGGGTATGATCGAGGTCAACACTGCCCTTAACGCCACCATCGGTGGCACCTGGTATGTGGTGCTGGGCTCTTCGCTGGCAATGCTCGTCTCTGCCGTGGTTAACTCCACACTCAACCAGTCGCTCGGCCGCATGCTCAAAAAGAATAACTTTGCGAGCTTTGCCTTCCGCTCCTATGTGTCTACGGGTGTCGGCCAGTTTATCGACAACCTAGTCTTTGCCATTGTGGTGAGCCACACGTTCTTTGGTTGGACCTGGGTGCAGGTTCTTATGTGCTCGCTGACCGGCGCTGTTGCCGAGCTGCTGTGCGAGGTCTTCCTGAGCCCCGTGGGCTACAAGGTCGTGCGCAGCTGGGAGCGCGAGAATGTGGGCGCCGAGTACCTCAAGCGCCATGCAACCGCCTAAGGAGCAAGCATGCGGGTTTTGATCACGGGTGCTTCGGGTGGTATCGGAGCCGCGTGCGTGCAGCGCTTTTTGGACGAGGGCCACGAGGTCGTGGGCTTTGATCTGCTGCCGGCGGCGATCGAACACGAGCGCTACCGCCATCTGATCGTTGATGTCCGCGAGCCTGACTCGTTTCCAGGCGACCTTGAGCCACAGGTAATCGTGAACGTTGCCGGTGTGCAGGATTCGGCCGACGATATTGCCGCCAACTTGCGTGGCACCATCAACGTGACCGAGCGCTATGCCTTTGTGGGGGAGGGGCTTGCCGCCAAGCCGACACCGGCTATCAAATCCGTGGTCAATGTGGGGTCGGCGAGCGGGCATACGGGATCGGAGTTTCCCGACTATGCCGCCAGCAAGGGCGGCGTTATCGCCTACACCAAGAACCTTGCAAACCGCCTGGCGCCGCAGGCCATCGCCAACAGTGTGGACCCGGGTGGCGTGATCACGCCGCTCAACCGTTGCGTGATGGAAGACGAACACCTGTGGAGCCAGATTATGGAACTCACGCCGCTTAAGCGCTGGGCCACCGCCCAAGAGATCTCCGAGTGGATCTACTTTGTGGGCGTGACCAACCGGTTTATGACCGGGCAGAGCCTGCTGATCGATGGCGGCGAGGCCGGCCGCACGCAATTTATTTGGCCCGAATAGGAAACGCGCCCGATGGAAAGCTGTCGGGCGCGTTTTCGATGTATCGATTTTTATCCGAGCCAAGTCCAGTTAACGGGGGTCGAGCCGTGCTGTTCGAGTAACCGATTGGCAGCGGAGAAGGGACGCGACCCCATAAAAGCGGGGAGTTCTGCCGTGGCACGGTTGGCCGAAAGCGGCGAGGGGTGCGTAGAGGCCAGGCAGAACTTGTCGGTTGCCTTGCCCGCGCCGGTCGTGGCGAGCTTGCCTTCGACCATCTGCTGGGCAAAGCGGCCCCATGCCAAAAAGACTACCGGCTGGGGCAGCTGGTAGCAGCGTTCGATAATGTAGTCGGTCAGGGTACTCCAGCCCAGCTTGGCGTGCGAGTTCGCGGCATGCTCGCGCACGGTGAGCGTGGTGTTGAGGAGCAGGACGCCCTGCTGTGCCCATGGGGTTAGGTCTCCCGTGGAGGGAATGGGACAACCCAGATCGGCATTGAGTTCCTTGTAGATGTTGCGCAGGCTCGGCGGCAACTTGGTTTGCGTCGCGGGGACCGAGAACGACAGCCCCATGGCCTGGTTGGGTCCGTGATAGGGGTCTTGACCCAAGATGACAACCTTGACCTGGTCGGCCGGCGTGTAGGCGAGGGCATTGAGGATGTCGTCTTGTGCCGGGTAGATGGTCTGCTCGGCACGCAAAAGGGCGATACGCTCGAGCAGCTGGTTCGTAGTGTCACGTACCGGCTGCGGCGCATTGCCCAACCAAGTTGCTATGTTGAGGTCGCGGGTTGCGGTGTCCATGGGGCTCCTTTATGGCAGATGCTCTGTTGGCATCTATTGTAAAGGCGCACCGGTTGCCTTTATGCCACGGCTGTATGAAGAGCGGGGTCTACGAGACGTGCTCGGGCGCTCCTGCCATGCGAGCCTGTCCATGCGCGCGAAGGCGCGGAAGTTCGACGGTTGCCACCATGACGCCGGTGAGGATGAGGGCGGCACCAAAGAAGGCGATGGGGCTCAGGACTTCGCCGACCAGGAAGAACGAAAAGACGGCAGAGCATACCGGCTCGAGCGAGAAGGCGAAACCGGTGGTCTCGGCAGGCACATGGGGCTGCACGAGCGTTTGGGTGATAAAGCCGTAAGCAGAGCAGATGAGTGCGAGCGCAATGACGACCACGATCTCGCTGGGCGTACTGGGAAGCGTGAAGCCGCCAAAGGTGAATGCGGCGATGCCCGAGAACAAGCCGCCAAAGCCCAGCTGCCAAACGCCCAGAGCCAGCGGGTCGACATCTTCGACAAAGCGCTTCGCCACAATGATGTGTCCGGCGTAGACAAAGGCGGAGAGCAGCATGATGAGCGCGCCCGGGTTCAGGCTAGTGAAGTCGGCGCCCGAGAGCAGCAACATACCGCAGGTGACGATGGCGGTGCCGACGAGCACTTTGCGCTCGGGGGCGCGGCGCAGCAGGGCGGCGTTGGCAAACGGCACGATTACGACCGTCAGGCTCTGCAAAAAGCCGGCAGTGGAGGCAGAGGTGAGGCTGGAGCCCAGGCACATGCAGGTGAGCTCGGTTGCCATAATGGCGCCGATGATGGCGGCACGGACCATAAGGTCGCGGTTGATGCGCAACGCGTGCTTGTGGAAGAGCAGCAGGCAGACCACAAAGGCGATGATGCAGCGTAGCGCGACGATGCTCGTGGCGTTCATGCTGTCCATGCCGATCTTCATGAGGGGATACGAAAAGCCCCATGCGACGGGAACGGAAAATGAGAGCGCGATTGCTTTTTTGCGATCCATGGGACTCCTTTTGTTACAGAACGGTTTCGCAAAAAGGATTCTGCTCCCAGATATGGATGTAGTAAAGCGAATGTATCTTCAGTATGATTAAGAAATACTAATGTTGGCAGAAAAAGCCCTGGCAAAACGTTTTACGGCTGCATTGATGTGGAGGTGCGATGGCATCGCGGTATCAGATTGTTTGTATGGTGGTCGATCGCGGCAGTCTTAAGGGCGCGGCGGACGAGCTGGGCTATACGCAAAGTGCGGTGAGCCAGGCCGTCAAGGCACTCGAGCGCGAGCTGGGTACCACGCTTATCGAGCGCGGTAAGCAGGGCGTTTCGCTTACGCGCGACGGTAAACAATATCTGCCGTATCTGCGCCAGATTGTGACTGCCGAGGCTGAGCTCGAGGGCAAGCGCCAGGAGTTGCTGGGGCTTTCGTCGACCGATATTCGCATCGCGACGTTTACCAACGTGAGTCGAACCGTGTTACCGCGTGTGATCCGCGACTTTGGGGCGCTGCACCCGGGCGTACGCTTTACCCTTAAGCAGGGCGACTACACGCGCAACGCCCAATGGGTGCACGATGGCGTGGTCGATTTTTGCTTTACGGCACGCGGGTTTACCGCTGGCCTCGAGAAGCGCGTGGTCTATCACGACGAGTTGGTGGCACTGTTGCCTGTCGCGCATCCGCTGGCGGCAAAGGAAAAGGTGACACTCGCCGACCTGGCTTCCGAGCCGTTTGTGCTTCTGGATGAGGGCGAACAGAGCCTGGTGCTCGATGCATTCGCGGCGCATGGCCTGTCGCCGCACGTGACGAGCGAGGTCACCGACGACTACACCATCATGGCGATGGTGGAGGAGGGCCTAGGCGTGAGCATGCTCTACCGTCGTACTGTGGAGGGCATGCGTGCCGATATTCGCGTACGTCCCATCGTGCACGCCCCCTCGCGCGACGTAGTGGCGGCCTGGCGCAGCTGGGACACCATGCCCATCGCCACGAGGCACTTTATCGACTATATGAGCTCGCATATCGTCAATTAGCTGCCGATATGCCACCAAGTTGTGCATGTCTAGCACGCCCCGGTCTTGGCTTGTGCTAGACGGTAGGTGCGTGCCGGGTGGCAGAGTAGCACCGCCACGACCATAAAGAACGCCGTGGTGCCCAGGCTGATGGGGTAGACCATCATGATGTTCGCAAAGGTGCGGAAGTGCGGGAACACGCAGAACACCCAATAGAAGCGGATGCCGCAGACGCAGATCATGGTGATGAGGGCGGGCGTGAGCGAGATACCAAAGCCGCGCAGGTAGCCGGACATGTTTTCGTAGAACATGCTAAAGGCGTACGCCGGGAAGATCGAACACACGCGGATATAGCCGATCGAGACGATGTTGGGATCGCTGTTGAACAGCGACAAGATCTCGCGCCCCAGGCCGACAATAACGATAATTGTGGTGAGCGCGACGATACCGCCTTCGACCAGGCAGACCTTGAGCGTTTTGGTGCAGCGGTCGATCTGGCGGGCACCGTGGTTTTGTCCCACAAAGGTGGTGCAAGCCTGGCTAAAGCTGTTGAGCAGGTTGTAGCATACGTACTCCAAGCTCATGGCGGCGCTCGATGCCGCCATGACCTCGGTGCCCAGGCTGTTGATGGCGGACTGGATGATGATGTTGGCGACGGCAAAGACGGCGCTTTGGATGCCGGCGGGCAGGCCGATCTTGACGATGCGCTTGAGGGCGACGGGGTCGATAGCCAAGTCACGCGGGGTGACGCGGACGACAGAGTCGGTCTTGAGCAGGCGGATAAAGAGCGTAGCGGCGCTGACGGTGTAGGCGATGGCGGTGGCGATGGCGACGCCCGCGACGCCCCAGTGAAGTACGGGGACAAAGATGAGGTCCAGGCCAATGTTGAGGACGGTGGACACGGCAAGCGCCTGCAGCGGCATGCGGGTGATGCCGACGGAGCGGAAGATCGCGGCCTCAAAGTTGTAGAGCAAGATCGAGGGCATGCTGAGCAAAAAGACGCGCAGGTAGAGCGAAGCGAGCGGCATGGTTTCGGCAGGAACGTTGAGCGCGGCGAGCATGGGCTCGGCAAAGATCTCGCCCAGCGCGATGACGACAAAGCCCACGAGCGCCATTAAAACCGAGGTATGGACGGCACGTTTGACCATGTTCTGATCGTTGCGGCCGATAGCGTTGGCGATGACCACATTTGAGCCAAGCGACATGCCGATAAACAGGTTGAGCATAAGACTGGTAATCGGAACATTGGAGCCGACCGCTGCCATGGCAAGGGTTCCCTGGTCGCCCGAGAAGTTGCCGATGATGACCGTGGCGATGAGGTTCGATAGCTGTTCCAAGATGCTCGTGGCGGCCACGGGGAAGGCGAACAGGGGAATATTGCGCCACAGCGAGCCGGTGGTCATGTCAATGTGCTTAGATGCGGTATCGGCCATACACTCTCAATCTCTAATATGCTATTTCGTGCTTATTTGCGCAGACGATGATACTCCTAATGCAACCAGTCGGTACTTAGATAGTCGTTGGGACGTTCTTAAACGACTGGTCATTCAATAACGTCCCCGATGACTAGGTGGGGAAGGCGTGCGACAATGGTGGGCGTTGTGTTGTTCGCGCTAAGGAGTTGCCATGTTGTTGTGTCCCGTTTGCCATGAGCCGTTGGTGGACGACGAGCGCGGTGCTACATGCGCGGGCGGACACCGGTTTGACCGTGCGCGCGAGGGCTATCTCTATCTGCTGCGCTCGTCCAAGAGCGGCGACTCCATGGGCGATCCCAAGTCGCAGGCGCGCAGTCGTCGCGACTTTCTTAACCGCGGTTACTACGCGCCGTTGCGCGATGCGATGGTCGAGCTGGTGCGCAAGCAGGTGTCTGGACGTGCAACGTCTGCGAATGGCCCCATGACGCTGCTCGATATTTGCTGCGGCGAGGGCTACTACACCAGTGCCATGGGTGCGGTGCCGGGCGTGGATGCTTACGGTTTCGACCTGGGCAAAGAGATGGTGCGCCTGGCCGCCAAGCGCGGCGATGCGACCTATTTTGTGGCCAACATGAAGGATATCCCCGTGGCAGATGGCGCCTTCGATATGGTGACCGAGCTCTTTGCTCCCTTTAACGAGCGCGAGTTTGCTCGCGTGCTGGTGCCCGAGGGCTCGCTCTACACCGTGGTGCCGGGTGCCCATCACCTGTTTGGGCTCAAGGAGGTGCTCTACGACAGGCCATACCTCAATGACGAGAAGCTGCCGAAGACTACCGAGCTCGAGTTGGTCGGAACGCGGCGCGTGACAGCTTCTATCACCCTTCAGACCCAGGCCGACATCGAGGCGGTGTTCCAGATGACGCCGTACTACTACCGCACGCGCCCCGCCGACAAAGCACGCCTGGCAAACCTCGATACCCTTCAGACCGACATCGACTTCATCATCGCCGAGTACCGCCACAGCTAACCTACAAAAAAGGGACAGGTTTATTTTGGCGGGTTTTATCTGGGCTAACGTAAAGGGCCGACCGCGTTGCTGCGCGATCGGCCCTTTTTAGTTGCTTGGCTGCAGAGGTTATGAGAAGCGAGCGCTTACAGACGGTCCTTGTTTTCGGCCTTCACGGCGTGCGCCTGCTGAATAAAGAACAGGTCGTAGACCACGATGACAAAGGCGCCGATATTGACGGCGCTGCCGCCGAGCGCGGGAAGGGTAAGCACAGCCTGGACGAGCGTAGCGACCGCGGCAACGATACCGAGCTTAAACGCGCCATCCACCTGCGAAGGCTTGTTGGCACCCTTGATGCCCGCAACACCTGCGGCAAGATCGACAACGCCCTTGATAATCACAACGACAGCAGCGAGTATGGCGTTCGATCCGTAGATGGATTCAAATTTGCCGGTCGCGATGCCGGCGATTCCGATGACGAGGCTGGCGATGCCCAAAACAAAATAGATGAGGGCAAGGATTTTGAGTGTCTTGCGCGCGGCGCTCATAGGTAGTCCTTTCGATTCGGGCGCTGCCAGTCTGGCGCGTCCCATAAGCTGCACATATCGTGAAGCACATTGTAGTTCAACGTGACGGCGTGTGTGCTAGAAAGCGCTTCTCGCCTGTGCAGAGCAATCTTTCAAAAAGGAAAGCTGGACGTAAGCCAAATCGATGGCAGCACATGTGCGGCGCTGCGATGATGAGGTCGTGACAAGGAGTTGGTCTAAGGAGGAGCCATGATGTACGGAACAGGGCAAGTGCGCGAGCCGCGGTCGTTGGGAAGGCGCATGAGTGATTCTGTGATCGCTGCCGTATGCACGGGATTGATGGCGGTGCTTTGCATTGGGATGCTGTGGGCCATGTCGCATGTGGGACAATAGCGGACGGTTGAGTGCCGACAGGGGCGGCGCTCACGTATTCATTTTGCTTGTAAAGGAGTGCCCATGGGCGTCGTCGATCCCTTTTCTGTTGCTCGGGCCGCGGGGCTTGAGCTGACCGGGAAGCCCGAGGGCCTCACGCTCACCGACGGCGCGATGGAGCTGCGTGCCGATTTTGCCCGCATGCTTCCACGGCTCAAGCAGGGCCGTCTGCAGCAAGAGCTGCTGGTGAAGGCTGCGCGCACAAAAGGCATCGAGCAGCCATGGGCGATTGACGCCACGGCAGGCTTTGGCGAGGATTCGCTGCTGCTGGCCGCCACGGGCTTTACCGTCGATCTGTATGAACAGGATTGCGTGATTGCGGCATTGCTCAAGGATGCCTTGGACCGCGCGGCGGATGATCCGGCGCTTGCGGCTGCCGTGGCACGCATGCGCTTGCATGCGGGCGAGGACAGCATTGCCGGCCTTCGCCATACGGCTGAGCTGGTCGAGCGCGGTGAGCTCGCGGCTCCCGATGTGGTGTATTTGGACCCCATGTTTCCCGAGCGCACCAAGAGCGCGGCGGTTAAAAAGAAGTTCCAGCTCTTGCACCATTTGGAGCAGCCGTGTGCCGATGAGGAGACGCTGGTCGAGGCTGCTCTTGCGTCGTGCCCGCGCAAGGTTGTTATCAAGCGGCCAGTGAAGGGGCCGCTGCTTGCCGGCGTTAAGCCGAGCTATCAGCTTGCGGGCAAGGCCGTTCGCTACGATGTTTTGGTGCCGCCGCGCCCGTAGCTTGCGTGCGATGGTTGGCGCTCCGTCAGTGCCGTGCCGATGCGGCGTCTATTTCCATGGATGCGACGTCAGATGCCAGCCGCCGCAGTACTCGCATTTGTAGCAGGCCAGCCCGCGGCGTCCGCGGTTTTCGCAGTCAGCCATAACTGCCTCGGCCTCGGCGCGCGTGTCGTAACGGTTTTTTCGCTCGCACGACTTGTAGCGCCAGGCCTCATCTCGCTCGGCGTCCAGGGCGTCGCGGCGCTCATCCTCGCGCGCAAACAGGTCGCTCATATCGCCGCCCGTAGCAGCGCCCAAAAACTCGCTTTTGGCCTTTGACCAGGCGGCTCGCTTTTTGCTCCCCATCTGCTTCGTGTCCTTTCCAAACGCTGGTATCATTGCTCAATCAAAGTGATACCAATAAACGTGAGGTCGCCGCGTGATGATCAGAAAAACCCTCGATACCGACATTCCTGCCGTCATGGCCATCTATGACGTCGCCCGCGCCTTTATGCGCGCGCATGGCAACGCCACGCAGTGGCCCGAGGGCACGCCTTCGGCCGAGCAGCTGACTGCCGATATCGCCGCCGGCGGCAGCTATGTGTGCGAAGTCGACGGTCGCGTGGTGGCGACGTTTGCCTTTTTGCCGGGCCCGGACGAGTGCTATGACGTCATCGAGGACGGTCAGTGGCGTAGCGACACTCCGTACGCCGTGCTGCACCGCGTGGCGTCCGACGGCACCGTGCACGGTATCGCGGCCGCGATGTTTGCCTTTGCCAAGGAGCGTGCCGACCATCTGCGTATCGATACGCACGCGGACAACCTGCCCATGCAGGGTGCGAGCATGAAGGCGGGGTTCGAGCGCGCCGGAGTCGTGTATGTGTCGGACGGCACGCCGCGTGTTGCGTTCGACTGGCTGCGCGAGGCATAAGAGCGAGGACGCGTATCAACAATCCATGTACATGAAAATGGCCCCGGGCGGGGCCATTTTCGTTCGATGCGCTGTTTTGCAAGCCGGCTTTCGCAAGGCGCGAACCTGCGAAAATCGCCGCGCGGCAACGCGGGGCGATGAGCTCGGTCGGGGGATAGGGCCCGCTTCGCCCGCCGGCCCGTAAATTGTATCATCCAGTGTGGAACGAGGGTGCCCGTTGCCACGTGCGATGGGCTTGCAATAAGAGGAGAGCCATGTCGAAGCAAGCGGTCGTTGGAATCTTGGCGCATGTCGATGCCGGCAAGACTACGCTGGCCGAGGCCATGCTGTTCAACGCAGGTCGCATTCGCAAGCGCGGCCGTGTGGACGACGGCGACTCGCACCTGGATACCAACGCTATCGAACGCGAGCGCGGCATCACGATTTTCTCGTCGCAGGCCGTGCTCGACCACGGAGATGCCCACGTCATGCTCGTGGATGCACCGGGGCATGTCGATTTTTCTGCCGAGGCAGAGCGCACATTGCGCGCGCTCGACTACGCGATTTTGGTTGTGGGCGCCAACGACGGCGTGCAGGGACACACCGAAACCCTGTGGCGCCTGCTTGCGCGCTATGACATCCCGACGTTCGTCTTTATCAACAAAATTGATTTGGAGAATCCCGGCCGCGATGTTTTGCTGGCGCAACTTGGGCAGCGTCTTTCCGAGGGCTGCCTGGATGCCAGCGAACTGCTGGCGGGCGGTGCCGCTTGGGAGGACGCTGCCGCGTTGGACGAGGCGGCGCTCGAGGAGTTTCTTGAGACGGGTGAGCTTTCCGTTGCAACGCTGTCGCGCATGGTTGCCGAGCGCAGGCTCTTTCCCTGCTTTGCCGGCTCGGCGCTCAAGGACCAAGGCGTGGGCGAGCTGCTGGATGGCATGTGTACACTGATGCGTGAACAGGCGTGGGCCCCGGAGTTCGCCGCGCGTGTCTATCGTGTCAGCCGAGGCGTTCGTGGCGAGCGCTTGGCTTGGGTTAAAGTGACCGGCGGCGCGCTACGTGCAAAACAGATGATCGAGGGGCGCTCCGGTGCCGAGGTATGG
This sequence comes from Collinsella sp. AF18-8LB, assembly GCF_003459795.1. Lineage (NCBI taxonomy): Bacteria > Bacillati > Actinomycetota > Coriobacteriia > Coriobacteriales > Coriobacteriaceae > Collinsella > Collinsella sp. AF18-8LB. Next base: position 200,715 of record NZ_QRWU01000002.1, read on the forward strand.
GGGCAGAAAGTCGATCAGGTGCGCATCTATAACGGAGAGAAGTACGAGCTCGCCCAGGAAGTTGCTGCTGGCGGTATTTGTGCCGTGACGGGTCTTGCGCACGTTCGCCCGGGGGATGCCTTGGGTGCGGAGCCCGGGTGCGATGCACCCGTCATTGCGCCGGTCCTCACCTATACGGTGCTACCGGGCGAACATGATGTCCATGCGGTGTTTAAAGCGCTGATCGAGCTGGCGGACGAAGACCCCATGCTCGGCGTAAGCTGGAACACGCATCTTGAGCAGATTCACTTGCAGTTGATGGGCGCCGTGCAGCTTGAAGTCGTGCAGCGGGTGTTGGCCGATCGCTTTGGCCTTGCGGTCGAGTTTGAGCCTGGCGGCATTCTCTATAAGGAGACTATTTCGCAGCCGGTCGAGGGCGTGGGCCACTTTGAGCCACTGCGCCACTATGCCGAGGTGCATCTGCGCCTGGAGCCGTTGCCAGCGGGTTCGGGCGTGCAGTTTGGGACCGTGACCTCGACCGACGAGCTCGATCTTAACTGGCAGCGTTTGGCACTCACCAACGCCATGGAGCGCGATCACCTGGGCGTGCTGACCGGCTCGCCCATCACCGATGTGCGCATTGCGCTCACGGGCGGCCGTGCGCATGCCAAACATACCGAGGGCGGCGATTTTCGCCAGGCCACGTACCGCGCGATTCGCCAGGGTTTGATGCAGGCGCGTGAGGCCGGCGCGGCGGTGCTGTTGGAGCCGTGGTACCACTTTGAGCTCGAGGTGCCGGGGGAGTGCGTGGGCAGGGCGTTGTCAGACGCTACGCGCATGGGTGCCGAGTACGAGCCGCCGACGATAACAGGCGACCGGGCGAAGCTTGTGGGTCGCGTGCCGGCATCCGAAGTGCAGGATTATGCGCTGGAGGTGGCTGCCTACACGAGCGGTCGCGGTCATCTGTACCTGGAGTTCGCCGGCTATTCGGCTTGCCATGATGCCGAGCGCGTAATCGAGACGGCCGCCTATGAGCCCGAGGCCGATCTGCCCAACACGCCCGACTCGGTCTTTTGCTCTCACGGCGCCGGTTACACGGTCAAATGGTACGACGTGCCCGCCGCGGCGCACGTAAAGGTCGATCCCGCCACCTTCCGTCCCTATCGCCCCGCCGACGCGGAATTTTTCGGCTACATGTGACAAAGGGACAGTCCCTTTGTCACATCGATAATTGAGAGGTTGAAACGTGGTGATTCATACTGAGCGCTTGGTGCTTCGTCCGTGGCGCGAGACGGATGCGGCGAGCCTGTTTGCATACGCGAGCGACCCGGACGTGGGGCCGGCTGCGGGCTGGCCACCCCATCGAAGCATTGAGGAAAGCAGAGAGATCATTCAGACGGTCTTTACGGCGCCCCATACCTTTGCCATTTGCCTGCCCGAGACAGACGAGCCCGTGGGCAGCATTGGACTCATGCCGCCGCGCTGCGAATCGAACGGCCAAAGCGTTGGACTTGAGCTCGAGGTGGGGTATTGGATCGCCAAGCCGTTTTGGGGTCGAGGCTTTGCTCCGGAAGCAGTGCGAGCTATGCAACGCTATGCGTTTGAAACGCTTGGCTGCAAGGCGCTTTGGTGCGGATACTATGAGGGCAATAACAAGTCGTTACGCGTCCAACAAAAATGTGGGTTCGTGCCACATCACGTTGAGCGCGACGTGCCCTGCGAGCTTATGGGCGATGTGCGTACCGAGTACTTTACCTATTTGACCTGCGAAGACTGGCGCGGGCGAGCACAGTGCGAGTAACGTGACAAAGGGACAGTCCCTTTGCCACGTTCGGCTAACAGGAAGGGGAGCGATGACGGTGTCGCAACAACCAAGTGCTATCGAGGTACGCGGTGCGCGCGTCCATAACCTCAAAGACATCGATATCGATATTCCGCTGGGAAAGCTGGTGGGTATTGCCGGCGTATCGGGTTCGGGCAAGAGCTCGCTGGCGCTGGGGGTTCTTTATGCCGAGGGCTCGCGTCGCTACTTGGAGGCGCTCAGCACCTATACTCGACGTCGCCTGACGCAAGCCGAGCACGCCCAGGTGGACGAGGTGCTGCACGTGCCGGCGGCGCTCGCATTGCATCAGCGCCCCAGCGTGCCGGGCGTGCGCTCGACCTTTGGCACCATGACCGAGCTCAACAACAGCCTGCGTCTGCTCTTTAGCCGCTGCGCCCATCACGTTTGCCCGCACTGCGGGACGCGCGTGGAGCCGAGCCTTAACGTCGCCGCGGGCCTGTCGCTCGCGTGCCCCGCATGCGGCCGTGAATTCTACGCGCCGAGTGCCGAGGACCTTGCCTTTAACAGCGGCGGCGCGTGTCCTACCTGCGGCGGTACCGGCGTCATGCGCGAGGTGGACGAGGCGAGCCTGGTGCCCGACGAGTCAAAGACTATCAACGAGGGCGCGGTGCTTCCTTGGGGCACACTCATGTGGGATCTGATGAAGCAGGTAGCCGGCGAGATGGGCGTGCGTACCGACGTGCCGTTTAGCCAGCTCACGCCTCAAGAGCGCGATATCGTGTTCCATGGTCCGGCGGTTAAGAAGCACATTCTCTACGTTCCCAAAAACGGCGAGGGTGCCACGCCGCTCGACTTTACCTATTACAACGCCGTCTATACCGTTGAGAATGCGCTCGCCAAGGTTAAGGACGACAAGGGGCTCAAGCGCGTTGCACGCTTTTTGCACGAGGGGCCGTGCCGCGACTGCGGAGGCACGCGTCTTTCCGAAGCCGCGCGCCAGTCTCAGGTGCGCGGTATCAATCTGGCGCAGGCGGCGGCCATGACGCTGGGCGAGGCGATTGAGTGGGTGCGTGGGGTGCCCGCATCCTTGCCGACCGAGATGCGGCCCATGGCGACGGACATCTGCGATTCGTTTTTGAGTACGGCTCGCCGCCTGGTTGACCTGGGCCTCGATTACCTTTCGCTCGACCGCGCCGGTGCCACGCTCTCCACGGGTGAGCGCCAGCGTGTGCAGCTAGCCCGTGTGGTGCGCAACCGATCGACGGGCGTGCTGTATGTGCTGGACGAGCCTTCGATCGGCTTGCATCCTGCCAATGTCGACGGCCTGGTGGGCGTAATGCGCGATCTGGTGGATGACGGCAACACCGTGGTTGTTGTCGACCACGATACACGTGTGCTGGTGGAGGCTGATTATCTGGTCGAGATGGGCCCCGTTGCCGGAGCAGGCGGCGGCAACGTAATCGCCGCTGGTACGGTAGACGAGGTCGAGCAATCGCAGGACAGCCGTATCGCGCCGTTTTTGCGCGCCGAGCCCAAGCGCTTGCGTCCGCAGGTGACTGACGACGAAATGTTCGACCAGGGTCATATCCGCATGGCGACCGATACCATCCATACCGTCAAGCCACTCGAAGTCGATATCCCGCGCGGCCGTCTCGTCGCGGTTACGGGTGTTTCGGGTTCAGGCAAGACGACGTTGGTACTCGAGACGCTCATCCCGGCACTTAAGGCGCAGGCAGCCGGCGAGCGCCTGCCGCGCCACGTGCGCTGGATCGATGCCGAGGGCATTGCACGTGCCAACCTGATTGACGCCACGCCCATCGGTGCCAACGTGCGCTCGACGGTAGCGACCTATGCCGACATCCATGATGAGCTGCGCCGCGCCTTCGCCCGTACGCCCGAGGCCAAGGCAGCCGGCTACAAGGCGGGCGCCTTTAGCTACAATACCGGCGCCTTGCGCTGCCCTACGTGTGATGGCACGGGCTCGATATCGCTCGACGTGCAGTTTTTGCCCGATGTCGAAATCGTCTGCCCGGCATGTCGCGGCTCACGTTATGCAGACGCGGCTTCGCATATCCATCGCGAGGGAAAGGACGGCAGCCTGCTTACGTTGCCGCAACTTATGGATATGAGCGTGGATGAGGCCCTCGACGCGACCGTCGGACTCAAGAAAGTTCAGGCACGCCTGCAGACGCTTCACGATCTGGGGCTGGGATACCTGACACTTGGCGAGCCCACGCCGGCGCTTTCGGGCGGCGAGGCGCAGCGCCTTAAGCTTGCGAGTGAGATGGGCCGCGTGCAGGACGATGCCGTATTCGTATTCGACGAGCCCACGATTGGTCTGCATCCGCTCGATGTTCAGGTGTTGCTGAGTGTGTTTGATGGCCTTGTTGCCAAGGGCGCCACGGTTATCGTGATCGAGCACGACCTCGACCTTATCCGTAATGCCGATTACGTGATCGACATGGGCCCGGGCGGCGGCGACGCGGGCGGGCAAATCGTCTGCACCGGTACGCCGGGCGACATCGCTGCCTGCTCCGCAAGCATCACCGGCCGCTACCTCTAACCGAATGTGACAAAGGGACGGTCCCTTTGTCACATTCCGGGAAAGCCTGTCTGACGCAGGGCCTCGTAGAGGACGATGGCGGCGCTGTTGGAGAGGTTGAGGGCGCTGATGCGGTAGTCGTCCGGGTCTACAAAGTTGCCGCAGATATCCTGCCGAAGGATGGCCTCGTGGCTGTCCTCGGTATGCCCGAGCGCCTCCTCGTGGGCCTCCCAGACTTCGGCGTTATCGAGCGAATCACAGTCGCGCAGCATGGGAATGCGCTCGCAGCATGCGGGCGCCGCAGCAAGCAGGTCTTCGGGAATCCCCGAGCTCTCGCTGCCAAAGACCAGATAGTCACCGTCGCGGTAGGTGCTTTGCGCATAGGTGCGGCGCGCCTTTTTGGTCAGCAGATGCAGGCGCTCGTCGGCGGGGGAGAGACCATTGCGCGTAAGGAAATCCTTCCAGCCGGCATATGTCGTCACGTCCAAGTTTTGCCAGTAGCCCAGACCGGCGCGACGCACCGTCTTGTCGTCGAGCGAAAAGCCCAGCGGCTCTACCAGGTGCAAGCGAGTGCCAGTGACCACGCAGGTACGGCCGATATTGCCCGTATTGGCCGGAATCTCGGGCGCATACAGCACGATATTGAACATGAATCTCCTTGGCTCAGAATGAAAAACCACCACGAAGGGGACAGGCACCTTCGTGGTGGTTTGGCGGTTACGTGGGCGGAAAAATGCTAGCTTCGTTAAACCTAGGCGCGGTGCCAGTCGGTCAGGCAGGCATCGAGCGCGGCGATGAGCGCGTCCTTGTCCATATGACGGCCGATGATGCACAGGCTCGTCATGCGGTCGCCCATCTCGTCGTCCCAAATCTGCATGATCTCGGGGTTCTCGTCGATAATCTTTTGCTTCTCGCCCTCGGGCGCAGAATCGACAAACAGCCCGTTCTCCATCAGGCGCATCTGGTGGCCGGCCTGCTCAAACATGTAGCACATGTCCGGATCGCCGGTCTGCCACAGCGGACCCTTAACGCGAATGACCTCGCTGGGCCACTCCTGCTCAATAAAATCGGTGAACTTCTGCAGGTCAAACGGCTTGCGGCGCGAGTATACAAAGGTCTCGATGTCGTACTCGAGTACCTCGGGGTCGTCGTGCTCCTCGGGATGCTCCATGGCCTCGATCCAAGCGGCGGAGTTGTAGGCGCGCATAAAGTCGAAGCGGTCGGTATCGAGCAGCTCCTCCATGGGGACCTCGCCGTTTTGGGCCTCGACAATCACGGCGTCCTTCTGCAGGCTGCGCACGATGGCCTTGAGCTCGGCGATCTGCTCAGGCGTGACGGTATCGGTCTTGTTGAGGATCAGCGTGGAGCAAAACTCGATCTGCTGGATGAGCAGGCTCTCGATGTCGTCCTCGTCGATATCCTCGGCCAGCAGGTCGCGACCGCCGTTGAACTCGTCGTACATGCGGGCGCAGTCGACCACGGCCACGATGTTGTCGAGCGCGAGCTTGGGCTCGTCGCCCACCTTGGCCTCGTCGCAGAAGCTCGAGATGGTGTAGGCGATGGGGATAGGCTCGCAAATACCCGAGGCCTCGATGATGATGTAGTCGAACTTGCCCGAATCGGCGATGCCCTGCAGCTGGTTGGCCAAGTCGTCCGAAAGCGTGCAGCAAATGCAGCCGTTGGTGAGCGGGATGAGGTCGTCGGTCTCGGAAAGGCCGCCGTCGGCGATGAGGCTGGCGTCGACGTTGATCTCGCCGATATCGTTGACGATCACGGCGGCGCGGATGCCGCCGTCGTTGGCGAGGATGTGGTTGAGCAGCGTGGTCTTGCCGGCACCGAGGTATCCGGTAAGCATGATGATCTTCACGGGCTTGTTGGGCATGTGCCCTCCTTTGTTAGACATGGCTTACAGCTGAATCTTATGCCAAACGCCTGCTCTTATACCCACGCACGGGCAAATAACACAGGCTACTCCCAGGCTCCCCATACGTCGGGACAATAGCCGACGGTGGCCTTTTTGCCGTTGCGCACGATGGGTTCGGCCAGAACCTGCTGGTTCTCGAGCAGCTTATCAAAGCGCTGACTGGGGGTGAGATGCTGGATGAGCGCGAGCGTCTCCTCGTCCTTGGCTTTGGGGTTGAGCAGCTTGTCGATGCCGCCGACCGCCTGCATCACGCTCGTGAGCTCGCCCTTGCTCATCTCCTTTTCCTTAAGGTCGATAAACTGCACCTTAATACGGCGCTCCTTAAAATAACGCTGCGCCTTCTTGGTATCGAAGGACTTTTTGGTGCCGAAGATTTGAATATTCATGTATTTGTTCCGCCGTTCTAACGAACGGCGGTCACCTCGACGCTGCAAAGCCATCTGATGGGCAATCTGCCTTTCAATCGTCGGGCGCGGGCAAAAGCCCAGCGCCCTCCTCTTTCAAGGCACCTTGCCTCATCAGCTGGCTTTTCGCTGACATTGACAGAACATCAAGGTGACCACCGCTGGAATTATCGGATAAAGTTGGTCCTAGCGCGATCGGCCTGGGGGGCTTCGATGCCGGCGGCCTTTCCCGCCTCGATGCAACGCAGTAGCCAGGCCATGTTATTGCCGATGTTTCGCATGGTGGCGAGGCCCTCGGCGTCTTGGGTGGCCTCACCCGGCATGGCACCAAAGACGTTGTTCCAGTAGGTGGATGCTACCACGGGCATCTGGTTGATGGTGAAGTACTTGTTGAGCACGTCGAAGGTGGTCGACGTGCCGCCGCGGCGGGCAACGGCGACAGCGGCGCCCGGCTTGTGCGCAAAGGCCTTGCTGCCTGCATAGAATGCGCGGTCGAGTGCCGAGAGGATGCGTCCGCTGGGATGTGCGTAGTAGACGGGCGAGCCAAAGACAAAGCCGTCTGCCTGCTCGGCAGCGGCAATCAGCTCGTTGACCACATCGTCGTCAAAGGTGCAACGGCAATCGAGCTTGCCGCACTGGCCGCAACCGATGCAATCGCGAATAGGCTTGGCGCCCAGCTGAAACATCTCGGCCTCGATGCCCTCGGCGTTGAGCTGCTCGGCGACCTCGGCGAGTGCGCGGGCCGTGTTGCCGTTTGCCTTGGGGCTGCCATTGACCAAAAGAACCTTCATCACAAACTCCATCTGCTATCGGTGAATTCTGCTGAGAATTATCTCACGTTGTGTGCGACGGCGTTGGCACGGTGCAGGCGATGTTTATTTCGCAACGTTCTTAAGGGCGTTCATGCCCAAGGCCATCTAGGGGCATTGCGGTGCGGCATGGGGATACATCGGGAAACGTTCGATAAATGCTTATAAACACGTTTTTGACGGCATACGTTGACAGATATACTTGTTTAGTTCAAAAGCATGAGAACGGAGATGGTTGCATGGCACAGCCAGATACGACGCGCACGGTGGGGCTTGCGCTCGAGGGAGGCGGCTACCGCGGTATGTATACGGCGGGCGTGCTCGACGTATGGATGGAGCATGGCTTAACCTGCGACCATATGGTGGGCGTCTCGGCGGGCGCGGCGTTTGGCTACAACTTTAAATCGCGCCAGATTGGCCGCGCCATTCGCTACAACAAGGCCTATTGTGCCGACAAGCGCTATGCGAGCGTGACGAGCTGGCTACGAACCGGCGATATGTTCAATGCCGAGTTTGCCTATCACGAGGTGCCTATCGAGCGCGATCCTATCGATCTGGAGGCATATCGCGCCTGCCCCATGCGGTTTACGTGCGTATGCACCGATCTTAAGACGGGGCAGGCCGTCTACCATGACCTGCCCTATGGCGACGAGCGCGATATCGAGTGGATCCGGGCGTCGTCGGCGATTCCCGTGGCGACGCGTCCTGTTGCCATCGAGGGTCGTAAGTACTTGGATGGCGGTGTTGCCGATTCCATCCCCAGCGCTTGGCTGTTTGCGCAGGGCTATGACCGCAACGTGGTGGTGCTGACACAGCCGGCGGGCTTTGTGAAGCAGCCCAATAGCGTGATGCCTATTCTGCGTCGCGTGTATCGTCACTATTCGGAGTTTGTTGCGGCGCTTGAGCATCGACATGAGGTCTACAACGCCACGCTCGATGACCTGGCGCGTCGCGAAGCCGCTGGCGAGATCTTTGTGGTGCGGCCGAGCGAATCGGTGAAGGTGCCGTCGCTGTGCCGCGAGCCCGATGAGCTCGAGCGCATCTATCAGATCGGCCGTCGCGATGCGGAGGCGACGCTGCCGGCGCTGGAAGCGTATCTGGCGGGGTAGGGGCCACGGCGGAAAGCGCATCCCAGAATGGACGTCCAAACTGGGATGCGCTTTCCACTATTGAAGATATGGGGCTGCGGAGCAGCTGCTTGGCATGGGCCTATGCCTGCTGCCAGGTATCGACGAGCTCCTTGGCTGCGGCGTAGGGGTCGTCGGCACTGCAAACGGCGCTCACCACAAAGAAGCCATCGACGCCGGTGGTCTTGAGCTGCGGAAGATCGGCCGTTTTGACGCCGCCGCCCACCACGATGGGCACGGGGCTTGCCGCATGGAGGGCAGCCAGGTCCTCAAAGCTCTTGGTGATGATGGAGCCGTCGGCCGCACGTCCGCAGTCGCGCTTGGTTTCGGTCTCATGGAGCGGGCCGATGCCCAGGTAATCGACCAGGCTCATGTCGGCGGTCTTGACGTACTCGAGCATCTCCTCGCAGCGGGCCGAAAGGCCCACGATGGCATCTGGGCCCAAAAGTTTGCGGCAGACCTCGACGGGGATGTCGCTCTGGCCAACATGCACGCCGTCGACAGCGATGCCCTGTTCGCGTGCGGCGAGTACGCAGTCAAGACGGTCATCGATCAGCAGAGCGACCTGTCCGGTTTTGCCGGCCTGAGCGATGGCCTGCGCGGCATCGCCCGTCAGTGCGATAATCTCGCGGGCACTTGCCACCTTGGAGCGCACCTGGATGCAGGTAAAGCCGGCATCGAGCGCCTGGGTCACCACATCGCTTACGGGGCGTCCGAGGGTGTTTTCGGGGCCGAGTACCAGGTAGGCCGAGATATCAAGGTCGTCGCGGATGCTCATCGTGCTTCCTCCTGCTTTTTGATCTGCGCTTCCATGCGCTCGAGTTTGCCGGTCATGGTGTCGGTAAATCCGGGTCGAATATCGGCTTTGAGCACGACTTCGGTGCGGATGCCCTTGCTCGCCAACACAAAGGTTGCGTCGCGCACGACCTGCATGACCTCGTCCCAGTCGCCCTCGATTTCGGTGAACATCGAGGTGGTGCGGTTGGGAAGGCCGCTCTCGCGAATGACGCGTACGACCTCGGCGACTTCGGCAGATAGCTCGTCGCCGGTGCTGCACGGGGCGATGGCCACAGCGACGAGTGTGTTCATGCCGGCATTGGTTGCGGGCTTGGTCATGGCTTATGCCTCCTCGAGCTCGAGTTGGTTATCGGCAATGTCCTGGGCGGTTGCGCGGTAGAGCTCGTCGATAAAGGCGACTTTAAAGCTTGCCGGGGCATCGGCAACGGCGGCGGCACGCGTGCCGGCAACGTTGTAGACGGCGGTGCCGCAGATGGCCGCCGTAAACGGGTCGGTGGCGCAGGCGTACACGGCCAGCACGCCGCCCTGCGAACAGCCGCAGCCGGTGATCTTGGACATGAGTGGGCTGCCGCCGTGGGACTTGGCAACGGTCGTGCCGTCGGTAATCAGGTCGACTTCGCCCGAGACCACTACGGCGCCGCCGGTGTAGCGGGCGAGCGCCACGGCGGCATCACGGGCGGCGTCTACCGTGTCGGTGGTATCGACGCCACGCACGCGGCTCAGATCGGCCGCTTCGCCCTCAAGGCCCCACAGTCCGGCGAGCGCGATAATCTCGGAGGCATTGCCGCGCACGATGGCGGGCTTGCACTGCTTGAGTTCGTTTACCAGTTGGGTGCGCAGGCTGCCGATGCCCAGGCCCACCGGATCGAGCACCCAGGGCTTGCCGGCGTCGTGTGCCGCCTTGGCCGCGCGGGGAATCGTCTGCTCGTAGATGGGGAAGAGCGTGCCCATGTTCAGATAGATGGCGCCGCCGCCGGCAACGAGTGCCTCGCCCTCGTCGGGCAGATAGACCATGGCGGCCGAACCGCCCACGGCGAGCTGCGCGTTGGCGACAAAGTCAATCGTTACCGTGTTGGTGATGGAGCCGGCCATGGGATTGGTGGCACGAATCTCCTCCACAGCCTTGACCACGTTTTGCTTAAGCTGTTCCGAATCGATCACTGCACATGCCTCCTTGGCATAGAAAAGGGGCGCTGTGCATAGACAGCGCCCCTAAAAAGGCGGCATGCTCCCTACGCCAGCATTAACTGACAGGTTCAAAGGATTGGGCCCCATGCCCTCTCAGCCTTGTGGTTTGCACCGCCGGCACTCCCGCATCGAATCTGTTGTTCCCTATACTAGCGCATCGGTACAATGGTTAGGATGAAAACGACTGGGGGACCTTATGATCAAACTCGTGCTGACCGATATGGACGATACGCTGATTCCGGCCGGGCATGACGGCGCCAGCGACTATGCCATCGAGGGCATTCATGCCATGCAGGCGGCGGGTCTGCACTTTGGTCCGGTTTCGGGTCGCCAACCGTCTGCGATGGGCTGGATGTTTAAAAATCATTCCGAGTGTTTTTCGACCGGTGCATTCTGCAACGGCCAGGTCATGTTTGTCGATGGCGAAGTGGTCGCCTCGCGTGCGACCGATAACGATGCGCTTATGCGCTTGGCCGCCTATCTGGAAGAAGAAACCGACGATACCTATCTGAAGGTATACAGCTTGGGTGATGGCTTTTGGGATAACGATGCCTATTGCGTGACACGTGATGCCGAGCGTGTGCGCCGCGCTATGGAATCGGGCGGCAATGCGTGGCTCAAGGGCGAAGAGGCCCCGTGCCGCCCTGTCGTCGATGATGCGCCGGTGTTCAAGGCGAATATCTGGAGCGCCCGTTCGCGTGAGGAACTCGCGGAGCTACGCGAGCACGTTGCCGCCGAGGTGCCGGAGCTCTCGCTTGTGTTTCCCAACAACCGTGTGCGCCTGTTCGACATCCTTCCGGCTGGTTGGGACAAGGGCTGCGCTGCGCTGGAGCTGGCGCGCGCTTTGGGCCTAACGCCCGACGAGGTGGCCGTATTTGGCGATTCCGATAACGACCTGCCCATGATCGATGCCGTTCCCAACTCCGTTGCGGTCGCCAATGCCAACGAGGCCGTCACGGCTGCTGCACGCTGGCATATCGGCGCTGCGGCAGATGATGCGGTTGCCGCAGCGCTGCATCAGATTGCCGCCTGCGCCGCGACGGGTGAGATGCCGTCATTTATGCGTCAGATGAACGCGGCAGACTTCGGCATCGCGAACGTCTAGGGAGAAAGCCATGAAGCTTCAGCAGCTCAGGTACGTTGTAAAGGTTGCCGAATGTGGCAGCATCACCGAGGCCTCGCGTCGCCTCTATGTGTCGCAGCCTTCGATTACCGCGTCGATTCGCGATCTCGAAAACGAGATGGGCGTGCATATCTTTGAGCGCACCAACAAGGGCGTCATTGTGTCCGAGGAGGGCGAGACCTTCTTGGGCTATGCGCGCCAGGTGCTCGATCAGGCTGATCTGCTCGAGGGTAAGTACAAAGGAGCATCCGAGCAGGTGCCGCATTTTAGCGTGAGCTGCCAGCATTACTCCTTTGCCGTCAACGCGTTTGTCGATGTGATCCGTGAGTTCGATGCCGCGCGCTACGACTTTACCCTGCGCGAGGAGCAGACTCACGAGATTATCGAGGACGTCGCGCATATGAAAAGCGAACTGGGCATCCTATATCTGTCCGAGCACAACCGCGAGGTCATCGAGCGCATGCTGGCGGCCAACGAGCTCGTGTTCGAAGGGCTCTTCTGTGCCACGCCTCATATCTTCGTCTGTGCCGACCATCCGCTGGCGGACCGCTCCAGCGTGACGCTCGAGGATCTGGAAGACTACCCGTTCCTGTCCTACGAGCAGGGCAGCTACAACTCGTTTTACTATTCCGAGGAGCTGACCTCGACGTTTGAGCGTCGCAAGAATATCCGCGTGCGCGACCGCGCGACGTTGTTCAACCTGGTCATGGGTCTCAACGGCTACACGGTGTGTTCGGGCGTGATTAGCCACGAGCTCAACGGCCCCGGCATTATCTCGATTCCGCTCGACGTGGACGAGTACATGGAGATTGGCATTATCACGCGCAAGAACACGACGCTCACGCGCTACGGTCGGGCCTATATCGACGCGATTCGTCAGCATATCTAGGCTGCTGTGTTCCCCACGGTTCAAGTCCCTTTATGGCAGTCCAGAGTGACATAGGAAGCATCTATATCAAACTGTTATAAACGTATATTTTACGATGGCCATATGAACGCTCATACTCTGTCCCGGTAAAGCAACCAATGCAAAAGGGAGATATCTATGAGCACTTCGATTCAACCGAACGCACCGTTTCGCGCCGATATCGTCGGCAGCTTTCTTCGTCCGCAGGCCGTAAAGGACGCTCGTGCTGCCTATACGGCAGGCACGCTTGATGCCGAGGGGCTTAAGGCCGTCGAGGACGATGCCATCCGCGATTTGGTGGCAAGGCAAAAGGCCGCCGGCCTGCAGGTCATCACCGATGGCGAGTTTCGCCGCAGCTACTGGCACCTCGATTTTATGTGGGGGCTGAACGGCGTCGAGCGTCGCACCTCGCGTACAGGCTATATGTTCCACGATGAGGAGACTACCGCCGACACCGCCGTGGTAACCGGTCCCATTAGCGGCGAGAATCATCCGTTCGTCGAGCACTTCAAATTTGTCAAGGCGCTCGAGGGGGGGTCAGGTCGCGCGACAGACCATTCCGGCGCCGATCCAGACGTTCTCCGAAGTCACGCTCGACCGCTGCGATGGCCAGCAGGAGAGCCTGCGCGCCGTCTACAAGACCGACGAAGATCTCGCCGATGCCATCGCCGCAGCATACCGCACCGTTATTGCCGACCTGTATGCCGCAGGCTGCCGCAACATTCAATTTGATGACTGCACCTGGGGCATCTATTGCGATGCCGACTTTGTGTCCAAGACCGGTATGAGCCCGGTTGACCTGCAAAAGGTGAGCGAGCTGGGCGTGGCGCTCAACAACGCCGCAATCGAGGGCAAGCCCGATGACCTTGTCATTAACACGCACGTGTGCCGCGGCAACTACCACTCTACCTATGCTTTTGAGGGCGGCTATGGCCCCATCGCGCCGTACCTGTTCGCACACGAGAACGTCGATGCGTTCTATCTTGAGTTCGATACGCCGCGTGCCGGTGGCTTTGAGCCGCTCAAGTACGTTACCCCCGGCAAGAAGGTCGTGTTGGGCCTGGTGACCACCAAGGCGGCAGAGCTCGAGAACGAAGACGCCATCGTCGAGCGCATCCGCGAGGCGGTAAAGTACGTGCCGCTCGAGAACCTGTATCTGTCTCCGCAGTGTGGCTTTGCCAGCTGCGAGATTGGCAACAAGCTGACCGAGGACGAGCAGTGGGCAAAGATTGCGCTGGTCAAGCGTATTGTGGAGCGTGTCTGGAAATAACGATGCCGTTCGCAGGCGGCGGCGCGTGCGAGGCGCTGCGTATCGCGTACAATGGTTCGGATCGTATCGTTCGGGCAGGTTATCCGATATGCCCGATCGCCCTTCCATTCGAAAGGACATCAATGTCCCAGTTCTCGACGCCCGCCGTTAGCGATGCCATCTACGACGCATCGTCGCTCGGCCGCCCGCGCATGTTCCTGCTCGGTCTGCAGCACCTGTTTGCCATGTTTGGCGCCACGGTGCTGGTGCCCGTGCTCACCGGTCTCTCGGTGTCGGCAACGCTTTTGTTTGCCGGCTTGGGCACGCTGCTGTTCCACTTCCTATCGCGCGGTAAGGTGCCGGCATTTTTGGGCTCATCGTTTGCCTTTATTGCCGGTTATGCCGCAATTGCGCCCAACGGCGAGGCCGAGCTTTTGCCCTACGCCTGCCTGGGCGTTGCCTGCGCCGGTCTGCTCTATCCGGTGCTGGCAGCGCTGTTCCGCGCCTTTGGCGCCAAGCGCGTTATGCGCTTCTTTCCGCCGGTGGTGACCGGCCCCATCGTCATTTCCATCGGCCTGATCTTGGCAAGCTCTGCTATCGCCAACTGCCAGACCAATTGGCTTGTTGCCGTTGTCGCTGTGGCCGTCATCGTCATCTGCAATATTTGGGGCCGCGGCATGGTCAAGATCGTGCCGATCCTGTTGGGCGTCGTGGTGAGCTATACCGTTGCGGCTGCGTTGGGTGAGGTCGATTTTTCGGGCGTTGCCGCCGCTCCGTGGGTCGGTCTGCCCATCGTGTGGGACAACACCGTGTTTGCGCTCTTTGGCCCGCAGTTCGATAGCGGCCTTGCCACGACGGCCATCATTACCATTATGCCGCTGGCCTTTGCGACCATGATCGAGCATATCGGTGACATCTCGGCTATCGGCTCCACTTGCGAGCGTAACTACATCGCCGATCCTGGTCTGCATCGCACGCTGCTCGGTGACGGCCTTGCCACGATTCTGGCTTCGCTCTTTGGCGCTCCGGCCAACACCACCTATGGCGAGAACACCGGCGTGCTCGCCCTGACGCGCGTGTTCGACCCGCGCGTGATCCGCATTGCCGCGTGTTGCGCCATCGTGCTTTCGTTCTGCCCCAAGTTCGCTGCGGTCATCGCAGCCATGCCGGCATGCGTTATCGGCGGCGTGTCGCTCGTGCTCTACGGCATGATCAGCGCTGTGGGCGTCCGTAACCTCATCGAGAACCAGGTCGATTTCCAGAACAACCGCAACGTGCTGGTGGCGGCTCTGGTGCTTGTGCTTTCGCTCGGTATTGCGTACAGCACCGCCGGCGCCATCGTGCTGGAGCTGGGCGGCGTGACGATTTCGCTTTCCGGTCTTGCCGTGGGCTCGCTGGTGGGTATCGTGCTCAATGCGATTCTGCCCGGCAATGATTTTGAGTTCGATACTTCTGAGCTTGAGGAGGCTGTTAAGTAGCAGCTGCGTTCAGCTAAAACAAGATATGGTGCCCATGCGTATATGCGCGTGGGCACCATTTTTAATGCGTCAGTATCCAGTGGATGCCGCGCGCCATGCGCAGGTCAGTTTGGGCAAAGTGATTGCCGGGGTTGAGCTCCAGCGTTGTTGGAATGTCGCGCTCGATAAACAGCTCTTCCATCGCGCGCGTATCGTCGAGTACGTGCCGCATCATGCGGTTGGGCGTCTTGGTTTCCTTTTTACCGAGCGACAGATAGGCGGCGTCGGGCGTAGCTGTCATCGTGCGCTCGCGCGCGTAGTCGATAAAGCCGGGGAACCACAGCGACCCCGATGCACTCGCCGCGCGCTCAAAGACATCTGTTTGCCAAAGTGCCCACAATGCAAAAAGACCCGACAACGAGTAGCCGGCAACGCCGCGCCAGGAGGGCGGTTGCGGGAGCGATGATTCGGCCTGGGGGATTATCTGCTTCAACAACTCGTCAAGAAAACCAGCAGCCTGTCCGCCAAAGGGCTCGGCATCTCGTATAGTTCCGTCGCATGCCCAGGGGCTCAGCTCGCGATTCCAATCGAGCCCTCCAATGGCGACAAGGGCGAACGGCGGGCAGTCGAGCTCTCGGCAGCGCTTGTAGACTTCACTACCGTCGCCCATGGCAACGGGGAGGTAGATGACGGGCGCGCCTTCCACACACTCTGAATAAACGGTTATCTGCTTATGATGTGCTACCAAGGCAGGCTTCTCTCGGTGTTGTGATATTGACAGCCTCAATTGTCGCACGCTGGTACGGGGACAGACGCTAAAAGAAAGGCACGGAGCCGCTCGATGCGACTCCGCGCCTTGTTGTTTTGCGTTAGCAGACTATGCCGTTACGCCACGAAGAAGTAGACGAGGAAGGCAAGGGCTGCGATCCACATGAGCGGCTTGATCTTGGAGGCCTCGCCCTTAAAGAGCGCGACGACCACGTAGGCGATAAAGCCCAGGCCAATACCGGCAGAGATGGAGTAGGTGAAGGGCACGCCGGCGACAATCATGAACGCCGGGAAGCCCTGCGACACGTCGGACCAGTCGATCTCGGAGACCTCGCTCATCATGAGGTAGCCGACGTAGACCAGGGCGCCGCAGGTGGCGGCACTGGAAACGATGGAGACGACGGGGGAGAAGAACGCAGCGAGGATGAACAACACGCCGGTGGTGACGGAGGTGAGGCCCGTGCGGCCACCGTCGGCAGCGCCGGAGGTGGACTCGACGAAGGTGGTGATGGAGGAGACGCCCATAAAGCCACCGGCAGCGGCGGCCACGGAGTCAACGACCAGGATGGGGCGGATGTCCTCGACATTGCCGTCCTCGGTTAGGAACTCGCCCTGCTTGGCGACGGCCATCGCGGTGCCCATGGTGTCGAAGAAGTCACTCATGAGCAGCGAGAAGGCAACGACGAGCAGCATCGGGTCGGTCAGAACCTTCACGATGGCCATGTTGCCGTCGGTGGTGCTGGCAAACGGGGCGCCAAAGGTCGAGAAGTCGAGCGGGGCGATAAGGCCCTCGGGCGCATGGGTGACGCCCAGCGGGATACCGGCGATAACGGCGACGATGATGCCGATGAGCAGCGAGCCCGGCACGTTGCGGGAAGCCAGGGCAACCGTCACGACGATGGAGATGATGCCGACGATAAAGGTGGGGGAGGTGATGTCGCCCAGGCCGACAAGCGTACCGGCGCCAGCGGTGATGATGCCGGCATCGCACAGGCCGATCATGGCGATGAACATGCCCAGACCAACCGAGATGGCGTGGCGCAGGACCACGGGGATGGCGTCCATAATGGCCTCGCGCAGGCCGCAAAGGACGAGCAGCAAGATGACGACACCCTCGAGGAAGATAACGCTCATGGCCACGTGCCAGTCACCGCCGCACATGGTGGTGGTGATGCCCGCAATCATGGCGTTGATGCCCAGACCCGACGCGCAGGCGAGCGGGCGGTTGGCGAAGATGCCCATGCAGATGGTCATGATGCCGGCGCCCAGACAAGTGGCGCAGGCGAGCGCTCCCGCATCGATGCCGGCGCCCGAGAGCACCGCGGGGTTGACGGCGATGATGTAGGCCATCGCCAGGAATGTTGTCAGTCCAGCGCGAAGTTCGGTCCCGATTGTGGACTTGCGCTCACTGACGTGAAAAAGTTCGTCCATGCATACCCTTTCCTTGTTCGGCCCCGAGTTTAGGCCGATTGACACGAACTTCCTTACTATATCGCCTTTTTATAGTTAGTGTTCCTCGCATGTTGATGTTCGGCGCTTTGGGGGCAGACGTGCGGTATTTTTCGTATGAAAATGTGTAGGTACCGTATACTTAAGCGGTTACAACGAACTCTTTGGAGGAACGTATGATTAAAGAGCTCTGCCGCGACGAGGTCATCCTGTCCCAGCGCTGCGAGGTTGCGACTGTCGAGGACGAGTCGGTCGCACAGGACCTGATCGATACCATTAAGTCGCTCGAGGATGCCGGCTGCCTTGCCGCCAACCAGATTGGCGTCACCAAGAAGGTCTGCGTCTATCTGGACGATGCCGGCGAGCCCCACGTGCTCTACAACCCCCGTCTGGTGTTTGGCCTGGGCGCCAGCAAGATGGAGGAGAGCTGCCTGACGCACGACGAGATCACCAAGTCCACGCGCTACATCAAGTGCAAGGTTGCCTTTGACCAGATCGTCGACGGCAAGATGAAGGAGTGCCGCCGCGACTACGCGGGTTTTGAGGCACAGATGATCCAACACATGATTGATCACTGTCTTGGCAAGTTGGTCTAAGGGGACCAAAGCACCGCACCTTGCCGCTCAATCGTCGCTCGCGTACCTTAAGTACGCTTCGCTCCTCTTTCGTGGCAATCTGCGGCACTTTGACCCCTTAGACGACCTGCGGGGTTGACTTGGTTGGGTCTATCTTGCTTGTAAAGTCCGGGTATGACATTGTTGTCATGTCCGGTCTTTTTGTTTAGCGCTCCTTTGTTTGGTGACAATGAGCCTAGTAAGAACATTGAGCTAGGAGGCGCTATGTGCACGAGCATTCGATTTACCGATAATTCTGGCCACATGTATCTAGGCCGCAACCTCGACTGGAGCTTTGACTACGGCCAACAGGTTCGTGTGATGCCGCGCGGGTTTCACATTCCGTATTCGTTTATCGACGATGCGTCGGCGGCACATGCGGTAATCGGCATGTGCATCGATTACAAGAACTATCCCATGTTTTTCGACTGTGGTAACGATGCGGGTCTGGCTGTGGCGGGGCTTAACTTCCCCGGCTATGCCGAGTATGCCGAGGGCCCGGTTGATGGAAAGACCAATATCGCGGCCTATGAGTTTCCCCTGTGGGTGGCAGCGACGTTCTCGACGGTCGATGAGGTCGAGGCCGCGCTGCGCGACACGGTGATTGTCGCCAAATCTGCCGGAGAGGGGCTGGGCGTGTCGCTGCTCCATTGGATTATCGGCGACAGCCAGCGCAGCATCGTGGTCGAGATGATGGCTGACGGCCTGCATGTATACGACGATCCGGTCGACACCCTTGCCAACCAGCCGACCTTCCCGTGGCACATGGAAAACCTGCGCACCTATATCACAGCCACAAGCGATTTTCCGCAGACGGCGACATGGCGTGGCGCCGAGCTCAAACCCTATGGCGCGGGTGCCGGCATGCGCGGCATTCCCGGTGACTGCTATTCGCCGAGCCGTTTTGTAAAGGCGGCGTACCTCAATGCCAATTACCCGCAAAAGGAGAGCGAGGCCGAAAACGTCGTCCGCATGTTCCGCTCACTCGAGGGCGTGGTGATGATTGAGGGGGCCTCCAGGATGGGCGATGGCAAGTTCGAGAAGACTATCTACACCGGATGCTTTAGCGCGCGCACGGGCAATTATTACTATGCGATGTATGAGGATCCGTCGATTCGCTACGTGAGCCTGATGGATGCCGAGGGCGCGAGCCCCGATAGGCTCGTGGTTCCCGAGCCGCGTCGTTCGTAGCCGTTAGCTTTACTGCAATGCAAAGCGGCCCTGCGTCTCTCGTGAGGTGCAGGGCCGCTGTCGTTGATTTGTGACGTCGCTAGAAGTTGGCGTCGTTGAGTTGTTCGTTCTCAAGACCGTCGAGCTGTTGCTGTTCGGGCGTATCGGCGACACTCTCGAGCAGCTCGGTGGGATCGACGTTCATGTCCCTACCGGCCTCGTTGCCGTTGACCAAGTCGTCCGAGAAGATGTCGACTTCCATTTCCTCGGCCTCTTCGATCTGAACCTCGAGCGGCACCTGGGTGCGCACGAGCTTAACGGCCGGGCGCATGCGGGCAAACAGCGGCACGTACTCGATGATGATGGCCGAGTTCTCAAGACCGTACCAGCGTGCCGGGCTTCCGCAGGCGCGGCGGACGGCGTACTTGATGGCCATCACGCGGTGGTCGTTGCGGTTGATGTCCGTTTCGGGGGCGAGCATCTTGCGCAGCATGCAAAAACGGAAGTCGCCCACGTTGCCGCGCGTCTCATAGATGGAGTAGGTGTGGTGCTGCGGCGGCAGCTCGCCCGATGCCATCAGGTCGCCAACGATCTGGCGCAGGTAGGCATTAACGCGCTGGTTGACCTTAAAGCCCAGGTCCAGGCGCACGCGGAACAAAAAGTCCGTGCCAAAGGTCTCGACGGAATACTCGTGCGTATAGGGCTCATCGGTGACATGCACGTTAATGAACCAGTATGCCTTGGCGCGCTTGGGATGTTTGTCCAGGATGGAATAGAGCACGTCGCGGTCGAGTGTGAGCGGATCGGGGCTGTTGGTGAGGAACACCAGGTTGTCGGCGAGCACGGGATAGGTCTCGTCGTTGCGCAGGCGGTTGAGCTGATCGATGTACTTGGAGACCGGCAGCAGGATCGTCTGCGTGCGCTCGATGGCGGTGCCGCGGCGCCACACATACATAAGGCCAAACAGCAGCGAGGCCAGGAAGATCATCACATAGCCGCCGTCAAAGAACATGGTAAGGCACGAGGCGAAGAAGCACAGCTCAATGGCACCGAAGAGCAGGTTGAAGACGCAGGCACCCAGCTTGTGCTTGAGAATGCCGGCGATATAGCTCGTCAAAAGCGTCGTGGTCATGAGCATGGTCACGGTGATGGCGAGGCCATAGGCGCTTTCCATGCGCTCGGAGTTCTGGAACAGCAGCACGATAAAGATGCAGCCGACCCACATGATGTTGTTGACGAGCGGAATATAGAGCTGGCCCTTGGTGTCGCTGGGGTAGTGGATGCGCAGATGCGGCATAAGGTTGAGGCGCGTTGCCTCGGATACCAGCGAGAACGAGCCGGTGATGAGCGCCTGCGAGGCGATAATGGCCGCCACGGCCGAAAGCACGATGGCAAAGGGACGCAGGGGCTCGGGAAGCATCATATAGAACGGGTTGACGATATCCATCGCGAGCATCTGGGGGTTGGAGTTATTGGCGAGTAGCCAAGCGCCTTGACCCAGATAGTTGAGGATAAGGGCCGCCTTAACAAACGGCCAGGATGCATAGATGTTTGCTTTGCCCACGTGGCCCATGTCCGAGTAGAGCGCCTCGGCACCGGTTGTCGACAGGAAGACAAAGCCGAGCACCATGATGCCCGAATGGTTGATGGGCGAGAACAGGAACATGATGCCGCGAATGGGGTTGAGCGCGCGCAGGATGGACAGGTTTCCGAGCATGTTGAACAGGCCGGCGCCAGCCAAGAACAGGAACCACAGCGTCATGAGCGGGCCGAACAGCTTGCCGATTGACGAGGTGCCGGCGCGCTGCATGGCAAATAGGCCGCAGATAATGATGATGGTAATAATGATGACGTTGGTCTGGCCGTCACCCAAAAGCGCATGGCCCCACTCGATGGTGCGCAAGCCCTCGATGGCCGTGGTAACCGTGACGGCGGGGGGTGAGGATGCCGTCGGCGAGCAGCGCCGCGCCGCCGATCATGGCGGGTAGAATCAGCCATGGTGCCACCTTGCGTACGAGGCTGAATAGGGCGAAGATGCCGCCCTCGTTATGGTTATCGGCCTTCATGGCGATCAGCACGTACTTGACCGTGGTCACGAGTGTCATGGTCCAGATAACGAGTGAAAGCGCGCCCAGGATCATGTCCTCGCTGACGGTTCCGATGCCGCCGTTGTTGGCGACGATTGACTTCATGGTGTACATGGGGCTCGTGCCGATGTCGCCATAGACGACGCCGAGCGTTACGAGCAACATGCCAGCGGAGAGGGGGATGGCGCCATGCCCGCCCTGACTATGCTGGTCTTGGAGGCTTGCCTCCAACTTGTTGTGTGCCACGTGGACTCCCTTAGACATCCGGTTATCTGTCCTGAGCAGATAACTTTTATGCCGTCTTTATACATACAAGAGCAGTTTGGCACATCGGGTATTTTTAGACAATAATCCCCAGCTGGGGATTATTTATGTACGCAGGTAGCATTTCAAAACAGGGGCTTTTAAGCGCGTACTGTCTGGGCGATACCGGCCTTGGCGCTTGCGCGCTTGCCAGCGAGTTCGCAAAAAATCGCGCCGCCGATGATAAGTGCGGCGCCCATCAGGCGGACTGGCGTTATAACTTCACCCAAAAGGACGGCGGAGAACACGACGGCCGAGAGCGGCTCGAGGTAGCCGACAACCGCGACGGTCTGCACGGGCAGCTTGGCGACGGCGCTAAAGTAGAGCAGGCAACCGATGCCGGTGTTGACGACGCCGAGCATAGCGACGGCGCGCCAATCGATGCCTGCGGCGATGCCGGGGGAGAAAAACGAGGGAGCGCCTTGGGTGACGAGCGTAAGGACCAGCGCGGTCACAAAGGCGGCGCTCAACTGGAGCGCGGAGTTCTCGAGACCCTCGATGTGTGGCGCACCCTTGCTAGCGATGACCATCAGCGCATAGCAAAATGCCGAGGCGATGCCGCAGACGATGCCCGCAATGGGCATGTTGCCGCCGAGACCTTGCGCTGCAATGAGAAAAGCGCCGCAGGCGACGGCGATAAAGCCGGCGATTTTGCTGCCGGTCAGTTTTTCGCCAAAGATAAACGGCGAGAGGGCCATGACGATGATGGGGCCGCAGTAGTACAGCAGCGAGGATACGCCGACGCCGATCGTCTGGTAGGCGCGGAACAGAAAAATCCAGCTGGCGCCCAGCGCGGCTCCCGAGAGAAGGAGTGCTGCGGCTTCGCGGGGACGAGATGGCGCCTGCAGCTTATGGCGTTGGGTGATAACGAGGATGGTGACAAGCGAGAGGGCTCCCAGAAAGGTGCGCAGCAGCACGATATCGGAGCTCGGCAGCGCGATGGCAGCGGCGATGATGCCGTTGGAGCCAAACAATAGCAATGCTGCTAAGTACGTAAACAGTCCGTTGTTCATGTGCTTCCGTCCCCTTTATATCCGAACATGTTCACTATGGGTGAGGTGGCTATAGAAGAAAAGCGAATATAATGCATGGATAACATGACAAAAACTCATGTAAAGGTGGAGGGGTGCCGTGGAAACGAATATTCAAAAGATGCAGGTGCTGCTCGAGACCGTGCGCGCCGGCAGTTTTACGCGCGCCGCCGAGCGGCTGAGCTATTCGCAGTCGGGCGTGAGCCGTATGGTGGCCGATCTTGAGGCAGACTGGGGCTTTAAAGTGCTCGATAGAAGCCGCGAGGGCGTAGTGCTTTCTGCCGATGGGCGGCAAGTTATGCCGGCGGTCGAGGCGTTATGCGAGGAATTTGTTCGTT
Source organism: Collinsella sp. AF18-8LB (assembly GCF_003459795.1). Lineage (NCBI taxonomy): Bacteria > Bacillati > Actinomycetota > Coriobacteriia > Coriobacteriales > Coriobacteriaceae > Collinsella > Collinsella sp. AF18-8LB. The sequence continues at coordinate 223,765 of NZ_QRWU01000002.1, forward strand.
TGCAGCGACGGGTGGATGAGATGCGTGGGCTCATGCGCGGCAAAATCTGCATCGGTACGTTTTCGAGTGTGGCGACCCATGTGCTGCCGCCGGTGATTGCGCGCTTTCGTGCCGATCACCCGGACGTCGATTATGAGTTGCTGATGGGCGATTACTCGGAGATTGAGCAATGGGTGGCGGAAGGGCGCTGCGACCTGGGCTTTATTCCGCGTGAGCCCCGAGGAAACGGCATGACATCGCGGGCGTTGGTGCAAGATGAGCTGATGGCGGTGGTGCCGGCAAACTCTTCACTTGCCACTGCAAAGGCCGTTTCTCTTGCTGATTTGGCCAACGAGCAGTTTATTCTGCTGGAACGTGGCAGTGACGATGAGATTACGCCACTGTTCCGTCGTGCGGGCCTGGCGGTGCGCTCGAAGCTGTCAACCTGGGATGACTATGCGATTATGGCCATGGTCGAGGACGGTCTGGGTGTGAGCATTCTTCCGGCGCTCATCTTGCGCCGCTGCCAGTTCGATGTTGCCGTGCGTCCGCTCGAGGGACATCCTCATCGGCTGATCAATGCGATATATCGCACGGCCGATGTTTCGCTTGCCGCCGCTCGTTTCCTCGAATACCTCTAAACGAGCGCACGTCGTTATCGCCTTGGGATAAATCTCGAGGTTTGGCTCATTTTATTTTTGAAATTGAACTTCTCGAAATAGCACGGCGTTATACTGCTGCCTAAATTGAACTCAGGTTCAATTCGTGTTCTACAAATTGAACTTTGCCAGCAAGGAGGTTCTAGTGGCCCAAGAGACGTTTAGCGATCGCCTGCGACAGGCTATGTCCGATCGCGACGTTCGCCAGTCGGATGTGATCCGCGCATCGGAGATGCTCGGCAAAAAACTCGGCAAGAGTCAGATGAGCCAATATGTGAGCGGCAAGACGATTCCGCGGCGCGATGTGGCAGAGCTGCTCGCCCGTATTTTGGAGGTCGATGTTACCTGGCTGCTCGCCAGTGACGCCGATCAAGGCGAGACATCATCGCCCCGCAACGTTTCCAAACCCGAACCCAACCCCTCGGCTCAAATTGCAAGGAGCGCCACCATGCGTACTTTTTCTAAATCCAGCAAGCTCGACAACGTCCTCTATGACGTGCGCGGTCCCGTCGTTGACGAGGCCGCCCGCATGGAGGACGAGGGCGAGCGCATTCTCAAGCTCAATATCGGCAACCCCGCGCCCTTTGGTTTTCGCACGCCCGACGAGGTCATTAAGGACATGCGCCAGCAGCTGCCCGACTGCGAAGGCTATTCCAACTCGCGCGGCCTGTTCTCCGCGCGCAAGGCGATCATGCAGTACTCGCAGATCAAGGGCCTGCCCAATGTTCAGATGGAGCACATCTACACGGGCAACGGCGTGTCCGAGCTCATTCAGCTTTCGATGAACGCACTGCTCGATAACGGCGACGAGATCCTGATTCCCAGCCCCGATTACCCGCTGTGGACGGCGTGCGCAACTCTTGCCGGCGGACATCCCGTGCACTATCTGTGCGACGAGCAGGCAGATTGGTATCCCGATCTGGAGGATATGGAGTCCAAGATCACGAGCGCGACCAAAGCCCTCGTGATCATCAACCCCAACAACCCCACGGGTTCCGTCTATCCGCGCGAGGTGCTCGAGGGCATCGTCGAGATTGCACGCAGGCATCAGCTGATGATCTTTGCTGATGAGATCTACGACCGTCTGTGCATGGACGGCTACGAGCACGTCTCCATTGCATCGCTTGCCCCCGATCTGCCCTGCGTTACGTTTAGCGGCCTGTCCAAGTCGCACATGATTGCGGGCTATCGCATCGGTTGGATGGTGCTTTCGGGCAACCAGCGCTGCATGAGCGACTTCATCATGGGCATCAACATGCTCTCCAACATGCGCCTGTGCTCCAACGTGCCGGCTCAATCGATCGTTCAGACGGCACTCGGTGGACATCAGTCCGTCAACGACTACATCCGTCCCGGCGGCCGTGTCTACGAGCAGCGCAACTTTGTGTATGAGGCGCTCAACAAGATTGACGGCATCTCGGTGGTCAAGCCGCGTGCGGCGTTCTACATCTTCCCCAAGATGGATGTTAAGAAGTTCAACATCACCGATGACGAGCAGTTTGCCCTTGATCTGCTGCACGAGAAGAAGATCCTGATCACGCGCGGCGGCGGCTTTAACTGGGCCGAGCCCGACCACTTCCGCATCGTGTATCTGCCGCGCATGGAAGTACTAAAGGAGTCGCTCGAGGACTTAGCCGACTTCTTCGATCATTACCGCCAGAGCTAGTGGGATAGAAGTTCCGCACTATGAAAAGCTCCCTGCAGTTGCTTGGCTGCAGGGAGCTTTCTTGAATTGGCGGAACTATATAACGATTCCTTGGCAGTGGTCGATTTCGTGTTGGATGATCTCGGCGGTGTAGCCCGAGAAGTTTTTGATGCGGTGGACAAAGCTCTCGTCCAGATATTCCACCTTAATGCGGCGATAACGAGTGCAGGGACGCTCGCCGACGAGCGAAAGACATCCTTCACTCGTCTGGTAGGCGTTGACCTTCTCAAGAATTTGAGGGTTGTACATCAGCAGCGCCCTGTTGTCGTCCTTTACGCAGATGATGCGCTTGCGTACGCCGATCATGTTGGCGGCAAGGCCCACGCACTCGTGCTCGTGTTCGTGCAGCGTGTCCAGAAGATCCTGCCCGGTCGCGGCGTCGTCGGGCCCCGCGTCTTCGGAAGGCAGGCGCAAAAAGAACTCGGATTTCATGATGGGCTTAATCATGGCGGGCTCCTTAAGGTGGATGCGTTTGGTTCGGGCCATGATACCGCGACATGTCGCATTAATGTGTGCACATAGATTCTGCAGCTAGATTGGATGGCGACACCATAAACTAATGGACGTTTTGCCGAGAGGCATGAATGTTTAAAGCGCAAAGAGTGCGCGACGGGCCCCGCGAATGGGGCGATGATGCCCGAGAGGGCCAAGAAGGAGTCTCATGTCCGAGAACGAAGAGATCATGAACGAGACCGAGAACGAGACCATGGCTGCCGAGGTTGAGGCAGTCGAGACCGTGGAGACCGAAGCTGCCGAGGTTGAGGCTGCTGACGAGGTTTCCGCCGAGGAGGAGGCCGAGGTTGTCGAGGCCGCCACTGATTACGATGACGAAGAGCTGATGGACAAGATGCAGAAGGCCGCCCGCCTGCTGCGTAGCCGTCGCTTTGCTATTTCCAAGGAGGAGGAGGCCAAGGCCGAGCGCATGGCGAACATCGAGCGCGCCATCAAGCTTCTTGACCTCAAGCCCAAGATGGAGCAGAAGGAAATGTCCGATCTGCTGGGCATGCGCCTTCGCGAGCTCGATGGCCTGATGGCCGAGGCCGAGGCTGCCGATCTGGTCGGCCGCATCGACGACGCCGAGGGCGATATGCGCAAGATCGTTGTCTTCGCTGCCGAGGATGCCGCTGAGGGCCTGGTCGAGCTTGCCAATAAGAAGGAGAAGCTCCTGCCCGAGCTTTCTTACGAGGAGGCCACCGAGCTGATGGCCGCTCTCGATAAGGTTATCGCTCCGCTCGTCGCCATGGGCCTGGATGAGGACCGCGGTCCTCGCGGCGGCCGTGACGATCGTGGTGGCCGTGGCGGTGACCGTGGCGGCCGCGGCGGCTTTGGCGATCGCGGTGGCCGCGGTGGCGACCGTGGCGGTCGCGGTGGCGATCGTGGCGGCCGTGGCG
>NZ_QRWU01000020.1:0-2082 GCF_003459795.1 Collinsella sp. AF18-8LB
TATATTGCCAGACCGGAGGGGCCCCGGGGGCGGGAATCTGGGCGTACACATTTCCTACACAGTTTGGGATTCTCAGCTGTATTTACCAGTAATATAGAGGGGACCTCGTTTCCGAGATCCCCTCCTCCGTCTATCTATAGAAATAGGCTTTCAAAGCCTTAGGCCAATAGTTTGCGACCGGACTCCTCAATCGCGTCAAGTGCTGCATCAGCCTCGGCGGCATCCGCGCCCTTTGCGAAGATGTACAGCTTAATCTTGGGCTCGGTGCCGGAAGGACGAACAATACCCTTGTTACCACCCTCAAGATCGAACTCAATGACGTTAGCCTTCGGCAGGCCGTTCACGCAGGTATTGTAATCCACGACGGCCTCAATCTTGGAACCGGCGAGCTCCACGGGCGGGTTCTCGCGCAGACCAGCCATGATGCCGGCCATCTTTACCGCACCCTCAGCGCCCGGATAGCTCAGCGAAATCGTCTTGTTGTGATAGTAGCCATACTTCTCGTACAGATCGTGCATCGCATCGGCGAGGTTCTTGCCCTGGAGCTTGTAATACTGCGCCATCTGGCAAATCAGAAGCGAAGTGCTCACGGCGTCCTTGTCGCGCACGTGGTCGCCGGCCAGATAGCCGTAGCTCTCCTCAAAACCGAAGATAAAGCGATCGACCTCGCCAGCATCGGAAAGAGAAGTAATGATGTCGCCGATGTACTTGAAGCCCGTCAGGCAGCGGCGGAGCTCAAAACCGTACTCGTCGGCCAAAGCGTCAACCATGGCGGAAGAAACGATAGTAGTAACGGCAACCTTATTAGTGAGGTCCTCACCGCGGGCAGCACGGGTCTTGCAGATATAGTCGAGCAGCAGAACGCCCATCTCATTGCCGGTCAGCAGCAGATAGTCATCGCCATTCTTAACGGCAACGCCAACACGGTCGGCGTCAGGATCGGTTGCAAGCAGCAGATCGGGGTGAACCTGCTCGCACAGGTCGATGCCCTTCTGCATGGCCTGACGGATCTCGGGGTTAGGATACGGGCAGGTCGGGAAATCGCCGTTAGGCTCCTTCTGCTCGGGAACAACCGTGACATCGGTGATGCCAGCACGCTCGAGCACCGTCGTGACGGGAATGAGGCCGGTACCATTCAACGGCGTATAGACAAGCTTGAGCGGTGCGCCGGCAATCTCCTCGGCAGAAAGATTCGTAACGCCGCGCGCGAGTACGGCGTCGTAATAACGCTCGAGGCACGAATCATCGATCCATTTGACCAGACCCTGCTCAAGAGCCTCATCGAAGTCCATGGACTTCACTCCGGTGAACGTATCAGTCTCGGCGATGGCCTTAGAAATTGCATCGGCGGCCTCGCTGGTTATCTGGCAGCCGTCGGGGCCATAGGCCTTATAGCCGTTATACGGCGCCGGGTTATGACTAGCGGTCATGCAAATGCCACCGGAACACTTAAGATCACGAACAGCCCAGGAAAGCGTCGGCACAGGAGAAATCTTGGGATACACAAGGGCAGTCACACCGTTTGCTGCAAGAATGGCAGCCGTCGTCTTAACGAACAGCTCACCTTTATTGCGGCTATCGCGAGCGATGGCGACCGTCGGATGCTCGAAGGTCGCATTGAGGTAGTCAGCGAATCCCTGGGTCGCACGACCGACCGTATAGATATTCATACGGTTAGTGCCTGCACCGATAGTGCCGCGAAGACCAGCAGTGCCGAAGGCGAGATCCTGGAAGAAAGCGTCGGTGATGGCGTCCTCATCACCCTGCTCCTTCATCGTGTTGAGCTCAGCGAGGAGCTCCTCATCCTTGACATTGGCAATCCAAGTATCAAGCAGCTCATGAACATCTGCCATGTGAGTCCTTCCGTCACAATCAATAAAACGACCCGTGTGAAACAGGACAAGCGCGTCAGTGCGCTAAAGCAAATATTAGTCCATTGAGAACAGAGAACCGACCACAGAACGGTGAACGTCTATATTAAGCGGTGGATGATTAAATTGATTTAATTGCATAAGGAATGTTGCCCATTAACGCAAAAAAGGGGGAGGCCGCGAGGCCTCCCCCTTTTAAGTTCAAGCGTAC
>NZ_QRWU01000021.1:0-1930 GCF_003459795.1 Collinsella sp. AF18-8LB
CCGATCTCGGAAGGCACGTGCAGACCTTTCGTCATGGCCTCCTACCTTTCTTTCGGGCCCTTGTCAGGGCCGATTCGTTAGCGCCCCTCCGTGTGAGGCGTTATTGCTGACGACATATTTATATCCAAAATCAGCCCATACTTCCACCTTGCCCCCGAACGGTTTTTTATAGGGGGTGAACGGCATACACATATACTTCACGCATGGCACACTTTGATTTAATAAAGTTTATTTACGTGCTTAAACGCTTTTTTAACCGGAAAATCAATTGGAACTAATCTTTCTTAAACCACCCTCAATTTGCATATTTCACGCAAAGGTATGAATAGAATTCGTAATTCTTGCTATGTCTCAACCATTTTGATTTTTATTCAGAAAAAAGTTCGTCCTATTCATTTTTAGCAACCAGGCTACCGTTTACCAGACGTTGGATACCGTTCACCGGAAGCTCAGTATACGGCCCCTCGGATACCCCGCCTGTTTTGCGTCTCTATTTGTAACAACTTGACTTTTTCGGCGGTAAAGACAAACAGACCCGCCCCAAAGGGAGCGGGTCTGCATTCGGTACATCGAGGGCCCAGTAAGGTTTAGGCCCTCGAAATCCTCAAGGGGCTACCGATCGAACTCGGCCAGCGCCTCGCCCAGAAGCCTCAGGCCCTCGCGAAGAACGTCTTCACTCGCGCAGTAGCCCAGACGCGCGCCGCAGGGAAGCTCAAAGCGGCTGCCGGGAACCAGCAGCACTCCCCTCTCGGCCAACAGGCGCTTGCAGAACTCCTCATCGTCCTCGGGAATTTCCAGCTGGATAAACGAGGTGGATACGCCCTGCGGCGCCGTCCAAGAGACGCGGCTCTGTGTATCGATCCATGCCTGAGCGATATCACGGTTGCCAAACACGATCTTACGGTTGCGCTCAAGGATCTTATCCTTGTGCTCGAGCACGTAGGTCGCCAGGGCGTCGTTGAACACGCCGCCGCAGATCATGGTGTAGTCACGATAGGTGCGGATGCGGTTGGAGACCTCTTCGTCGGCCACGACCCAGCCCACGCGAGCCGCAGGCGTCGAATAGGTCTTGGACACCGAGTTGGTGACAATGGCCCTCTCGTACACGTCGGCCATCGATATAAAGGACTCGGTGTTCTCGAGCGGCAGATACACCTCGTCGCACAGCACGTAGGCGCCAACCGAGCGGGCGACCTCGGCAATCTGGCCGAGCGTATCGGCATCGAGCACCGTTCCGATGGGGTTCGATGCGTTGTTGATGCAGATGAGCTTGGTATTAGGACGCACCAGGCGCTTGAGCTCCTCGATATCGGGCTTCCAGCCAAGCTCCTCGCGAAGCTCCCAATACTCGACCTCGGCACCGAGCGTACGCGGAATCTCATAGAGCGGCGCATAGGTAGGCCACTCGGCAATCACGTGATCGCCGGGCTCGACAACAGCCATGATGGCATTGAGGTTAGCACCCGTACAGCCATTAGTCTGCAAAATGTGATCGGGATTGACCTCGCGACGATACAGCTTGGCGACTTCGGCCTTAAACTCCGGCGAACCCTCGATCCAGCCGTAATTCATCTTCTCGCGATCCAGGCGCTCGTAGAACGTAGCACCGTCCTGCTCGTCAAGTGCGCGAAGCTCACCCATGGTCAGCGACGAAATCGTCGACTGAGCGATATCCCATGTAGCACTCTTCTCCCAAACGTTGAGCCATTCCTCAACGCCAATTGTCTTGATATCCATGGCCACCTTATCTGATCTTAATTTAGCGTCAATAAACATGAATGGGACGGTGCGAAAGAACCGCACCGTCCCATTGGAAGACATCTAATGGCAGCTAGATGTTTGTATTAAGACCTGTACGGGTCTTTGAAAACCTTAGAGGTCCTCGCGCCAGAAGGGCATGCTCATGCAGCGCGGGCCGCCACGGCCGCGG
>NZ_QRWU01000022.1:0-1108 GCF_003459795.1 Collinsella sp. AF18-8LB
CTTAGAGGTCCTCGCGCCAGAAGGGCATGCTCATGCAGCGCGGGCCGCCACGGCCGCGGGAGAGCTCGGCGGAGGGCACGACGAGAAGGTCCAGGCCCTCCTTGTACAGCACGTCGTTGGTGACGGTGTTGCGGGCGTAGACGCAGATCTTGCCGGGCTCGACGCACAGGGTGTTGGAGCCGTCGTTCCACTGCTCGCGGGAGGCCGCGATCGGGTCGCCGCCGCCGCAGGGGATCAGCTTGACCTGGTCGACGCCGGTGGCGTCCTCCAGGACGTGCTCGAGGGTGTCCTCGATCAGGCGGATGTTGACCTCGCCCGGGTTCTTGCCGGCGGTCAGCTCGTAGACGCGCAGGGTGCCCATGATGGCGGGGTGGATCGTGAACTTATCGACGTCGATCTGGGTGAAGACCGTGTCGAGGTGCATGAAGGCGCGGGAAACGGGGATGTCGAAGGCCAGGATGCGCTCGACCTTGGAGTCGGAGTTCCAGAAGATGTTCTGGGCCATGACGTCGATGGCGGCCGCCTGGGTGCGCTGGGAGATGCCGACGGCGAGGGTCTTCTCGTTGATGTTCAGCACGTCGCCGCCCTCGGTGTGGAACTGGCAGTCGCGGCGGAAGTACAGGGAGACGTCCTTGTAGTCGGGGTGGTACTTGAAGACGTACTTGCCGTACAGGGTCTCGCGGTTGCGGGTGACCGAGTACATGCGGTTGAGGTTGACGCCCTCGCCGACGACCGCGAACGGGTCGCGGGTGAAGTAGAGGTTGGGCATCGGGTCGATGATCAGGTCGGACTCGGACTCGGAGTTGACCAGGGAGTCGAGGGTCGTGGACGCCGTGAGGGGCATGTCGATCTCGGCCTTGGTCATGCCGGCCATGGTCTTCTTGACGAACTCGAGGTTGTCCTCGATGGAGTCCAGCTTCTCGCGGACGATCTGCGGCATGCGCTGGCCGCGGATGCCCGCCTCGGCGATGTACTGGTCGGTGAACTCGGCGCGGGCGCCGGGGACCTGGTCGAACACCTCTGCGACGAGGTTCTCGAGGTAGAGCACCTCCACGCCCTGGTCCCTCAGGATCTGGGCGAAGGTGTCGTGCTCCTGCTGCGCGACCTC
>NZ_QRWU01000023.1:0-1021 GCF_003459795.1 Collinsella sp. AF18-8LB
AATAGCAAAAGCCCCGCAGTCGGAGCGGACTGCGGGGCTCATGAAGAGAGGTGGTTTGTGGGCGCTTTGCCTGGCGCCCACGAGAGAGGCAACGGAGTAGAGACTACTCGTGGATGCGGGTACCGGAGAGGCCGGCCATGGTCTCGGCGGCCTTGTCCAGGGCGCCGATGATGCAGGTGCGGCCCTTGCGGGAACGGGCGAACTTGATGGCGGCGCGGACCTTGGGCTCCATGGAACCCTTGCCGAACTGGCCCTCGTCGGCCAGGCGCTCGGCCTCGTCGGCGGTGAGGTCCTCGAGCTCCTCCTGGTTGGGCTTGCCGAAGTTGATGGCGACATGCTCAACGGCTGTCAGCAGGAACAGGACGTCGGCGTCGCAGTCCTCGGCCAGCAGCTCGCCGCCCAGGTCCTTGTCGATGACGGCGGGAACGCCCTTGTAGCAGCCCTTGTTCTCGTAGTCGCGGACGACGGGGATGCCGCCGCCACCGCAGGCGATGACGATGAACTCGTTGTCGAGCAGGTTGAGGATGGAGTCAGCCTCGACGATCTTCTTGGGATCGGGGGAAGCGACGACGCGACGCCAGCCGCGGCCGGAATCCTCGACGAAGACCTTGGAGGGATCCTCGGCCATGAACTCCTTGGCCTGCTCCTCGGTGTAGAAGGGGCCGATCGGCTTAGTCGGGTTCTTGAACGCGGGATCGTCGGGATCGCACTCGATCTGGGTGACGACGGTGGCGGCGTGCCAACGCTTATAGCGCTTGTGCATCTCGCGGCCGATGCCCTGCTGCAGGTGATAACCAATGTAGCCCTGGGACATGGCGCCGCACTCGGGCAGCGGCATCTCGGGGGTGCCGATGGCGTCGTGGGCGGCGGCGAAGGCGTTCTGGATCATGCCGACCTGCGGGCCGTTGCCGTGGGTGATGATGATCTCGTTGCCCTGCTCGATGAGGCCGAGGAGCGCGTGGGCGGTGTTGCTCACGGCCTCGATCTGCTCGACGGGGTTGTTGCCGAGGGCGTTGCCGCC
>NZ_QRWU01000024.1:0-702 GCF_003459795.1 Collinsella sp. AF18-8LB
CCGGGCCGCGCGGCAAGGAGATATATTGCCAGACCGGAGGGGCCCCGGGGGCGGGAATCGCGCACTCCATATTTTGTTCACAAATGAATTAGCTGGCTCCGAGTTGCTCGGAGTCACACATTTGGTCATAAACCATGGACAGACCGTATGACCTCGGGAATCTTGCTGTCCACTGTAGACATAGCATCTTTATACCCTCGTCGGTCTCTGCTAGTTAGCCCGTCATAAATAGAAGGACAACGTTAACAAACCTATAAAACGCCAGCGGGGGCTCTATCACTAATTAGATAGAGCCCCCGCTGGCGGAGTGTATTTGATTGAAACAATACCCCTTAACTGATTTACTGGAAATAAGGGGCAAAAGAACCGTCCGGATATACGTGGCGACAGAACCCTAGAGTCGACTGAGCGCCAACAGAAAGCGACATAAACAAAAAGATCGGCTCTACCCCAACGCAGATGACAACGATGACCTCGACTAACGTCAATCCGAGCACTCCTAAAACGGATAGGGCAAATATCGCATATAACGCAAAAAAAGGGGGAGGCCTCGCGGCCTCCCCCTTCTAAGTTCGCTGACGGCTCGGTGCCGTCCACCGGTCAGCGGCGCCCTGGCCTCCCACGGGCTGGCCCCGCAGTACTCTCGGCGCGATGGGGCTTAGCTTCCGGGTTCGGAACGGGACCGGGCGTGCCCCCCATGCT
>NZ_QRWU01000003.1:0-177826 GCF_003459795.1 Collinsella sp. AF18-8LB
TCTCCCCGCTGGAGTGCTCGGAGGGCGTCAGGCCGACCCACGCGGCGAACGAGCGGGCGTTCCTGAACCTGGAGAACTCGCCGGCCTCGAACACGAGGTCGGCGGCGGAAGCGGTGTCGACGCCCTTGAGGCAGCGCAGGGAGTCGACCCTCTTCCGCCACCTGGGCTTGCGGGCCTCGGCCTCGACGAGCCCCTCGAGCCTCGCCTTCTCCTCCGCCGCCCGCCTGACCGCGTCGACGTAGTAGGCGAGCACCTCCTCGTCGGCCCCCTCCGCGAACCTAATCGACTCGATCCAGGACCAGTGCGCCCGGGTCCAGTTGCCCTTCCTGCGGCCGGTGGGCGTCCTCTCGTCGAAGACGAGCCCGTGCCTGAGCAGGAACTTGGAGAGCCGCTGCTTCGAGCGCGAGAGGTCGTCCCTCGCGTCCTCGAGCGCCCTGGTCAGGTCGCGGGCGGCCTCGCACTCGTCGTCGGGGACCCACACCTCGACCACGTTGCCGACCGACAGCATGCGGGCGAGGAACTCGGCGTCGTTGCGGTCGTTCTTCCTGCGCCTGTCCGCGCTGGGCTTGATCATCTTCGAGACGGCGCCGACCACGCAGTCGACCCCCAGGCCGGAGAGCCTCTTCTGCAGGTCGAAGCCCGTGACCCCGGACTCGTACACGCACCTGGCCCCGGGGTCCACGGAGCGGACCCACTCCGCGACGGCCCCGGCGTCGTAGCCGAAGGTCGCGCAGCGCACCTCCCCGGTCATGACGTCGAGGGAGACGGCCTTTATCGAGCGGGCGTGGACGTCGAGGCCGACGAAGGTGGTAGTATCGAGCATGGGAGCCCCTTCCATGAATGCGGCGCGGCCGCCACGGCTGGATTAGACACTCACCATTGTCGGCCTGATCCGCGGACTTTCATGCCGGGGGCTCCCAATGTTTTATGTCCTGCTCATATCGTCTCTGCCGGCAGTTGGAGACGCTCCTGCGCCGTCACCAATCCAGTAACCTAAATCTTCTTCCAACCTGCCGTACCAGAAACAACTGACGTACGACCGATGCCAACGACCCTCACTATTTGATTAATCGTGAGACCCGCTCTTCTCATTTTGCAGAGAATGGGCTTTCGCTCAGATGGCTTCAAGGAAACAAGCTCGGGAAGTGATATAGGGGCGGCAACGCTTTTGGCGACCTCAAGAGCCTCATCATCCAGAATGCGCGGTCGAGGCTCAGCATCGTAGGGCGCTTGGTCAATTCGATCGGCAGGATAGTGCCGATACTCAAGAGATCCACCCACGAGATCCAAAACAATCCCGGGGTCACAAAATCCAAATCCATCATAGCCGTAAGCGTATGCTCGGTAACTGGACCAACGATATGTATCAACGGCGGAAATGCCCGCCTTGACCGGGTTCATATGAATATAGTCAGCAAGCGAAATTGCTTGCACGCCATTCTCGACCGGAATATTAGTAAATCTATCTTGGAACAAGTGCCCAACTCGGTCTGTTTTGCGATTGAAATACATCGCATACGACGTAAGAACGCCACTCATGCACGAAGATATATTTCCATGAGGATCGTCGACCATAAGATGAAAATGATTCGACATGAGACACCATGCGGTAACGCCAACGCCATTACCGACAAGTTTACCCTCGAACAGTGTAAGCATCCGATAGCGATCTTCATCGTCTTCGAAGATGCAAATGCCGCCATTTCCACGCGCGATAATGTGGTTATAGCCCGTTAACGAAACGACTCGACCAGTTCTTGGCATATCGCCCTCCCATCAAAAACCCACCGGGCAACATCTGATAGGCGCGGACGATCTAATTTGCTGAGCCCGTTTTGACAGTTTACAAGGGCACGGCAAACAGAGTCTCCGAAAAAGGCGAAATTGCTTCACAAGGAGTGTCCCAAAGTGCCGGCAGAAAAGGAGCGTCCCTATGTGCCGGCAGAAAAGGAACGTCCCCAAGTGCCGACTAGGCGGTGGCGCGGCCTAGCCAATTGCCGCTGTGGTGGTAGATGGTGAACATCGTAGCCGTGATGAGCCAGGTTACGGGATAGACCAGCAGCAGGTGCTCGAGCGACGGATCAAAGGGCATAATCGCAAACACCCAGATTACCCTTAGGACGACGGTACCGAAGATGGTGAGAACCATGGGCTGGAAGCTCACGCCGGCGCCGCGGATGGAGCCCGACGCGTTCTCGATAATCGAGAAGATCGCGTAGAACGGTGCAATGAAATGGATGATGGTCGTGGTGTAACCCGAAATCGAAGCATCATCGACAAACAGGCGCGACAGGGGACCCGAGAACACCAACAGTACACCGGACAGACCGCCGATGAGCAAAAACGACAGCACGAGCGACGTGTGGTAGCCCTTGCGCATGCGCTCGTAATTGCGCGCGCCAAAGTTCTGCGCCGAGAACGTGGTGATGGATACGCCGAGCGCCTCGGTCACCATCCAGATGATGCCGTCGAGACGGCCCGAAAGACCCCACGCCGTCGTAACATCGGCACCAAACGAGTTGACCGATACCTGAATCAGAACGTTGGAAATCGAATACGCCGCCGATTGAAAACCCAGCGGCAAACCGCACGAAAGCATGCTCTTGCAAATACCGCGATCGATGCCGAGCTTGGATATCGACAAACGCCATGCGCCCGGAGCACGCATCATGCGAATCACAATCATCGTGGCATTAGAGCAAATGGTCAGTGCCACCGCGATACCGCAACCCAAGGCCTCCAAATGCAGCACGGCAACAAAAATGATATCGAGCACCACGTTCACGAGGCAGCCGGAAGCAATAATCACGGCAGGGCCACGCGTATCGCCCACGGCACGCAGCAGCGCGGTACCCATATTGAGCAGCAGCGCCGCAAACATGGCGGCAAAATAGCAGCGAGCATAGGCTACGCCCTCGGCGAGAAGCTCGTGCGGCGTATTCATCAAAACGAGCATGGGCTCGATAAGCACTATGCCAAGAATGGAAACGACGATACCGCCCACGAGCGCAAGCGTCATGGCTGTATGGATCGAACGGCTCAAGCGCTCGTCATCGTGCTGGCCAAAAAACTGCCCCGTGATAACGGCGCAACCGGCGCCAACGCCAACGCAAAAACCAATGCAGAGCTCCGTGAGCACCATCGTGGCTTGAATGCCGCCCAGCGCAAGCTTGCCGCCAAACTGACCGACGATATAGGTGCCGATAAGCGTGTAAGCCTGCTGGAAAAACGAACTAAAAAAGATGGGAACGCACAGCGACAGCAATTGCTGCCAAATGACACCTTGCGTTACATCGATAGCCGTAGATTTCTTAGCCACACGCCCTCCCCACTCGTATACGTCAAACAACAAATTAGCAATTTAAAACCAAAGTCAAAACCAGCTTAGCACCGACTGGCGGCTACCGAAACGCCCCGAATCAGAGCGCGGTGCGGAATATCTGCCTAGTGATACAAACCCGGCTGGTAGTGATACTCGTTGCTCACGTGCGGGCACAGCTGCCAAAAGGCGACGGCGCTCGCCGCAGCAACGTTGAGCGAATCGACCCCGTGCGCCATCGGAATGCGCACGGCTCGGTCGCAGCCGGCAATGGTCTTGGCGCCCAAGCCAGCACCCTCGGTGCCCATAAAGATCGCCAGACGGTCAATCTCGCGCAGCGCAGGGTCGTCCAGCGAAACGGAGTCGTCCGTCAGCGCCATGGCGGCACAGGAAAACCCGGCATTGTGCAGCGCCGCCAGGCCATCATGCGGCCATACGCGCGCCTCGCTGCCAATACGAGTCCACGGCACCTGAAACACCGTGCCCATGCTCACACGGGCGGAACGACGATACAGCGGATCGCAGCACGTAGGGCTGACCAAAATACCGTCAACATTCAATGCGGCAGCCGAGCGGAAAATCGCGCCCACATTGGTATGGTCGACAATGCCCTCAAGCACGCACACGCGCACCGGACGCTCCCCTGCCGCCTCAGCGACGCCGCCGAGAAACTCATCGACCGGAATCTGCCGCGGGCGACGAAAAGCCGCCAGCGCGCCGCGCGTCACATTAAAGCCCGTCAGCTGCTCCATGAGCTCCATCGAGGCAACAAACACGGGAACCGGGCCCTCACCGTCGCGAACGGCCAGACGCCCAAACAGCGGCATCATCTGATCGAGCCAGCGCTCGCCCAACAGAAAGCTCACCGGCTCGTAGCCGGCGCGTACCGCACGCTCGATGACCTTGGCGCTCTCTGCGATAAAGATGCCCTTTTGCGGCTCCAGCACGCAACGTAGCTCACGCTCCGTCAGTCGCACGTAGGCATCGAGCCGCTCGTCCTCGAGCGAATCGATTCGCAGCACCTCAACGGCATCAGTCATAGTAGCCAGCCCGCACCTTTCTTTGCAGCACCTATACAAATATCGGGGCAACGCCATGCGCCGCCCCGTCATTCATTTCATCCCGATAATACCGAAGGGATAATCGGTTTTACGCCTCGATGCGACGATACGTCACGAACTCATAATCGACGCCCTCGTCACCCTCACCGGCGGCAATCGTTGCGACCCCGCTACGCTGCGCAATCTCCCACGCAGGATCGGTTCCCAAATCGGGAAAGTACGTATCCACGACATGCACGCAATGGTTGTGCGTGACCTCGGCCTCGACGCAATACGGCAAAAACTGCCGATAGACATCGCCGCCACCAATCACCCACGCAACGGGCTCATCGGCAACCGCAGCGAGCGCCTCATCAATACTATGCACCACATCGACGTCCTCGGGAGCAAAGTCCACGTCGCGCGTGAGCACGATATTGCGGCGGTTCTTGAGCGGACGCCCCCCGGGAAAACTCAGCAGCGTCTTGCGTCCCATGATGACCGGACAGCCTTTGGTGCACGCAACAAAATGGCGCATGTCGGCGCGATTGGACACTACCATGTCGCCCTCGCAGCCAATGCCCCAGTCGTCACACACGGCGACGATGACAGAAAGCTTACACGTCATAAGCGCCACCTACACCGCAATAGGAATGTTCTTGACCTGCGGACCGTGCTCATAGCCCTCGACGATCAGATCATCGGTCGTAAACGCATAGAAATCATGCACGTCGGGGCTCAGCGTTACCTTAGGCGCCGCAAACTGCGGACGCTCGATAAGCTCGCGGACAATATCGACATGACGGTCGTAAATGTGAGCATCGGCAATCACGTGCAGCAGCTCGCCGGGAATCATATCGACGGACTGCGCAACCATCATGAGCAGAATGGCGTACTGGCACACGTTCCAGTTGTTCGCGGCCAAAATGTCCTGGCTGCGCTGGTTGAGAATCATGTTGAGCGTCGGTTTGTCATCCTGCGGGCGCTGCGTCACGTTATATGTCACGCTGTAGGCGCACGGATACAGGTGCATCTCGGACAGGTCGCTGAACACATAGGTGTTCGTCATGATGCGACGGCTATACGGCGTATGCTTAAGGTCGTACAGCACGCGGTCCATCTGGTCAAAGTCGCCCTCGGCATAATGGCTCTTCTGGCCAATCTGGTATCCGTAGGCCTTACCGATGGAGCCGGTCTCGTCAGCCCACTCGTCCCAAATATGGCTGTGGAGGTCATGGACGTTATTGGACTTCTTTTGATAGATCCACAGGATCTCGTCCATGGCAGACTTAAGCGCCGTGCGGCGCAGCGTGAGCGCGGGGAACTCCTCGCGCAGGTCGTAGCGCGCCGTAACGCCAAAGTTTTTAATGGTATAGGCAGGGGTGCCGTCCTCCCACACCGGACGGACCTTTTGGCCCTCGGTGGTGGTGCCATGGTCCAAGATATCGCGGCACATGGCTACAAACTGTTGATCAGCTTTGCTCATTGACCCTCCTGTCAGTCGCCTATAAGCAATTTTTATTGTAGCCCAGGCGCACAGCATCGGATGGGACACTTGGGCCGGCACACGCAATGCACGGCAGCTCACTCTCAGTCGCAACGGCTTTGCCTTTTTCTGACATATGCCAAAAATGCCTTGCGCTGGTCCGCAGGTGCGCTATCCTATTTTTGACATATGTCAGATTTGGAGTGTATATGGCAGGAAGACGCAAAAAATTGCGCCGTGTTGGGATTATTCCCGAATATCGCGGTTTTACCCCCGATGGCCTTGCCAGCGGAGACGCCATCGACATGACGGTCGACGAGCTCGAGGTGCTGCGGCTGTGCGACCTGGAAGGCCTCAATCAGGAGGCTGTCGCCCAGCACATGGGCATCGCTCGTGCCACCGTGGCGGCCATCGGCAGCCGCGCGCATCGCAAGGTGGCAAACGCGCTGGTCAACGGGCGCGCGCTGAGTATCGAAGGTGGCAACATCGCGTACTCCCCCATTACCACGACGACGGCCGCATGGCCAGCAAAGGAGGTTGACACTATGAGGGTGGCAACGACGTACGACAACGGCAACATCTTTATGCACTTTGGCCGCAGCGAGCAGTTCAAGATCTACGACATCCAGGACGGCGAGGTGATCGACGAGCAGGTCGTGGGCACCGGTGGCACCGGTCATGGCGCGCTGGCGGGTCTGCTCGCCAACGGCGGCGTCGACACGCTCATCTGCGGCGGCATCGGCGGTGGCGCTATCAACGCGCTTGCTCAAGCCGGCATCACCGTCTATGCGGGAGCCCAGGGCAGCTGCGATGCGTGCGTCGAAGCCCTTATCGCTGGCACGCTCGCACAGAACGGCGAGGCCACGTGCGGCTGCCACGGCCATGACCACGAGCATTCCCATGAGCATGGCGAGTCCTGTGGCTGCCACGGCCATCACGAGCACGAGGGCCATGAGGGCTGCGGCTGCCACTAGCGGCAGGCAATCGATGCCATCACGTGCCTGCTCACACAACAAATAACGCACCAACGACGAAGGCCGCCTGGAATACCATCCGGGCGGCCTTCGCCATACACGACTCAGCCAGTCGCTACTTTTTCTTACGCATCTGCGCTTCCATCTGGCGCAGCAGATCCATATCGGACTTGGGGCCACCCGTTCCCAGGCCGCCCATGCCGCCCAGGCCCATGGCATCCAGGCCGGGAATATTGGGCATGCGCATCTTTTTGCCCTTCTTACCCTTTTTGCCCTTCTTGCCGCCGGCCTGTGCCTGATTGGCCATCGTGCGCATGCGGCCCATCATCTTGTTCATCTCGCCCCACTGCTTCATAAGGCTGTTGACCTCGGTTGGGGTTACGCCAGCTCCCTTGGCAATGCGGGCACGGCGCTGACCGTTGATGATGGAGGGACGCAGGCGCTCCTCCTTGGTCATCGACATGATGATGGCCTCGTTCTTATCGAAGATGCCCTCGTCCAGGTTGCCGCCCATCTGGCTGAGCGCGCGCTGGCCACCGGGAAGCATGCCCAGAATGCCCTTCATGCCGCCCATCTTCTTAACGGCCTTCATCTGGTCGAGCATATCGTTCATGGTGAAGCCCTCGCGCAGCATACGCTCGGCAGCCTCGAGCTGCTCGGCGTCGGCTGCCTCCTGGGCCTTCTCGATGATGCCGACAACATCGCCCATGCCCAAAATACGCTTGGCCATACGATCGGGATAGAACGGCTCCAGCGAATCGGGTTTCTCGCCCATGCTCACGAACTTGATGGGCTTACCGGTCACCTGGCGCACGGAAAGCGCGCCGCCGCCACGGGCATCGCCGTCGAGCTTGGAGATGATCACACCGTCAAAGTCGGTGCGCTCGGCAAAGGTCGAGACCACGTTGACGATATCCTGGCCGGTCATGGCATCGACGACCATCAGCACCTGATCGGGCTTGACGGCTTTCTTGATGTCCACGGCCTCCTTCATCATCTGCTCATCGATCTGCAGGCGACCGGCGGTATCGACGATGACCACGTCGCGCAGGTGGTCGACGGCCTCCTGGATGGCGCCCGTGGCAATGTCGACCGGATGCGCACCGTCACCGCGGAAGACCGGCACGCCAATCTCGCCGCCAAGCGTTGCCAACTGGTCGGCAGCGGCAGGGCGGTAGACGTCGCACGCGGCGAGCAGCGGCGAGCGGCCCTGCTTCTTGAGCAGGTAGGCCAGCTTTACGGCCGCCGTGGTCTTACCGGAGCCCTGCAGACCCACAAGCATGATGACGTTGGGGATACGGTTGCTAAAGACGAGCTTGCTCTCGGTGGAGCCGAGCATCTCGGTGAGCTCGTCGAGCACGATCTTGACGACGTTTTGCGCCGGCGACAGCGACTCCATGACCTCTGCGGTCATGCAGCGCTCCTTGGTCTTGGCGACGAACTCCTTGACGACCTTAAAGTTGACGTCGGCCTCGAGCAGCGCCATACGGATGTCGCGCATGGCCGAGGTGATATCGGCCTCGGTCAGCTTGCCTTTGCCGCGCAGGCGGTCAAATGTGTCGTTGAGGCGATCGCTCAGGGAATCAAACACTAGTCACTCCTTAATTGGACTCGCCCACCAGGGCGCGGCAGAAATCTTTGGCATTGAACTCCTGCAGGTCATCGACCTGCTCACCCACGCCGATGCGCAGGATCGGGAGCTTGAGCTTCTCAGCCACGGCCATGGCGATACCGCCCTTTGCCGTGCCGTCGAGCTTCGTCATGATAATACCGTCCAGACCCAGCGCCTCGTTAAACTCGAGCGCCTGGTTCAGACCGTTCTGACCGGTGGCGGCATCAATCACGAGGACAACCGAGACGGGCATGGGGCCGGCGGCCATATTGGCGGCGCGCTTACGCGTCACGTTGACCACCTTGGCAAGCTCTCGCATGAGCTCGGGGCTTGTGTGCAGACGACCGGCGGTGTCGATCAGCACCAGGTCGCTGCCGCGCTTATCGGCCTCGTCGAGCACGTCATAGCACACGCTCGCCGGATCGGAGCCGCGGTCGCGCTTGATGACGGGGACGCCGGCGCGCTGGCCCCACACATCGAGCTGCTCGATGGCGGCGGCGCGGAAGGTATCGGCCGAACCGATCACGACGTTCTTGCCGCGGGCGGCCATGGCGCTCGCGATCTTACCGACCGTCGTGGTCTTGCCGGCACCGTTAATGCCCACAAACAGCACGCAGCTTGGAGTATCGGAAAACGGATCGCGCTCAACAGGCACAAAATGGCCCTCGAGCTGCTCGGCCAGGGCACGACGAAGCTGCGGAGCGGTCTTGAGGTTCTTCTTTGCCGCGGCATCGCGCAGGTCATCGGAGACCTGAATGGCGACCTCAGCACCCATGTCACCCATAACGAGGGTGTCCTCAAGGTCCTCCCAAAAATCCTCGTCGACCTCGCCGCCAAAGTAGAAGACCTCGTTGAGGGCCTCACGGCTGCGCTCAAGTCCGCGCGAGAGTGCGTCAAAGAATCCCATTATGCATTCACGACCTTTCCGGTTTCGCGATCGAGTTTTTGCGAGACGACGCGGCTGACGCCGTCGGCTTGCATCGAGACGCCATAGAGAACGTCAGCGTCCTCCATAGTACGGCGCTGATGCGAAATGACCAAGAGCTGCGTATCGGAACGCAGCACATCGAGGGCGCCGATGAGCTTGGACAGGTTGGCGTCATCAAGCGCCGCCTCGACCTCGTCCAGCACATAGAACGGCACCGTGCGCGTGCGGTACACGGCAAAGAGCAGGGCGAGCGCCGTCAGACTCTTCTCGCCGCCCGACATGAGCATCATCTTGGTGATGCGCTTGCCGCGCGGCTGCGCCACGACCTCAATGCCCGTCTCGGCCGGATGCTCGGGATCGGTCATCTCCAGATGAGCCTGACCGCCCGGGAAGAGCATGGCGAAGATCTCGCGGAAGTTCGCGTCGACCTTCTCAAAGGTCACCAGGAACGCCTTGCGCATCTTGCGATCAATGGCCACCGTGATCTTGGTGAGCGCCTTGCGCGCGCTCTCCAGATCGGCCAGCTGCTCCTCGATGTAGTCGGCGCGGCGCTTGAGCTGCTCGTACTCCTCCATGGCAACTTGGTTCACAGGGCCCAGGTTGTTGATCTGGCGCACAAGCTGGTTGAGCTCGCGCTCGGCGGCATCGCGGTCCGTGGGCGCGGGAAGCATGAGCGCTTCCTCGAGTACCGTGGTGCCATCGGCGGTAATGGCCTTAATGGCGGCCTCTACCTGCACCTCGAGCTTGCCACGCGCGACCTTAAACTCGTTTTGCGTGGCGGTGGCGGTATCGACCCGCTCCTTAGCGCGGGCAACCTCTGCCTTGGCATCCTCGATGGTCTTCTTGAGCGAAGCGGAGTCCGCCTCTTCCAGAGAGGCCTGGTCACGCAGGCGCGCTGCCCAATCCGACGCGCGTTCCAACAGGGCAGAATATCGTTCGTGCATGGGGTCGACGCGCAGGCGCAGCAGCTCGAGCGAGCGCGAAGCCTGGCGTGTTCCGCGGATACGACGGTCGATGCCCTCAAGACGATGCTCCAGGTCGGGCACGCGGCCCTTCAGCGAACGCAGGCGCTCGCTCGTCCGAGCTAGGCGAACCTTGGCGTCGGCGAGCTTGCCAGCAGCCTCGGAATCGTCACGACGAACGCGGTCAAGTTCATCGTTGGCCTGGGCAATCTGCAAGCCCAGGTCGCTCGCCTGCGCACGAGCCTCGTCACGCGAACGAGCGAGCTCGTCCACGCGCGGACGCGCAGCGCGAACGGCTTCGGAAGCCTGCTCACGGCGCTTGGAAATGCGCATGCGCTCGACCTCTGCGTTGTTGGCGCTTTGCTCCAAGCGGCCGATCTCGGAGAGCAGCGAGCGACGCTCGCCCTCAAGACGGGCAATCTCGCCGGCGGCATCGCCCTCAGCGGCACGCGCTTCCTCAACGGCCGCATTGGCCTCGACGACCTGATCCGACACATGCTCAAACACGGCAGCCAGATCGGGCTCCAAGCCATCGAGCTCACGAATGCGGCGCTTGCGCTCCAAGGCACCCGATGCCTCACCGGCATCGAGCCCCACACGCACCAAGCCGCCGCAGGCAACGCGGGCACCATCGGGGGTCACATAGGTCACACCGTCAACGACCGGCGCCGACAGCGCGGCAGAAAGATCGTCCACTACGTAATAGCCGCCGAGCAGCGCCTCGACAATCGGACCATAACCGGCACGCACGGAAAGGCGATCAACCAGACGCGAACCGGCAGCGCCCTCGGCGGCAGCAGTGCCGCTCACGCCGCGCGCTACCAGCAGCGCCTCGCCCGAGGCCTTCTTCTGGTCCAGGGCCGCACGACCGGCACGCTCAAGCGCGGACGTATCGTCGAACAGCAGCGCATCGATATCGCCGGCGAGCAATTGCTCAACCAGGCCCTCAAGCTCACGCGGGGCCTCGAGCACGTCGCCCAGACGACCCGAGACATCGTCGCCCAGCGCACCCACCAGGCGGCTCACGAGCGGCGAGCTGTCGGCCATGCGGGCATCGAGTTTCTTTTGACTGGCAAGCTCCGAGCGCACCTCGGATAACTTGTTGCGCGCCTCGCTCTCGCGGGCACGCAGGCCCTTCAGGACCGCGCGTGCCGTCTCGGTGGCTTCACGCGCATCGACCTGAGCCTGGCGCGCTTCGTCAAGAGCGCACTCAAGCTCCTCGGCGCGGTCGCGACGGCTCTCGAGCGAAGCCGTGACCTCCTCGAGCTGTTCATCGATCTGCTCCAGGCGCGAGGCGTACATGTTGTCCTCGACCTCGGCATTGCTCAAGGAATCCTTCACCTTAGCGAGCTCGAGCGCGGCGTTATCGGCCACGCGCTGCACATCGCGTTGCTCACGCATAAGCTGCGAAAGCTGATTGTCGAGCGCCACGCGGCGCTCGTGGAGCTCGGCGGCGGCAGGACCAGCGGCGTCAACGTCCTCCTGGGCCTGCATGTGCGCACCAGTCACTTCCTCAAGCTGCGCACGCGCGTCCTCGAGCTCCTCGACCACGCGACGACGCTGATGCTCGGAGCTCGAAATCTGGCCGCGCATGTCGGACAGGCGCGACACCATGTTGTGGCCCTTTTCCTCGAGCAGGCGCATATCGGAGTTAATGCGACCGACCACGTCTTGCATATGGCGGCGCTGCTCGCCCAGATCGCCCACAAACAGGCCCTTTTCCTCGAGCATAACCTGGAGCTTCTCGAGCTCGCGCTCCTTTTCGCCCATGCGGTACTGCGCAAGCTCCAGCTCGGCGGCACCTTCCTTGGAGCGGCTCTCCAAGTCGTTCCACTGCGACTGCAGCGAACGCAGCTCGTCGACGGCTAGCATCTGCGTAAGCTCATTCGCGCGCGAGGACAGCTCTTTGTACTTGCGCGCGCGATCGACCTGACGCTCCAGCGGTCGCAGCTGACGGGCGATTTCCTTATTGATGTCGCGGGCACGCGTCAGGTGCTCGTCCATCGACTTAATTTTTTTGAGCGCACGCTCCTTGCGGCGCTTGTGCTTGGAGATGCCGGCGGCCTCCTCGATGAGGACACGGCGCTCCTCGGGGCGGCTCTGCAAAATGGCATCGAGCTTGCCCTGGCTGATGATGGAATGCGTATCCTTACCCAGGCCCGAATCGTGCAGGATGTCCTGAATGTCCATCAGGCGGCACGGACTCGAGTTGATGAGGTACTCGCTCTCGCCCGAGCGATACATGCGACGGGTGATGGCGACCTCGTCAAAATCGACGGGTAGCACATGGTCCGAGTTATCGAGCACCAGCGTGACCTCGGCGACACCCACCGGCTTGCGAGCCGACGAGCCCGAGAAGATGACATCCTCCATGGCCTGGCCGCGCAGCTGCTTGGCGCTCTGCTCGCCCAGAACCCACAGGATGGAGTCGGAGATGTTCGATTTTCCCGAGCCGTTGGGACCGACGATGACGGTCAGGCCCGGCTCAAACGTCATATGGGCGCGGTCGGCAAACGACTTGAACCCTTTGAGCGTGAGGGACTTGAGATACACGGTTCCTCGCTTACACAGGCTTCTTGTTGAGAATCACGCCGTTAGTGGTGTAGCCCATGCGGTCAAGTGCCTCGAGTGCAGCGGCCCCCTCGGCTTCCTTCTTTGAGGAGCCGGAGCCGCGACCTTGGCGAATACCATCGATCAACACCACGGCGGTAAAGGTGGGCGCATGCGCCGGACCCTCGGAACCAACCAGCTTATACGCCGGAGGCTCGTGGCCGTCGGCCTGCACGCACTCCTGCAAAAACGACTTGGGGTTCGCAGGGTGCTCGGCACGCTCGGAAGCCAAGTGCGGCTTAAGCGTGCGATGAATGAACTCCGCTGCGGCATCCCAGCCGGCATCCAGGTACAGCGCGCCCACGAGCGACTCATAGACGTTCTCGAGCGCCGAATGCAGGCCGCGTGCGCCCGTACCGGTCTCGGAGGCACCAAAGATGATGATGTCGTCGATACCCAGCTCGTGCGATACCTCGGACAGCGTGGCGCCCGAGACAAGCGACACCTTCAGGCGCGTGAGCTTGCCCTCGTCAAACTCCGGATAGGACTCAAACAGGGAGCGTGCGACCACGGCGCCCAAAATGGAATCGCCCAAGAACTCAAGGCGCTCATAGCTGGCAGAAACCGGCTGGCCCTCGACTGCCGAGGGATGCGTAAGCGCCGCGCGCAGCAGCACCTTATTATTGAACTCATGCCCCAGGATTTCCTGGGCGCGCGTAAGTCGTTCAGACAAAGCCAAGACCTAGGCCTCCCTGGCGTTTTCGATCGCGTCGACGGCGTCGGCGACAGAGTTGAGCGAAAGCAGAGTCTCGTCATCGATCTCGAGGTTGAACTCGTCCTCGATAGCCGTAACCAGCTGCAGGCGCTCGAGCGAGTTGGCATCGAGGTCGTCAAAGGTGGTCTCATCGCTAATTTCGGCAACATCGACGCCCAGAACGTCAGCAGCGACCTCGGCGATCTTGTCGAAGATTTCGGAGCGGTCCATAGCGCTTCCTCTCATAGTGCATGAATACCAAAAGAATGGTACCGCCCGGGCGGTACCAAGACACGGTTCTGATTCTACCCCACGACGCACGCCCCGAGGCGCATAACAGCGCTCTAACTCGCTCTTATAAAACGATACCGTCCATAGAGTTGGCGACATTCTCGACCAGCCCGGCGCGCACAGCTTCGGCCGCCGCGAGCGTACCGTTTTTGACAGCTTCGACCGACGTGGCGCCGTGGCCGATCAGAACCACGCCGCGCAGGCCCAAAAGAATCGCGCCGCCCTTGGCGTCGCCAGAGAGCTTAGCCTTGATCTCGCGCATCTGCTTTTTAATAAGCAGCGCGGCGATCTTGGTGCCAAGTGAAGACATAAAGACGCCCTTGAGTTCCTGCAGCAAAAACTTAGTAGCGCCCTCAGTGGCCTTGAGCGCGATGTTGCCCGACATGCCGTCGGCGACCACGACGTCAAAATTGCCCGACGTAAGATCGGTGCCCTCGCAGTTACCAACAAAGCCGGGAACGACGGCTTTCATGGCCGGGAAGCACGCCTTGGTAAAGTTGGAGCCCTTCTCGTCCTCGGTGCCGTTAGCAAGCAGGCCCACGCGGGGATGCTCAATGCCCAGGACGACGCGGGCATAGGCGCTACCCATCTGAGCAAAACGCACCATGTCATCGACCTCGACATCGGGGTTGGCGCCCATATCGCACAGCACCGTCAGACCGCCGGCGCGATTGGGCAGCGCATTGGTCAGACAGGGGCGCACCGGCTGCTTCTTGCCTTCGGCCTGATACCTAAACGGCGTCACATAGGCGGTGGCGGCGGCGGTCATGGCACCGGTCGAGCCGGCAGAGAAGAACGCGTCCGCATTGCCCTTCTTGATGGCGCGGCAAGACAGCACGATCGAAGACTTGCGTTTGGTCATCACGGCGCGAATGGGATCGTCATCCATGGCGATAACGTCGGGTGCCTCAAGGGCCTCAACACGTGCATGGGAAGCTGCAAAGGGATTGACGATTTCGGCGGGGCCAGCTGCCAAGACCTCGATATCGGGATCGGCGGCAAGCGCAGCCTCGATACCATTGAGAACAACCTGAGGTTTCTCGTCTCCGCCCACAACGTCTACACAAACGCGAACGTTACTCATATACATGCTCCTTATACAAAAATGGCCGACTCATTGAGCCGGCCATTGTGGTTCCATTTGGAACGGCATCGCATCCAGAGTATACCGTTACTCGGTAACGATAACCTCGCGGTCCTTGTAGAAACCGCAGCTGGGGCACACGTGGTGCGGGAGCTTGACAGCGCCGCAACGGGGGCACGTGGACTGAGCCGCAGCCGAGATCTTCATGTTGGCGGAACGACGGGTGTGAGTGCGGATACGACCCTGCTTTTGTTTAGGTACGGGCATAGTGACCTTCCTTATGAACTATCCAGTGTGGCGATTACGCGCAAGTAGCGATACTACCACAGTTTTACTCGTCAAGCTTGAGATTCTTCAATGCTGCAAATGGATTTTCCGTGGCAGCGGCCCATTCGGCCTCCGCCTGGGCGGCGCAATCGCATTGCTCGACGTTGAGATTGCAACCGCAAGTGGAGCACAGACCGTGGCAATCGGGCTTGCAGAGCACCACAAACGGCGTGTCCATGACGACCGCGTCATTGATGGGCTCACCCAGATCGACGATGCGGTCCTCACCCAGGAGCTCGTAGCCGTCCTCGTAGGCCTCGGGGTCCTCGGGCTCCTCAAAGAGGTAGAACTCCTCGATCTCGCCGGCGATATCAAACGAAGCGGGCTCCAGGCAACGGTCGCACTCGCCGGTGGCGTGCGCGCGGACCATACCCGTGAGCAAGACACCGGTACCGGCGTTGGTAAAGACAACGTCGTAGTCGATGCCGTCCTGTAGCTGGTACTCCTTCTCGCCCACCGTGTAGGTGGCGACATCGACCTTACCGGTCAGCGGATACGAATCTCCAGGAAACTCGAGCTGCTCAGATAGATCGACGGTAACGCTCGGGAACTCAGCCATTACCACTGACCATTCTGTTGGGCGGCACCCTCGTTAAGCTGCTGACGGCAACGAGTAACGGTGCCGGTCAGGCTCTTGAGGTTCTCCTCCAGGTGCGTAAAGACCTGCTCTGCGTAGTCCTCGGCAGCATAACGCGTCTCGCGCTCGTACTGCTGGGCACGATCACGGATGTCGTCGGCCTGCTGCTGCGCTAAGCGGACGATCTCCTGCTCACCGGCAATGGTAAGGGCCTGCTGCTGAGCGTCGGCGATGATGGAATCGGCCTGAGCGGCAGCGGAAGCCATAAGCTCCTCGCGCTCCTTAAGGATACGGCGGGACTTCTGCCACTCCTCGGGATAGCTCATGCGGATCTCGTCGAGGATGTTGAAGAACACGTCGGCGTCGATGACCTTGAACTGAGCGTTCTTGCCGAAAGGCGGCTTGGCTTCCTCGATCAGCCCTTCGAGCTCATCGACCAAGCTGACGATCCTATCGCCAGGAAAATTCTCGCCCGGCATCCGGTCTCCTTTCATAGGTAACATATCATCGTGCTAGTTTACCACATGCCACCAGGCAATAAGAAACGTCACGAAAAGCGAAGTCTGAGCGCTTCGACCACGTTGGGCGGGACAAACGTCGATACATCGCTGCCGAGTGAGGCGATCTGGCGAACGACCGAGCTCGAGATGTAGCCGTACTGCGGCGCACTCATGACAAAGATGGACTCCAGCTCGTTATCCAAGCGATAGTTGAGATCTGCCTGCTGCAGCTCGTACTCAAAGTCGGTCATGGCGCGCAGGCCCTTGACCACGGCCCCCGCCCCCTGCTCACGTGCAAAGTCGACCAAGAGGCCGGTGAAGGGCAGTACCTCAACGCCGTCCAAATCACCGAGGGCCTCGCGGGCCAGCGCCACGCGCTCATCGAGCATAAACGTCGTGCCCACACCGTTTTTACCCTGCGACTCGGCAACAGCGACGATCACGCTGGGAAAGATGCGGCGGGCGCGGCGGATTACATCGATATGGCCAAACGTAATGGGGTCGAAGGTGCCCGGAACGATGACGCGGTTAATGGTGTCACTCATGGGCGTCCTCCTGAAACGTCGTGGCATCGTTGTTGTCAGCATCGGTGCCGGCGTTATCACCCTCACCATCGTCATCGCCGACCCAACGAAGCAGATCGACCGAGGTGATGCCATAACGCTTCTCACGCACGGTCTCAAAACCTGCCGGATGCGCGCCCGCATCGGCGGCGGCATGCTCAAACAGGGCGTAAGCGCCAGACGCAAGCAGACCCTGCTGGGCCAGATTCTGCAGCAGTTCCTCGACCGGCTCGGCACCAAAAGCATAGGGCGGGTCGAGCAGGACCAGATCAAAGGGGCCGCCCGGTACACGACCGCGTGAGGCACTCGTCAGCATGTCGCCCGTGACCACGCGCCAACGCGCACGGTCACGGCAGAGCGACTCGATATTCTTGGTAATGAGCCGCGCGGCGTTGCGATCGATCTCAAACGTCGTGAGCGAGCGGGCCCCACGAGAGAGCATCTCTAACCCTAAGGCACCGGAGCCGCCAAAGGCGTCCAGCACACGGACCTCGTCCAAATCGAAGTCGAATGCCGACATGACCATAGATGCGCACGCCTCGCGTACGCGATCAGTCGTGGGGCGGGTGACATCGCGACCACGGGGCTCCTCGATCTTACGACCGCGCCATTCGCCGCCGATGATTCTCATCCTCCGCTGACCTCCTTAAAAATGTGTCGATATCGCATGGCGACCGCATCGCGCAGGGGGCGCGTCGCCACGGAGTCAAGGGTGCAAGCATACCGCAAGAGCTCGACCGCGTCCAAATGTGCCCACTCAATCAGCTCCTCGTCGGCATCCAGGTCGACAAACCGCAGGGTCACACCGCCATGTTGGCGGTACCCCAGGATCTCGCCCTCGTGGCGCAGACGCAGGTCCATCTGGGCGAGCGTAAAGCCATCCGAGGTCTTCTCGAGCGATTGTAGGCGATCTTGTGCTGCCGACGCGCCGCCGTTGCCCTTGGAGTGCGTCATGACCAGGCACGTGCCCGACACGCTGCCACGGCCCACGCGACCGCGCAGCTGGTGCAGGGCAGCCAAACCAAAGCGCTCGCCGTTCTCGATGACCATGACGGTGGCATTGGGCACGTCGACGCCCACCTCGACCACCGTAGTCGAGACGAGCACGTCGATCTCGCCACGCTTGAAGGCATCGATGACCCGATCCTTCTCCCCCGCCGGCATGCGGCCGTGAAGGCGCTCGACGGTAAGCCCAGGCAACGCAAGACGCAGTCGGTCGAGCTCGGTTGCCGTATCGTGCAGCGGCACGGGGACCGTCAAGCGGCCCTCGTCGTCGCGGGCGATACCGGGCACGTCCTCCAGCTCATCGGCCGAGTCACTCGGCTCCACGAGCGGGCAGATCACGTAAGCCTGCTGGCCCTTTTCGTGCGCCTCACGGATGGCGCCATAGGCGAGGTCACGGCTCGACTCGGTCAGCACGCGTGTCGTCACGCCAGCGCCAGGGACGGGCCGATGGCGGATGATGCTCGTGTCCAGATCGCCGTAGACCGAAAGCGCCAGCGTACGCGGGATGGGCGTTGCCGTCATTACGAGCAGATCGGCACCGGGGCCCTTCGCGCGCAGGGCGTTGCGTTGGCCGACGCCAAACCGGTGCTGCTCATCGATGACCACGAGCGACAGGTGCTTGAACGCAACGTCATCCGAAAGCACCGCGTGGGTGCCAAAGAGCACGTCAAGCTCGCCCGATTCCAGCTGTGCATGGATGCGCTCGCGCTCTGCGGTCGGCGTAGCACCCGTCAGAAGCGCCCAGGACATGCCGGCCTGCGAGAGCAGAGGGCCAGTCTTATCGGCATATTGGCGCGCCAGCACGCCCGTGGGCGCCATAACGCAGGCCTGGGTGCCCGAATCGGCCGCGACAGCCAGTGCGCAGGCGGCGGCGGCGGTCTTACCGGTACCGACATCACCCAGCAGCAGGCGGTTCATCACGCGCCCGCCATCGCACATATCGCGCAGGATATCCTGGAACGCGGCTTCCTGCTCGTCGCTCAGCGAAAACGGCAAGGCCTGCTTGAGCGCGGCCAGGTGATCGCCCGCGGTATGGGCATAGGGCACCACATCGACCAGGCCGCCGTCGTTGCGCAGGCGCAGCGCCAGCTGCAGGTAGAGGCACTCCTCGTAGGCAAGCCGTGCGCGCGCGATATCGCGCTCAGCCATGCTCGAGGGAAAGTGGATCGAGTGCAAAGCACGGGCATTGCTCATGAGCTTCCGCTTTGCGCGCAGCGGTGCCGGAATGGGATCAAAGGGATTGCCGACAACCTCGAGCGCGCCGCTTACAATGCGGCGCATCCATGCCTGGCTCACCCCATCGCTCACATAATGGACCGGCAGGATCGTGCCCGCGGCACGCCCGTCCTCGAGCTTTTCGAAATGCGGAGAGGCCATCTGCTTAAAACCATAGGCAAACTCGACCTTGCCCATCACGGCCAGGCGGTCGCCCTGCTTAAGCTGCTGGGCAATCCAGGGCTGGCGGAAAAAGGCGACCTGCAGCACGCCCGTCTCGTCAACGAGCGAGACCTCGGTCACCTGCATGCGCGGACGCGGCTGCTTTTGGACGATACGGTCAACCGTGGCGATGATGGTGCACACGATACCGATGGGCGCCATCTCGATGGACCACGAGCGGGTAAAGTCGAGGTATCGATGAGGGATATGGAGAAGGAGGTCCCCCACCGTCCGAATTCCCAGACGGCGAAGGGCCTCCTCACGTTTACCCGAAACATATTTGAGTCGCGCGATATCCTCGTCGAGCGCATTGCTCTGGGCAAAGCGCTCCGAGACGCGCGGCACGGAGCACAGCTCGGACATGGGCAGTTGCCTACTCGATCGAGAAGATCACGGGATAGAGCGGCTGCTCGCCACGATGGGCGTCAATCTCCAGATCGGGCTGAGCCTCCTCAATGGCGTCGACGATCTCCTGGAAGGCTTCATCGGACAGCTCCTCGCCGGCCAGAATCGTCAGCGCGTCACCCTCCTCTTCCTCCTGCATGCGGTTGATGCAATCGAGCGTGACCTGCTTCACATCGGAGCCGACCACGTCAATGGAACCGGCAATGATACCCATAACGTCACCGGAGTGAATCGGCGAGCCGTCGGAGGCGCTGGAGTCGCGCACAGCGCGGGTGACCTCGCCATCGCGGACCTCGCTGATGGCGTCGACCATAGCGGCGACGGCGTCCTCGAGCTCGGAATCGGGCAGGACCGCGAACAGCGCAGAGAAGGCCTGCGGAACGGTCTTGGTGGGAACGACGGCAACCTTCTTGTCGGTGCATGCAGAAGCGGCAGCCTCGGCGGCCATGCGGATGTTACCGTTATTAGGCAGGATGATGACCGAGGTCGCGTTGACCTGGTCGACGGCGCCCAGCAGGTCTGCAGTCGAGGGGTTCATGGTCTGACCACCCGACACGATCACGTCGACGCCGAGGGACTTGAGGATATCGGCCTCGCCGGAACCGGCGGCAACGGCGACAAAGCCCAGCGCCTTGGCGGGCTCGGCGGCCTTCTCCTGGTCCTCATGGATCTTGGCGGTACGGTCGTGGGCCTCCATCTCCATGTTGTGGATAAAGACCTCATAGATCTGACCAAGCTGCAGCATGTGCTCGAGCACCAGGTTGGGGGTGTTGGAGTGCACGTGAATCTTGTAATCGGGGTAAGCACCCACGAGCAGCTCGCAGTCGCCCATGGAGCCCAGGAACTTAAGGCATTCGTCCTCATCAAACGGGGCATCGGCCTTAAAGAGGAACTCGTTGCAGTAACGAAACTCCGAGCCCTCCCAGTCGTCGTTGGCCTCGATCTCAACGCGGTCGAGGGCCGCGTCGCGGGCAGAGCCAGCGGAGTCAAACATGGCGGAGAAATCCTCGACAACGGTGCTGCGACCAAGCGCGGCGGCAACGAAGTTCTCCAGGAAGATAGCAAAGCCAAAGGCGCCGGAGTCGACCACGCCGTTCTCCTTCAGAACAGGCAGCAGGTCGGGCGTACGGGCGACGGACTGATAGGCCTCGACGACGATAGCGTCGAGCGCGTCCTCGGCCGAGAACTTCTTCTTCTCGCACTCGTCGGCCTTGGTCGAAACATCGCGCAGGACCGTGAGAATCGTGCCCTCGATGGGCTTGCGGACGGCCTGGAAGGCGACCTTGACGGCGCGGCGGAACGCGTGGGCGATGTTGGCGGACGTGATAGGCTCATCGGCAGAGACGAGGCCCTCGGCCACGCCGCGCAGGATCTGCGAGGTGATGACGCCGGAGTTACCGCGAGCACCCATCAGGGAGCCGTGGGTGATGGCGCCGGCGATGGCCTCCATGTCGGCATCGGCAGGAAGGGCGGAAAGCTCCTTGGTCACCGAGGCGAGTGTGAGCGACATGTTGGTACCGGTGTCGCCGTCGGGTACGGGGAAGACGTTGAGCTTGTTGATCTCCTCGGCCTTGTCGGAAACAGCAGCCGCAGCGATCGGAAAACAGGTGCGAATGGTCTTTGCAATCATGGGTATTTGAATCTCCGTTTTCGGATGCTAGTTCAGACGGCTCTTGAGCGCGTCGATGTGAATGCCGATCTTAAGGCTGGCGGGATCGATCTGGGCGACCTCCTGCAGAGTGAAGGCAACGGAGCTCGAAAGATTGTGGCAGACGGACTTCATGTTGACGCCGTTCTCGAGCACGACGTGAAGGTCGACCGTGAGGCCGTTCTCG
The DNA here is from genome assembly GCF_003459795.1 of Collinsella sp. AF18-8LB. NCBI lineage: Bacteria > Bacillati > Actinomycetota > Coriobacteriia > Coriobacteriales > Coriobacteriaceae > Collinsella > Collinsella sp. AF18-8LB. Next base: position 21,650 of record NZ_QRWU01000003.1, read on the forward strand.
TCGGCGGCGACAAGCACGCCCTTGCGGAGGCGCTGACCGGCAAGCAGGCGCACGCTCTCGGCGCCCTGGAGCTGCTCAGCCATACCGACAACGCCATAGCACGTCATCGCGGCATAACCGGCAATATCGGCAATAACGTCGTTCGAGACGCTCAGGCTGCCGTTAATAGTCTCAGACACAAGAATCTCCTTATCTGGTGCTCGCGGCACCATCTCGTGGGAGCAATCATTGCAATATTCTACAACGAGCGCGCCATGTTGAGGTGGTGGGTCGCGGGATTACATCCTCGACACGAAATGTTGATATGGTAACGTTCGCGCCAGGCGATCGCGGTATGAAAAAACCCGCCGCATAAGCGACGGGTTTTACAACCTGGCTCCCCGGGTAGGACTCGAACCTACAACAGCGCGGTTAACAGCCGCGTGCTCTACCATTGAGCTACCGAGGAATTTAAAAGCCCAGCGGAATGGGCTGAAAAATTCTGGCTCCCCGGGTAGGACTCGAACCTACAACAGCGCGGTTAACAGCCGCGTGCTCTACCATTGAGCTACCGAGGAATAGGTGCGTGCTCTCAAGCAACGAAGTTTATTATACGGACGAATCAGCTCAGGGCAAGAACTTTTTTAAGAAATTTTCCGACCCAACCGTTGCGGCAAGGAGTGTCCCAAAGTGCCGGCAAAAAAGGAACGTCCCTAACTGCCGGAACGGAAACGCCGTGACTACTAAGACTCAATGTAGTCCTTGAGCTTGCTCGAGCGGCTCGGGTGGCGGAGCTTGGCCAGGGTCTTGGACTCGATCTGGCGGATACGCTCGCGCGTGACACCAAACTCGCGGCCGACTTCCTCGAGCGTGCGGGGATGTCCGTCGACAAGGCCAAAGCGCAGCTCGATAACCTTGCGCTCACGATCGGCAAGCGAATCGAGCACCTGGGTGAGCTGCTCCTGCAGCATGGAGAAGCTGGCCGCATCGGGCGGAACGATGGCCTGGGAGTCCTCGATGAAGTCGCCCAGTTGGGAATCCTCTTCCTCGCCGATGGGAGTCTCGAGCGACACGGGCTCCTGCGAAATCTTCTGGATCTCGCGGACGCGGTCGGCACTCATGTCCATCTCGGCACCGATCTCCTCGGGGGTCGGGTCGCGACCCAGGTCCTGGAGAAGTTGGCGCTGCACGCGGACGAGCTTGTTGATGGTCTCGACCATGTGCACGGGAATACGGATGGTACGGGCTTGGTCGGCGATAGCGCGCGTGATGGCCTGACGGATCCACCACGTAGCGTACGTGGAGAACTTAAAACCCTTCTGGTAGTCGAACTTCTCGACGGCGCGGATCAGACCGAGGTTGCCCTCCTGGATCAGGTCCAGGAACAGCATGCCGCGACCGACATAGCGCTTGGCGATGGAGACGACCAAACGCAGGTTTGCGCTGATGAGTGCCTGCTTGGCTTCGAGGCCCACGTTCTCAATGCGCGTAAGACGACGCATCTCGGCACGCGTGAGCTCGAGCTCGCCCGCCTCGGCAGCCTCGAGCTTCTCGGTGGCCTCGAGACCGGCCTCGATCTTCATGGCCAGATCGACTTCTTCGGAGGCGGTCAGCAGGTCGACCTTGCCGATCTCCTTGAGGTACATACGAACCGGATCGCCAGTCAGCATCACCGTGGAGGCATCGATGCCACGCACGCGGGAGCGTGAACGGGACGTGCGCACGGTGCGCTTCTTCTTGCTCTTGGAAGAACCCATCTCGGCGTCGGCCTGACGGGCCATCTTGAGCTCATGATCGTCGAGCGAGCCGGAATCGTGCTCGTCGTCGTCATCGAAATCGTCGGTATCGGTATCGTTATCGTCATCGTCGACGTCCATGGGGGCGTCGTCGTTACCGCTCGCGGAGATAATCTGGATGCCGCTGTTGCGCAGCGCGGAATACACCGCGGTGAGCTGCTCGTCAGAAACATCGATATCCTTCAGGGCGACCTGAATCTCGTCCTCGGTTACCGAAGTCCTGTTTGAGCCGTTGCCCATGAGCTTTGCAACGCAGGATTCCAGCCCAGTACCCGTGCTCTCAGTCTTTTTTGGCACAGATTCTCCCTTCATAGTCCACAGGACTCAATACTTTAGCACACACATAGACGTCTATACCCAAAAAGAGAACTGGATATAGGCGAGAATACGCTGGTTGACCACAACATCTAGGCCTGTTCGGTGCCCGCGGTCTCCAAACCGATCAAACGGAACGGGTCCGCCACGCCGCCGATAGACTTTTGCAGCTCGCGTTGACGCTGCGAGTCCTGCGCGGCCTGCACGGTCAGCGCGCGGCGGGCCTCATCATCGAGCGATCGATCCTGGCGCAGTTTGGCCTGTGCGGCACGCATGCGGCGCTTGATGGTGTAGAGCTCGAGCGTATCGAGCATGAACACGATGTTCGTCTCGGTAGGGTGTTTGCTCGTCGCGGAGATGCGCCCGGCACTCACAAGCGTTGCCGCCTCGGGACACACCGAGCGCGCCGCATCCATGCAGTTCGCAGGATCGGTACCCGGCGGCGTTGCCAGCACGGCCCACGCGATGGACTCGTGGCGCGGGTCGACCCACTCGATGGAGCAGATGCGATCGGCATACGTGCGGAACAGGTCGGGGTAGCTCGTGAGCATGGTCAGCAGCTCGCGCTCCCCTGCCAAGGACTTGCGCTCTAGATCGGTCAAAACCATAGGGAACGAGGCGTCTACCGGAGCACCGGCGGGCGCAGAGCCCATACCATCAGGCACGTCGATAGGCGGCAGGTCGTCGACGACCTCCACAGGAGCGGCACCGTAAGCATCGAGCGGGACATAGTCGTACGGCTCTTCCTCGACCGGCGCCGCTACTGCCGGCGTCGCGCCCGACGCCCAAGCACCACGAGATGTCCCCTGCAAACCAGACGACCGACCGCCCGCGCTACCAGATCGCTCGGCTTGCGCCCGCTGGCGTTCATAATTCTGCTCGCGACGTCGTTCCGCATCTTCGCGCTTGGCGACATCGCGAAACACGCGACCCGAACTCGCGCGCACCGTCTCCAAATCCAAACCCAGCAGATCGGCAATCTGGATAAAGTACGTGTCGATCATATAGCTATCGCGCAGCGGATAGATAAGCGTCAGCGCATCTTCCAGCGCCTTGGCGCGACCGCCCGGCGTGGTGATGTCGCTCGCTTCCTGCAGCGAACGGTACACGAAGTCCATGAGCGGCTCGGCGGCGTCGATGCGCGCCTGCAGCTCCTTTCCGCCGTGCGCCGTGATGAACTCCATGGGATCGTTGCCGTCGGGCAGCACCACGCAGCGCAGGCCCATCGAATCCTGCTCGATAAACTGTATCGCGCGACGGGCGGCCTTCTGGCCCGCGGCATCGCCGTCAAACATATACACGATGCGCTTGGCAAAGCGGGTGAGCGTCTTGACGTGATGCTCCGTGAGCGCAGTGCCCAGCGTGGCGACGACGTTTTTAATCCCCGCCTCCCAACAGGCGATGCAGTCGGTATAGCCCTCTACCACGATAGCGGTATCCTGCGCGACGATAAACTCCTTGGCCCAATTAAAGCCGTAGAGGTTTCGCTTTTTATGAAACACGCTCGTCTCGGCGGTGTTGAGGTACTTAGGTTGGCCGTCTCCCATGATGCGACCGCCAAAGGCGATGTTATGCCCCTGCTCATCAAAAATGGGAAACATCACGCGGTCGTAGAAGCGGTCGGCAAGCTGCCCGCGCCCGCGACTCACAGCCACGTTGGCGTCGATCATCTCCTGCGGAGTAAAGCCCGCCTGCGACAGATGAGCCACCAGCATGTTACGACCCGGTGCAAAGCCCAGGCAGTAGCGGCGGCAGACGTCGCCACCCATGCCGCGGCTGGCGAAGTACTCACGTGGACGGCCGTCCTTACCGCGCATAAGCATGGTGTGGTAGAACTGGGCGGTCTGGGCGCACAGATCGTAGATTCGGGCACGCTTAGTACCGCGCTCGCGGCGCTCTCCGGTGTCGTGCAGCTCAATACCCGCGCGATCGGCTAAATAACGGATTGACTCGGGAAAGCTCAGGTTCTCGCGCTTCATGATATAGGTGAAGACGTCGCCGCCCTCGCCACATCCAAAGCAGTGCCACACCTGCGTGGCAGGGATAATGTGAAACGACGGGGTCTTTTCGCCATGGAAGGGGCAGCAGCCCCAAAACTCATGGCCGCGGGGCTTGAGCTCAACCGTTTCCTGCACGATGGCTACCAGGTCGGACGCAGCGCGGACCTGGTCTTTCTCCTCATCGCTAATCACGGATACTCACCCCCTGCTCACCCAAGTTATGACGGATATCATCGATATTACCCTCGACGGTCGCGATCAACTCGTCCAGGGAATCGAACACGCGTGACGGACGCAGCCAGCGCGTAAACGCCAGCGAAACGGAAGCGCCGTACAGGTCGCCCGTATACCCAATTAAGTTGGCTTCGAGATGCGCAGATGCCGCATCGTCGGCATACGTTGGCGGCAGGCCGACGTTGACAGCAGCGGGCCACACGGTGTCATCGACCAGCACCAGACCCTCATACACACCATCGGCAGGCACCTGAATGCCGCTGGGAACCTGCAGGTTTGCCGTGGGAAAGCCCATGCCAGAACCCTCGTGACGACCGCGAATAACACCGCCACGCACCATATACGGGCGGCCGAGTAACCCAGCAGCAAGCCCCACATGGCCCTGTCCCAGCTCGTGACGAATGCGGGTGGCGCAAATGGCCTCACCGCCCTCGCAAAGCAGGTCGTGACCATACACGTCAACGCCGCGCTCGGAACCCCAAACGCGCATCTCGGCAACACCAGAAGCACCGCCGCGACCCAGCCTAAAGTCGCTGCCAACGCGAATCGAACGAATGTCGACCACGCGTGACAACAGTGCGAGAAAACCGACATGGTCGAGTGCCGCAACCTCAGGCGTAAAGGGAACGGCCACCACTGCATCGACCCCGATTTGAGCCAGGGCATGCAGACGGTCGGCCGTCGTCATCAATTTTTGAGCGGGTGAAGGGCTCACGACAACGTCCGGGTCGGGATCGAAGGTAACTACGACCGCCTTGCAGCCATGGGCACGGGCATCACGGACGAGCGCCGCAATAAGCTCCTGGTGTCCACGGTGCACACCATCGAACACGCCGATGGCGATGGAGGCAGCACCCAAGTGCTCGCACTCATCAAACACATCGGCAGTAACGATGCGAGCCTCGTCCGACTCGCCCGCGAAAAAGATACGCGCAAGCTCGCGAGCGGAAAACATCATCGAACACCGCCGATTGCCTGCGGAAACACGTGCTCCATGACAAAGCGGCCACTCTCAATGCGAGCGAGCGCCTTGAGTCCTCCATCGAGCACCAACGCAAAAGGCGCCTTCGCGGTATCGAAATCGGCAAGCGCACGCTCAACGGGAATGCGTCGGCCGCAGAGCAGGTCGTCGGCAAGATTGCCCGGCAAGTCAACACGCGTGGCGCCCAGGGCCGCAATGGGATCCAGGGCAAAGCCAGCCGCGGACTCGGGAGAAAGCTCCTCGACCGCATGACAAGCGCCAATGGAAACAACACCGGAGGCCGTGCGGCGCAACGCGGAAATGTGCGCGGCGCTCTCACAGGCGCGGCCCAAGTCGCGAGCGAGCGCACGGATATAGGTGCCCTTGCTCACCGAGAACGCCACGGTCCACACGCATGTATCACCTTCGCCGCCCACGGCGATCAGGTCGGCGGCATAGACCTCGACAGGGCGCAGAGGTAGGTCCACCGCATTGCCCTCTCGAGCAGACTTGTAGGCGCGAACGCCATTGACCGAGATAGCCGAAAACACCGGCGGCACCTGCATCTGCGGACCCATCATGGCGGCTAGCTGCTCGCGGGCATAGGCCGGATCGCGCAGCTCGGGTGCAACGGGCACCGTGCGGACCGCCTCGCCCTCCGCATCATCGGTATTGGTCTCGGCGCCAAACGAGATGTCGGCGACGTAGCTTTTGGTATCGAGCGTGAGCATGCCCAGCAGACGGGTGGCTTGGCCTACACCCACCACCATGACACCCGATGCCATGGGGTCGAGCGTGCCGGCATGGCCGACGCGCCGCTCATGGAGGGCACGCCGGCATTGCGAAACCACATCGTGGGACGTGCAGCCCACCGGCTTATCGACAGCAAGCAGCATATTCAGTTGAGAAGGTGTACGACGAGCCATGTACCATCCAAAAAATTAAAGCTCGACGGTCACCGAAGCGGGATCCTCCCCCACCAGCTCGGCCAGCATGGGAAGTGCCACGGCAAGCGTCTCGAGAATCGTTCCGTTGTTGGAGAAACCGGCGGCAGCGGGATGTCCGCCTCCGCCAAAAGCAGCAGCGATCTCAGACACATTGAGGTCGCCCTTGGAGCGCAGGTTGCCGCGCACCTTGGTATCGCCCTCAATGCCCTTCAGAAACAGGCAGACCTCGACGCCCATCACCGAGCGCACCACGTCAACTAGGCCGTCACACTCATCCGAGGTGACACCGCAAGCCTCAAGGTCACTCTGGTACGCGTAGCTATACGCGACGCGTCCGTGGGCCACCGTCTTGATGCGGCCCATAACGATGGACTTGAGGTGCAAAAACTCAACGCGCATGCTCTGGTAGACCTCGAGCGCAACACGGGCCGGATCGGCACCGTGAGCAACCAGACGCGAGGCCGCATGGAATGCGGCGGCATCGGCGTTTTGGTACTGAAAACGACCGGTGTCGGTAACCAGGCCACACAGCAGACAGGTCGCAACGCCATCACGTGCGACAATGCCGCAATTGTCCAAGAAGCGGTCGATAATCATAGCGCAGGCTGCAGCTTCGACGCGTCTCAGGCTTAGCTCGGCAAACTCCTCGCGCGCCGGATGGTGATCGAAGCACACCACATGCTTGGAGCGGCGAAGCACCTCGGCGGAATTATTGAGGCGCTCGACGACCGGTACGTCCACCGAGATGAACAGGTCAGGATTGCCGGTGTACGCAGATGCCGGCACCAGGCGATCGGAGCCTTCCATAAAGCGGTAGATGCGCGGAACCGGGTCATCGTCTGCTAGCAGCAGGGCAATGTCCTTGTTGGGGAAAAACTTCATAAGCGAGAGGCCCAGACCCAGCACGGAGCCCAGGGCGTCGCCGTCGGGAGAAGTGTGTCCCGAAATCGCAATGGAGGACGCATCCTCGATGAGCTCGAGGATGCGTCGCTGAATATCTGCAGACTCGCACGAGGCGAGGTCGGCGGAATTAGTCATCTAAAGCTGCCTCCTGGACGGCATCCGCTATGGGGTAGCCGTCCTCGTCCTTTTCGATCGCAAGCGTGGCGGGAACGTTTTCCAGCGCACGCGTGATGCGCTCTGCCTCATCGGTCGAGCGATCGATGCGAAAATCGAGCTCGGGCGTAACACGCCAATCGAGCGAGCGAGCCAACAGGCTGCGAATACGGCCCTTGGCGCTTGCGAGCGCCTCCATGACCTCATCGTAGCGGCTCGCATCGCACGACACGTACACGCGCGCGAACGAACGGTCCACCGCGACCTCGACCGCGGTCAAAGTAACCAGGTCGAGACGCGGATCGGAAACCTCAAAGAGCAGGATATAACCGAGCTTCTCGCGAAGCTGCTCGCCCAGACGGCGGGTTGCCTGCGTTTGCTTCATAGCGCTACCCCCTACTCGGTGCGGGCAACCTGGTCGATGCGGTAACCCTCGATCTGGTCGCCGGGCTTGATGTCCTGGAAGTTCTCCAGGCCAATGCCGCCCTCGGAACCACTCTTGAGGCTCTTGGCCTCGTCCTTGTAGTGGCGCATCGAGGCGATCTTGCCGTTAAAGACCACGATGCCGTCGCGCACCAGACGCACGGAATCGGTCGCGGCGATCTCGCCCTCTTCGACGCGGACACCGGCGGCGATACCGACTTTGGGCACCTTGAAGGTGTCCAGGACGGTCGCGGTACCCGTGGAGACCTCGACCTCGGTGGGCTTGAGCATGCCGATACGGGCAGCGTCGAGCTCCTCGAGGCACTTGTAGATGACATCGTAGCAACGGATCTCGACGCCCTCGCGCTCCGCAGCGGAGCGGGCCTTACCGTCGGGACGGACACCAAAGCCGATGATGATGGCGTTGGAGGCGTCGGCCAGGACGACGTCGGTCTCGTTGATGGCACCGACTGCGGAGTGGATCGTGTTGATGCGCACCTCGGACTGGTCCATCTTGTCGAGCGAGTCCTGAAGGGCCTCGATAGAACCCTGAACGTCGGCCTTGATGATCAGGTTGAGCTCCTTGACCTCGGCGTCGGCAATGGTCTCGAAGAGGTTCTCGAGCGTGACGTGCTTAACGCGACTCTGCTCCTCGATACGGGCCTTGAGCGAACGCTCGTCGGCAAGGGCGCGAGCCTCGCGCTCGTCCTCGAACACGCGGAACTCATCACCGGCGTTGGGCACGGACTGAAGACCCAGAATCTCGACGGCGTCGGAAGGACCGGCCTCGGTGACGGCGTTGCCCTTGGGGTCGAGCATGGCGCGGACGCGGCCGTAGGTAAGGCCGGCGACCAGCGTATCGCCCACGTGCAGGGTACCGCGGGTGACGAGCACCGTGGCAACCGAGCCGCGACCCTTGTCGAGCTTGGCCTCGAGGACGTTGCCGGAGGCAAAGGTGTCGGGATTGGCCTTGAGCTCGAGCACGTCGGCCTGGAGCAGCACGGTCTCGAGCAGATCATCGATACCAATCTTCTGCTTGGCCGAGATGTTGACGAACATGTTCTGTCCGCCCCACTCCTCGGGGATGATGCCGTACTCGGTGAGCTCTTGGCGCACGCGGTCGGGGTTGGCACCCGGCTTATCGATCTTGTTGACGGCGACGACGATGGGTACGCCGGCGGCCTTGGCGTGGTTGATCGACTCGATGGTCTGGGGCATGACGCCGTCGTCGGCAGCCACGATCAGAATGACGATGTCGGTCACCTTGGCACCACGGGCACGCATGGCCGTAAAGGTGGCGTGGCCCGGGGTATCGATGAAGGTGATCTTGCGGTCGTTAATCATGACCTGCGAAGCGCCGATGGCCTGGGTAATGCCGCCCGCCTCGCCGGCAGCGACACCGGTGTGACGGATGGCGTCGAGCAGCGACGTCTTACCGTGGTCGACGTGGCCCATGACGGTGACGACCGGTGCGCGCGGCTTAAGGTCGGCGGGATCGTCGTAGAACGAGAAGGTGTTCTCCTCCTCGGGGGTGATGATCTTGATCTGACGACCCAGGTCGTCGGCAACGAGCTCGACGAGGTCGTCGGACATGGACTGCGTCATGGTGAGCGGCGTACCCAGCAGGAACAGGCGCTTGATGATATCGTTGGCCGGAACGTCAAGCGCCTCGGCGAGCTCCTGGACCGTAACGCCCTGGGAGACCTTGATGGCATCGAGCTCCTCGGGGTTCACGCCCTGGGCCAATGCCTCCTCTATCTTGCGCTCCTCCTGAGCCTTTGCAGCCTCGCGCTCGCGCTTCTCCTTGCGCTTCTTGCGGCGACCGGTGGACTCGCGAGAGGCCTCCTCGACGGCGGCACGGGCCTCCTCGAGCACCTTCTCGCGGCTGTACTCCTCGGCCTCGCGAGCCATGCGGCTGTAGTGGTCCTCTTCGTTGTTGTGACCGCCCTTGCGCTTCTTACCCTTGCCCTGCTTGTCGGGGTTGGGGAAGTCCATGCCGGCAGCGACGTTGTTGCTGGCGTTGGTGCGATGGCTGTGCGGGCGGCTCTCGGAGACGTTGCGCTCGGAGTTGTTGTCGGAGGCGTTGCGGTCGTTGCGACGGCCACCGCGGCGGTCGTTGTTACCGCCACGACGGTTACCGCGCTCGGCGGCGCGCTCGGCCTTGGCCTTGTCCTCGGCGTCCTTCTTCTCCTTGAGCACGGTCTCCTGTGCGGCGATCTGGTCGAGCAGCGAACGGAAGCGCGAACCGGAGTCCGAAGCGGGAACGGCGCGGCGCTGAGCCTCGCGGGCTGCCTCCTCCTTCTCGCGGGCAAGGCGCTCCTGCTCGGCCTTCTTTTTGGCCTCGGCCTCGGCGCGCGCAGCCTCCTCGGCAGCCTGGGCTGCGGCAAACTGGCGGCGCTCCTCCTCGCGGGCCTTCTCGGCGGCGATGCGCTCGCGCTCGGCCTCGGCGGCGCGAGCGGCCTCCTCGGCGGCGGCAGCCTCCTCCTCGGCCTGCTTGGCGGCCTCGACTTCCTGAGCGCGGGCCTCGATCACCGAAGCGAGCTGCTTGCGGACCATAGCGACATAGGCGTCCTCCAAGGTGGAGGAAGCGGACTTAGCGGGAATCTTCATATCGGCGAGATGACCCATCAGTTCCTTGGAGGTCATGCCGAACTCTTTGGCCAGGGTGGACACACGGACTTTTGCCATATGACTTCACCTACCCTTTCTGGCACCTTGGGTGCCTAGAGACTGAACGAGCGTGGGAGATGCGCCGGGACCCGCCCGGCGCGACCGCGCGCTAGATCAGGTCCTCCGCATCATCGAAGGCGTCGGTGTCGTGGACACCGCAGAAACGGGAGCCGGGACGAGCCTGGTTGCGGCACTGGATGCCGTCCTCGGACACGTACTCGCAGCGGCGGACATCCTCGTCCTCCTCGTCACCGATCAGGTCGGCGGCGGGCTCCTCGTGAACGGGAACGTTCTTGAGGATGTCGGCGGCAAGCGTCTCGGACTTGATGTCGATGTGCCAGCCGGTCAGGCGCGCGGCGAGGCGGGCGTTCTGGCCCTCCTTGCCGATGGCGAGGGACAGCTGGTCGTCGGGCACGATGACGCCGGCGTAGGCCTTCTCCTCGTCGATGAGGACGCGGGTGACCTTAGCGGGCGAAAGGGCGTTGGCGACGTAGACGGCAGGATCGGCATCCCACAGGATGACGTCGACGCGCTCGCCACGGAGCTCGCCCACGACAGCGCGAACACGGCTGCCCTTGGGGCCGACGCAGGCGCCCACGGGATCCAGACGATCGTCGAGCGAGTGGACGGCGACCTTGGAGCGCTGGCCGGGCTCGCGGGCGATCGACTTGATCTGGACGGTGCCCTCATAGATCTCGGGCACCTCCTGCTCAAACAGACGACGCATGAGCTCGGGGTGGGTACGAGAGATGACAATCGGCGGACGGCTGTGTTCGCCGCGAACAGGCTGCAGGTTGGAGTTGGGGTCGCGAACGTCGATAATCACGGCCTTGATGTGCTGGTTGTGCAGGTAGCGCTCGCCCATCGGACGCTCGTTGCGCTCGTTCTCGTAACGGCGCTGGTCGAAGTGCGGAAGCTCGGCCTCGACGCCCTCGCGAATCTTGACGATCGTAAAGTCGGGGGTGGACTGCAGCACGGTACCGCTGATGAGGTCGCCGATGCGGCCGGAGAACTCCTCGTAGATCTGCTCGCGGGCGGAGTTGCGAACGATGGCGTTGATCTCGGCCTTGGCGTGCTGGGCGGCGATGCGGCTCGTGTTCTTGGGAGTGACGTCGATCTCCTCGAACTCGGTAAAGTTGCCCTCCTCGTCCATGGAATCGTCGATCGGCTCCAGGCGGTAGACATAGATCTTGCCGGTGGTGCGGTCGATGGTCACCTTGGCGCCCCACTCAAGATGCAGGATCTCGGCGTAGCTCTTGGCGAGCGACTGCTCCAGGCGGTCGATCAGGTAGAGCTGGTCGATGTGCTTCTCCTGGCAAAGCTCCATCAGGGCGGACATCATGTCGGATGCTGCCATCTTACTTTCCTTCCTTCGCGGGCTTGAAGTCGTAGGTGGGCTTCAACTTGCATTTTTTAACATCAGAGAAATCGAGGGTAACGGACTCGCCGTCCTCGAGCTCAAGGGTCACGTTCGTCTCGGTGGCGGCGGCAATCTTGCCGGCGTACTTGCGACGGCCCTCGGTGGCGGTGGAGGTGAGCTCGCAGTCCTCGCCCACAAAGCGGGCAAAGTCGCACGGGCGGCGCAGCGGGCGCGCCATGCCCGGGCTCGACACCTCGAGCATATAGCTCGAAGAGATGGGGTCGAGCTCCTCAATCACATCGCCGACCCACTTGGTGTTGGCCGTGACGTCGTTGAGCGACAGGCTCTGACCCTCGGCACCCTCGATACGCACACGCACGCAGGGGGCCTTGGTGGCGCCCACGAGCTCGACGTCGACGATGTCGACATCGTGCTGGGGAGCGACGGCCTCGAGCGCGTCGATGATCGCCTGCTCGGTCTTGGTCTTGACCATTGCGGCACCTCCATCCATACAAAAAAGAAGCGGGGCCGAGACCCCACTTCTTTCAATTACAACTTCATTTGCAAGCAAACTATACCAATACCTGCGGAAACACGCAAGTGCCACAGAAACCCGCAGGTCAGCGTGCCCACAGCATCTCCACAAGAATAAGACAATTGACCGCGGTCTCGAGTGAACGACAATAAGACGAGGGACGCCCCAACCGGATCGTCCCTCGTCTTTTACACGTCAGCTGCGCATGCGGCGTTTACTTGACCACCAGGTTGACCAGCTTGCCGGGCACGCAGATGGCCTTGATGACCGTCTTGCCCTCAAGCCACTTGGCAACGGCTTCCTCAGCGGCAGCCTGCATCTCCTCGTTAGAGGCATCGCGGGCCACGTCGATGCGGCCGCGGACCTTGCCGAGCACCTGGACGACGATCTGCACCGTGTCCTCAACGGACTCGGCCAGGTCAAACTCGGGCCAGGCGGCGGTGTAGGCGTTGCCCTCGCAGCCGAGGGCCTCATGCCACAGCTCATCGGCCCAGAACGGGCAGATGGGGGCAAGGACGCTCACGATATCCTTAGCCACGCCGTAGCACAGCGCCTTGTCGCGGGCGGTACCCTCGGTGGCGTTGAGGTAGGCGCTCGCCGCGTTGACGAGCTCCATGACGGCCGAGATGGCAGTGTTGAACTGGCCGCGGTCAAAGTCCTCGGTGCACTTGGCAATGGTGCGGTGACGCTCGCGATAGAGCTTGAGTGCGGCCTCGTCGAGCACGGACTTGTCGAAGGCCACGTTGGCATCGCCGGACTGGACGAGCTGCCACACGATACGCCAGGCGCGCTTGATAAAGCGGTTGGCACCCTCGACGGCCTTGGGATCCCAGTCGAAGTCCTTCTCGGGCGGGGCGATAAACAGAATCGCCAGACGCATGGTATCGGCGCCGTAGGGCTCGATAACCGAGCTCGGGGGCACAACATTGCCCTTGGACTTAGACATGGTGTCGCCGTTCTCGTCCTTGACCATGCCCTGGCACAGCAGGTTGGTGAAGGGCTCGTCCACGCTCAGCAGACCCAGGTCGCGCAGCGCCTTGGTAAAGAAGCGGCTGTAGAGCAGGTGCAAAATGGCGTGCTCGATGCCGCCGATGTAGTTATCGACGGGCATCCAACGGTCGGCAGCTTCCTTGGAGAAGGGCAGCTCAGTGTTGTGCGGGTCGGTGTAGCGCAGGTAATACCAGCTGGAGCAGGTGAAGGTGTCCATGGTATCGGTCTCGCGCTTGGCCGGGCGACCGCAGACTGGGCAGGTGGTCTCGTAGAAGTCCTTGCACTCGGCGAGGGTCTCGCCGGCGCCCAGGTCCAGGTTCTCAGGCAGCGTCACCGGCAGCTGATCCTCGGGAACGGGCACGATACCGCAGTGCTCGCAGTGGATGGCCGGGATGGGGTTGCCCCAATAGCGCTGACGGCTGATGAGCCAGTCACGCAGGCGGAACTCGACCTTGCGACGACCGCAGCCCATGGCCTCGAGGTCGGCAACGATGGCAGACTCGCCCTCGGAGTGCTTACCGCCGCGCATGCCGGTGTACTTGCCCGACTGCACCAGCGTACCCTCGGCGGCATGGGCGCAATCCCAGTCGACGGTCTCGGCATGGAAGGTGTCGATGGTCTCGCCGCTGGCCTCGACGGCAGCGCGATCCTCATCGTCCAGAATGATCGGCACGATCGGCAGATCGTACTTGCGGGCGAACTCAAAATCGCGCTGGTCGCCGCAGGGAACGGCCATGACGGCACCGGTGCCGTAGTCGGCCACGACGTAGTCGGCAACCCATACGGGGATCTTCTCGCCGTTGACGGGGTTCACCACGTAGCGACCCGTAAAGGCGCCGTGCTTCTCGAGGGTGCCCTGGGCGCGCTCGACGGCAGAGATATGCTTGGAGTCCTCGACGATCTTGGTGACGGCTTCCTCGTACTGAGTGCCCTCGACGAGCTCGTGCAGACGAGCGTACTCGGGAGCGAGGACAAAGAAGGAAACGCCAAAGAGCGTGTCGGCGCGCGTAGTGAAGACGGTGATCTTGCCCTCGTCGCCCTCAATGGGCTCGCCATCGGCATCGCACAGGGTAAAGTCGACCTCGGCGCCCTCGGAGCGGCCGATCCAGTTAGCCTGCATCTGCTTGACGCGCTCGGGCCAGCCGGGAAGCTTCTCCAGGTCGTCGAGCAGCTCCTGGGAGTACTCGGTGATCTTGTAGTACCACTGCTCGAGGTCGCGCTTCTCGGGCTCGGTGCCGCAGCGCCAGCACTTGCCCTCGGTTACCTGCTCGTTGGCCAAAACGGTCTTGCAGGTGGGGCACCAGTTAACCGGGTTCTTCTTGCGGTAGACCAGGCCCTTTTCCCACATCTTCTCAAAGATCCACTGACCCCAGCGATAGTAGTCGGGGCTGCAGGTCTTAACGGTACGATCCAGATCGTAGGAGAAGCCCATGCGCCTCATCGTGGCGAGCGCCTGGTCCATGTTCTTATACGTCCAGGCGGCAGCCTGCGTGTTGTGCTTGATGGCGGCGTTCTCGGCGGGCAGGCCAAAGGCGTCAAAGCCGATGGGATGCAGCACGTCAAAGCCGCGCATGCGGGCCTGACGGGCCATGGCATCGCCGATGGTGTAGTTGCGCGCGTGGCCCATGTGCAGGTCGCCCGACGGATACGGGAACATCTCGAGCACGTACTTCTTGGGCTTGATGGCATCGGTGTCGACGGCAAAGAGGTTGGAGTCCTCCCAGGCCTTCATCCACCGGGACTCGATGGCCTGCGCGTCGTAGGCAGGAATCTCGTCCTTATGATCTGTGCAATCGCACATATCAGCTCCTTTAATCTTTAATGGGGTCGGTCGGCTTAGCTTTATTCGCTACTGCGAACAGTCCTGCGCAAGACGAAGAACACATTAAGTGCTCTACTTTGCGTGCGGAACTTGTAGCGAACAAAGCTAAGCCGCCCGACCCTAAGGTTGACTCGCATGATGATAGCAAATACAACAAGCGAGATGTCTGCGACTTGCAGGCATCTCGCTTTATCTAAATAACGTGGTTGGAACTCAACCTTTATGTGCAGCTCTTATCCTATCGATAAGACACAGACTGCTGGGAGTCTTTCACGACAACGTCGTGGGCTCCGCCTTCGACGATCGAGGTCGAGCTTACCAGGGTCAGACGTGCCTTTTCCTGGAGCTCGGGGATCGAGAGGGCACCGCAGTTGCACATCGTGGACTTGACCTTGTAGAGCGTGCCTCCCACGCCGTCCTTAAGGGAACCGGCATAGGGAACGTAGGAGTCGACGCCCTCGACGAAGCTGAGCTTCGCCGCGCCGCCCAGGTCGTAGCGCTGCCAGTTGCGAGCACGCGCAGAACCCTCGCCCCAGTACTCCTTCATGTACTGGCCGTTGACGTTGACGCGCTCGGTCGGGCTCTCATCGAAGCGGGCGAAGTAGCGACCCAACATCATAAAGTCGGCACCCATAGCAAGGGCGAGCGTCATGTGGTAGTCGTATACGATACCGCCGTCGGAGCACACGGGCACGTAGACGCCGGTCTCCTCGTAGTACTCGTCGCGAGCGCGGCAGACGTCGATCAGCGCGGTGGCCTGGCCACGGCCAATGCCCTTGGTCTCGCGGGTAATGCAAATGGAACCGCCGCCGATACCGACCTTGATGAAGTCGGCACCGCAGTCGGCCAGGAAGCGGAAGCCCTCGGCGTCGACGACGTTACCGGCACCGACCTTGACGTCCTCGCCGTAGTTGGCGCGAATCCACTCGATGGTGCGCTTCTGCCACTCGCTGAAGCCCTCGGAAGAGTCAATGCACAGGACATCGGCACCAGCCTCGATGAGCAGCGGCACGCGCTCGGCATAATCGCGGGTATTGATACCGGCGCCGACCATGTAGCGCTTGTCGTTATCGAGCAGCTCGTTGGGGTTGGTCTTGTGGCTGTCGTAGTCCTTGCGGAAGACGATGCCCATAAGGTGATCGTTGTCGTCGACGATAGGCAGAGCGTTGAGCTTGTTGTCCCAGATGACGTCGTTGGCAACCTTGAGGCTAATGTTCTTGTCGCCCACGATGAGCTGCTCACGCGGGGTCATGAACTCGGAGACCTTCTTCTGGTGGTCATCGCGGCTGGGGCGATAGTCGCGGCTGGTGACGATACCCAGGAGCTTGCCCTTGGGAGTGCCGTCGTCGGTTACCGGCATGGTGGAGTGACCGGTCTTCTCCTTGAGCTCGATGACCTGCTCCATGGTCATGTCGGGGGTCAGCGTGGAATCGGACTGAACAAAGCCGGCCTTGTGATCCTTGACGGCCTTGACCATAGCGGCCTCGGACTCGGGGGTCTGGGAACCGTAAATGAAGGACAGGCCACCCTCGGTAGCGAGCGCGACACCCATGTCGACGCCCGAGACGGACTGCATGATGGCGGAAACCATGGGGATGTTCAGGGTGATAGCCGGCTTCTCACCGCGCTTAAAGCGGGTTAACGGCGTCTTAAGAGAGACGTTATTGGGGATGCACTGCGAGGACGAGTAACCAGGGACCAGCAGATACTCCGAAAACGTGTGGGACTCACCGGGAAAGAACGTAGCCATGTTTCTCCTTTTTCCATGCGACCGGTCGGCTGCAGGCCTCGTAGGACCCAGCCCAACCTTGGGCGCCCAATACTGGAGAAGTATCTTAACGCACTTTGACTGCTACAATGCATGATTTAAGAAGAGCACACGAGGGCTTGACGCAGGCATTGCGTTTGCCCAGCAAACACTTTAGCGGGAAGACGTGGGGCACATGGAGCACAAGACGGCGGCGCGACTGGTCATTCAATCGTGCGACAACGATCTGCCGGGCGTGTTCGGCCACGGCCGCGTCTTGCTGCTGCAGGGTATCGCCCGCGAGCACTCGCTCAACCGCGCCGGCAAGCGAGCCGTAGCGGTCTACAAGGGCCTGCAAGCAGAAATCAACCAAGCGATCGCCACCAAGGCCAACGACCTCATCGCCAGAATCAAAGAGTAGCTAATTTGGGACGGGGCTTTTTTAGCTACCCATCCAGAGCATTCTTGACTCATAGCCAAAAATTGACATTGGGTAGCTAAAAAAGCCCCGTCCCAAATTAGCTACTTGCGGAGGGCGTGGTCTAGGGTGGCCGCTACTGCCAGAGGATCGTCGGTGCCGGCGAAAAGGCGGATGATACTCCCCTGCTTGCCGTGTGGAGCAGAAAGGCGCGTCGCGGCGCCGCCGGCGGGCGATGTGCGAAACTCCCCCGGCAAAGCCTCGAACAACTCACCTGCGCTGCGCTCGATAAGGTCAAACTCAACTACCGGACCAAAGCCGTGCTCGAGGATTCCCGTTGCAACTGCATGATCGGGATGCGAACTCAGCCCGGGGTAACGCACATTGCGCACCATCTCGTTCGCAGCCAAATACTCTGCCAGCGCACGGGCGCGGTCAAAGTGCGATTGCATGCGAGCGTTGAGCGTCTCGAGCCCGCACTCCAGCACGTCGGCCTCATCAACATTCAGATCAAGCACAGGCGCACCGCAGCCGGTAAGCAACGCATGCGCGCACTCGGCAGCGGTGTCCACACGATGCCGTTTGAGCCGCGAGCGCGCAACCGACGCCGCCACAAGCTTGCGCGGAGCCCCACCGGCACACACACGATCAAGGGCCTCGAGCGACAGCACGGCTCCCAAGCGCAGCGGATCGCACCCAAAGACGCTTGCCACAGTGTTATCCACCACGAGGAGTGCACGGGCATCACGAGCCGCGCGGCCCAGAGCACGAAGATCGGGCACGCGCAGGCCAAACCCGCCAATGGAGTTAACGAACCACCACAGATGCGGGCCCGCGGCATCAAACGAAGCATCAAAGCCCGCGGACGCGGCGTCAAACGCTGCAACCGACAGCTCCCCCACCATAGCCACGTTGAGGGCATCAAAGCCGTGCGCAAACGCATCGACAAAGTCATCGGCAAACGCAACTAGGCGGTCACCGGGGCGCACAATCCCCAATTGCGACAACGCTGCTGGCACATGCGAGGCCGTGAGCAACCGCGCTTCACGCGCGCCGGCCCTCAAAGCCCAGGCCTCTTCTAGCTGCTGTACGTCCACGCGGCACCGTCCCTTCATAAGCAAAAACCCACGATGCGGGTGTTCCCCGCATCGTGGGCAACGGCTGCAGTATAGCGCCGATAGACGACCAATCGCCTAGATATTGAGTACGTGGCAGGTCACGCTCGCACCCGGAGCGTCAACGGACACGCCATAGGCCTCCGGATAGATGCGCGTCGAAAACACGAGCGCGCCATCATTCACAAACACCTCGACCGACGAGACATCGGCGACAATGCGCACGTTACGAACCTCGTCGACGGGCTCCCAGCGCACGGTACGACCGCAGCCGGCAGAAGCGCGACCTTCATCGGTAAATCGCATCTCAAAGCGCGAGGGCAGCTCGCCCTCGGCGGGCATAAACGCCAGTTTCAGCTCGCCATCAACGGTTGCGGTAAACGCGCCTTCGATACCGCCAACAATAACGTCAAAGCAGGTATCGCCGGCAACCTCCAACGAGCCCTCCCCCACACGCACCGAGGCATAATGGCGCTCGATCTCGCGCGCCGGCTGCTGCAGTACCACGCCGCCGTCACCGGCCGTAAGCTCGCGCGGCGCCGTCATGCAGTGCTGCCAGCCGCACACCACGGTGGGTGCGTTGCCATAGGTCGGTTCATCGGGCATGCCCATCCAGCCGATCAGAATGTGGCGACCGTCCTCGGCCGTGAACTCCTGCGGAGCATAGAAGTCAAAACCGGCGTCCCACAGGCGGAACTCGCCCAGCTCATAGGTACCGTCAACACCGGTAATGTCGCCCGTTACAGGCATGTAGCCAGCAGCGTATACGTTGCCGCGGTCCCAACGACCGCCCTCGAGCCCCTGAGGAGAGAAGGACAGGAACTTCACCGGCACACCGTCATCGGTCTTAAGCTCAAGATACCCCGGGCACTCCCACATAAAGCCGAAACGCTCGGGCGTAGACACACGGCTCTCGAGTTCCCAGCTCAACATATCGGCCGAGCCATACACCAGGATCTCGCCCACATCGCGCCCGGCACCCTCGCCGTGCATCGCACAAAAATGGCTTTCGATATGCGGTCCATCCACGCGACGACGGGCGCCCAGCACCATGTGATAACGCCCGTCCGCGTCACGCCACACCTTGGGATCGCGCACGTGGCAGGTCAAATCCTCGGGATAATCATCGGACGCCAGCACCACGCGCTTTTGGCTGAATTCCCGACCGGCAAGACCATCAATGCTCTCGACATAAACAGTATCGGCTCGTCGACCGGTATTGACGTAGTCGTACGTGCCGTCTGCATCGGAAAGCTTAACGTTGCCCGTGTACAGCACGCGAATGCGGCCGTCCTCAGCAAGCGCGGAGCCCGAATACACGCCATGGCAATCGAACGGCTCGTCGGGCAGCAGCGGGGCGCCAACGTAGTCCCACGCCATAAGGTCGCGGCTCGTCGCATGACCCCAGACCTTAACGCCACCCTCGACATCAAACGGCGCATATTGAAAATAAGCGTGGAACACGCCGCCCGCTTGGCAAAGACCGTTGGGGTCATTGAGCCAACCCGCCGGCGGCATAATATGGAAGTGCTGGCCATACGCGCCATGACCGCACTCAGAGGCGGCAGCGTCAACAGCGGCAACCAGCTTTGCAAGGTCGCGACCAAGTGCATTAGACATATCAAAGTCCTAACGGATCGAAAGTTACAAGGCACCAGAGATCGGCACCAGATACGGGAAACGCCCGCG
The DNA here is from genome assembly GCF_003459795.1 of Collinsella sp. AF18-8LB. NCBI lineage: Bacteria > Bacillati > Actinomycetota > Coriobacteriia > Coriobacteriales > Coriobacteriaceae > Collinsella > Collinsella sp. AF18-8LB. Next base: position 41,707 of record NZ_QRWU01000003.1, read on the forward strand.
AGCATACAACCCGCGGGCACTCCCTCAATCAAAAGCCCTTAGGCCTGCTCGGAAGCCTTGGGCTCGTCCTTGTACAGGACAAACGAGACGCCAAAGGAAACCAGCGCGGCGACCGCAAACATGATCGCGTACTGCACGGGCTGGGCCAGGCAAAGCAGGATACCGAAGATACCGGTAACGCCCGTGCCGGAGGCAGCCAGCGAGGTGAGCGCGCAGACCAGGGCACCGCAACCGGCGCCGATGCAGCCGGCGATGAAGGGCTTAAAGAAGCGCAGGTTCACACCAAAGATGGCAGGCTCGGTAATGCCCATAAAGGCGGACAGAGCCGAAGGAAGCGCCAGGCCCTTGATCTTGGCATCGCGGGTCTTAAAGGCAACGGCAAGCGCGGCGCCACCCTGGGCGATATTGGCAGCGCTAGCGATGGGCAGCCAGTAGGTCACGCCGTACTGGGCGAGCTGGCCCAGGTCGATGGCGGTGTACATCTGGTGGATACCGGTAACGACCGTGGGGGCATAGAACAGGCCGACGATAAAGGAACCGATGCCGAAGGGCAGGGTCAGCAGGGTCTGGATCAGACCGAGGATGGCGTTCTCGGCCCAAACAAAGATGGGGCCGACGGCAACGAGCGTCACGAGCACGGTCACGAACACCGAGACAAGCGGGGTCACAAAGAGGTCGAACATCTCGGGGACAACCTTGTGGAGACGCTTCTCGAGGAAGGCGAGAATGGCGCAGGCGATAACGATGGGAATCACATGGCCCTGATAGCCGACCCACTCAAAGCTGTACACGCCGGGGATGACGGTGACCATGGTCTGCACGCCCTCAGAGGCAACCGTGTAGGCGCTCTGCAGCGAGGAGTTGATGAACGCACCGCCGACGACGGCACCCAGGTACGGGTTGGCGCCAAAGGCCTTGGCGGCGGAGTAGCCGATCAGGATCTGCAGAATGCCGAAGGACGTTCCCGAGACCAGGTCGGCGATCTTGTAGATAAAGTTATTGGTGTCGAGCGCGATAAAGCCGTTGGAGGCCATAAAGTTGAGGGCGCTCATAATGCCCAGCAGCAGGCCCGAAGCCACGATGGCGGGGATGATGGGGACAAAGACGTCTCCGAGTACCTTAATGGCGCGCATAAAGATGTTCTGCTGCTGCGCCGCGGCCTCCTTGACCTCGGCCTTGGTGGCAGCCTCGACGCCACTAAGCGCGATGAACTCCTCGTAGACCTTGTTGACAGTGCCGGTGCCAAAAATAATCTGAAGCTGGCCCTGAGCCTCAAAGACGCCCTTGGCGCCGTCGACGTTCTCGATGGCCCCCTTGTTAACCTTGGCGTTATCGGCGATCACCAGGCGAAGACGCGTAGCGCAGTGCGCGGCCGAAACAACGTTGTCGGCGCCACCGACGTTGTCGAGCACCGCTTGGGCTGATTTGCGGTAGTCCATGACTTCCCTTTCCTCCAACGGGTGCATTCGCACCCGGCCATCTTTGACACTTATACTGTAATCGTTTTCAGTTTCATAATTCTGTAATCGTTTTCATAATAGGGTGAACGGTAGGAAAAAGCCGGCGAAAGGTAGTTTTAAGGCAAAAACAGGCGACTCAGAGGCAGACAGACATGCCCAAACCCTAGACATTCATAAGCTGATGGCCGAGCTTGAGCGTCTTGAGACCGCTCTCCCCCTCCACGCCATCGAGCGTGTTGAGCAACATATTGGTCGCCTCGACGCCACTGGTCAGGTAGCCATAGTGCACGGTGGGAATGCCGCCCGTCAGCGCGCGCAAAAACGCGTTGTCACCAAAACCACTTACGCGGTGCATGCCCTCGCCCACGCCGCGAACCTCATCGATGGCACGCAGCGCACCCGCCGCCATGGTGTCGGTCGCGCAGGCGATAAACGAAACATCGGGAGCGACGGAAAGCAGTTCACGCGCCGCACCATAGCCCGAGTCGAGCGTAAAAGACCCCTGGCGAATCAGGCTCGGATCAAGCGCCACGCCCGCGGCGCGCAAGCCGGCCTCAAAACCGCGACGGCGGTCATAGCCAGCAGCGCGGTCCTCCTCGGTAACTCCAATGTAGGCAATCTTGCCATCCACGCGACCCGCAAGCGCATGACCCAGCTCAAAGGCGGCCTCGTAATCGTCGTGATAGACGCACGCCGCGCCCTCAACATTCTGACCGATCAGCACGATGGGCACGCGGCACGACTCAATCGCCCGGCGATGCTCGTCGGTAATCATGGTTGCCACCAGCACAATGCCATCGACCGGGTGGTTTTGGAATAAATCGAGGTATTCGAGCTCGCGATCGGCAGCGTTGTCGGTATTGGCAAGCAGCATCTGGTAGCCACGGCGACCGAGCACCTGGCCAATGCCGGCGGTAATGCGGCTCACGGATTCCGAGTTAATCTTAGGTACGATGACGCCGATGAGCTTGGTGGAACCGGTGCGCAGCGCGCGAGCCTGGCTGGACCGCACGTATCCGGTCAGCTCAATCGCCTGCTTAATGCGCTCGCCCTTGTCCGTCGATATGTAGCCACCGTTGAGGTAGCGCGAGACGGCGGCGCTCGAAACGCCGGCCAGCTCGGCCACATCTTTCATCTTTACCACGAGTACCCCTGTCGTTGAAATCGCTTTCACCATGATACCCGTGAAGACGGCATGCGAACCAAATCGGCCCACTCAGGTCGAGCAAACGTCAGCGAGCGGGCAGCTGCCGTGGCGAGGTGCCGCGAAAGAGGAGCGAAGCGTACTTTATGTACGCGAGCGACGGTTTGAGCGGCAGATCGCCCGGCAGATGTTCGCGCAGCGTCGACCGGTCCGGCGTTCGGTAGAACGCCGGAAATAGTTAGCCGTGGTACTCGCCGTTGTACTGGATGAGCGTCAGGTCTTCCACGCCGTCGAGCGCGCGGATGGCGTCGGCATAGGGCATATCAACGCCGTCCGAGAACACCTCGACGGCCATCTCGACCTTGTCACCGCGCATGGTCTTGGACTTGACGGTGAACTTGGTGCGGCCAAAGGCGCGCACAATGTCGTCGCCGGCGGTCTGGCCCGTGTAGTGGATGACCATCATGTACACGCGCGCCTTGTCCTGGTGGCTCGCAAAGCCGGCAATCATCACCACAATCACCACCGCCGTGAGCCCCACGAGCGCATACATGCTGGCACCCGCCGTAATGCCCGTGGTAATGGCCCAAAACAGATACAGCAGGTCGAGCGGGTCCTTGACCGCCGTGCGGTAGCGGACAATAGACAGAGCACCGACCTTACCGAGCGAGATAACCACGTTCGTCGAGATCGCGAGCGTGACCATGCAGGTGAGCACGCACATGCCCACGAGCGTCACGGCAAAGCTGCGCGAATAGATTGCGTCGAAAATGTTGGTGTAAGGGTGGCTCCCTAGCGTCCGTTTAACGAAGAGTGGCCTTCGTCCTAGAATCTGAAATCACCACAACAACAGGTTCTAGGAAAGGACGAAGACCGCTATGGAAATCTTATCAGACCCGAAGCCGGACATGCTCGCCATGCCGCGGTTCGACGACGGTGCCATCGACATGCAGGAGCTGCTCAGGCGCCTCGCCGAGCAGGTCGTGAACGCCGTGATGGACGCCGAGGCCGACCAGCTGTGCGGCGGCGGGGCGAACAGCCGCAACGGCTACCGGGAGCGCGGCCTCGCCACCTGCGTCGGCACGCTGACGCTGCGCATCCCGAAGCTCCGCACCGGCAGCTTCTTCCCGGACGACGTGATCGAGCGCTACCAGCGCGCGGACCGCGCCCTCGTGGCCGCCGCCGCCGAGATGTACGCCACCGGCACGAGCACCCGCAAGGTGCGGCGCGTCGCGGAGAAGATGAGCGTGTCCAGGCTCTCCAAGGACCAGGTGAGCGCCATCGCGTCGAGCCTTGACGCCGACATCGAGGAGCCCTGCGCGAGGCCCCTCGACGGCTCGCCGGCGCCCTACGTCTGGCTCGACGCGACCTACGTCAAGTGCCGCCGCGGGGGCCGCGTGGCCTCCACGGCCGTCGTCACGGCCATCGGCTGCGACGCGGGCGGCTGGAGGCGCGTCCTGGGCGTCGACGCGGTGGACACGGAGTCGTGCGACTCGTGGCTGGCATTCCTCAGGAAGATCCGCGACCGCGGCGTCTCCGGCGTGGAGCTCGTCGTCTCCGACGCGCACGCGGGCCTCGTCGCGGCCGCGGCGGAGGTCTTCCGGGGGGCGGCATGGCGGCGCTGCGCCGTCCACCTCATGCGCGACCGCATGCGCGAGGCGGGCTCCCGGCGGCTCAGGCGCCGCGTGGGCAGGATCGTCTCGCAGGTGTTCCGCGGGCGCGACGCCGCCACCGTGACCGCCATGCACCACGCGGCGTGCGACATGCTGGAGGGGTGCTGCCCGAGGGCGGCGGCGATCCTCGAGGAGGCCGAGCCGGACGCCCTGGCATACCTCGACTTCCCGCCGACCCACTGGAAGCGCCTGCGCACCAACAACGTGCAGGAGAGGACCAACCGAGAGATAAAGCGCAGGTCGCGCGTCGTGCAGGTGTTCCCGTCAACGGGCTCGCTGGTGCGGCTCGCGGGCGCGGTCATGCGCGAGCAGGACGAGATATGGCAGGAGTCCAGGTACTTCTCGGAGGAGAGGATGAACGAGCTCTACGACGAGGGCCGCACGCGCGGGCTCGACGGGACGGTCGACTGGTCGCGGCTGGAGGCCGAGGCCAGGAAGATGATCGAATCGGGCCTCGAGCTTGCGGACAGGATCGAGGCGGCATAGGATATCAACCGTATTCCAGGTTCCTGGACGCCGGGCCGACTCGCTTCGGATCGGACGCTACACCAACTTTCTCGACACTACCCTCGCGACAGAGCGGATAGGGGCTCCTCAGCAAAAAGCCGTAGTCGCCAGCCAGAATCTGCTCAAACTCACCGCGTGTAAGTGGCGCGTCCTCCTTGTAGATCCAGCTGCCGTACTTCTTTTTGCGCTCGAGCTTAATCACCTTGTCGCTGCCGTTATAGATTTAGAACAAACGAATACCCAAACCCCTCTTAATCGCCTTATTCAAAACGTCGTTAAGTCGCTTAGGCCAATTCGAAATAAAGAATAGACAAGTGCAGCATGCGCAAAATGAATCATTGTTCAGACGATCAATCTCGTTGAGCAAAAGTTCAGAATGATTGATGTCCGCCACAGTCGCAGCTAAGTCAGCCATACACTCGTTTGCATTTTGCGTCGCCTGTTCATTAGTTAACCATAGCGACCTCAGGGCATGAACGGCAATAATGCAAGCAAATGTATAGCCATCAATACGCCCAATATCCGCAAGCGAATCTCCCCTCCTGGCAACCCAGTCCTTGTAAGATCGCTGGCCAAAAATCACATCTGAAGGAACAAGGGCATCATCCAGAGAGAAAAACTTCGAAGGATCAAAATCACGATATGCTTCAACCGATGGATAGCTTAGATATAGCTGACCCATATCAGTGCTGTCGCAGTAATAGTCTTGCATTAGCTCAAGCCGCTTAAAATCGAGCCGATTGTCCTGAGGATCTAAGTCAAATATAAGCAAGGTGTCTGTAAAACTGGATTCGAGAAGCTGGGCAGCATCATCTTTATCCGAAAGAAGCTCTGCGACAAAGGATTTAAGATCAATGGACTCGAAATCGCAACCGCATTCTTGAAAGAGCTTGTCTAGAAAGTCATGAACATTAATCTCGACAGGAACAATTTGATGATCATCTGCGAGGCTAAAAGAATCAAACATGCGCTCCATCAGCTGAGGCTCGCGTTTAGCACCTTCGACAATGAGCAGGACGTTCTTTACGGACGCATTGTTCATGACTAGTCAAACTCTCCGGCACGGAGGAGCTTCTCAATGTTGTTGCCAAGCCTCAACTCGCGATCGGTGGAATCGGCCAAAGTTCGAATGCCCCCTTTTGCAGAGATTTGATAAACGCAGTCAGGCCTCATTACGCCATTCTTAACAAGCGAGGTATTGTGGGTCGAGCACAGTATCTGACACGATGCCTTTGAAGCAAAGAGCTTCAAAAGGCTCTCTGCCATCTCAAAGTGACAAAAAGCGTCAAACTCATCTATGAACAAAAAGCTGGCCGACTCGTTAAGCTCAAGCTCAGAGAACAACTTAACCAGAGTTCTTGTACCGCTAGAACATGCCTCGACAAACGGGATGCATCGCATGGGATGATTGAAATACAGAACAGGTAAGCCGTCGGACTCTTTAATAACGATCAGGGACTCATCGACTCCAAAATTGCGAATAAATGACTCGAATTCCGCGACCTTGTTCTCGCGTATGATCTTGTCGATTACCTTTCTTGTTTCAAACCCTTTCAATCGAAAACTGTCCATGCGAATCAGTCTCATGCGCGAGACAAATCGGCGCAACTCCGCCAAGACGCCTAAAACATTAGTTGGAAGACTGCTCGTTATGTATGAAAGAAGGCTCAACGAGGTATCGGAGAATTCAAAATTGATCCCAGCAGCACCGATTCGTTCAAGATGGTTCTCTTCGAAAACGCCGCTTGCATTATTGAATTCGAAAATTCGTTCCCCATCAATCAATAGGGTCTCGTGAAGCCAAGTAGTCGGAGAAGTCTTCTCATAGCAGTAATTGATTTCGCGACCGTCAAATTCAAAGACATAGGTGAACTGTGCCGTACCTCGCCCGCAGTCAGCACTCAAAAACAGACGATCATCCTGGTCAGAATAATCGAATGCCTTTGGAAAGCCGAGTGTAATGTCGAATAAAGCTGAACCGAAATTCGATTTACCAGACGCATTTCTGCCGATCAAAAGTGCAGTTTTCACGGTTCCGTTTTTAACGTTATTTTCTGCAAACTGGTAATCACGAGAAGCTGCGAAATTAAATGAAACCGGAGTCGAAAAATTCCTATAGCCATCAACAGTAAAACGCTTAAGCATGAGAGTCTCCTATCTCTTGCCGTAATTATATTACGGCAAGAGATAGGAGACCTGCATCAATTACGTAACTACGGGAAACGTCATGTAACCAAAGCCAATCCGAACCATGAAAACCTACTGAGAGAGCCACTCAAACCTGTAGTATGCGGCAAATTCCAGACATTTCGACCACACTGGATAGTGACAAAGCTTCTACCTGCGGTTTCGTTTCTTGAAAAGGGCGGCGTGCTCGAGAGTTCCGAAATTTGCCGCATACTTCCGTCGAGCGGTTCCGGAAGTGCGGTGAAAAACAGAGAGCTGTCGACCACACCCCGGTTTTGGGCATCAGCGACCTGCGGTTTTGTTGGTAAAAATCCGGGTGTGCTCGGAGGTTTCCGATTTTTCCCCGCACTTCCGGAAAACACGACAACACCAAGCACCCTAAAACTGAAGACGCGATAAGAGACCCCTCAGAAAACAACCTTTTGAGCAGATCGACCTAAATCTCCCGAACGACAAGTCGGCCTTCAAGCATGAGCTTGTGTGCAAGGCTGTTGCTACGTCCGGCAATACCAAGCGAAGCGCCATAGTAATCGAGAAGGGCAAGTACCTTGGCCACCTCTGAGTCGCGAACACCCTTGGCGTAGCTTGAGTATAGGAAGACCAGGCTGGTATGCCCGTTATACAAATCCACCGTGCTAAAAATAGACTCAAAATACGAATAATCGGCTCGCGAAAGCGAATGGCCAAAAAAGACTATCGAAGATGTCTTAAGACCATCCCCTCCCCTTTGCGAAGGATAAGCAATCGAGCCACTTGGAACCCCTCGGGCAGACTTCAATACACGATATGTCTTGGTAAATGGGAGGATATCCCGATTATCCAAATTGCCGGAACCGTCGATTCCAAAAATGCATTCACCATCAAGCGTGCCGTGGATATTGACAAGATCGGCATCCCCAAACCGCTGTTTAAGCCACCGATATGGAGACGTATAGTTAAAGTTGAGAACAGTCACCGCATCATCGGGCACACCATCGGGCACCACGGTATGCTCAATCAGCTTGCGCATTAAGTTATCCGAACAATCTGAATAGCCATCGTTGCGAGCAACCTCATCTTTGAGATAGCAATTGAAGTAGTGTTCCATACGCTCGAGTTCCGACATGAGGATGGAAGATAACTGCCCCTCGGGATCCTCAAGGACCCGAGGGAACGCATGGGCGAGGTAATGCCCCACACGCTCGGTCCAAGGATTGGGCTCGTGTCCCAAAAGGCGAGCACCCTCTCTCAATAGAGCAGAATATACCTCTGAGTCATCCGAACTCTCCGAATCTTCAATGCTCAGCTCAGAAAGAACCCCTTGATTACCATCGTCAATGCCGTCTCCAAGCCGTTCGATCTCGTCGACCCGATTCTCGATGTAGTCACTTACATTGAGAGCGTTCGCTTCATTTGCTATATAAAAGTAGTCCTGCAGAGAACCGAACGAGACGGCATAGTCGGATATCATTACGCCCTCATCGTCGATGCCGTCCTCGGACAGGTTGATGCCAAACACATTGGCAATAGCCGTCTCGACATCGCACCAGTTCACGTTGAAGGCTCTTGCCTCCATGTCCTTCCGGCTTCTAAGGATTAGATCCCAAGCAGTCAGGCCTCTCGCTTTGATGGCTCCGTAATCACAAGCGCCCTCTTCCGAGACAAGAGAATCTATGACCTTCATTCGAGGCTCAAAGAAATCCTTAAACGAAGACGCCAGGCCACAGGAAAGATCGAAACCGTTGCCAACCACTATAAGATGATGATTGCGGCATCTCTTCCCATCATCCTCACCGGTAAACCTGATATCTTCTGCACTCACATTAGTCCTTAATACACCGTTTAGACTCATTCTCAGTCAGATAACGCTCAGGCATCCAGACCATTCGGATGTAATTAACGATTTTATGTCCGCCAACCTTGGCGTAATAAGCCCTCACAATAAGCATAATGAAGAAAGACGGCCATCCAAAAGAACGGCCGCCTCTCCGTAGGACGTAGGCCCGTAGGTTGACTACGTCAATACCAACTATTTACTCTATCGTCCAGGCTCCAAGGGGTCAATTCAATTTAAAGAGCGGCACCGTAAACATCGCTGTCCTGACTACCAGACGATTGATCGAGGAGTTCAGGTACGCCGACGGCTGAATCGGCATCGTGAGGTATGCCTGCTTTGAGCGGCCGCTGGATCGCAGGGGCAATTCTGGAGATGACATTATCCAGAACGATTCCATGCAGCCATCTCACGCATGCTGTAAAGAAATCGACAAAAAAAGAGGGCCGACGCATCAACCCTCTTCAGGTGTCGCCCGAAGGCTTCCACCGCAATTGGCTATATTTTAGTCGATATCCTATGTTTGTCTACGGGCCCAGCACCAAAGAATGTCATCTCCATCTTTAGCTACTGCTTCTTAAGAAGCAGCTATATAGCTACGAAGTGCATCCATCTTGCTCCTAGCCCCAGTCTTTACTATTTTATGAAAATCTGAGGAAGACAGGGAGCCGTGCAAGTCTTCCAGCACGCTAGAGTAGTTCCGAATTAACTGATAGCACTCAGTTTTGGAAACCATCATCTTTCTGAGCAGATAGACAATTAGGACGACATAATCAGTAATAGTTGAAAAGTCTATCGAAGGAACGCCAACCTCGGATGACAGCATCTGGCCAAGCTGATTTCCCACTTTTGCCCTCTTAAACCTAACGTCATAAATGGCACTGTTATGAGCAATCGCGTTACGGAGATCTTTGAGCACAAAGATAGTACGTTCGAGAAGCCCGGGGCCGTCGTAATTGTTCGGAAGCTTTAGGTCATCAGATATGCTCTGTCTAACCGAGCCCTTTAAGCACGAATAGAAAACACCGAAGTTTCCTAGAGTCATGACCTCGAATAGCGCCCAAATAGGCAAGGGTTTATCGCTGTCATAAAAATGCCTAACAACAGGGTTCTTGGAATAATTGTACTGAATCAACCTATTGATTTCCGCACGCAGGCCTAAGCGCTTTTTCATGGCATCGCTATAGTTGCTACTTTTTCTAGGGTAATCACGATATGCCACGAGCGTTCGAGAGAAAATATCCTCCAGCGCGAACGAGCGAGAATCTTCAAGCACGGCCTCCAGCGTATAGTTCTTTAGCGCAGTTTCAATAAACATTACGCTTGGATACAAGAGCGCCTTAACCGCCATATCAAACTCATTTAAAGCAATTACTTCATCAAAGCTTGTTAAACCCAAACAGTTGGAAGAATTGCCCACAAAACGATGGCCCTTATAGCCATGGTAATAACCGTAATTCTTCATCTTTCTTTTATGGACAGAGCCATGCGTCTCTATCCCTTTATCCCTAAGATGTTTCATGAGGCCATTGAGAGTTTTCATTATGGGTCCTTAAGCGCGGAGCCGAAATTGAATTAATTATATCCGCTACCGGGCAAACCTAGGATATCGGTACAAATGGCCCAGCCCCACTTCCCTAAAGCCGTAGAATAAAAAGCTATACAGCGTCGCGCATCCTCAGAAGAATGCCCTCAATATACTTAAACCCGCAATTAGGCAAACACCAAACCCATAATCCGGACAACAGAGGTGAGCCATATGCATAGCCCCATTGATAGCGAAAGCTACGTAAAGCCCATCCTTGGCAGGACCAAAATCGATATCTGGGAGTGTTATGCGAGACATATTCTGCAATTTATCGATAGCGACAAATACGGCAATTTGGCTTACAGCGATAAACCGGATCTGATCGATCGGGCACATTCCCTGGGCATCGAGGTAACAGCTTCCCAATCACAAGACAGCAGAAAGGCAGAATCCCTCTATTCCAAACTCCTATACGAGAATGATTCCTCTCAAGAAAAACGCCGAATCGAACTTATTGAGCAATGTGGAGCACATTTCGAAAAAGGAGTCCTGTTTGGTCCAAATGGTACGGATTCATTCAAGCAGGTTATTGAAGCTCTTCGCAAAAAGCTGGACAGACTCGACTCTGATGACTACGAACTCTTTAGGAGAAACGAGTTGTTTGTCAGATCCAATATTCTTGCTGACGAGGAAATGCTTCGCGAAGCGCTCTCCAACATGAAAAAAGAATCCAGTGGCCACTCATGCCACTTCGCATCTGTTATCGTCTCGGTCCCTGGATACAATTATGTTTTCGATCTCGATGCATCGACATGCGTATCTCTTAAATTCGGATACGAAGACCAGCATCGTATTGCTCGCGAAGCAAACAAGGAAGTGAACATCGCACAGCCAAGCTGAACCGAGCTGCTATAACCGATCTACTAGCAGACCATTTCTTAGCGGGTCGGAAAAAAGCCCCCGGAGCTCTTTGCTGCGCAAGCCTCAACGTCCTAATGAGCCAGCACGCTCAAGCGGCGCAGATTCACGCCAATCCGGCACGAAGGTTCTTAAAATTTCCCTTATCTTGGCAGTGAGAAACCGGAATGCACAAGGCGACCCGGGCACCTCCACCCAAGATAGGATCTTATATGCTCAAAGACGGCATCGCATATCTACTCAAGTTCGCCCCCAAGGAGGCATACATCGTCGACCTGCTGAATGGTCACCTCTACATGAACGCGGCCGGCTACTACCATGGTCTGCCTGGTGAACAGGGCGATCCGCTCGAGGCTTCCATAGCTCCCGGGGTGTGCCTCTACGGATATACTTGCTTGCCCATCTACTGCATGTACGCGGTTCGCGAGGACGACATAGTCAACGACTCAGCCCAAATCCCGATGCGCATGATCCGTGAGTTCGGATGTGCGGAAGGATGGATCGGCATTGTGCAGTACGACAGCTTCGCGCGTCTTTTGGACAGTCACACCACCGACGGCGGGGACGTATACGCCCACGGTCCCATCTCCTACGGCGTCCCCGGGCCAAAACTAATCCGCGAGATCTTTGAGGGCATCCCGCACAATCTCGTTATCAAAACGCCCAAGTACGCATATCAGAAGGGGTATCGAATCATCGGGTCGTTACCGGTCGAATGTCGCCTTTTACCAGACGAGAATCACCCAGGCTGCAAAATTGAAAAATACGACCACGCAGAACTTGACCTAAGCAGCAGCCTCGCGGACTTTTCCTGGAAGGTCTCGGTGGCGAGTCTCGAAGAAGCGCGAGACGGCCTCATGCTGGATTTGCCGCATCAGGCATAGTCAACCCAACGCGATCCACAACGTCACCGGGCAACCAACCATCCGTCCCCTCCCCAACATTCCCCAGAAAGTTCGCTGATGTTGACTAGTATTCCCGTAAAATAAACCCAATAAAATATGTGCGGAGTGCTGGCCTGGAGCTGCCTTCGGACCCTATTGGCTGCTCACCGAGAGGCTCCGCTATGAAACGACCCCTTTACTACCTGCTCTGCGCGATCGCGTGCACGTCCATGGTCGGCGCGACGATGCCCATGGCGGCCATTGCGGAAGCCATTCAGCCTCAATCAACTGCCGCGCAACAGACACAAACCGATACCGCAACCAGCGATACCGACAAGGCCGAAGACACCACGAGCTCAAATGCCACCGGCTCAAGTGACCCCACATCAGATACAGAGGACAACAGCGGCGCCCCCGCCGGCGCGACCAGCGCAACCGACACAGCCACCCCGGCAGCCCCTACCCCCCAACCATCCCTCCGAGCCCAAACCAACGGCACGCCCGAGGCAATCTCCGCCGCGGCAGAAACCGGCTACGCCCACTCCGCCACCGCAACCCAAAACGGCGTCACCTTCACCGTCTCGTGGAACGATGCCCCCGCGGGCTCCGCAACGACCTTCCATGTAACCCAGACCAACGGCTCGTCCCAGGCCAAGGCGCGCATGGACGTGCCCACCTATTGGGACGGCGGCAGCCAGGAAAGCGTCTGCGATCCGTCGCGCCCGGCATGGGCCAGCTACTACAGCCTGGGCGCCGCGGGCCACGACTTTACCTTCGACTTCACGGCGTCGGGCACGTACCGCATCTACTTCTACTTTATGGACAACGACAGAAACGACCCCCAAAACGACAAGGGGATCTACTACCTGCGCACCACGACGGAGGTGACCGTAAACGACCCCGCCCGCCCGAGCGTCACGCAGATCGTCAACGGTGCCGTGGACCTGTGCAGGCAAGAGACAGACGGCTCGGAATACGACATGGCGCTGTGGCTCCACGACTGGACGCTCGACCAGCTGGAGTACGACCACAGCCTCAACTGGTGCTCGGCCGAAAGCGGCCTCACGCGCCACCAGGGCACCTGCGAGAGCTACCAGCGCATCTACTCCAAGCTCCTTGACGCCGCGGGCATCGCCAACGGCCGCATCACCGGCAACGGCCACACCTGGAACGCCGTAAAGATCGACGGCAAATGGTGCCAGATGGACCTAACCTGGGACGACACCAGCGACAACTGGTACGGAGACCTGGACCAGCGCCATCTGTACTTTGGCCTGACCGACGAGCTCATGGCAATCGCCCACTCCGACCACACGGCTAACTACCAGAAGGCCGACTACGCCTACCGCTCGACCGACCTATCCAACAATTACTTTGTGCGAAATGGCAAGGCCGATGAATGGGCCGAGAAGTATGCCGACCGCATTCAGCAGCACCTGGATGCCAAGGAAGAGGGCTTTTCCATCAATGCCGACAACAAGTTGTTTCCGCCGAGCATCTCGGGGATTCAGAACGGGATTGTTGCTTATGCGATGAATCAGAGGGAGTGGAAGACCGGTGGCGCCAAGGTTGAGCTTACTGCGGCATCTAGCGTCACAAAAGAATCGAACAGCAAATGGAGCGCCAAGTACGACCTCACAGCAAGCTATGAGACCACGTACGCCATAACAACCATGCCGAAGGACTGTGAAGTATACAACGGAGCCCAAGCCGAATTCACCGTAACGGCACCAAGCGCGACATCGTTCCAATGGCAATGCTCCGACAACGGAGGTTCAAGTTGGTACAACACGGGTATAGGCGGCGAAACTTCCAGGCAGAAAACCCTGAGGTTTGCATCCAATGCCCAGCTCGCGAAGAGGCTCTACCGCTGCCTAGTCTCGTTCCCGAACAGCAGCACCCTCGCAAGCGAGCCCGCACGCCTCGTCCTTGTCGCCCGATACGCCATCAGCTCCCAGCCCGAAGACTGCACAACTGCCGCAGGGTCAACAGCGTTCTTCGCCATCGAAGCAGAGCGGGCTACTTCGTTCCAGTGGCAATGCTCCGACAATGAGGGCAGATCATGGTACAACACGGGGATCGGAGGTGAGACTTCCACGCAGGCGAGAATCGAGTTCACTGCAAGTACGGGATTGTCAAAACGCCGCTATAGATGCTTGGCATTCTTCCCTGATGGGACTAGCTCGGCTTCAAACACTGCGCAACTAAAACTAAGCGCTAACCAAATAACCGGGCAACCGCGAGACACGGCCGCCTCGACTGGATCCGAAGTGTCTTTCTCCGTGCGAGCCCTAGGTGCCATCTCGTACCAGTGGCAATGTTCCGACAATGATGGGAAGGGCTGGTACGACACCGGGATTGGCAATGCCGCCTCAAAGCTGCCTACGCTGCGGTTCACCGCCAGTGCCGCACTTGCGAAACGTCTCTACAGGTGCGTTGTCACCTTCCAGGATGGAACAACAGCTGCGACTCAAAACGCCAAACTCTCGTTATTGTCGAATAAAGAGAGGATCACCACGCAGCCGAAAGATTGCGCAACGAGCGCAGGAATTGAGGCCTCGTTCTCAATCGACGCTGAGCACGCGGCCGCATTTCAATGGCAATGTTCTGACAACGGAGGCGGGACCTGGTACAACACCGCAATCGGAGGTGTCACCTCGAAAAGTTGCACCATAAGTTTCATTGCAACCGAAGGCTTGGCAAAGAGGCTGTTTCGATGCTTAGTCTCCCTCGAAGACGGTTCGACGCAAGCCTCCGAGGCAGCCAGGCTGCTTCTACGGTAAAGGAGATCTCATACTTTGAAGCGCCCGCAAAGCCGCTACCGGATATCACAGACCCCACGGCCACCGGAGACGTACAAAGTATCGCCAACGACCATGTCGCCCATGGGGCTGGCCAACATCACGGCGAACTCTGCGATCTCCTCGGGCATGGCGAACCTGCCAAGCCTGTTGTCCTCAGCGGAGATGCTGTCGCCCTTCTCGACGCCAAGAAGAGGAGTCGCCGTACTGCCGGGCGCAATCGCGTTGACTACAATGCCATGAGGAACCAGGGCGGATGCCATGCCCTCAGTGATGCCCTTCAGACCCCACTTCGACACGCGGTAGGGAGACCATGCGGGCTCGTTGCCGGCCGAGGATGAGACGATAAGGATATGCCCATTGCTGACCTTATCGGAAATCATGCGCTTTGCAACAGACTGCACCATGAAGTAGACGCCGCGCAGGTTGATGTCCAAGATACGATCGTATTCCTCAACTGAAAAATCGAGAAACCCGCCCATGGAGACGTCCTCGGTGTGAACGCCGGCAGAATTGACTAGGATATTGATGGGGCCGTAGAATGCCACCGCCTCGTCGATGACTTTCGAAAAGGTCTCTGGCTCGGCAAGGTCGACAACAACCCCGGCGCAATTCCCGCCAAGCTCTAACACCACCTTGTCGACCTTCGCGCGCCTAGTGCCGGCGATGACAACATTCGCGCCGTTCTTCAGGAACGCCTTGGCGACCGCCTTGCCGATTCCGCCTGAGCCTCCCACTACGAGGGCGGTCTTCCCCTTGAGCAAGCATTCATCGCCGACGGTCTGCATCACAGGCTGTATATTCTTTGCTTTGAGAGCGACGATGCCCTGCTTGATTGCGTGCTTTAAATTCGCCATGCACCTACTCCTCGACATCCATGAACTTGCCTTTATCGGCCTCGAGCCCCTTCCGATTTCGATCTATGACCAGCTTCGCGTAAAGCACGGGTGCCATGCCGCAGCATGCAATCTTTACTTTCTCGGAACGGCCGACCTCGCTGTTCTTGAACACGGACAGCCAGTTCTTCCTAACGTACGCCGTACATTCTTTCACGAGTTCACCTTCGGAGTCCATTTCATCCGCACCTATTATCTGAGTGAGTAGGAACTCGTAGTTTCGCCAGATATGCCAATCGCATGCGTGGCGAACCATCGGAGTGTCCAGAGTCAAGTTCTCTTTAATGAATTTAATATTTCCAAGGGCGTTCTTGCCATTTTGAACGTTGTAGTTGGTAAGACCGCTACCCATGTTATTCAGACGGTAGTTGTAGACCTTACGTCTACCGACGCCCACATGATTAGAGTGCTGTGCAACCTCGGTAGCAAAGTACAGACCCTCGCCGAACCAAGGAACGGAAAACGAAATATTGTTGTCGACAACTACGGAACGTTTGTACAACTTATTCCAAGGCCCTAGTCGCATAAAGGGATAGATGATGGCAGAGGTAGCGCGCTCTGCCGACCAGGTCTCTCGGACATCCTCAACAATCTGCTCCCTATCGCGCGTTGTAAAGAGATTCACCGAGTAGGACATGTCGGAGCCGGTGCTCTCTGCCAAGTCGACCAAATATTCGACACAATCGGGCTCCAGCCAGTCGTCACCGTCCACAATCATGAGATAGTCACCCGTCGCGACACCAAGTCCCGCATTCCTAGCGGAGCAAGTGCCGCCATTAGGCTTGTGAATAACAATAGCCCTAGGGTCACGTGTAGCATAGTCATCGCAGATGCGACCGCTGTCATCGGGAGAACCATCGTCAACGAGAATAATCTGGAGATTCTTATGGGTTTGAACCTCAAAGGAATGAAGAAGCTTCGGCAGAAATTGTTCAGATTTGTAAACAGCGACGATGATGGAAACAGATGGCTGACTCAAAATACGACCTTCCATTCATTATTCTAGCGAGCAAGACGGGCGGAGAACTCGCCAACGGTGTCACAAAGGAACTCCGAGGAGGACTCACGGTTGACGGCAAGCGACTCATTGACGCCCGCCCAATCAAAATCGTTGAGGCAAAGCTCTTCTGGCTGAAGCTCCGTGCTTATGCGGGAATCCAACCCGTAGCGAGAAAGAATTGCTTTGTTACGCTCCGCATACTGCTCAGGCAGAATATCGACAAAGGGCGTATTGAACAGCAACGAAAAAGCAGTCCCGTGGAATGAATCCGTGAGCACGCAGGTAGCATTGTCAAACAGCCAAAGGAATTCATGAAGCGACGGGTAGAACAAATTCTTCCCCATCGTCTTACGAAGCGACGGACGAATGCTAACGACCTCGAGGCCGAGTGACTTGCATGCGGCAGCAGAATAGCGGTCGAATGCATCGCTTGGATGCAGGTTGTAGATCAGGCAGTACTTCCCATTCACCCCGCGGGGAGCACGAGGCTCAACACGATCAAACCAGGCCTCTTTTGAGAGCAGGTGCACGGGGTCGACAACGGTTTGCGCCTCAAGTCCCATTTCCTCAAGAGTTTTCTGCCCACTTTCCTCGCGCACTGAAAGCCTATCAAAGCGCGCAAACGCTTTGGCGGCACGTTCGCGTTCGCGTGGATCGAGGCCATTTTTACCAAAGGAGGAAGAGAAGGAGAACTTGTAGGCATCGTCTGATGCGCCCTCCAAAAGGTAGGCGCCCTCGATGTTTCCATCAGACATGATGTTCCACACTTGGTCGCCTCCCACACAAAGGACAGGGTACTCCGCAAGAAGCTTACCGAGCTCTTCTGAGTCGGTAACCCTACGGCTCTGCTTCAACAAATCACTCCTCATCGCCTCGAACTTACGGGCACCAATCGCTTTTGGAATCGCACGAATCGGACCGAGCGCGCCAGAGGTCCTCATGGCATCTGCTAAAGGAAAGTCCCGGGGGATGCGGTAGTCAACATACTCAGCATTGATACCCATTGAGGCGAACGCATCCTGAAGGGCATATGCTTGCAGAATGGAACCGTAGTTCGGCACTGCATGGCGTGACAATATACCGACGCACTTTTTCATTTCTTATTCCCTACCTTTCGCAATCGGCGGTAACACTTCGAGACGGAAACAAGTATCCGCGCGCGAGCCAAATGCGACTCACGCACATAATTGCCTCAGTAAGGCAACGGATGATGCAAATGACCTGCAAACTCGCGACTCCTATTGCAGACACGGTCAAAAGCGAAACAATGCAAAATACAGCAGATCCAACTGTGGTGAAGGTAACCTCAGTGACTTTGCCAGAGGCGCCAAGAATCGGCCAGCCGACCATCGTTGCATAGAAGGAAAACAGGAGTACAGGTGAAGCCCAGGCGATAACCCAGGAACCTGATAGATAGTCCTTGCCACCGAGCACGAGCATAACTACATCGGAAAGCGCTGCGAAAGCGATGGTGCCAATGAGCAGAACGGGTATAGAGACAAGGAGCAACTTCCTTGCAAAACCGTAGTCACCCCCCTTGACCATATGGGGGTACAGACTGTTCACAATTGGCGAATAAAGGGACTGGATGGCATTAATTGCAGTCACAGCAAGGGACCAGTAGGAAATCATCGCCTTGTTGGTAATCACGATACCAATCAAAAGCGTAGTGAAACCGGAAAAAACGACGGAGGCCATGTTCGAGAAACAATAGAGCGCGGAAACCTTCAGCTCTGAAAGCGCCTCGCATAGGGGGACGAACGTAATGGTGGTACCGAACATTCGCTTGGCGGAAATGAAAGACCAGGCAAGGGCAATAACGCTCGAAAGGATGTCGAGAATAGGAATCCACAGAATGTCATCGATAGAATGGACAACGACGAACGTCAAGGCAGTAGAGACACCCTTCGAGACAAAATAGCGAGTCGTCAATGGGCCCATGTTTTCATGTCCCTGGAAAAGAAAGTCCGGAGCAACTGCCTTACCGAATACAGCAACAAATGCAAGCATGGTATATAGCATGTTCGAATGAGTAATGGGGATGAACCAGGCCACAACAACAACGATAGCGCCGGTCACTACACCAAGCAACAGGCGAGCCTCTGTCACAGCGCCGATAGCCCGGTTCTCCTCTTCGACAGTCTCGGATTTTGCTATGCGTTTAGTACCGGAAAGGTTGAAACCAAAATCGACGAAAGTCTGGGCGAAAGTCATGAACGACACAACATACGCGTAGATCGCGTAACCCTCCGGCAGAAGCACACGTGTCAGATAAGGCAGCGTAATGAGGGGAAAAATGTACTTAACAATCTGCAGTCCGTACTGCCAAACGACATTGCTGTAGAAATGTTTGTGTTGAGAACTCAAAACTAAACTCCGAACAAACCATGAAGAATAAAGCAGGACATATCGGCGACGCTTGCGAGATAAGCCCACTGAACGACAAAACCGATAACCGCAATAATCGCAAGTGCGATATCTATAAATAGATTTACGGCATCATCCTTATGACTCAAAGAAGCTAAGACAAACAACGTTGAGCAAGGCATCGCATACCGAAAGAAAACATCTGCGGCAAAAAATACTGAAACTGCAATGCATAGGGCAGACCAAATGCCTGAAAAAACAAGCAAACCGGATTTAGAAACGTCGTAACGCCTAAACACCAAAAGGATGCAGAAAACAGCGATAGCTTCAAAATAATATCGGTACCCCATAAGCAACACACTATGTTGAGATGCTGCGGCCCATCCCCAATCGCTGAACTCGCTATATACAGAAAACTTATCCAAAGCGCTCATAAATAGAGAAAGAACAGGTATCGTCCTGAAGGAGGCCGGTAAGGCGGCGGAAAGTATATTTGATAAAGGAAGTAATGCAAGACTGATGCCGTAAATGGCAATCTCATTTTTTACGAAAAGCAGCACAACTCTTAAAGCTATCACCGGTAAAACAGATGAATGAGTAGAGGCGGCAAAGGCGTAAAGCAAAATCAATACAACCGGCCCGGTACGCTTCCCAAAGTCCAAATAGAGTGCCAACAAAAGCAACGAAAAAGCCGGGGTACTTTTTGCATAAGAGAGAACGTTGAAAAACGGTGGGATTGCCACTGAAATCAAAAGGGCGGCACAAGTCCTCCTAAACGACCACCCCTGAAGCACGGCATAATCGTCAACAATAAAGGCCAAGACTGAGTAAAAAGTTGCTGTAACTGCGCTTCGCAGAAGATGGTCATCATTAAATCTCGAAACAATCCAAGCAAAAAGGTTGTAACCATGAGACCCCACAGAGGAATAGACACCCTTGATTGAAAGGAGGTCCCAAAATGATGTCTCACGAAAGATAGGCAGACTGTTGGTATATCGATCAATGTCAGCCATTAATGTCGTATTAACCCCATAGGCAATTGCGCCAGAGCAAAGACCAACCAGAATCGCCAGGCCCACACTCGAATGCTTCTCGGACCTAATATAAAGAATAATGAAGAAAATCGAAGCAAAAGGAAAGAGAAAGCATGATAGAAGGGCGAGGAGAAAATAGGCGTTGTTATATGCACCGGCGTCAGATTTGCGAGGAACAATGCGATGCGAGTTTGTCAAATCAAGCTCGAGTGTATCCATCATCCTACGACCTTTCCGGTCAAGTTGCCGTAAAGGCTGTATACAAGATTATGAAGTGCTGGCGAAGATGCAAAAAGCCCGCAGCGAAAGCGCCAAGTCTTGCTCGCAAGAGGGTTGCCGGCGACCTTCCTGCAGCGTTTCCTCGCATTAAGGACATAAGCCTTAGCCTTGCGCCTGTCGATGCATTTATTCAAATCCAGCCTCGACGCAACGCGAAGAGAGCAAAAAGCCTCAAAGCAAGCAAACGCATCTTTCAACTCAGGTCTATCATCAACCACGTCTCTCACAGTTGACAAAGACGCTTCCATGCCCTCAAGGTGCTTGTCTTCGTATTTCTTATTCGTAGTAATGGAACCCTCGCGGGCAAGATAGCCATAAAGCTCTGCGCCAGAAATACAAGCCTTATCAACACTAGAGAAGACAGTAGCTTCAACGCCAAAGTCCTCGAACAGTTGTCCCTCGGGAAACGCAAGGAGCGGGAATAGTTCCCTAGCATACAGCTTCGCGCAGGCAGAGCCGGACTCACCGTTAAGCAGAAGCAACATTCCAAGAAGTTCGTCGCCGGAAACGATCTTGCCTTCGCCAATCTCTTGACACCCAAAGTCGTCAGTCGAGTCAATCTTCTTATATTCACATGTGACAAGCGGCACGCCCGTCTTCTGGGCAAGGGCAACCATATGCCCCACGGCCCACTTGTCCAGGACATCGTCACCGTCCACAAATGTGACAAAGTCGCCAGTAGCACGGGCGAGGCCGAAGTTACGAGCGGAAGAGAGGCCTCCGTTCTCCTTGTGCACGAGTTTAACTCGATCATCATCCGCAATGGTACGGGCACATATATCTGCCGTATCATCGGTTGCCCCATCATCAACAACCACAATTTCTATGTTTTTATACGTCTGGCCCATAAGAGAGCGAAGACAAGCCGCGGCGCATTCGCCCACGTTATACATGGGGACGACGATGCTTACCTTTGGGGTCTTACCGTTTTCCACTGGGAAGCCACCCCCCCCCACAAATCGCTTAATGGGTTTAGCGGGAACCCCGGCAACGATCACGTTGTCGGGAACGTCGCGAGTCACCACCGCATTGGTACCGATAATCACACCGTTGCCAATGGTCACACCGGGCATCACCGCTGCACCTTCGCCTATCCACACGTTATCGCCAATGCGCACGGGCTTAGTAACTATCTTTCGATCATCAGGCGCCATATCGGGCAACGAGGGATCGTCGCCATAGGACCCATGACTGTTATCAGATATAAAAATATTCGAAGCCATGAGCACGTTATCTCCGATAACGACACTCTCATGCGCAGAGATATGAACTCGATCGTTTATCTTGCAGTTCTTGCCGACAATTAGAGGGGTGCCGTCACCAGCAAGGTCGAAACGACAAGAATAACCACAGGTGAAACCCTCACCATAAACGAAGCGACACTTGCCACCACGAAGGTAAAAGGGGCGGCGGACAAGTCTCGCACCAGGGAACAACACCTTGGTGAGAAGTAGCGCCCACACATTTTTAAACGTCTCAGAAGGACCATATTGACCAAACATTAGGCTTCACCATCCTGCATGGCGAAAGTCTTGAGGTACTCCCCCAGCTCTTCTTCCCAGTCGGGCATGTGGAAGCCGGCGGCCTCAAGCTTGGACAGGTCGAGCGCGGAGTGGACCGGGCGCGGGGCGATGGGGCCCTCGGCGTTCGCGTAGTAGTCGGCGGTCGACACAGGCACGACCCTGTCGCCGTTGCCGTTGGCGGCCTCGAAGACGGAGCGGGCGATGTCCGCCCAGGACTTGACCGCGCCGGAGCCGGTGCAGTTATAGATCCCGTAGGGGGCGTGCGTCCCCAGTACGTGGAAGATGGCCTCGGCCATGTCGCGCGTGAAGGTCAGGCGGCCCAGCTGGTCGTCCACGACCGTGATCTGCGCGAGGCCGTCCTCGGGATCGGCTACGCGGTCGGACAGCCCCCTCATGGTCTTGACGAAGTTGTGGCCCTCGCCGATGACCCAGGAGCTGCGCATGATGTAGTGGCGCGGGCACCCTGCCACGGCGATGTCGCCGGCGGCCTTGGTCTGGCCGTAGACGGACAGCGGAGAGAACGGCTCGTCCTCCGTATGGACCTCGGCGGTGCCGTCGAAGACGTAGTCGGAGGACACGTGGACGAGCGTGATGCCGTGCCCGGCGCAGGTGCGGGCGAGGAGGGCGGGCCCCGTCGCGTTGGCCTTCCAGGCGGTCACGCGGCCCTCGGGGGTCTCGGCTTTATCCACGGCCGTGTAGGCGCCGCAGTTGATGACGGTGCCGTAGAGCGACCAGTCGTACTTGGAATAGGCGTCCGGGTCGGACATGTCGAAGGTGTCGATGTCGCAGAAGTCGAAGTCCTTCGCCACGCCGCGCTCCTCGGCGAGCTTTCGCACCGCACGGCCCAGCTGGCCGTTGCAGCCGGTGACGAGCGTCCTCTTGGGCGCCATGGGGACGACGTCCCTGAGCATCGGGTGGTTGAGGTCCGCCTCGGAGACGGTGGCCTGGTCCAGCGGGATCGGCCACTCGATGGCGAGCTCCGGGTCGGCGAGGTTCACGAAGGTGTAGGTCTTCTTGAGCTCCAGCGACCAGTGGGCGTCCACCAGGTAGGTGTAGGCGGTGCCGTCCTCCAGGGCCTGGAAGGAGTTGCCCACGCCGCGCGGGACGTAGATGGCCCTGGAGGGGTCCAGCACGGTCGTGTAGACCTTCCCGTAGGTGGCGCTGCCCTCGCGCAGGTCGACCCAGGCGCCGAAGACCGAGCCGCGCGCCACGGAGATGAACTTGTCCCAGGGCTCGGCGTGGATGCCGCGGGTGACGCCGCGGCTGTCGTTGTAGGAGACGTTGTTCTGGACGAAGCGGAGGTCCGGGATGCCCAGGGCGCACATCTTGGCGCGCTGCCAGTTCTCCTTGAACCAGCCGCGCGAGTCGCCGTGGACGGCGAGGTCGACGACCTTGAGGCCCTCGATGCCGGTCTCGGCGACGGAGAGGTCCTTCTCGAATGCGATGTCTGCCATGTGGGAAAAGCTCCTATCGAAGAGGTTCAGGTTGCGGGCGCCCGCGCGGGGACGCAGGATCATCCCCATGCCCTGCGGCCCCGCGCGGGCGCCCCGCGGTGCGGTTCGCCGGGATGCGGTCTTACTGGCCCTGTGCGCGGTAGCGGGCCTCGGTGGCCTCCTTGGCCGGGCGCCACCAGGACTCGTTCTTGACGTACCAGTCGATGGTGGCCTTGAGCCCCTCGGCGAAGTCGGTGTGGGCCGGCCTCCAGCCGAGCTCGCACTGGAGCTTGGTGGAGTCGATGGCGTAGCGGCGGTCGTGGCCGGGGCGGTCGGCGACCCAGTCGAAGTCCTCGGGGTCGCGCCCCATCGCCTCGAGGATCATGCGCAGGACCGTGATGTTGTTCCTCTCGCCGTCGGCGCCGATGAGGTAGGTCTCCCCCGTGCGGCCCTTGGTGAGGATGTCCCAGACGGCGCTGGAGTGGTCCTCGGTGTGGATCCAGTCGCGGACGTTCTCGCCCTTGCCGTAGAGCTTGGGGCGGACGCCGTCGATGATGTTCGTGATCTGCCTGGGGATGAACTTCTCCACGTGCTGGTAGGGGCCGTAGTTGTTGGAGCAGTTGGAGATCGTGGCGCGAAGGCCGTAGGTGCGGGTCCATGCGCGCACGAGCATGTCGGAGCTGGCCTTGGTGCTCGAGTACGGCGAGGACGGGTGGTACGGCGTCTCCTCGGTGAACTTCGCCGGGTCGTCGAGCGCCAGGTCGCCGTAGACCTCGTCGGTGGAGACGTGGTGGTAGCGGACGCCGTGCTTCCTCACGGCCTCCAGCAGGCGGAAGGTGCCCTCCACGTTGGTGCGCAGGAACGGCTCCGGGTCGGCGATGGAGTTGTCGTTGTGGCTCTCGGCGGCGTAGTGCACGATGGCGTCGTGGCCGGGGACCAGCCCGTCCAGCAGTTCCGCGTCGCAGATGTCGCCCACGACGAGCTCCACGCGGTCGGAGGGCAGGCCCGCGATGTTCTCGGGGTTGCCTGCGTAGGTCAGCTTGTCCAGGACTGTGACGTGGACCTCGGGGTGGTTGTTGACCACGTAGTGCACGAAGTTGCTGCCGATGAAGCCGCAGCCGCCCGTTACGATGATGTTCTTCGGTTCGAAGAGCTCTTCAGACATGTTTCTATCTCCCATTGGATCGGATTAGTACTCGCGCGGGCTGTTGACGATCTCGCCGGCGGCGACCTTCTTCAGGTGCTGCCCGTAGACCGACTTGCCGTAGGCCTTCGCTGCCTCCTCAAGCCCGGCGGTCGTGATCCAGCCGTTCTCCCAGGCGATCTCCTCGGGCACGGACACGGGCAGGTCCTGGGAGTGCTCCACGGCGCGGACGAACTCCGCGGCCTCGTGCAGGCTCTCCATGGTGCCGGTGTCCAGCCACGCGTAGCCGCGGCCGAGGGTGACCACGGACAGCGTCCCCTCCTCCAGGTACATCTGGTTGAGCGTCGTGATCTCCAGCTCGCCGCGGGCCGAGGGCCTGACCTCATGCGCCTTGGCGGCCACGTCGCCCGGGTAGAAGTACAGGCCGGTGACGGCGTAGGAGCTCTTGGGGCACTCGGGCTTCTCCTCGATGGAGACGGCCCTCCCCTCGCGGTCGAACTCCACGACGCCGAAGCGCTCGGGGTCGTCCACGTGGTAGCCGAAGACCGTGGCGCGGCCCGACTCTGCGTTCTGGACGGCGCGCGTCAGGTGGCGCGACAGGCCGTTGCCGTAGAAGATGTTGTCGCCGAGCACCAGCGCGCACGGCTCGCCGGCGATGAACTCCTCGCCGATGGTGAACGCCTGCGCCAGGCCGTCCGGCGAGGGCTGCTCGGCGTAGGACAGGTTCACGCCGTAGCGCGAGCCGTCCCCGAGCAGGCGCTCGAAGTTGGGGAGGTCGGTAGGCGTGGAGATGACCAGGATGTCCCGGATGCCAGCCAGCATGAGGGTGGACAGCGGGTAGTAGATCATGGGCTTGTCGTAGACCGGCAGCAGCTGCTTGGAGGTCACGAGCGTGAGCGGGTACAGGCGGGTGCCGGACCCGCCGGCGAGGATGATGCCTTTCATTGGCTATAACCTTTCATTTCTTGCAGCCCTGCGGCCAGCGCGATTTCCGAGAAGGCGAGCGCAGCAGTCGACTCCGAAAGCAACGAGCTCGCCAAGACTTCCCTCTCGTAGAAGTTGCGACGAAACCATCTTGGCGAGCCGGCCGCCTTCACCAATCTCACTTGCATGCATGAGTTCGTCTGCATGCGTTTCGAGAAAGAACCCGACGGCACGGTTGCGGGCAAATTGTTGGGATGGCGTCAAGTTATGCGAGTGATAGACCTCTGCACGCGGCTCGTAAGCCACCTTCAACCCTGAGGCGATAAACCTTGCCGCCATGAGCATGTCCTCGTTGGTGTTAACGTGCTCGAATCCGCCGCATTCGAGATATGCAGTTCGTCGATAGGCGGAACAGACATCAGATGCAAAAAACGTCTTAATACCGAGTTTCTCGAGATCACATTTGGAACGAACGGATGGCCAGTCGGGATAGTTAAAACCACGCACCAGCTGTTCAAAACGTCGGGCATCCGCCTTAGGCAGCTGCCTGCCGCTTACGAGAGCGATATCGGAATCATCAAGCATGGGAGCAACAAGCCGCTCCAGATAATCATCAGAAACAGGCACAGCATCTTGGGTAAGGAAGCATACAAAGTCACCCCTCGACTCCCTTAGTGCCATGTCTCTTGTGGTGCCGTGGTTGAAATCCTGGCGATCAATCTTCAGCAGGCGGACTCTTTTGTGCTGCCGGACCAGCTCTATAGTTTTATCTTCCGAAGCGGAATCAACGATCAGGATATCAACCGGCTGAATAGACTGGTGTTCGAGGGCAATTAAAAGCCCATCGATTTCATGCTCAGCATTAAGAGTCGGAATGATGACGGAGATTTCCATCTATCGGCCCGTCCTCTCCTTGCCAAACATGGCGCCGAAAGTGCCAGCAAAACACTTCCAATCCATTCGGAAACAACGGTTCCGCACGTAATGCAATTCGATTTTTTGGCGCAAACCGCTTTCAAATGACGCATCGTTGCGATCCGTTGCCTGCCATAAACCGGTAATTCCAGGTTGAACCGAAAGAAATACAACCTTATCCTCATCAGAAAAATGCATTTCGAGTTCATCACGCGTAATGGGACGAGGACCGATAACGGATAAATCACCATTTAAAACATTAAGAAACTGCGGCATCTCATCGATAGAGCACTTACGAATAAACTGCCCTACCTTAGTGATGCGCGGATCGTTATCGACCTTGCGCTCAATTTCCCACTGATGCAGCTGCTCAAAATTTAAATACTTCTGAACATTGCCCGCATCGGCAACCATGCTGCGCAGCTTAAAGATCTTAATGACCTTGCCATTTTTGCCAATTCGCTCCTGGGTGTACAAGGGATTACCCGGAGACTCTAGACAAATCAGGACGCACACAAGCCCCACTGGAATGAATAAAATAGCGATCGCCATAAGACTAAAAACAAGGTCAAACAGCCTCTTAACAAAGCGATAGCCCAATGTTCCACTAGGCTTTATTTGATTTACAACAAGAGCATCTCTCGTTGGGATACACTTCTCAGTTACTTCTTTAGCAGCCACAGTCAAACTTACGTTCCTGTCCCCAGGAACCCCCCCCCCATCTATGAATCCAAAAACCAAATAAATTGCCGGTGCAACGTCTCCCTTACGTTTTGCTGGGCACGTCTAACGGAAGCAGCTCCCTAAATGTGGAGTCACCCTCGCCCACATCCACCAGGCACCAGCGTTTATGACGGTCGATCTTCTTTACACGGGCCTCTTGCCCCACCAAGGGCCCTTGCTCTATGTGCAGCACGCCGTCTTCTATGCGGGCGACGCTGTTGCGTACCACGCCGTCGTCGTCGAGCACGCTGCAATACCAATCCTGCGCATCGTCCGGCATGGGCATGTACGCCCGCTCCCTACTGCCGGCGATGCGGCAGCCAAAGCTCAACTGGGCCAAGGCCCTATCGAGCGCGGCAGCATCGTGCGTGGCGACGAAGAAATATTCCTTGTACATGGGTTTGGTTTGGAGCGACCATGCGCCGTCACGCTTAAACCAGAACTCCTTTTGCATCACAAAGGCGTCCTGCATAAGGTTGTGCGGAATAATGCGGCGGACCTTTTCGCAGGTCTCGCGCTCTTTTCCATGGGGGGTGTGGACCAGATACCAGCGGACGCGACCGTGCTGGCTACTGGTGGTGACGCCGTTAAATGCGCCCGGCAGCTGCTCTTGGCGCCGTGCCGTCTGTTCCATGTTCTCGCCCCCCCTTGGCTTTGCGATGCACACAAATGCAGGGGCGTTTAGAACAGGCTTCTCGCTCGCAGCTAGGCGCAGTCGCAAAAGTACAGGTTTTTGTATCTTTCGACATAGGCAATTATACGAGCAATTAATCAACGATTGCCCAGATTACGCAAAATGTCCTGCCGGTAGATACATCTCCATAGCCCTCTACAAAAACCTGTACCTTTTTGTGCAACAAAAAAAAGCCGCTCAACCAGCGGCTTTTCTTATTTCGGCATGAAAAAGGCGACCGCCCTTTGTGGACGGTCGCCTTTGTTAATTGTTGTGAAGTTTGCCTTAGGCGCGAGTCTTGATCTCCTCGGTCACCTTGGCAACAAACTCGTCAACGCTCATCTGAACGGTCTCGTTGGAGCGATCGCGGACGGAGATGTTGCCGGCCTCGACCTCCTTCTCGCCCAGGATAAGCATGTAGGGCACGCGATCGATGCTGCGGGCCTCGCGGATCTTGTAACCGATCTTCTCGTCGCGGTCGTCGCAGACCACGCGAATGCCGGCCTGCTCCAGCTTGGCGCACACCTCGTGGGCGTAGTCGCGGCTCTTCTCAGAGACGGGAAGTGCCTTGACCTGCACGGGAGCCAGCCAGGTGGGGAACTTGCCGGCAAAGTGCTCAATCAGAATACCGATGAAGCGCTCGATGGAGCCAAAGCATACGCGATGCAGCATGATGGGGCGCTTCTTGGTGCCGTCGGCGTCCACGTACTCCAAGTCAAAGTTGAGCGGCATCTGGAAGTCGAGCTGCACGGTACCGCACTGCCAGGTACGGCCGAGCGAGTCCTCCAGGTGGAAGTCGATCTTGGGGCCGTAGAAGGCGCCGTCGCCCTCGTTGACCTCGTAGTCCATGCCCAGCTTCTCCAGAGCGGTGCGTAGGCCTTCCTCGGCACGCGCCCAGTCCTCGTCCGAACCCATGGAGTCCTCGGGGCGGGTGGAAAGCTCAACATGGTACTTAAAGCCAAACTTCTGGTACACGGAGTCGATGAGGTTGACCACGCCCACGATCTCGTCGGTCAGCTGGTCGGGGCGCACAAACAGGTGGGCGTCGTCCTGGTTAAAGCAACGCACGCGGAACAGGCCGTGCAGGGCGCCGCGCAGCTCGTGGCGGTGCACCAGGCCAATCTCGCCGGCGCGGATGGGCAGCTCGCGGTAGGAGTGCGGCTTGGAGGCGTACACCAGCACGCCGCCCGGGCAGTTCATGGGCTTAATGCAGTACTCTTCGTCATCGATGACGGTGGAGTACATGTTGTCCTTGTAGTGGTCCCAGTGGCCAGAGGTCTTCCACAGCTGCTTGTTCATGATGAGCGGCGTGGAGATCTCCACGTAGCCGGCCTTGTGGTGGATCTCGCGCCAGTAGTCCAGCAGCGTGTTCTTAAGGATCATGCCGTTGGGCAGGAAGAACGGGAAACCGGGGGCCTCGTCGCGCATCATAAAGAGGTCCATCTCGCGGCCGATCTTACGGTGGTCGCGCTTCTTGGCCTCCTCCAGCATGTGCATGTGCTCATCGAGCTCTTCCTTGGTGGCAAAGGCGACGCCGTTGATGCGGGTGAGCATCTTGTTGTCCTTGTCGCCCTTCCAGTAGGCGCCCGAGACGCCGGTGAGCTTAAAGGCCTTGAGCGCCTTGGTGTAGCAGATGTGGGGGCCGACGCACATGTCGATGTAGTCGCCCTGCTGGTAGAAGGTAATGCGGGCGTCGTCGTCCAGGTCGCCGATGTGCTCGACCTTGTACTTCTCGCCGCGCTCCTCCATAAGGGCGATGGCCTCGGCGCGGGGCTTCTCGTACACGGTAAACTTGAGGTTCTCCTTGACGATCTTTTTCATCTCGGCCTCGATCGCGGGGAAGTCGTCCTCGCTGATCTTGACGCCCTCGGGCAGGTCGACGTCGTAGTAGAAGCCGTTGTCGGTCGCGGGGCCGTAGGCAAAGTCGGCCTCGGGATAGAGGCGCTTGATGGCCTGCGCCATGATGTGCGCGGCAGAGTGGCGGATGACGTGCGTGACCTCGTCCTGCGGGAGCTCGGCCACCGAACCGTCATTGTAGAGTGCCTTCATGGGTATGTTTTCTCCTCTCGGATGCCTGATGCAAGTGCGTGCGATGCGCTCGGCGTTTTTGACTTGCATCATTATAGGCAGGTTGCCTTGGTATACAAGCGCCCGCCGCACCTTAATGGCACGGCGGGCGATTTTCTACGCATGCTTCATCGTGTGGGGCGGGGTTTGGGGCGCGCGTGGCTTGCGCGAGACGCGTGGTGCCCGTGGCTTGCGGCCGGCCCGGCGATGGATGCGTTACTGGATGCGAGTTCGGCAGTAGGGGCAGACCTTCCAGTGCGCGTCGAGCGGGCGATGGCAGCTGGGGCAGACGTTGCGAACCTGGGTATCGCACACCGGGCACACGACAAAGTCCTTCTCGATGGGCGCGCCGCACTGCGGGCAGGTGCCGTACTGGGCAAGCTGGCGCTCGCGCAGGGCCATGTCCAGCTCCTGCTCCTCGCGGTCGGACGCGTAGGAGTGCGGGCGCAGGACCAGGTAGGCAATGAGGCCCACAAACGGGATAAGGGCGATGATGCCCCATGCCACGTAGGCGCTGGCGCCGCGGCGGCGAGCGTCGATGAACACATAGACGACCGACAGCACATACAGGGCGATGATAAAGCCAACGAAGGCATAGACGACGCCCATAAGCTGCGGCGACATGAGTTCGGAGATGTACTTGGACATTACGGGTACCTTTCGGGATATTAACACTCCGGTCAAGTTTACCACGGGGTTTGTTTATATGGGACCACGGCTAGGGGCGGGGCCGGCGCGGACACAAACATCTCAATCTGTAACAGTTAGGAGCGGAATCCGGTCCTAGATGTTACAGAACGAGACACAGGAGTCCATCCCCGACTTCAATCTCGATCAGTAACATCTAGGGTCCCAAAACCCCTCTTACTGTTACAGATCGAGACATTCAAAATCCGCCGGAAGGTTTGTCTTGATCTGTAACATCTAGAACCCAAATCCTCGTCTAACTGTTACAGGTCGAGACAAAGGAAACCGTCCGAACCGAATGTCTCAATCTGTAACAGTTACTCGGCAAAAACAGTCCCAGATGTTACAGAACGAGACAAACCTCTGACGCCAGGGGCGGCAGACGAAGTTATCGACGTTACTGAGTCTCCCCTCGTCTGCCGTTAGCGGGCGCTGCGGGGCTGTTCGCCGCATTGCCGCCGCACCGGAGATGTGCAGACCGTAGGATAGTCTTATTGACAGCCTGTCAACTCGTCTGGGAGGCACTGTGACAGAAACGTTTGATATCGCGATTGTCGGCGCGGGCATCACCGGATGCGCCATCGCGCGGCAGCTCGCGCGCTATGACCTGTCCATTTGCGTGGTCGAGGCGGCTATCGATATTGCGCTGGGCGCGTCGAAGGCCAACGGCGGCCTGGTGCACGCTGGCTACGATCCGGCGCCGGGCACGGTTAAGGCCCAGGTCAACGCTCGTGGCTGCGAGCTGTACGGTACGTGGGCGCAGGAGCTGGGCTTTCTGTTCTGCCGCACCGGGTCGATGGTGTTGGGCTTTAACGACGAGGACCGCGCGCACCTGGAGAAGCTGCGCCAGAATGGCCTTGCCAACGGCGTGCCCGAGCTGTCGATCATCGGACCCGACCGCATCCACGAATTAGAGCCGCGCGCCAGTGCCGATGCAACGTGCGCGTTGTGGTGCCCCTCCACTGGCTTTGTCGACCCGTTTGAGGTTGCCATCGCCGCGCTGGAGAACGCCGTGGCCAACGGGGTGACGTTTATGCGCTCCGCACCGGTGGAGGCGATTGAAGTCGCAGGCTCGGGCGACGACGCACGCTTTACGCTGGCGACCCCTGCTGGCAGCGTGCGCTGCCGCTACCTGATCAACGCCGCGGGCAACGGCGCCGCCGACATCTCGCATATGGCGGGCGCCGAGGAGTTCCAGATGGTCTGGCGTCAGGGCAACATCGTGGTGCTGGACAAGGAGCCGCGTGCGCTTATGCCGCTCTACCCCGTGCCCACGCCGTTGTCCAAGGGCGTTATCGTCACGGGCACGGTCCACGGCAACACCGTGATCACCGCCACGGCTGCCGTGCGTGAGCCGGGCGACACGCAGACCTATGCGAGCGATGTGAACGCGCTGCTGACGGGAGCGCGCAAGCTGATTCCCGATCTGGATACGCGCCGCGTGGTGCGCGCATTTGCCGGCGGGCGCCCGGTCATTCAGGGAACGAACGACTTCTTTATTGGACAGTCGGCCGTGGTGCCGGGGCTGTTCCAGGCGGCAGGTATTCAGTCGCCGGGCGTGGCGAGCGCGCCGGCCATTGCCGAGCGCATGGAGCGCGTGATGCGCGAGGCGGGCGTTGCTTTGCGCGAAAGGGCCGATTGGGACCCGATTCGCCGCGCGCCGGACGACTTTGACCGCGTGCCGCTTGCGCGCAAGGAAGAGCTCATTGAATCCGACCCCGCTTGGGGGCAAATCGTCTGCCGCTGCGAAACGGTGCCCGAAGCCGAGATTGTGGCCGCGATCCGACGCCAGCCGGGCGCGGTTTCGGTCGAGGGCGTCAAGCGCCGCTGCCGTGCCGGCATGGGTCGGTGCCAGAGCGGCTTTTGCCAGAGCCGTGTGGTGGCGATCCTGGCGCGCGAGCTGGGCTGCGACCCCAGCGAGGTATTACTGGAGGACGCCGGCTCCTGGCTGGTCGAGGGACCTTTGAAGGGGGTGCGCTAGGATGGCGACGTTTGATATGCGCGACGAACGCACAGGGGCAGAAGCCGTAGCGGCAGTGCAGACGCAAGCGTTCGACGTGGTCGTTATCGGTGGCGGACCTGCCGGCATGGCGGCCGCGCTTGCCGCGTACAAGGCCGGCGCACAAGTGGCCATCGTGGAGCGCGAGCAGCATCTGGGCGGCATCCTGCGCCAGTGCATCCACCCCGGCTTTGGGCTTTCGCACTTTAAGCAGGAGCTCACCGGTCCCGAGTACGCGCAGCGCTTTATCGACCAGGTTCGCGCGACCGACATCGCGCTGTTCTTGGACAGCATGGTAATTGGGATTGATTCAGGCGAGCCGACGGGAGCCACCGAGGTCCATACCGTCACGCTCATGAGCCCTGCCGGCATGCTACAGCTCACCGGGCGAGCGGTCGTCCTTGCCATGGGCTGCCGCGAGCGCACCCGAAGCGAGATCAAGATTCCCGGTAGCCGCCCCGCCGGCGTGTTTACGGCCGGCCTGGCGCAGCGATACATCAATATCGAGAACCTCAGACCCGGCTCGCGCGCCGTCATTTTGGGTTCGGGCGATATCGGGCTGATCATGGCACGTCGCTGCACGCTCGAGGGGATTTCGGTCGAGGGCGTATACGAGCTCATGCCGTACGCCAACGGGCTGCGCCGCAATGTGAAGAACTGTCTGGACGACTTTGGCATTCCGCTGCACCTGTCCACCACCGTGACGCGTGTAATTGGGCACGACCGCGTGGAAGCCGTCGAGGTGAGTCAAGTCAACGAGCGCCTGGCGCCCATTCCGGGGACCGAGCGCATTGTTCCGTGTGACACGCTGCTGCTTTCGGTGGGCTTGATTCCCGAGAATGAGCTTTCGGTTGCCGCGGGCGTGGAGCTTGACCCGCGCACGCGCGGCGCCGTGGTGGACCAGAGCCTGCAGACGGGCATACCAGGCATCTTTGCCTGCGGCAACGTTCTGCATGTGCACGACCTGGCCGACAACGTGACGACCGAGTCCGAGCACGCCGGTGCGGCTGCGGCGGCGTGGGCGTTGGGCGGCAACGCCGGGGCGAGCGCTGCGGACACGGTCTGCGAGCTCACGGTCTCCCCAGCCGGCATCGCGGGCTACACGCTGCCGGGACGCATTACGGCTGTGGCGCTCACCAAGCTCAACTTCCGCGTACGCCGACCGGTCGATACCGCCCGCGTGCGTATTCTGGCAGGCGACGAGGAACTGCTTGCAGGCAAGGTCCGCGCGTTTAAGCCGAGCGTTATGGAGAGTTTCCCACTACCGGCGAAAGTCATCCAGCAAGCGCTCGACCTGGGCGCCAGCGAGATTGTCCTATCCGTCAACCCCGTTGAGGAGGCATAGCTCATGAGCACGAATGCGACCGAGACGCTGCAGTTCAACTGCACGACCTGCCCATCCGAATGCCTTCTGACCGTAAAGGTGGAGCGCGACGCCAATGGCGCCGTGGTGGAAGTGCGCTCCGTAATCGGCAACAACTGCCCGCGCGGAGATAAGTTCGCACATCAGGAGCTCACCTGCCCTATGCGCGTGCTCACGACGACCGTGGCCGTCTCCGGCAGCGACGAAGCCCTGCTCCCCGTGCGCACGGCCGAAGCCATCCCGCTGGCGCTCCACGCCCAAGCCATGGCCCTCATCCGAGGCCTAGTCGTCAACGCCCCCATCCGCATGGGCGACGTCGTGCTAGAGAACCTCCTAGGCACCAACATCAACCTAATCGCCAGCATGGACATCGACCGAGCCCAAGTAGCTAATTAGGGACGGAGCTCTTTTAGCTACCCCGCCATCCACCCCGCCCCTCCTCAATTGCGGTGAAATAGTTCCTGATTTCCGCCAAAACCCCGGCATCCAGGAACTATTCCACCGCAACTATCCTTGGAATCGGTATTCAGCTTGTGCCTACTTTAGTGCCATTTCAAAACTATGCCGGATTACGGGGCCGATTCGGAGACCCCCATCCATACCGGCAGTTTTCGATTTTTGATAAGCCGTCTACCTGCGGTTTTAATTTCGCGATTTTACCCATGGTCAAGTAATACAGGTCCAGCCCCGTAATCCGCCATACTTTTGAAACCAGCCCATTTGGGACGGGCCTCTTATGACTCCTTTTTCCTGCACACTTGCCAGGCTGGCCATGCCAAGGAGTGTCCCGAAGTGCCGTCATAAAAGGAGCGTCCCTATGTGCCGGGCTTGGGATACCATGGTGGCACCCTAGCGAAAGGACGATGTATGGCACATGTCGATGACCAGCGTGTGGCTCACGTGCTTGATGCGCTCGAGGCTCAGCACCCCGGCGCACAGTTGCTCGTAAACGACCCGTGGTCGATTTACTATCTGACCGGTTTTTATGCCGATATGTTCGAGCGTTTTTGCGGCGTGCTGCTCGCGCGCGGCGCCGAGCCGGTGATCCTAGTCAACGCCCTGCACCAGCTGCCAGAGTATGACAATGCCCGCGTTGCCTACCACACCGATACCGATGTCGTGGCCGACGCCATCGCGAGTGAGATCGACCCGACCAAACCGATCGGCATCGATACTGTCATGCGTTCCGGCTTTTTGATGCCGCTCATGGAGCGCCATGCCGCCAGCGAGTTTTTCCTGGGTGATTTTGCCGTGACCGCCGCGCGAACCTACAAAGACGCCGCCGAGCAGGAACTCATGCGCGTGTCCTCGGCAGCCAACGACGCCGTGATGGCCGACGCGATCAAACTCGTCCACGAAGGCGTGACAGAGCGCGAGATTGCCGACCAGATGCTCGGCCTGTATCGCAAGCATGGCTGCGAGAGCTTTAGCTTTCCGCCCATCGTGAGCTTTGGCGCCAACGCCGGCGACCCGCACCACGAGCCCGACAACACCGTACTCAAGCGCGGCGACGTGGTGCTGTTCGATATTGGCGGACGTCACCGCAACTACTGCTCGGATATGACGCGCACGTTCTTTTGGGGCGAGCCGGACGAGGAGACGACACGCATCTACGACATCGTGCGCCGCGCTAACGAAGCCGCCGAGGCACTCATCGCACCGGGCGTTCGCATGCGCGACCTGGACCGCGCCGCGCGCGACGTGATTGAGGATGCGGGCTACGGTAAGTACTTTACGCATCGCCTGGGACACTCGATCGGCTTGCAGGACCACGAGCCGGGCGACGTTTCACTCGTCAACGAGCAGGTCGTAGAGCCGGGCATGACGTTCTCCATCGAACCGGGCATCTACCTCCCCGGCCGCACCGGCGTCCGCATCGAGGACCTAGCCCTGGTGACCGAGAACGGCGTCGAGATTCTCAACGCCTACCCCCACGACGCCATGCGCCTGGACTAGGCTCATCCCCAACTGAAGAGGAAACTTGGGTAGCTAATTTGGGACGGGGCTTTTTTAGCTGCCCTATGTCAAATGTGGTTTCCTGCTTCGAAGACTCCGGGTAGGGTAGCTAAAAAAGCCCCGTCCCAAATTAGCTACCCTCCAGGATGGGTTAACGGAGCAGACCGGCTACTTCGCCGGCTAGGGTGATGGTGCCGGCTGCTACGAAGGGCTCGCCCGCGGCCTTGAAAGCTGCGAGGGCCTCGGACACGCTGGGGTACACGCCCGCCAGCTTATCAGCATCAACGAGGGCGGCGAGCTCCTCTGCCGGCAGGGCGCGGTCGGAATCGGTCTGAGTCACAATCACGCGCGGAAAGGCCGGGATTAGCACGTCAACGATGCCCGCCACGTCCTTGTCGGCCAGCGCAGCGCACAGCAGCGTGGGGCGATTCTCCACGCACGGATCGATCTCGTCCAGCGCGCTCACAAAGTTCTCGCAGCTCTGGGGATTATGACAGGCGTCGATCAACTTGAGCGGATCGGTTCCCAGCACATCAAAGCGACCCGGCGTGGGGCAGCCCATAAGCGAAGCATCAAGCGCATCGTGGTCAAGCTCGCGGCCCAGATAACCCTCGCACAGCATAATCGCACACGCTGCATTCTGCGGCTGATACGCCGGCTTCACCATGCTCGACGCATAGATCGAACGCGGCGTAGTGCAGCTAAACTCCACCGTGTCGCCAACATGCGCCGGCACCTTAGTCGTGGCGTGGCTCACCACGAGCGGCACGATGCCGCACTCGCGGCAACGGGCATCCATCACGCGCTGAACGCTCGCCTCGTGCGTGCCCTCGCCCAGCACAACCAGGCGTCCGGGCTTAATGACCGCAGCCTTCTCACCCGCAATGGCCTCAAGCGTATCGCCCAGAATGCGTGTATGGTCGAGCCCAATGCCCGTAATGGCAACGGCGACGGGATCGGTCGCACTCGTGGCGTCCCAACGTCCGCCCATGCCGACCTCGAGCACGGCAACATCCACCGCGGCCTCGGCAAACACCACAAGCGCAGCAGCCGTCAGCAGGTCAAACGGCGTGATGGTATAGGCGCGCTCCCCCGCCGCCACACGGTGCGCATTCACCCGACGCCCCGCCTCGACAGCCGCCGAAACGCCACGGGCAAAGGCCTCGTCGCTCACAACGCGCCCGTCAACCTCCATGCGCTCGGGATAGCGAATAAGCTGCGGCGACGTATACAGTGCGGTTTTAAGCCCTTCGCCGCGAAGGATAGCAGCCGAAAAACGCGTAGTCGAAGTCTTGCCATTGGTGCCGGCGACCTGAATGCAATCGAAATACTCGTCCGGACGCCCCAGCTCATCGAGCATATCGACAACCGTCTCAAGCAGAGGACCAGCATCCCCAGAAATCCGCCCCGTATCAGCAGCCAAAGCAACGGCATCATCAAACGAAAGCAACTCAAACGAAAAAGGAACGACATACGACCCAGAACGCTTAGCCATAACCCAAAGTCCCCCATAACAGAAAAAGAGGCTCATCAAAAAGAATGAGCCCCTCGCGTTGACAATTTCAGCCTTTACCCGATTGCAGCAAGATCAAGGCCACAACCAAGTGGCCCCAACCTACCAGTTGCAAACAACCACGTAAACGAACTAGGAGCGGCCCGATGCTTTGCTCGCCGCAAGTTCCGCACGCAAAGGACAGCACTTAATGTGCTGTCCGTCTTGCGCAGGACTGTCCGCAGTAGCGAGCAAAGCGTCGGGACGCCCCCCCAGTAACGCCTACGAGAAGTCAGCAACCTGAGCAGTCAGCGCCGCCAGGATCTCCTTGAGCTCAGCCGCACGGTCCCTCTTCTTCTGGACCACTGCGGGCGCGGCCTTGGCCACAAAGCCCTCGTTGGCGAGCGTCTTCTCGCAGCCGGCGAGCTCCTTCTGCGCCGCGGCGATCTCCTTCTCCAGGCGTGCCTTCTCGGCCGAAAGGTCAACCTTGCCCTCGAGCACCACAAAGACCTCGACGCCGCTATCGACCACGGCGATGCTCGCGGCCGGCTTCTCAACGTCGGTACCCATGACCAGCGAGGTGGTGTTGGCCAGCGGCTCGATGGTCGAGCGCAGGCTCTCGAGCTTCTCGATATCCTCGGCACCGGCGCGCACGACCACGTCGAGCTCGGCCTTGGGGCTCAAGCGATAACGCGAACGGGTGGCGCGGGCGGCGGAAACGACGGTACGGCACAGCTCAAACGCGCGCTCGGCAGGCTCGTCGACGTACTTGGCGTAGTCGGCGGGCTCCGGCCACTTGGCGATCATGAGCGCCTCGGCGCGGTCCACGTTGCCCTCGGCGTCCAAATCGAGCACGCTCGCCGGCATGTTGTCCCAAATCTCCTCGGTGACAAACGGCATGAGCGGGTGCATCAGGCGAATGGAGGTGTCGAGCACAAAGATCAGGTTGCGCTGCGCCTGCAGACGGCCCTCGCCCTTCAGGCGGGCCTTGGTGACCTCGACGTACCAGTCGCAGACCTCGTTCCAGAAGAACTGCTGCACGCCGCGGGCCATGTCGCCAAAGGTGTAGTTCTCGATGCCCTCGGTGACCATCTTCACGGCCTTGGCCAGGCGGCTGAACATCCAAGCGTCGGCCGGCGTCTCCACGACGGGCTCGCCGGGCGCGTAGCCCTCCATGTTCATAAGCAGGAAGCGGCTAGCGTTCCAGATCTTGGTCACAAAGCTCTTGGCCTGATCGGTGCGCGGGCTGTCGATGAGCTTCTTGGTCTTCTTGTCGATGTTCGCGTCGAACTTAACATCCTGGTTGTTGGTGCACAGCGTCAGCAGGTTGTAACGCATGGCGTCGGCGCCGTACATACCGATGAGGTCCATGGGGTCAACGCCGTTGCCCTTGGACTTGGACATGCGGCTGCCGTCCTTGGCCAGAATCGTCGGGTAGATGACGACGTCCTTAGACGGCACCTCGTCCAGGAAGTACAGCGAGCTCATGACCATGCGGGCGACCCACAGCGCGATGATGTCGCGCGCGGTGACGAGTGCCGTCGTGGGATGATGGCCCTCGAGCAGCTCCGGCTTTTGCGGCCAGCCCTGCGTGGCGAAGGTCCACAGCTGCGAGCTAAACCACGTGTCCAGCACGTTCTCGTCCTGGTGCACGTGATGACCGCCGCACTTGGGGCACACATCGGTGTCCTCGGTGAGGGCGTCCTCCCAGCCGCAGTCCTCGCAGTAGAACACGGGGATGCGGTGGCCCCACCACAGCTGGCGGCTGATGCACCAGTCCTTAAGGTTCTCCATCCAAGTGGTGTAGGTCTGCGTCCAGCGCGCGGGGTGGAAGGTGACCTTGCCGGAGTTGACGGCGTCGAGCGCCGGTCCCTTGAGCTTGTCGACGGCCACGAACCACTGCTCGGACAGCCACGGCTCCAGGGCGGAGTCGCAACGGTAGCAGTGCATGACGGAGTGATCGTGCTCGTCGACGTGGTCGAGCAGGCCGTGCTCGTCGAACCACTTGATGACGGCCTCGCGGCACTCGTCGCGGTTCATGCCGGTGAACTCGCCGTAGCCCTCGACGACCACCGCGTGCTCGTCGAAGATATTGATCTGCGGCAGGTCGTGGGCCTGACCCATGGCGTAGTCGTTGGGGTCGTGGGCCGGGGTGACCTTAACGAAGCCGGAGCCAAAGTTGGCGTCGACGTGCCAATCCTCAAAGATGGGGATCTCGCGGTCGACGATGGGGAGCTTGACGGTCTTGCCCACAAAGGCGGCCTTCTCGGGGTCCTTCGGGGAGACGGCAACGCCCGTGTCGCCGAGCATGGTCTCGGGGCGCGTGGTGGCGACGACGATGTAGTCCTGGCCGTTGACCGGCTCGGTCAGCGGGTAGCGCAGGTGCCACAGGTGGCCCTTCTCGTCCTTGTACTCGGCCTCGTCGTCCGAAATAGCGGTGGTGCAGTTGGGGCACCAGTTGACGATGCGCTTGCCGCGGTAGATCAGGCCGTCGTGGTACCAGTCGCAGAACACCTTGCGCACGGCCTGGGCGTAGTCCTCGTCCATGGTAAAGCGCTCGTTGTCGAAGTCGACGGAGCAACCCATGCGCTTGATCTGCTCGACGATGATGCCGCCGTACTCGTGGGTCCAGTCCCAGCAGGCGTCGACAAACTTGTCGCGGCCAATCTCCAGGCGGCTGATGCCCTCACTCTTGAGTTTCTTGTCGACCTTGGTCTGCGTGGCGATACCGGCGTGGTCGGTACCCAGCACCCAGCGCGTGGACTTGCCGCGCATGCGGGCCATACGGATGATGGCGTCCTGGATGGAGTCGTCGGTGGCGTGGCCCATGTGGAGCTTGCCGGTCACGTTGGGAGGCGGAATGGTGACGGTACAGTCGCCCACGCCCTCGCGGCGCTTGTAGTAGCCGCCGTCGAGCCACTTCTGCAGGATCGCCGGCTCGTTGGTCGACGGATCGTAATTCTTGGGCATCTCTTCCATATATCTCTCCCTGTCCCACCGGGGAGGAATGTAGGCCCGATTTTCGTTCGGTCAGGTCCTGGGCTCGCTCGAAGACCACATTAAGTGGTCTTCGGCTCGTGCGGAATCTACGAAAAACGGGCCTACATTCCTCCCCTTAGGTATCGATTACTTCAGTCTGAATTGACTTCGCTTTGGCTTAAACAAACACACAGAATAGCACAGGTAGTTGGGGTTATTGCGTATATATAAAATAGCCTCCGACCGCGGGTGGTCGGAGGCTATTTGCAAGCACGTATTTGGCTGGTTTAGCCGTAGAAGCGCTGGGGCTGCTCGTCGCCCTTTACGGAGGCTTCGGTCACGATGACCTTGGTGACGCCTTCCTCGCTGGGCAGATCGAACATCGTCTGCTGCAGCACGTCCTCGCAGATGGAGCGCAGGCCGCGGGCGCCGGTCTTGCGGGCAAGTGCCATGCGGGCGATCTCGTGCAGGGCCGCGTCCTCAAACTCAAGCTCAACGTCCTCGAGCTGGAACATCTTACGGTACTGGCGCACCACGGCGTTCTTGGGCTCGGTCAGGATCGACACCAGGTCGTCCTCGTCGAGCGCTTGCGTCTGGGTGACGACCGGCGTACGTCCCACAAACTCGGGGATCATGCCAAAGGCGTTGAGGTCCTGCGGGAGCACCTGACGCAGCAGGTCGTTCTCGTCGACCGAAGTGGGGCCGGCGATCTCGGAGTTAAAGCCCACGCCCTTGTTGCCAACACGGTCGGCGATGATCTTATCCAGGCCCACAAAGGCACCGCCGCAGATGAACAGGATGTTGGTCGTGTCGATCTGCAGCAGCTCCTGCTGGGGATGCTTGCGGCCGCCGGTGGGCGGAACGCTTGCCACCGTGCCCTCAAGAATCTTAAGCAGTGCCTGCTGAACGCCCTCGCCCGAAACATCGCGGGTGATGGACAGGTTCTCGGCCTTGCGGGCGATCTTGTCGATCTCGTCCACATAGATGATGCCCACCTGTGCGCGCTCGATATCGCCATCGGCAGCGTTGATGAGCTTGAGCAGGATGTTCTCCACGTCCTCGCCCACGTAACCGGCCTCGGTGAGCGCGGTGGCGTCGGCGATGGCAAACGGCACCTCGAGGATGCGCGCGAGCGTCTGGGCAAGCAGGGTCTTACCGGTACCGGTGGGACCGAGCAGCAAAATGTTGGACTTGGCGAGCTCCACCTCGTCCATATCGTCGTCGAGCTGCGCGTCCGAGCCGTCGTCAAAGGCCGAAAGCGCAGCGCCGCCCTCAATCACGCGGCGGTAGTGGTTGTACACGGCAACCGACATGGCGCGCTTGGCGTCTTCCTGGCCCATGACATAGGCCGAAAGCTCGGCATAGATCTCGTGCGGCGTCGGCACGCGCGTAATGACCTGACGCATATCGTCCTCGAGCTCAAAGCCCTCGGCCTCGGTATCCACAGCGGGCTGAGACGCAGCCTGGCCGTGGTCGTTGAGAAAGCCCGGCAGCTTGCCGTTGCGGGCGGCGTCCATAAAGTCCGAAGCCAGCGACTCCTCCAAAATCTCGGAGCAGGCGGCAACGCACTCGTCGCAGATAAAGATGTTGGTCGGACCCTTAACAAGGCGGCGAACCTGACCCTGCTCTTTTCCGCAGAAGGAGCAGCGGATGGGGTTTCCGTTCTCGTCGAAGTTATCCTGCATGTTACCTGCCATCCTAGGCATCCTTCGCGGCGAGATCGCGCGAGGTGACGATACGGTCGATCAGACCGTAGTCGAGGGCCTCGGCAGCGGTCAGGTAGTTGTCGCGCTCGGTATCGGCCTGGACCTTCTCGATGGGCTGGCCCGAGGCATCGGACAGGATCTGGTTGAGCTCGCGACGGGTCTTCTTGATCTCCTCGGCAACGATCTCAATCTCGGTCTGCTGGCCCTGGGCGCCACCGCTGGGCTGGTGAATCATGACCTTGGAGTGCGGCAAGCAGAAGCGCTTGCCCTTGGCGCCGGCCGAAAGAAGCACGGCGGCCATAGACGCGGCCATACCGACACAGATGGTGGAGACCTGCGGCTTGATAAAGTTCATGGTGTCAAGAATCGCCAGGCCGGAGTATACCTCGCCACCGGGCGAATTGATGTAGAGCGAGATATCCTTCTCGGCATCCTGGCTCTCAAGATGCAGCAGCTGGGCAACGACCAGGTTGGCACTGACAGAGTTGATCTCCTCGCCCAAGAAGATGATGCGGTCGTTGAGCAGGCGCGAATAGATATCGTAACTGCGCTCACCGCGCGGCGTCTGCTCGATAACGTATGGCACGAGGGCGGAATCGAACTTAGCGATCATACGCATCTCCATTTCTCTCTTGCGGACCAAATTGGTTCTAGATAAACGTACGGTGCCCGCATGCTATGCATTGGCTGGCACCGTACGAAGCAACCGGATAACCGGCTTATAACTTTACCCCATCACGGGCACACGCATGCGCTCGCGAACAAGGTGGCGAGAATTACTCGGCGTCCTTGGCGGTCTCGTCGACCTCGGTCACCTTGGCGTTCTCGACCAGGTGATCGACGGCCTTGGAGCGACGGATGGACTCGCGGACGGCGGGCATACGGCCATCGGCGATGAACTCGGCCTTGGAAGCCTCGACGTCCTTGACGCCGGCCTTCTCGAACTCGGCGTTGATGTCGTCCTCGGTGACCTCGATTTTGAGCTCACGGGCGAGGGCGTCGAGCGCCAGGGACTCACGGGCAACGTCGTTGGCCTGCTTGTGCAGGTCGCCGATGAACTGCTCCATGGTCAGACCGGAAGCGGGCAGCCAAGTGTCCAGGGTCATGCCGCGGGCAGCGAGGTTGGACAGGAAGTTCTGGCCAAGCTCCTCAAAGACGGATTGCTCGTAGTCGGCGTCCATCTCCTCGAGCTGCAGACGCTCGGCGAGAGCGGAGACGCAACGGTTCTCCTTCTCGGCCGGGAGGCGGGAAGCCTTGTCCTGCTCGATCTCGAGCTTGATGGCGTCGCGCATGGCGTCGATGCTGTCGAAGCCAAAGTCGGACTTGACGAGCTCGTCGGTGAGCTCGGGGGTGTTGCGGACCTTGATGCCCTTGACGGTGACCTCGACGGTGTGGGTCTCGGCCTCCTCGCCCTCCTCGACCTCGTCGGTCCAGGTGACGGTCTTGACGTCGTCAACGTTAGCGCCGATCAGGGCCTCGTTGAACTCC
This sequence comes from Collinsella sp. AF18-8LB, assembly GCF_003459795.1. Classification (NCBI taxonomy): domain Bacteria; kingdom Bacillati; phylum Actinomycetota; class Coriobacteriia; order Coriobacteriales; family Coriobacteriaceae; genus Collinsella; species Collinsella sp. AF18-8LB. The sequence continues at coordinate 85,270 of NZ_QRWU01000003.1, forward strand.
TTGGGGTTGCTGTCGCTACCGGCGATGAGCATACGGCCCTCGGCGGCGAAGTTATCAGCGTTCTCGACGGCCTTGAGGTCGACGGTCACATAGTCGTCAGCCTCGACGGCGCGACCCTCGACGTCCTCGAAGGTGGCACGGTAGTTGAGGAGCATCTCGACCTGGTTGTTGATCTCGGACTCGGTGACCTCCGCGGGAGGCATCTCGATCTCGACGGCGTCGAAGGAGGAGAGCTCAGCGGCGGGACGCAGGGAGAACTCGACGGTGTAAGTGTAGTCCTCGTGATCCTTGGCGAGGTCGAGCTCCTTGTAGTCACCGCTCTTGGTGGGGACGATGTCCAGCTCGTTGAGGACGGCGGGCTCGTTGGCGGCGATCAGGTCGTTGGTGGCCTGAGCGAGGGTAGCCTCGGCGCCAAGAGCAGAGTCGATGACCGGACGAGGGGCCTTACCGGCGCGGAAGCCCGGGAAGCGGTACTTCTTGGCGGTCTCCTTGTAGGCCTTCTTGATCGCGGCGTCGACGTCGGCGGCCGGGATGGTGACCGTAGCGGTGAGCTTGGCGTCCTTGACGTCAGAAGCGGTGATGTTCAACACGTTCCTCCTCATACTGCCCAGCTTATCTGAGGTGCTGGTACCTTTTATGCAACAAAGAGTCGCGACGGCGGGAGCCGACGCAAGTGCGTTGGTGCGGGCGAAAGGACTCGAACCTTCACGGGAATCCCACCAGAACCTAAATCTGGCGCGTCTACCAATTCCGCCACGCCCGCATGAGCGCACAGACTAGGAATGATAGCAGATACGAACGGCAAGCGCACGCACACGTTTTACAGGCTCACGACCTCACCACGAGTTGCCGATGGCTCAGGGTAGCTAATTTGGGACGGGGCTATTTTATCTACCCCACCAAGGCGTTCGAGCTCGGGGCCAAATTCGAAGTGTGGGTAGCTAAAGCGTACGGCCTCGTAGCTCGCGCGGTAGTCGTGTTTGACGACCACGATGTGCTCGATCACGTCGCGCACGTAACCCATGTCCACGAACTCGGCGAGCGGCACGCGGCCGGCACCCGTCAGCTCAACATAGGAATCGAGCGCGAGGAAGGCGGAGAGCACGTCCGAGAAGCCAAAGCGGCCGTAGATGCTGCCACCCACCGTGGCGGTATTGCGCAGCTGCACGCCCACAATGTCGTAGACGGCAAACTCAAACACATTGTTGACGAGCGTGTTGAGCTCGGCATGGCGCTCGAGCTGGCGCAGGGTGCACATGGCGCCGATGCGAAACTCGGTCTCGGTCTCCTCGATCTGATCGAGTCCGCAGGCCGAAAGGTCAATCGCCGTCGCCACGCGACGCGATCCCAGGCGCATCCAGATGCCGCCGCCCACAATCTTGTTGTTGCGGTTTTACTGCAAGAGCTCATAGGCTTCGGCCGCGTTTCCAACACGGACGTAGGTACCGAACTTGAGTAAGTTCTCCCCCATCTCTTTACTTGTCCAGTACCTCTAAGTGTACCAAACGAGGGCGCACGACCCTCGCCACCATAGAAAAAGGCTCCCGGCCGATATGGTCGAGAGCCTTAGGTGCATCAGCTGGTGCTGAACGGAGCTATGTTGAGCTGGATTTAGCAGACGCCCTGAGCGAGCATGGCGTCGGCGACCTTCAGGAAGCCGGCGATGTTGGCGCCCATGACAAAGTTGCCCTCCTGGCCATACTCCTTGGCGGTGTCGTCAACGTTGTGGAACATGCCGCGCATGAGCTGCTCGAGCTTACCGTCGACCTCCTCGAAGGTCCAGGACAGGTGCTCGGCGTTCTGGCTCATCTCCAGGCCGGACACGAGCACGCCACCGGCGTTGGCAGCCTTACCAGGCATAAAGGTGACGCCGTTCTCCTGGAAGTAGGTCGTGGCCTCGATGGTCGTGGGCATGTTTGCGCCCTCGCCGACTACCTTGCAGCCGTTGGCGACGAGCGCCTGGGCGTCCTCGAGCAGCAGCGTGTTCTCGCGAGCACAGGGCAGCGCGATGTCGCAGGGCAGCTGCCACACGCCGCGGCCGTCGCCCTCGTGCCACACGGCGTTGGGCTTCTCGTCAACATACATGGCGAGCGTGACGCCCTTATCGTGACCGGAACGCTTCTGGTTGTAGACGTGCTCGAGCACGGAGTAGTCGATGCCGTCGGGATCCTCGACCCAGCCGTGGGTATCGGAGCAGGCCAGCACCTTGCCGCCGAGCTGGGAAACCTTCTGGACGGCGTAGATAGCGACGTTGCCGGAGCCGTGAACGACGACGTTCTTGCCCTCGAAGGAGTCGCCGCGGCTCTTGAGGTACTCGTCCACAAAGTAGACCAGGCCGTAGCCGGTGGCCTCGGTACGGGCGAGCGAGCCGCCAAAGGAGAGGCCCTTGCCGGTGAGGACGCCGGTCCACTCGTTGGTCAGGCGCTTGTACTGACCGAACATGTAGGCAACCTCGCGGCCGCCAACGCCCAGGTCGCCGGCGGGGACGTCGGTGTTGGGGCCGATGTGACGATAGAGCTCGGTCATGAAGGACTGGCAGAAGTGCATGATCTCGTTGTTGGACTTGCCCTTGGGGTCAAAGTCGGAGCCGCCCTTGCCGCCGCCCATGGGAAGGGTGGTCAGGCTGTTCTTAAGAATCTGCTCCAGACCCAGGAACTTGAGCATACCCAAGGTGACCGTCGGGTTAAAGCGCAGGCCGCCCTTGTAGGGTCCAATGGCAGAGTTGAACTCGACGCGGTAACCGCGGTTGACCTGAACCTTACCCTGGTCGTCGACCCAGGGAACACGGAACATGACGATGCGCTCGGGCTCGACGAGGCGCTCAAGCAGGGCGGCCTCCTCGTACTCGGGGTGGGCGTCGAGCGCCGGCTGGATGGTGCCGAGGATCTCGGTCGCGGCCTGGATGAACTCAGGCTGCTCGGGATAGCGGGCCTTGAGCTCTTCGAGAACTTTCTGCGTGTAGCTCATGCTTCCTCCAATGATGGGAAACGAAAAGTGTCGGTCGCGGCACCCTATGCGCCGCGAGCTTTATCGTGTATGGATAATATCGCACTGTTGCGGCAAAGTTACGAATAAGACCGCGGGCGGATGTTTCATTTTGATTACGATGCAGGTAGATGGGTTTTTGACCGCCTGACGTGCAAATCGCGTGTTTCGAAGCTGTTTCTCGCGCGTATCGAAACCACCACAAAGGGGACAGGCACCTTTGTGGTGGTTTTGGCGCGATGCGTTGGCGGGAACGTATGCAAATCGAACACATCCAAGACGTTTTGCACGCCTCGCAACGGTTTTGAGGACCGCAGGGCCCACCGGAGCCCATCCGTTCCCAAGCGTGGCGGTATTTTACCAAACCGAATATGCCGCAATCGAAAAGAGCAATGCGGAAACCGCAAGCGCAGCGATCTCAGACCGCCGGCCTCCTTGTCGAGCACCGTAAAGCGCACGGCATCCAGGTGCTCCAAGATGCTAATGGCTCGCTTGCGCGATACGCCCAGGGCTTCGCGCAGCACACTCGTGGTGGCAGCGCCGCTGGAAGCCTCGATAGCCGTCGCAACAACCTCACGCGCATGAGCCTCGGCGGCGGACAAGGCAACGTCACGCTCGACCTTAACGATCGAGCGGTTGAGCGAAAGCTCGCGCAGTGCACGCGTCATGGTGTCGCGATCGAGCTGAAGCTGCTCGCCCACCTCGGGAAGCGTCGGCGCATTAAGACCAGCCTCGTCCAGCAGGGCAACGATACGCTGGCCAGCCTCGCGTACCACGCGTATCGCCGCAGCAGCGGAATGCGGGTCGATCACCTCGGCACCTTCGACGGTGCACACGCCACGCGCGCTCCCCCGCCGACAGAGCCCGCGCGCGGCGACAGTGCGAAAGCAGGACGCGTCCGCCACCAAGCAGCGAAACTGGCGAATACGACAGAATGACGGCCTGATCGCCGACGCGCAACGGCAGCGGCCGTTCCAGGCGCACCTGCACCACACGCGTCTCGCCGACCGCGAGGGGCGGCTCGTCGTCCAAAAGCATAATGCGGCCGAGCACCTCGGCCGTGCCCGCCATGACGTGCATGCGCGTACCCGAAGCAAGAACGCCGGATCGCACGCCATCGCGCCCCACATATGTCAGTTGCATCAAAAAGCGCAGCGTCTGGCCCACGCGACCCTCGACGCCGAGCATCTCGCCGCGCTTGAGGCCCGCCACGCCATCGCCCACCAGGTTCAGGGCGACGCGCTGGCCGGGAACCGCGCACTGGGTATCCCCGTGAACCTGCCCCCGCGCACGCGACAGCGCGTTTGCGACGGCAGCGCAACGAGCTCATCGCCAACCGAAACGGGACCGTCGTGCAGCGTACCCGTCACGACGGTTCCGATGCCGCGGATGCTAAAGCAACGGTCGATGGGAAGACGGGGCGCGGCGCCCGAGCCCACGGCTGCCTCCAGGTGCTCCGACCAGCACGAGCGAACCGCGTTATCGAGCGCCGTAAGCAGCTCGTCCAGGCCCTCGCCCGTCTTGGAGGACACCGGCACTATCGACGCCCCCGCAAACACGGTCCCGTCCAGAAACGCCTCGACATCGAGCTCCGCCAGCGTGGCAATCTCGTCGTCGGCCAAATCGCGCATCGTGAGCGCGACGACCATGCGCGTCACACCCAACAGCTCCAGAACCCGAACGTGCTCGCGGGTCTGCGGCATCACGCCCTCAACGGCCGAAACCACCAGTAACGCTACGTCCACGCCGGTGGCGCCCTGCACCATGGCGCGCAGATAGTGCGCATGCCCGGACACGTCGACCAGGCCGACAATCTTGCCACCGGGAAGCTCGAGCTCGCCAAAACCGAGCTCTGTAGTCATGCCTCGGCGGCGTTCGACCTCCAGACGGTCGGGATCTTTGCCGGTCAGTGCCTCGATAAGGGCCGACTTTCCGTGGTCGACGTGTCCCGCTGTTCCAACGACAACGGGACATTCGACAAGCTCGCGCGCCGTCATCGGCGCAAACCTGCCCGCACGGCATCCACCAACGCAGACGCACATAGATCAAGGTCGGTGTCGTGCAAAAGCGTGCGAACGTCAAACAGCACCTGGTCGTGCCGCACGCGTGTCACGACCGGCGTATCGGGCTCCTGAACCAAGGCGCGCTTTAGGCCATCGGCGGATAGGCGCCCATCGACAGGGCAGACGGCACGCAAAATGTTGGGAGCTCGACAGTCGGCAGCGATCCGCCGCCGGGAGTAGAGGCGCCCTCGACAACCTGCAGCTCCACGGCCTCTTCGCACTGAGCCTCGCGAAGCTTGCGCAGCAGACGCGCGGCGTGCTCTTTGCGGCCCCCACGGGCACAGGTCGCGACGTCATACTCAAGCGTGCTGTAGCCGCGGGCGACATCGGTCACCGCCTGCACCGCTGCGGGAGCAAGCGGAGCGCGGCCCAGATTGGTGTGAATCACAACGCCCGTCGCGTTGACGGCAGGGCGCAGGGTCGGCAGCGACAGTCGGTGGCACCGCTGCTCGATGGCCAAGGCGAGCTCGCGCTTATTCCTAGCGGGGGTGCCAGAGCGGATCGCCTCGCGCTCGGCATCGAGCTCGGCATCAATCGCCTCGCGCACAATCATGTCGCCCGCATCGCCGGCAGCCTTCATGACCGGCCACTCGGCCAGCAGCTCGTGAGCGGCGGGAATGGAGCGCAGGCGGTCGCGCACCTCGGCAGGCGTGGATTCGCAGTCGCTCATGGAAAGCCTTTCGACATGTTCAATAAATAGCGGGTCCCCTTTGGTCGTCATCGGCCAAAATGTGACGAGACGTATGCAAAAGGGACAGGTCCATTATGGCAGCTCGCGACAAGACGGCGAAGCGCCTCGTCCAAAACCTGCCAAAATAAACCTGTCCCTTTTTGGTCGGTTATGGGTTGGGTCCTTTAGGCCTCTTTATTGGTGTAAATAAACCAGTAGCCCAGCGCCACGATCAGGGCGCCGCCCACGATATTGCCCAGCGTGGCGACCGAAAGGTTGAGCGCCAGCCCGGCGGCGTTGAGGGCATCGGCGCCGGCGACATCGGCTCCATAGCCGCAGGAATGCATCAAAATGCCCATGGGCAAAAAGTACATGTTGGCAACGCAGTGCTCAAAACCGCAGGCCACAAAGGCAGCGATAGGCAGCAAAATGCCCACGACCTTATCGACCACGGTCTTGCCGGCAGTGCCGATCCATACGGCAAGGCAGACAAAGATGTTGCACAGAATGCCGCGGAAGAAGATGGTAACGGCGTCGATCGTAACCTTACCGGCGGCGACGCTCACCATGGTGTTGGCGACGGCCTCGCCGTTGAGCTTATAAATAGCTGCCATGTAAATCAAAAAGACAACGAACAGGGCGCCGGCAAAGTTGCCGGTCCACACAATAGTCCAAGCCTTGAGCATCTGGACGAGCGTGATCTTTTTGCTCTTAAGCGCGCAGACCATAAGCGAGTTACCGGTAAACAGCTCCGCGCCGCAAATGAGCACGAGCACCAGTCCCAGGCAAAAAGCAAGACCGCCCACGAAGCGCTGGGCGCCCCAGCCAAGCGTGGGATCGCTCAGAAAGACCGTGAAGAACAGGCCGCCGAAGGCGATAAACGCGCCGGCGAACATGGCGAGCAAAAAGGCCTTCGAGACCGGCAGGCTGGCCTTGGCAACACCGGCAGCCTCGGTCTTGGCCTCGATCGCGGCGGGCGCCAGGCAGTCGGGAGTGGGATATTCTGCCTTACTTTGTGCCATGGCAATCACTACTTTCGTACGATGTGGGACAAACATTGGTCATAAACATGTCCCGCGAAGATGGGAAAAACAAACGCGAGCCAAATTAGCATATTGGCCTGCGATTATATAGCTTGGAGCGGGCGACGGGAAGTCCAAGGATTTGCTTCGCAAATCCTTGTTTCGCTGCGGGCCTTCGGCCCTTGCGTGCTGCGCTGGAAAATGCTCACGCTTTTTCTCAGCTCCGCACCCTGACGGGTTCGATTCCCGTCGCCCGGCGCGTAAACAAAAACAGCTCTGATTCCCAAAGGAAACCAAAGCCGTTAAAACAATTCTTATGGAGCGGGCGACGGGAATCGAACCCGCGTCATCAGCTTGGAAGTGTTGCGACTATTTGCACCAAGCCGTCTACCTGCAAAAACGCGTTCGCTCTACCTGCTATTTCTCTGTCTGTTGCGTCTAAAAAGACTATGTTTTATAGTTCAGTCAACGCAAGTTGTTACACGTTTGTTACACGGCGTGTTACACGGAAATGAAGGCGGAACACATGGAACCAACTGGGGAAATGTACAACTCCTGTTCAGTTTTTCCTTACGTTAGGAAAGACAAAGAGGGAAATGTAACAGCCGAAAAGTGGCGGGCGTACTTCTCCTACAAAGACGAGGACGGAAAGCGCAAGCAAAAGACCGTAACCCTAAAGACGGAGGGGCACGGAAAAGGACGTGGCGGTAAACCGTCTGCCAAGATGCAGAACATGGCGATGATTGAAGCCGAAGCGATCCGCCAACAGCTGAACGAACAGGCTGAACAGGCACCTGAAAACCACGAGACGGTAGCCGAGTATTTCGGAAAGTACGTGGAGGAACGAGCGAACAGCATCGAGCGTTCATCAGCCAACGAGCTAAGGCGCATACTCAAAAGCTACATTGCGCCCAGCATCGGGAAAATAGAGCTGGACGAGCTGACCCCAGACGATGTGGCGGCATGGGTTACGAAGCTCAGCAAGAAGTATTCACCGTCCACGGTGAAGAAGTGCCTAACCAACCTGCGCTCAGCCATGCGGCAGGCGGTAGACCGCGACAGGCTCGTTAAAGACCCCACGCGCGGCGTTAAGAACCCCCAGCAGGCGCACAGGAACCCCAACGCCCTAGATGCAAAGGGACGCGCCAAGGTAGCGCAGTTCATTGCCCTAGACCCCGACAAGCCCCTAAACGTTGGGTTTGCCCTAGCAATGTATATGGGCTTGCGCGAGGGCGAGATATGCGGACTGACGTGGAAGTGCGTGGATCTGGACGAGGGAACCGTTAGCATCGAGCGCACCATAGGGCGTGACGGCTCAAAGTGGTACGTGAAGGAACCCAAGACGGGCGGCAGCAGGCGCGAGCTGTACGCCCCCTCCATCATCGCCGACATGCTCACGGCACGCCTAGCCAACGCCAAAGCCGAGTGCCTAGAGTTGGGCGTTCCGTTCGATGAAAACATGTACGTGACGGGCGGCGCTGACGGCTCGTTTATGCAGCCCCACTATCTTTCGCACAGGTGGAGGATTGCGGCTGACGCTTTGGAGCTTATCGGTACGGAGGGCAACCGCCCAACGTTCCATGACCTGCGCCATACGTTCGCAACGGCGGCGGTTACGGCAGGCACGGATATTAAGACCGTGGCGAGCATGATGGGACACGCCAACGCAGCTATGACGCTGAACATATACGCGAGCGCCGACAAAGAAGCCAAGAAGCGCGGCGCGGCTGTGGTCGAGCAGGCGTACATGGCAGACGTTGCCCAGCACGCCAAGGACGGCTCAGTTATCGAGCTGAACAGGACGGGAACCGAGGACTAGGAAGGTAAGAGAAGTGAGCGACAAGACGAACGAAACCGTATGGGTCATGGGCGATGCAGACATTAACGAGTTGCGCGGCTCTATCTGCACACTCGAAACGCTGACGGAACTGATGGGCAAGTTCGACAGCAACGAATCGCTGGAAGGGGCACAGCTAAGAGATCTAGCCGAATTGCTGGACAGGGAGATAGCCAACGCACGAAAGGCGATGGACAGGGCATACCCGAGAAACGCGGCATAGAGCGGAACCGTGGAAGGACGGAGACAGATGGAAACCCTTATAGAATCTGAACGCGAGCGCAAGGGGCTAAGCCGAATCGAGCTAGGGGCGGCGCTGACCCCACCAGTAACCGAAATCACGGTAAGCGAATGGGAAAATGGCACTCACGACATTCCATCGGCACAGCTGCTGAATCTGACAAAGCTGTTTCGATGCTCAGCCGATTACCTGCTTGGCTTGACCGATGAACGCACCTCTACGTTGCTTGAAAGCGATAGCCCAGCCATACCAACCATCTAGCGCTATCGCCGAGCGAGAATAGAATATAGACAGGTCGGGGCGCTCGAAAGCCGAACGCCCCTTTTTCGTAACTCCCCGCGCTGCAAACGGGAAATGTACACGCCGCCATTCTAGCGCATCGCTGGGACACGCGCGGCACTTGGAGGTCTAGCGCCCATGATTGACGAGCGCCTGAAAGAGCAAATGGCAAATGAAATGTCTTTTCTGCCCAACGGCGCGGTCAAGACGGCGCTAAAGACTCTATTCAAGCATTACGGCGTATCGCAAGCCGCTGTAGCGGACTGTATTGGCAAAGACCGCTCAACGCTAAGCAGGTGGCTAAACACGCTAAAGGGTCTATCAGAGCGCGACCAAGAACGCATCTACCAAATACTGGAAGCCGTAGCCGAGATTAGCGCCACGCCGCCCAGATCGCCCAAGGATGTTGCCGAGCGGTTTAGAAGTGAGCTGGAAGAAGCGAACACGTTGGATCAGCCAACCACCCCGCGCGAGATAGCCGTTATGAATATCGCCCAGATGCTCGACAGCCTGACCGACAGCGACCTAGAGCTTGTAGAGCGGATGGTCGAGAGGTTGCAGGAGCATGGCAACGGCTCATAGCGCCCATTAGTGCCCATATCTCAAATATGAACAGCCCGTGTGTTTTCTGCCCCAATCGAAAATTGCAGTCATTGCACAATTCGCGCAACATGGCAGTAGCCGCAGGGCTATAGCCGCCTTATACAATTCGCATCGCTTCTACAGAGGGCTATACGCGCCTATGGAAAAATAAGGCGCTCAGCCGTTGCGCCGAAAGCGCAACGAAAGCCGCCCAGACGTGCGCGGCGGCGTTTCTCCCCTACGGGTATCTTTCGACTTGTAAGACCGTGTACAAGCGAAAGAGGTAAGAACATGGACGCTGATACCAAGACCACAGCCCGCCAAGAGAAAGCCCGCAGCGCCGAGACGCTAGAGGAAATCTTGAACTCTGACGCGCTCGTTCTGACCGTCAAGCAGGCGGCAACCCTGCTGGATTGCAGCGAACGTTCGGTTTGCCGAGCGTGCGAGCGCGGCATGATTAAAGCCGCCAAGGTTATGAGCATGTGGCGCATCAACAAGGCGGCACTGCTCGAATATATCGGCATCGACACAGCCGCCTAATGGGTCAGATCTATGACGGCAAATACAAATGAGCCGTTTTCAAAGGTATTTGAAGCATGGGCTAGAGCGTGGGCGCACAACCATTTCTCAGCCAAGGAGATACTGATACTCATAGCGCTAGCCCAATGGGCGAAAACTGACGAGAACGGCAGAAAATACGCGTGGCGCAGCCGCAGTGAGTTGGCAGCGTTCGCCAACTGCTCAGAGGGCGGCGTAACGTCAGCGATAACCAGATTGAAGAAAACAGACCCAGCCAAGGGGCGCAATATTCGCGGCTTGGAGCTGAAAAGCGCTGGGCACAAGGGCAGGGCGAGCGAATACTACCTAATGCCCGACACGCCGCTACCGCAGCAAGGCAAGGGCAAGCCCAAAGGCAAGAAGCGGTGCATACGCAAACAGGGTAGTAGCAAGGACAAATCAGACCAAGAGCAGAACACGCTGGAAAAACTGATAGAGCAGATACAAAACGGTCAAGCGTGATAACGCGAGGTCTATAGGTTATTCAATTCAAATAACCTTATGCCCCATATAGGTTATTCAACCCGAGCAACCTACAAATCAAAGGTTATTCACGCAAAGGTTACCTTTGCAGCCGTTTGTAGGTTATTCAGCCCAGCCAACCCATAAGAAGAGAAGAAGGGGGCTGCTATACGCCCACCGCTTTATTCGCGGTGGGACGATAGCACCCCTACTCCTACTTTCAAAAATAAAAACCGCGCGACCACTACCGGCCGCTCATGACGGCGAATCACGTGGGCGGTCTGGAAGTATTCGCGCGTGGCACGAGAGGGGGCGATGCACCCAAATGGATGTGACGGAAAGGGAGCGATTACGTAGAGAAAAGTCCGCGTATTTCAATGATGTGCTCGGACGGCTCACAGCTATGGGGATTACCGACCTTAAAACTCGAGCGGATATAGCCGAGCTTGAGTGGCACCTGTTCACTCTGAATTGCGAGTACTACGAACAAAAGCGATTCATAAGGCATAGGGAGCGGGAACGGCAGAGGGAAATCGAAAGGGAGTGTTTGCGGTTGATGGACAAAGAAGAAGCCGCGCGGCAGGTCGAAACGCCCAGCGCCGACCATGATGGGAAGCAGGAAAGCGCCACCGACCACGACCAGCAACCCGAGGACGAGAAGCGGGACGATGGAGGGGCAAAACTAGAGACGGGCGCGACCGAGGGCGATGGGAATGAACCCGACAGCGAAACCGCCGAATCGCTCGACCTGCTACGGGAAATTGACGAAATGTTATCGGACGCGACAGGCATTATCGGAACGGCGGCGAAAAACGCCATACCCAGACTCAAGACGGGTATACCATCGCTGGATGAAAAGCTGGGCGGCGGTTTAGCTGCGGGCGTGCACATACTCATGGCACCGCCCAGTACGGGAAAGACGGCGCAATCCCTGTTCATATGCAAAAAGGCTATCAGTGATAAAGCAAACGACTGGGGAGACGAACAAGTTCTCTACTGGGGCTTGGACACGAGCGAACCAGACGTGCGGGCACGCTTGGCAAGTTGCGTATCGCTGCTAAATGGAAAGGAACTTGGCATAAAGCCGTTTGAATACAAAGACGTTCCGAGCGATGAACTCATACGGCTAAACGAACTCAGAGAGGACGTTGGGCGCTACAGGAAGAACCCCGCCAACCATGAGCGCGAATTGAGGGAGTGTCTAGAAGCTATTAAGGAGATCTTAGGCGGCATCGTGGGCGATTACCTGAAAGCAGCCGATGAGGTTGAAAGGACGATGTTTAGGAGCAGCCCATGGTTTAGATTCATGAAACCGACCGACAGGACGCGCGATGAGATTAGCGAAATACTTGGCGAGGACTGTAGGCCCAATGCCTGTGAAAACCATTCCCAGATGCTAGAGAACTTACTGGATCTAAGACCGTACGTAGACGAGTACGGAGACAGAGACATGGACGCAGCACGCGAAATTCTAAAAGACTATTGTTCCTATGAAGAGCTGGAAAAGAACCACCTTATAGGCAACCACCCTCGGGGCGATGAGGTCGAATTGCTTCTCTCCTACCTGTACGCATGGGGCAACGTGCGCCTGTGCGTGGTTGACTTCTTGCAAAGGCTGACAATCGCGCCGAAAAACGGCAGCGGCGATGAACGACAGAAAACCGTCCAAATACTTGATCTGCTATCTAACGCGGCGATGGAATTGAAGATACCCATAATAGTAATTAGCAGCATGAGCAAGGAAGCCGTGCGAACCAACAAACCAGACATGATGAATGTAAACGGCAGCACGCGGCTTTCGTACGATGTGGAGACGATAACCGAGATGAGAGCGGAGAAGGACGGGGAAGGCGTTAAATCGGTCACGCTGCACATAGTGAAAAACAAGAGCTATAAACCGTGCGCTTTGAAACTCAAATATTTGCCCGCGTACAACTATTTTGCCGAGGTGAAGGAAGCGAAACAAGAGGACGCGGGCACGGCAAGGGAGGGGCGGTAACGGATCGCATCGAACCGCCCACGGACTACCATCCGCGTGTGCCCCATTCCTCTCTCCCCGACCATATTAGCGGGGCTGTAGCCCTGCGGATGAAACGCCCAAGGAGGTAGCTGGATGGAAGGAAACGCCAAAAAGGACGCTGGAAGCCCGCAGAAGCGCAAGAAGAACCCAAGCAAGAAGAAGCACACAGACAACCCGACCGTATACGACACTGTGAAACGGGAAAACGAGCACGGGGACGCGCAGAAGAGCGGCAAGCCGTGGACGGACGAAGATAAGCGCTACCTGATAGCCCACGCCGCAGACGGGTACGTTTTCCTAGCAATGGCTATGGGCAGGACGGAGGGCGCGATAAGGTCGAAAGCAGATGAGATGGGTGTACACATGACCATGCGCCCAAGGCTGGGCGGTCTGTGCCCCAACTGTGGGCGGCACAGGCTAAGGGAAACCTGCACACGCGCGTACAACATGGGGCTGTGCCCAACGTGCTATGAGATCGCCAAGGCTGACGCTATGACGGAGCGCGTTGACTTTATGAAAGCCCGCAGGCGCTACACGGCAGAGAAGAGGGAGTGCCAAAGGGAGAAGGAGCGGGCGCGGAAGCTGAACCGCGAGCGCTAGCAGAGCCAACCAGAAGCCCCAAAACGGCGCACGGCGCCGACCAGCAATCACGACAGCACAAGACCGAAACAAGGCGCTCAGAGCCGTCCACAATCACCGTGGGCGGCTTTTTTCATGGCGCAAAACTAGACGGAGAACGGGCGAACCCAAGCGACCATTTGCGTAAAGTTGTTACACGTTTGTTACACCCAAGTGTTACACAAAAAAGCAGGTCAGAAGCTTTAATACCTCTGACCTGCTGTTTTTCTGGAGCGGGCGACGGGAATCGAACCCGCGTCATCAGCTTGGAAGGCTGGGGTTCTACCATTGAACTACGCCCGCAAGATATGGTCGGGACGACAGGATTTGAACCTGCGACATCCTGCTCCCAAAGCAGGCGCGCTACCAAACTGCGCCACGTCCCGAAGGTGTTGAGCAGCTAAGGTCTAAACCTTGCGTGTCCCAAAGCGAAGGAAATTATAGGGGAGACTCCCCGCCTGTGCAAGTGACGATACCCTAGCTCCTCGAATGTGCGACAAACCGGCTGTGGAGCAGGCCAATCACAAACGCCACCACGGCAACCGGCGCCCACGCGGCGCCGATATCCGCCAGCGGCAGCACATCAAACGGCAGCCACGCGCCCGCAAAGAACGCATCGCGGACCGAGGTGATCACACTCTGCACGGCAACCACGCCGCCGACCCAGACCCACACCTGCGGATGCGCATCGCAAAAACCGTGCACCAGACCCATAAGCACCAGCACGATGGCGACGGGGTACAGGGCGTTGAGCATGGGCACCGAGAACAAGAGGATCACGTCGAGACCCACGTTGGAGAGCACGCACGAAAACGCCGCGAACACAAAGGCGAGAACCGCAAAGGGACGGCGCATGGCCTCCTCGGAAGCCTCCGCTCCCCCTTTGACCACATACGTCTCGCAGAAATAGCGCGAACAGCAGCTGATGAGCCCGATGCACACGTTCATGCAAGCGAGGAAGAAGATCGCAAAGACCACGACCGTGCCGGCAAGGCCAAAATGCATGGAGGCAGAGCGAGCGAGGATGGCGGCGCCATTGGTGGCATCGGGCATCACGGTGCTGAGTTGCGTGCCGGCAAGTGCTAGGCCGCAGTAGATGATGGCCATGAGCACACCGGCGATCACGCCGGAGCGCGAAATCTCGAAGGCAACGCGCTTGTCATCGGTAACGCCCAGCTCGTGGATAATCTCGGCGATGATGATGCCAAAGGCGAGCGAGGCGAGCAGGTCCATGGTCTGGTAGCCGGTCAAAAAGCCCTGCACGGCAGCGCCGGCATTATAGGGAGCCTGCGGCGCGGCAGCGGGACCCAGCGGCGAGACCACGGCGGCACCCACGACCAACACGATAAGGGCGATGAGCGCGGGGCCCGTAATACGGCCGAGCACGCGCGTGATGACGCCGGGACGCAGCGTGAGCGCAAATGCGACGATAAAGAATCCGACAGCGAACACCAGGCGAGCCGTGGCGAGCGAGACGCCCTCGGGCAGCAGCGGCACCAGCATCTCGAAGGCTGTTGAGCTCGTGCGCGGAATGGCCAAGCACGGGCCGATGGCCAGATACACCGCCGCGACAAAGAATTCGCCAAACTTGGGGTGCACGCGGCCGGCAAGCTCGCGCGCCGTTCCGGCAAGTGCCACGGCGATAAAGCCCATGACGGGCAGGCCGATGGCGGCGATGAGAAAGCCGAGCATGGCGACCGGCGTGGCAGAACCTGCCTGCAGTGCCAGCAGCGGCGGAATAATGAGGTTGCCGGCGCCAAAGAGCATCGAGAACAGGGCAATGCCGACAGTGAGGACATGGTCGGAGCGCAGGCCGCGGGGAGCGGATGAGGCCATGGGACCACCTTTCGAGTCGAGACAAAAACGGGACGGGCAAAAGACCCGTCCCGCAAGTATATATGCTTTAGCAGACTAAATCGTGCAAAGCTTCAATCTAGCCACCCCTTTTGAGCCGTTACGCGTCCGAGCGACGACGACGCAGCAGCTCGAGCGCTATTGCGATAAGCGCAACGGCGCTCGCAGCCACGGCGACTGCCAATGGCGCGTGATCGCCCGTATCGGCGAGCTGCTGAGCGCTCGTCTTGGACGAAGCCTTCTGTCCGGGGTTTTCCGCGCCCGATGCCTTTGCCTTATCGACTGCGGAGTCATCCGAACTACCTGGTTTTGCCGGATCCCCAGAATCCGGCCGGTCGGAATCGGGCGTCCCGGGCTTATCCGGGTCCGGGTTGCCGGGCTCCTGCTTCTTCTTCACCGTCAGCGTACCGGGCTCAACCGTGACATCAAAGTTCGGGTCGGTGACCGTCGCCTCGATCTGGTACTCGCCCGCCGGGGAACTCTCATCGGCGACGCAGGAGTACTCGACCTTCACGCCCGAGGTATCGACCGCCCTCTCAAGGCTCGAGGTGAACGCGGGGTTCGTCTCTCCCTCGAAGCGCTCGGTGTCGTCAACCTTCACCGTTACTAGATTATGCTTTCGCGCGAATAATGTTTATGATAAATATCTCTCGCCTGATAATTTTCTTTTACCAATAACCACGAGACGGCCCGCACTGTCGCTGCATAAAAAGGCGGAGCAGCCCGTAAGGTTACTCCGCCGCAGGTGAGCACGACATTGGCGCGGCACTCATCGGCGGCTTCCACAATGGCATCACCGATTTCGCTGACGTCGTCGCGCACAACCACATGTGAGGCGACCCTCCATCCCTGCGCCTCGATAAGCTCCTCGAGTGCGGCACCTGCCTCGTCCTGGGCAAGGTCGCGCGTATCCGAGCACGTCACGATCGATATCTTCAACTCCATAGCGTTCCTCCTATAGCACCGTTCCCTCGGGCAGGTCGACGCGCACAACGTCCACAACATCTCCCGCCTTGAGCTCACACGGCCCTTCGTCAATACGCAGCAGGCAGTTGGCCCGCTGCATCGTGCCGAGTAGCGCCGAATTCTGCGTCTTGGCCTCGGTCACCAGCAGCTCATCGGTCTCGGGGTCGCGCAAAACCGTGGCGCGATCGAAGAAGCGTCGGTCCTGGCGCTTCTTCACGCCGTGCGTCAATATCGCCTGCTGCACGGGACGCGTACCCTCGGCAAAGCCGCGCATCTTGCGGATCGCGGGGCGGGCGAGCATCTCAAAGCCCGCATACGCCGCCGCGGGATTACCCGAAAGCCCCAAAAACGGCTTGCCCCCAAGCAGGCCAAACGTGATGGCCTTGCCGGGACGCATCGAGATGCGATCTTACAGGCCACGGCGCGCAACGGCAGCGCCGATTCTTTATGTTTGGTTCAGTATAATCCCCCGCTGCCCGCTCAAGACATGGCCCGCAACGGCAAATACACCTGTCGGCTACGCGCCTCTCGTAACAGATCCGAAACCTGCCAATCGCCTTGAGACTGAGGGCGCCGTCCTATAATGCATGCATCACAACAAAAAAGAGGACGTTATGGCTTTTATCGATAAACGTGAAAATACACTCGACCAGTCTGATGACGCCCGTCAGGACAAAGACGGCAGAACCTTCTCTCCGGCCGACTTGATCATCAGCGGTCGCAACCAGCTCACCCGCTCTGAGCAGCTCTTGGCCGCCGACACGCGCCGCAATGCCCGCAACATGCTCGCGAGCGCCAAGTTGCTCGTGCTCGTCGTCATCGTCTCGCTCGCCATGGGCGTTGCCGCTTGGGCGTTTTTAGCCTCGCTGAATATCGCGACTGACTATCGCGAGCACCATGAGTGGATTTACGCGCTGCTTCCCGTTGTGGGCCTTGCCACCGCATGGGTGTACAAAAACCACGGTCTCGCCGCCAAGCGTGGCAACAACCTGGTCATCGACTCCGCTCTGGGCACACGCCTCATCCATATGCGCATGGCCGTCCTCACCTTCGTCTGCTCCACGCTCACGCACCTAACGGGCGGATCGGCCGGTCGCGAGGGAGCCGCAGTGCAGATTGGCGGCACCATCGCCAGCAACATCTCGAGCCTCGCCCACCTCAAAAAGCATGACCACCACGACCTCATGCTCGCCGGCATCTCGTCGGCCTTTGGCGCCGTATTCGGTTCGCCCCTTGCCGGAGCTTTCTTTGGCATGGAGATGTGCTTTATCGGCAAGATCGACTACACCGCGGGCATCTACTGCCTGGTCGCCTCGTTTACCGGCTACTTTACGTCACTCGCTATGGGCACCCAGTACGAGAGCAACGTCATCGCCAGCGTTCCCGACATGACGCCCAGAACGGTTGCCATCGTCGTTATCGGAGGCATTATCTTTGGCCTGACGGCACGTCTCTTTGCCTGGTCGGTTCGAACCGTCAAAAGCCTGTACGGTCGCTTTATCACCAACTACCTTGCTCGCGCACTCGTGGGCGCGCTCGTGGTGCTCGCGGCCTACGCGATACTCGACGCCTGGGACTACGCCGGCCTTTCCACGTGGCTTTCCGGCGCCGGATTTGCAGGCAACACCACCCTGGCGGACGCAGTCATCAAGTTGGTCGTCACAGCGCTTACCCTGGGCGCGGGCTTCCAAGGCGGCGAGGTCACGCCCCTGTTTGGCATCGGCGCGGCACTCGGTGGCTGGATCGGTTGCCTCGCTGGACTCGACCCGAGCTTTATGGCGGCCCTCGGCATGCTCGGCGTCTTCTGCGCCGGCCTCAACGTGCCCATCACCACCTGCATGATGGCTATCGACCTGTTCCATGGAACGGCCGCAGGCTTCTTTGTCATCGTCTCGTTTATTAGCTATCTCGTCGGCGGACACCGCGGCGTATATGCCGCGCAGCGCATCATCTCACCCAAACGCCGTTCGCTTATTGTGGACGAGGGCGGCACGGTGGCGGATGCTATCGAGCGCCACAACGACCTGATAGAGTAGACGTAGTAATCACCGTGCAGCCACAATCGGGCAATTCGACCTGAACGCGGCAGCACCGTCACGCCACACGCTGGGAGTCGCCCCATGCACGCAACTGATTTTGGTCGCACGCTCATCATCGCCAACCCCGCTGCCCAGTCGGGCGCGGCGCGCGAGGTTGCCGAGCGCCTGCAACGCTTTTTGGACATGACGGCGCGCGCGTCCCAGTTTGACTTGGTGCTGACCGAGCGCACGGGGCATGCCAAGGAACTTGCCGCACAGGCCCAGGGCTACCGCACGGTTATCGCACTCGGCGGCGACGGCGTGATCCACGAGGTTGTCAATGGGCTCATGGCGCAGGAAGAGGCCATCCGTCCCGCCCTTGCCGTCCTGCCCGTGGGCTCCGGCAACGATTTTGCCCAGACGCTCGGAATCGACGATTTCTCCGGTAAGGATTTTGGCGCGCTGCTCACCTGTGAGCTGCAACGTCAGGACATCGGGCGTATTCGCTCATGGAATCCCGCAAGCGGAAGCGGCGAGGCCTCGGTGGAGTACTACGACCAGACGCTCTCGGTCGGCATCGATGCCGCCATCGGCCTGGGCACCACCGAGTTGCGCAAGAAGACCGGCTTGACGGGTGCTCCGCTCTACACTCTCTCAGGGCTTGAACAGTTTGGCCTGCGCTATCGCAACTACCCCATGACGGTCACCTTTGACGGCGCCCCCGCCGAGCGCGTGCGGGCGATTATCATGGCGATTCAGCTGGGCCCCACCTATGGCTCGGGCTATCGCATCTGTCCCGATGCCGACCCCTGCGACGGCATACTCGACGTATGCTACGCCTGCGGCCCCGTCCCCCGCGCGGTTGCCCTACCCATGTTCCTTTCGGCCAAGGACGGCCACCACACCAAGTTGCCGCCGGTTCGTATGCGCCGCTGCCGCCATGCCGAGCTCACCTTCGAGCAGCCCGATTACCCCATCCAAGCCGATGGCGAGCCCGTTGTCGCCTCGCGCATCGAGGTCGATGTCCTCGGCAGCGCCCTCCAAGTTTGGCACCCTACCCGCTAGCAAGACCAGTGGAACAAGCGACTACTCGTCCCTGCCCGGCTTGCGCCGGTTGGCCTTTTTAATGGCATTGAAGTGCTTATCGTTGAGCCTGCGCTGACGAGAGCGCTGGGGCACCTTGGTCTTTACACGTCGGCGCGGTGGACGCCCGCGACGCTCGAGCTCGGCGCGCAGCTTGCGCAGGCAGCTCGCGCGATTTTGGAACTGACTACGGCTTTCGCGCGCCGTCACGGTAATCCCTGTGGGCACATGCTTCATGCGCACCGCCGAGTCCGTCGTGTTCACGCCCTGACCGCCCGGACCTGTCGCGCGAAACACCTGCACCTCGCAATCGCGCGCCAACTCCTCAGCCGACATCGCGGCATAGCCCGCATACTCGCGCCATCCCATCTTGTTCTCATCCATATCAACACCTCCCCTCATACAAAAAAATGTGACAAAGGGACAGTCCCTTTGTCACATCGCATACCAATCGCTTGTGTTGCGCGCTTAGGCGAAGGTGATCTCGCCGGTCTCGCAGTCCATATCGGCGATACGGGCCAGGCTCTCAACGCGGAAGCCACGCTCGCGGAGCTTATCGCCACCGCCCTGGAAGCCCTTCTCCACCGCAATGCCAATACCGGATACCTCGGCACCCGCAGCCTCGCAGATCTTGATAAGACCCTCAAGCGCGCAGCCATTGGCCAAGAAGTCGTCGATGATCAGGACCTTGTCGCCCTCGGACAGGAAACGCTTACCAACGATGACCGGGTACTCCTTTTGCTTGGTAAAGGAGTAGATGGTCGTGGCATACTGCTCGCCGTCGAGGTTGATGGACTGCGCCTTCTTGGCAAAGACCACCGGCACACCGCCAAAATGCTGAGCCGCGATGCAGGCCATGCCAATGCCCGAAGTCTCAATCGTCAGGATCTTGTTGATCTCGACGCCCTCGAACAGACGGGCCCACTCGGCGCCCATGTGGTCAAACAGCTCAACGTCGCACTGGTGGTTGAGGAAGGCATCAACCTTAAGGACGTTACCGGCCTTTACGATGCCGTCATGGCGAATACGATCCTCAAGCTCCTGCATGAGGCAACCCCTTCTCGCAGCAAGGATGCCGCGCGATTAATAAACGTTGTTCGGTAGTCTACCACGGACCGACCCCCGCCCGCCCCACAAGCCCCTGCGCACCATAAAGCCGCAAGACCAGCTAATTTGGGACGGGGCTCTTTTAGCTACTTTCAATGAGCCGATAGCCGCCTTCGCAAGCTAATGGCGGGCGCGCATCCTCACCAAACGCACCATGGCGAGCGCAAAGCCCGCTGCCGCCACAGCCATGAGCACGTAGAATACCGAGCGAAAACCAAACAGGAACACATCCGGACGACCTGCAACAATACTGGTCACGGCCTCGCCCATCGCCACGCTCATCTGCCCATACAGGATATGCGATGCCGCTGTAATGCCCACTGCCATACCCGCATAGCGCGCCAGGCTACCCAGGCTGCCCGCAAAGCCGAGCGCTTCGCGCGGAGCCGAGCCCATATACAGCGAGTTATTGGGGCTCTGGAAAATCGACGTACCGCACGACATAAACGCGACGCAACACACGATCACAGGGATGGAAGAGTGCTCGTCGAGCGTGCTTACCGCAAAAAGACCGCATACGTACACGCCTAGGCCGACCGCCGTGGGACCCTCGCAGCCAACACGGTCCGAAACCGTACCCGAAAGCGGGCCGATAAAGGCATTCACCATCGGCAGCGCCAAAAAGAGCAATCCGGAAATGTCGGAACCAAAGCCGTGGGCGTCCTGAAAATAGAACGGCAGGATAAACTCTGATGCGCCAATACCAACGAACACGATGAGCATGCAGGCGAGGTTGATGGTGAAGGCCGAATTTGCAAAGCAGCGACGCGCGGCCTCCGCCAGCGACATGGGACGCTCGCCGGCCTCCGGCTTAACATGCGGCAGCGTGTAAAGCCCCACGATAAACGAGATGACGCCAATGGGCAGGTTGATGAGGAAGATACTCTCCCAGGGAAAGCTTGCCACCAGCATGCCGCCCAGCACGGGGCCACACATCATGCCGAGGGCCACGAAGGTCGCGAGAATGCCCATGGCGCGGCCGCGCTCGCGCGCCGGAAACGACTCGGTGATGATACCCATGTTGTTGGCCATGGCCGCCGCGCAGCCGACGCCCTGCACAATGCGTGCCAGAATAAGAACTTCGAGCGAACTCGAAAGGCCGCAAAGCAGCGAGCCGGCCGTAAAAACGATTACACCCAGCTGGAATACGCCCACCTTGCCGCGCACGTCGCCCAAGCGGCCAAACGGCAGCATAGCCACGCATGTCGCAAGCAGGTACACCGAGCTCACCAACTGGATGTGGTCGAGGCCCACGCCCAGCTCCTTTTGCATCACGGGCAACGCCACGGTCACGACGGTCGAATCCAGACACGACATAAACGTCATGATGAGCACGGTAAACAGAATCGCCCATTTGTTCTTGCCATGGGTGTCGCCTTCTAGGGCAATGTGCTCGCGGCGCAGCTGCTCTGCAGTTTTCTCCATATCCATCCTTTCGAGTGGCCCAACGCAAAAACGGGGCCCCAATCGTCTGCAAACAGTCGCGATTGGGGTCCCGCCTACGGAATCGGAACGAAAGGTCACCGAAGCTTTCTGCCAGCATCGGCGCCTTGTGCGAACGCTAGCCTAGCACTGCTCAAGCGCCTGCTCAAGGTCGGCAATCAGATCGGCCGTGTCCTCGAGGCCGCACGACAGACGCACCATGTCGGCGGAGATGCCACAGGCGATGAGCTCCTCATCGTTCATCTGGCGATGGGTGGCGTTTGCCGGATGCAAGCAGCAGGTGCGCGCATCGGCCACGTGCGTAGCGATCTGGGCGAGCTTAAGGCTCTTCATAAAGGTCTCGGCCGCCGCACGACCACCGTTAAAGCCAAAGCTCACGACGCCACAAGTACCGTTGGGCATGTACTTCTGAGCCAGGTCATAGTACTTGTCGCCCTCCAGACCCGGATAGCTCACAAAGCGCACCTTGGGATGGCTCTGCAGGAACTTGGCAACGGCCAGGCCGTTCTCGCAATGACGCGGCATGCGCACATGCAGGCTCTCGAGCGAGCTGTTCAAGAAGAACGCCGCCTGCGGGTTCTGCATGGGGCCAAGGTCGCGCATGAGCTGAGCGGTTGCCTTGGTAATGAAGGCACCCTCGCGACCGAACTTCTCGGCATACGTCACGCCGTGGTAACTCTCATCGGGCGTGGTGAGACCCGGGAACTTATCCGCATGGGCCATCCAGTCAAACTGGCCGTGGTCGACGATCACGCCGCCCAGGTAGGCAGCGTGTCCATCCATGTACTTGGTGGTAGAGTGCGTAACGATGTCGGCGCCCCACTCAAAGGGACGGCACATCACGGGCGTCGGGAAGGTGTTGTCGACCATCAGCGGCACGCCATGGTCATGCGCGGCCTTGGCAAAGCGCTCAATATCGAGCACGGCAAGGGCGGGGTTGGCGATGGTCTCGCCAAAGACGAGCTTGGTGTTGGGGCGGAAGGCAGCCTCGAGCTCCTCATCGGTGCAGTCAGGGGCCACAAACGTGCAAGTCAGACCCATACGACCCATGGTATGGGCGAGCAGGTTGTAGGTACCGCCATAGATGGCAGAACTGGCGACCACGTGATCGCCGGCGCCGGCCACGTTAAAGATCGCAAGGAAGTTCGCAGCCATGCCCGAACTCGTGAGCATCGCAGCGGTACCACCCTCCATCTCGCAGATCTTGGCGGCAACCAGATCGCACGTGGGATTCTGCAGACGGCTGTAGAAGTAGCCCGATTCCTCCAGGTCAAAAAGCTTGCCCATGTGCTCGGACGTGTCGTACTTCCACGTGGTGGACTGGTAGATGGGCACCTGGCGCGGCTCCGCATCGCCCGGGCGATAACCGCCCTGAACACACGTGGTACCGATGGTCTGCTCGCTCATATCCAACTCCCTTACTTGGGTTTTGTTTTATTCGGTTCACGATACCGCTACCCCGCACCCCTCTCAACCCATCCCGCCGATAGGTTATGGGACAAATTAATCAGGTTTATTTGTCCCAAATCTTAAGAAAGCGTTCGATGGCGAAAAACAATAAGATATGCGCTGGGGTCTCGATGAGTGAGTGCGCCAGCAAGGGTACCATAGGCGGGTACACCGTGATCAAGGAGACAACGATGAAGCAAATCGATACTGCCCAGCTCGACGCCGCCGCCTGCCAAGCTCAGGCTGCCGAATACCACGCCCGCGGTTTTAACTGCGCACAGGCCGTCGCCTGCACGCTCGCGCCTGCCGTCGGACTCGACCCCCAGGTCGCCTTTACCCTCACCGAGGGCTTTGGCGCCGGCATGGGCGGTATGACCGAAACCTGCGGCGCCATCTCGGGCGCCGTGGCCATCATGGGCTTTGTAATGAGCGACGGCATGGAAAACCCCAAGACCAAGGGCAAGACCTACAAGCTGTCGCGCGAGATCGCCAAGCGTTTTGGCGAGAAGAACACGACGACTGTCTGCGGCACGCTCAAGGGCATCGGATCGGATAAGGGTCCGCTCCGCAGCTGCCCCGGCTGCATCGACGATGCCGTCGAGATCGCCTGCGATATGCTAAAGCAGCTCGCCGAGTAAACGGCAGCAACAGAAAACGACGGCCGGCACGCTTGGGATCCATCCAAAAGCACGCCGGCCGTCGCCGTTAGAACTCAGCAAATTCGGGAGCGCCGACTTCGATCTCCTCGCGACCGGCCATAAGCTCGCGCATCTTGGCGCAAAACGACTCCTGCTCCCCCGCCTTAAACACCAAATGAATCGTCACGGCATCCGCGTAATCGGTATCCGAAACCTTGGCACCACAATCCTGCGCCAAGCGAAGCACCTGCTCATACTGCGGATAGGCCACACGCACGTCAACAGGCACGACGCTCGTCATCTCGACGATCTGCCCGGACTCCTGAGCCGCCGCCACCGCCGCCTGCGTCGCCGCGGTATAGGCGCGCACCAAGCCACCAGGCCCCAGCAGCGTGCCACCAAAATAGCGCGTTACCACGCAGCAAACATTTTTGAGCCCAGCACCGCGAAGCACCTCGAGCGTCGGCATGCCGCTGGTTCGACTCGGTTCACCGTCGTCGCTCTGACGCTCGCGTCCATCGACCAAAATCCAAGCGGGAACATTGTGTCGAGCATCGTAATGACGCTTGCGGACCATCTCGATAAAGGTATTCGCCTCATCCTCAGACTCAATATGGACCAGCTGGGCAATAAACCGGCTCTTACGGTCCACAAACTCGCCCGAAGCCTCAATATTCGATTGCAGAGTAAAATAGCTGTCCAACAAAGCCCCTCAACAACAAGCAAAGCAACAAACAGCCTCAATAATACGGCAAAGGCCAAACCAATTGTCAGGGTAACAAAAATGCCAAGTGGGCCTATAAGCCGGGTTCTGTCGTGAACGGTCATTTATCTTGCCTGCACGTTACCGTGCAGCTCCACGCACGCTACCCGAACGCGGACCGGGCCGGCCCATAGCGTTCCTATTCGCGCTTGCTCCGGATGGGGCTTGCCAAGCCGCCGTGTTGCCACGACGCTGGTGGTCTCTTACACCACCGTTTCAGCTTTTCCCTTTACGCCTTGCGGCGCAGGTGGGAGTCTTCTTTTCTGCGGCGCTTTCCGTCGGATCACTCCGCCCGGCCGTTAGCCGGCATCCCGCCCTCTGGAGCCCGGACTTTCCTCACGCGTGCTGCAAGCAGCACATCGCGCGACCGTCTGGCCCACTCAGCAGTGCAAGAGTGTAGCACACCGTCAGCATAGGCAGCGGCACAACACAAGCGCTCGACACGATAAACCAAGAACCATGTCATGCAGTACAATAGGAACGCCGATGGGCAACGTTGTCAGTCGAGACGCGACCGCGCTCCGCACCCCTCCGTCTACTCGGTGCGTTCCCGCCTCCTCCCCGAGGCGGGATGTCGGCGTTTTTTCATGCACCGACAACTCAATAGCAAGCGAATAGCCCAAGCAGCGTTACGCGCAGGCACTACCGAACATCTCGGCAGTAAATGCAAAAAGGGACCCGTCCATTACGGACGGATCCCTTAAAACAAGTGATCGTCAAACCGATTTACTCGGCGTCGGTCTCCTCGTCCTTCTTCTCGGAAGGCAGCGGGGTAACCTCGATCTCGACGCCCAGAGTCTCAGCAGCGGACTTCATGGACAGGGAGATACGACGACGGTCGAGGTCGATCTCCATGACCTTGACCTGAACCTTGTCGCCCACGTGGGTGACCTGAGAAGGCTGATCGACGTGCTTGTTGGCCATCTCGGAGATGTGCACCAGGCCCTCGATGCCCTCGCCCAGGTCGACGAAAGCGCCGAACGGAACAAGCTTGGTCACCGTGCCCTCGACGATAGCGCCGACGGGGTACTTCTTGACCAGTGCGCGCCACGGATCCTCGGTGGTCTGCTTGAGACCCAGGGAGATGCGCTCGCGGTTGAGATCGACGTCGAGAACCTCGACCTCGACCTCCTGGCCGACCTTGACAACCTCGGAAGGATGGTTGACGTGGTTCCAGGAGAGCTCGGAGATGTGGATGAGGCCGTCGATACCGCCGAGGTCGACGAAGGCGCCGAAGTCGACGATGGAGGAAACGGTGCCCTGGAGACGCATGCCAGACTTGAGCTTGGACAGGATCTCGGAGCGCTCGGCCTTACGGGACTCCTCGAGCACGACGCGACGGGAGAGGACGACGTTGTTGCGGTTGCGGTCCATCTCGATGACGCGGGCCTCGATGCGGGTGCCCATGTAAGAGGTGAGGTCCTTGACGCGACGGAGGTCGACGAGGGAAGCGGGCAGGAAGCCGCGCAGGCCGATGTCGAGGATCAGGCCGCCCTTGACAACCTCGATAACCTCGCCCTCGACGTTCTCGCCGGAGTTGAACTTCTCCTCGATGCGGTTCCAAGCACGCTCGTACTCGGCACGCTTCTTGGACAGGACCAGACGACCGTCCTTGTCCTCCTTCTGGAGAACCAGGGCCTCGATGGGATCACCGAGTGCAACGATGTCTGCAGGGTTAGCGTCCTTGCGGATGGACAGCTCGCGGACCGGGATAACGCCCTCGGACTTGAATCCGATGTCAACGAGCACCTCGTCATGCTCGATCTTAACGACAGTGCCGTTAACGAGATCGCCCTCATCAAAGTCGGTAATCGTACCGTCGATGAGGTTGTTCATCTCCTCCTCGTTGACATCGTCAAGAGAGAAAATGGACGAGTTCTGAATCTCACTCAAAGGTGGACCCCTTTCGAACTACGGGGCCCCGATTGCTAGGACCTACAGATGGGTGCGACAAGCACACAACGTTTAGGAACACTCGGGAGCCGACAGATACTGATGTGACGCTTATGCAATCACGTCCGTATAGATTACGGGGAAATCGCTTCGATTTCAAGCGTGAACTGCGATTTTTTACTCGTATGGAGACTTTTTCGCAATCTTGTGAACGACTGTCTCCACAAGTTGACGATGAGCAGCTAGGCACACTGCTTTGGGGTAAAGTATCCCAGACATACGATTCTGGAACGATTTTTCGAGAAAGGTGCCCGCGTGCTCAAAGCAGTCGTTTTCGATATGGACGAGACGCTTCTTAGCATCAACCTCAACGCGTTCATCCTTCGCTATTTTAAGGATGTCTCGTCGATGCTCGCGGATATCGGACGTCGCAGCCGCGGGGGCACGATGGCACGCCTCGGCACCATCCTGGTCGACCTCAACGCCAATCGCCGCAGCAGCACGGACAATCGCACCAATCTTGAGTTCTACCAGGAAGAGGTTGAGCGCCGGTGTGGCATCTGCCTCTCGGACCCACTTATCTACGAGGCGTTTACCTACTACGATCACGAAGTTCTGCCGTACAAGAACGATGACATGATCAACGCAAAAGCCATGCCGGGTGCGCACGCCGCGCTTCAAGCCGTACAGGACGCGGGGCTGCGCTGTGCGCTCTTCACCAACCCCAGCTTTCCCCAAGGGGCCATCGAGTGCCGCATGGGCTGGGGCGAGCTGACAGACGCGCCCTTCGAGCTCGTAACGCACATGGGCAACGCCACGCGCTGCAAGCCCGATGCCACATATTATCTAGAGCAGCTGCAGGTCATGGGGCTCGAGCCACATGAGGTTCTCATGGTGGGCAACGACCCCAAGCGCGATTTCCCCAGCCCCGACTGCGGCATTCAAACCGCCTATGTGGGCCAAGGAAAGCCCGGCCGAGCCACCTGGCGTGGAACCATGGAAGACTTCGCCCGCGACTTTAACGCCGTAGCAGAAGCCTTCTACGAGCACCAAATAGCCGACGAACTAAGCTAGTCCCCAAATCAGGAATGGGGCGCACGTTTGCCCCACGCTTCATTACGTGGGCAACGGCTTGAGGGCAAGATGCGATGCCCCAGTGTCCTAGGCCGTGATCATTTTGACGCGTTCGCCGATTTTGGCGTCGCGCTTGTCGGAAATAACAGTAAAGCCCTCCAGGTCGCACACCTTTACATTTGAAAACACGTGGAACTTGGAGCTATCGGCGAGTACGTAACTCGCCTGGAAATTCTGCATCACGATACGTTTTTTGATAGCCTCGGGATAACCTGGCGTCATGATGCCGCGGTCCTCGTCCACCGCGTTGACACCTATAAACGCCCGGTCAAAGTACAGCTCGCGCAGCGCGCTCTCAACCATAGGACCGGTGAGCGAGCAGGTAACGGGGTTGAAGTCGCCGCCAATTACCACCACCTTAGCAGCAAGCTCGCCCGTAAACCGACATGCATAGCCGTTGGTGGTGTAGATAGTCACCGGCTTGTCGACGAGCAGGCTCAGGAGTGCCGTCGCGGTGGTACCGGAGTCGACAGCGAGATGAGACCGTCACGCCCGGAGACCCCGCTTTCGCCGCCGAGGAGCGCGCGGCGCACGTGGCCCATGAGGAGCGGCTCGAGCATATCGAGGGGCTCCTTCCCAAGAAGGGAAACGACCCTGCGGGACGACACGGCGAAAACCATCGTTGATTCCGGCAAGAGACGCCGTTTCTCTGGTAGCTTCATCTTCAACCAAGACCGACAATGCCGGCCAGGCACTCAACCCAAAAGGAGACAGCATGCCCAACGAGCTCAGCTATGAGGTCAGCCTCGAGCGCAGCAACCAGATCCGCGCCGACCTGCCGCAGCACCCCGAGAAGTACACCATGCTCACCGGCGACCGCCCCACCGGCCGCCTGCACCTGGGCCACTACTTCGGTACCCTCAAGGGCCGTGTCGAGCTGCAGGACATGGGCGTGCACACCAACGTGCTCATCGCCGACTACCAGGTCATCACCGACCGCGACAGCACCGATAACATCCAGGACAACGTCTACAACATGGTCATCGACTACCTGGCCTGCGGCCTGGACCCCGACAAGACGATGATCTACACGCACTCCGCCGTGCCCGCGGCAAACCAGCTCATGCTGCCGTTCTTGTCGCTCGTCTCCGAGGCCCTGCTGCAGCACAACCCCACCGTCAAGGCCGAGATGGAGGCCAGCGGCCATGAGCTCACCGACCTTTTGCTCACCTACCCCGTGCACCAGGCGTGCGACATCTTGTTCTGCAAGGGCAACGTGGTGCCGGTCGGGCGCGACCAGCTGCCGCACATCGAGCTCACCCGCACCATCGCACGCAAGTTCAACAACCGCTACGGCAAGGTGTTCCCCGAGGTCGACGCGCTGCTGTCCGACACGCCGCTGCTGCCCGGCTTGGACGGTCGAAAGATGAGCAAGTCTTACGGCAACGCCATCAACATCTCGATGACGGCCGAGGAGACCGCCAAGCGCATCAAGAAGAGCCAGACCGACGGCGAGCGTATGATCACGTTCGATCCCGAGGCGCGCCCTGGCGTATCCGGCCTGCTCTCCACCGCCGCGATCTGCACCGGCCGCTCCGAGGTCGAGATCGCCGAAGAGATCGGCATGGGCGGCTCCGGCCAGCTCAAGAAGTACGTCACCGAAAGCGTGAACGAGTACTTTGCCCCCCATCCGCGCCCGCCGCGAGGAACTGGTCCAGGATATGGACTACGTCAAGGACGTCCTACGCGAGGGCAATCGCCGTGCCAACGAGGTCGCCGAGGCGACGCTCGCCGAGGTACGCGAAGCCATGGGAATGGTGTACTAAGCCATCCGGCTCGCGGAAACGCGCCGCGACACGCGAATGGGCCATCTTCACGTGTCCACGCCTTCGACATAGCCAAGGTCTTACGAGGTGGGCGATAATAAGCCCGCCTCGTTTTTTACGTTGTATGGGGGATTGCATGTACCGACTTGTTGCCAGCGATATGGATGAGACGTTTCTCGATGCCGACCACGCCATCCCGGCGTCCAATCTCCGAGCACTCAAACGCATGAGGGAGCTCGGTGTGCTGTTCGTCCCTTCGAGCGGGCGATGGTATTCCTCTATCATGGACAACTTCTCGGGGGAGGCCCGCGAGCTGATCGAAGACGGCTATGTGCTCTCCTATAACGGCGGCTTCATCAACCGCGTGGGAGACCCCACCCCGCTCACCACCTGCGGCCTTTCCAACGAATGCGCGAACGCGATCTATGCAAAGGGGCTCGAACTCGGACTCTGCATGCACGTCAACGTCGCCGACGGCCACGTGTTCGTGAATGACGCACCCACACGGGAGCGCGACTATCTGGAATCGATCACCGGGGTCACTCATTTTCGCGGATCTGACCATCCCGACCTCTCATTCCTTGAAGGCCGTGGCATCGTGAAGATCCTGTACGTCGACTGGGACTTCGATGAGCTGCAGGAATTGGGCCGCAAGCTCGCGCCGATGGCCGAGCGACTCGGCGTTGACATCACCTTCTCCTCCAAGCGCTACCTCGAACTCATGCCCGCAGGCGTTGACAAAGGGACGGGGCTCACGCGCCTTGCCGATATGCTGGGAATTCCGATGTCCGAGGTCATCGCCGTTGGTGATTCCGCAAACGACCTCTCCATGATCAAGGCGGCGGGACTGGGCGTCGGCGTGGCGAATGTCACCGACGACGTGCGGCCGTATTGCGATGTCGTCCTTGAAACGGCTGGGACTGAGGGTGCGTTCTCCGAACTCATCGAGCGATTCCTTGAACCCTAACGACCACATGTCACTGTGTCTTTCTATTTGTAACCCTTGATTAACTTATGGAGAGGCTGTATGCTCGTCGGTCTACGACTTGGGTCTCAGAGAATTAGCTATAGTTAACTTAATGAAGGCACAGGCGAATTAAAGACCTTCGACACGAACGTTGCGCCTTCCCTCCCCTCGCGCAACACCTCTTTGGAAAGGCGCCCCGCACATGTGGGGCGCCTTTCTTGACTACAATGGCGATATCGATTGAAAGTGAGGGCGGCATGGCAGACCGGGACACCGACGGATTCTTCAACCGCGTATACGACATGGTACGCCAGGTGCCCTGCGGCATGGTTGCCACATATGGTCAGATCGCCAAGCTCGTTGGTGAGCCCCGTCGAGCCCGATACGTGGGATACGCCCTGCACGTCAATCCGGAACCCGGCACCATCCCCTGTCATCGCATCGTATTCGCCGACGGACGCCTCGCGGAGGGGTTCGCCTTCGGTGGGCCCGAGGCGCAGCGCACACTGCTCGAGGACGAAGGCGTTGCCTTCCTCGCCAACGGACATGTCGACCTGCAGGCCTCTCGCTGGCCAGCGGGCCTGGTATGACAAGGGGCGCCGACAGCGCCCCTTCCCGTTTTGGATCCTTGGCAGGCAACCCAATCAAACGGTCGCCTCGAGTGCGTCCCCCGCGCGGTCGAGTGTGCTTCTGACCTTGGCACTCTGTTTGAACCACGTGCGCAGGTCCTCGAGCGTGCTGCCCGCTGCATACACCTTGATTTTGCGACCACCCCTCGTGGTCACCGTGCAGCGGTCGCCGCTCTCGCTGTTCTCGTGCGCCGTGATCTTCTTGAGGTAATCGCGGCGAAACGCCACGACGCGGGCGTTGCTGATCTCGATGAACCAATCGTCATCGACAAGCGAAGTACCCGTGGCACCTCGGCTTGCCATCTCCTCGGAGAAGGAGAAACCGAGCGCGCGCTCCTGCCTGCCGATCTCGAGGATGCCGCGGGCCGGCATGCCGAGCATGAGCAGGGGCAGGAACCCCCCCTATGAACAGGAACAGGAACGGGATGAGCACGAGCAGGCGCGCACCCTCGTCGGTGAAGACCGCCATGAAGGCGAGGACGAGCGAGAAGACGAGGGCCATGCCGTTGAAAACAATCGTCAACGGCTTGATGGCAGACCAACACAGGCCCGCCTTGGTCATGGGACCGTCGACGGCGTCCGAGACTTCGATGCCCTCTTCCTCCAGACGGGCGAGGAGGTTGAGCGAGCACACCCCCTCGAGGCTTATCGAGCAGAACTTCCGGTCGCCCTCGAACAGGTCGATCCTCATCATCTGCGCGTGAAGCGTTGCACGGGTGATGTTGCCAAACGTCGTCTCCTTGCGGATGCCGAAGGCGTTACGCGAGAGAATGCGCCCACCGTCCACGTCGATACGCGGGATGCTCAGCAAGGCCCAGATAGCCATACCCGCGAGCGCCATGGCATGACCGAACCACACAAGTTCGTGGTCCCACTCGCCCAGCGAGACGCCCTGCCAGACGTAGACACCCAGCATGAGCAGTTCGAACGCGACGGCGCAGCAGGCGATGATCGTGCGGATGGCTGCGGGCATGCGCACCGTGAAGCAATCGAGGCTGTCCGTTGCCTCGCTGCGCTCGCGCGCGCCGCGGCGGGCGACCCATGCAGTGAGCGGGCCGACGATGAACACGGTCATACCGACGCGCAGAATGGATTCGAGCAGATTACTCATAGGGGCCACCGCCTCGGGCTCTGGAGATTAACTGCAGGAAACGCTGCCAGAACGATGGGATGCGCACAACGTAAGGAGCCGCGTATCGGCAAGCGGCGGCATCGCAATCGCCCGGCGAACAGATGATGATCGGCGCCGGGCCAGACGAATTAAACAAAAGGGTGGTCGACGGCGCCCTCGCAGGCGCACCGTCGACCACCCTTCACGTCGCAGCGACCCTACGAGCCGTCCGAAACGAAACGCACTCCGCCAGAGCGCTACCCAATCTTGCGGATGCTCGGGATCGCCCAGGTGATGCCTGCTAGGATCACCATTGCAGCACCGATAAGCACGAAGCACGCGCTTACGCCGATGGCGTCCGCGAACAAGGTCGATGCGACGAGCCCCACGGGCATAGCCCAGCTGCAGACCGCTCCGTACAGACCGAAGACGCGGCCCATGCACTCGGGATCGACGCGCTCCTGCATGAGCGCCATCTGCGGCGCGCTGTACAGCGGACTCGAGACCCCCATCGCGAACGTAAGCCCCAGAAACACAACGAGCGCGGAAGGGGGCACGAGGCCGCCCGCGAGCGTGCCCGCTCCGAAGAGGCCGATGGCCAGCGTGCACGAAAGCGCGCGGTTCTTAAGGCCACCCGTCGCCCCGATCCAGCCGCTCGCCGCGATCATGCCGACCGAGAACGCGATCTCCGCGATAGCCGACTGCGTAGTGGTGCCCCCAAAATGGTCGAACACCATGAGCGGGAACAGCGCGGATATGGGCGAGAACAGGACCGAGAAGGCGAAGCCGATCCAGAGCATGGCGAACAGACCGTGATGGCGTTTGAGCTCGCGGTACCCGTTGGCCGTCTCCAATAGGAAGGCCCGCACCGCGCGGTGCGACGCCTCGGCGTTCTCCTCGGGCGTATGGCGCTCGGGCGCCGGCGTCTTGATGCCGGAGGTCGCCACCGCGATGCTCGCGAGCACCGCCCCGGCGACATCGAGCGCGATCATGAAAGTCAGACCAAACGCCGGGTAGACCGCCGCGGCGATGGCGTTGCCGATGATATAGCTACCCGACTGCATGAACTGCAGCATGCCCGCCAGCTTGCCGAGCACCTCGGGCGGGGCGATGAGCGGTGTGAGCGCGTTGAAGGCGGGCGTATGGAGCGTGCTGCCCAGCGCACGGACGAACAGCACCGCCGCCACAACGGCGACAGAAAGGTCGCCCCGAAGCGAGCCGAAGACAAGCGTGAGGCTCACGGCCGCGATGAAGAGATCGGCGCCGATCATGAGACGCTTGATGGACGTGCGGTCCACGATGGTGCCCGCGAAGGCGCCGAGGAGCGCCATGGGCAAGAAGGCCGCCAGGCTCACGAACGACAGGGCGCTCGCGGAGCCGGTGGTGAGGGTGACGTGCCAGATGAGACCCATCTGCAGAATGGAGCTCGTGAGCACGGAGAAGAACTCGCCGATCCAGACGATGGCGAGCGAGCGCTTCCAAGAAGCGCAGGGATTCGGTTGTGTCATGGAATAATCCTTTGATGCGATCGGTGGTATGCAGCGAAGTACCGGTCGCTCACGCGACCGTGGCTAGAGCCAAATCCTCATGGAAGCAAGCATGGTGCAGCTCCCCTTTCCAAATCTAGAGGTAAACCTTCAGCCGTGAGTGGGGCTATTATAGGGACTTGCGAGCCAAGATGCAACAGGAAGACCTCTACGGAGCGTAGATGCCGGGCGCCCCGAACCACTTATGCCATGAGAGACGGCATCCGATTCTCCTTGACTTGGTCTCAATGTGATATCACAATGCAATCAGCAGTCGCACGGACTGCTCGGGGACTCGCCTCCTCCCCATCGCAATCTGGAGCGCGGCGCCGGGGACGTCACGCAAACGCCGGCGCAGTCGTGAAAGGAACTCACAATGAGCGTGGAAAAGCAACTCAAGGCCAAGTCGGGCTACGGCATGCTCGTCGCCGTGGCGGTGGCGCTCATCGCCATCATCGGCCTCTTTATCTGGAGCACCATCGGGCTCGCGAGCACGCCCGACGGCGTCGACGCGCCCGCAGTCTACGGATGGGGGCTCGGCCTCAGCATCCTCGCGTTTTGCCTGTGGTTCATCCCACTCAACGGATTCTTCTCGCTGCAGCCCGGCCAGGCGCGCGTGTGCATCCTGTTCGGCAAGTACGTGGGCACCGTCCGCGACGAGGGCTTCTTCTGGGCCAACCCGTTCTTTAGCAAGAGCATGGGCAGATCGGCCGGGATCGGCGAGATGATCGAGCTCGAGATGAGCGATTCCAAGGCCGCCAAGGCCGCGGCGCAGAAGGCCGCCAAGGGCAACCCCACCACCATCTCCACCCGCGTGCGCACCCTGAACGGTGAGCGCCTGAAGGTCAACGACAAAATGGGCAACCCCATCGAGATCGCAACCGTCGTGGTGTGGCACGTCGCCGATACCGCCAAGGCGCTCTTCGACGTCGACGACTACCAGAGCTATGTCGCCATGCAGGCCGAGACGGCGCTGCGCCACGTGGCGAGCGTGTACGCCTACGACCACCTGGAGGACGAGTCCGATGCCGCCGGCGCCATCACGCTGCGCGCCAATGTGGAAGAGGTCTCCGAAGCCCTGCGCCGCGAGCTCGCGATGCGCCTGGCGCCCGCCGGCGTCGAGGTCGACGATGCACGTCTCACGCACCTCGCCTACTCCCCCGAGATCGCCCAGGCGATGCTGCGCCGCCAGCAGGCCGAGGCCGTCATCGCCGCGCGCAAGAAGATCGTCGAGGGCGCGGTTTCCATGGTCGACATGGCCGTGAAGGAGATGGCCGCCGGCGGCACCATCGAGCTCGACGACGAGCGCAAGGCGCAGATGGCCAGCAACCTCATGGTGGTGCTCTGCGGTGAATCCGAGGCGCACCCGGTGCTCAACGCAGGCTCGCTGTACTAACCCCAACACCAATGAGTAATTTGGGGACGGGTGCAAAATTGCACATTCGACAAGAAGGCACGTCATGGCACGCAAGCAGTATCCACTCCGTATAGACCCCGCTATCTGGGAGGCCGTCCAACGCTGGGCGGACGATGAGATGCGCAGCGCCAACGGTCAGGTGGAATGGATCTTGCGAGACGCCCTCAAACGCGCGGGAAGGCTGCCAAAGAAAGAGCCCTCGTTCAAGGGCACGCCCAAAGGCGAAGAGGGCTAAGCCGGGAAGACAGGGCTCGGCCGCTGCCGACGTCGGGGCAAAGCCGCGCTCTGCCTCGCCAGCGCCGAGGCAGAGCTGAGCCCCGCCGCTCCAAAGTCGAGCCGAGCGGCGGGGCCAACACCAACCCAAAGCAAGCTCGCCCCCTCTATACGCACCAACCGGTCCCCGGAGGCATCCGCCTTTGGGGACCGTTCTTTTCCCAGTTAGATGTCGTATATAAAGCCTTTTGACAGCTCGATTTTGCCCCGTGGGGGTCAAATATAAAGACCTTTGATGGTACGATGCTCGCGTCAATGACATGGTGGCTCTCGACAGGGGTCACCCCGACCCTCTAGGGAGCAAACGCATGGAGCTGGGCTCGCACATCAAGGAGCATCGCACGGAGCTCGGACTGTCCCAAGACGATCTGGCGGAGCGCATCTACGTGTCGCGCCAGACCATCAGCAACTGGGAGTGCGGCCGTACGTATCCGGATGTCCAGAGCCTGCTGCTGCTTTCCAACGTGTTCGGGGTGACCGTGGACTCCCTCATCAAAGGAGATGTGGAAACCATGGCACAGGTAATGAACGAAGCGGTCAAGAAGTACAACGCCCTCTCCACAATCACGGTCGTGAGCGCGGTCGTGTTTTTGGTGCTGAGCGCGTGGGCGGCGTTCCAGTTCGAATGGGGCTGGGGCATGCACATCGCGCCCACCGCGGCGTTTGCCGCCGTGGCGCTCGTCGTGATGCTCGTGGCGTTCGTGTATATGGAACGCATGAAGAAGCAGCACGACCTCGTCACGTACCGCGAGGTGTTGGCGTTTAGCCGCGGCGAGCAGGTCGATCGCGACACGCTCGAGGGGCGCCGTGAGCGCGAGATGAACCCTTGGGTCAAGGGCACGCGCAACGCGGTGCAGATCATCATCGGCGCCATCGCCGGCGGACTGGTGGGCGTCGGCATCGGCATGCTCGCCAAGATGCTGAGTTAAAAGCGCGGGTACGCACCCGTTCCCCGAAATGGTATCCCCCTTTGCCCCCATTCTGAAGATGTATGCCAGAATGGGGGCGATTCCCGTTAGGAGGTGCCCCATGAACGTCACAGTACGCGCGTCCCTCATCGCATTGATCGCAATCGTTGGCGCCTGCTGGGCAATCCCCGTCCTCCTGGTGAGCATCGTCCCATCCGATGCCGGCATGATCGCCATGATGACGCTGATCTACCTCGTGCTCCCCGTAACTGCGATCGCCCTCGGCCTGCTCGCCGCGAACTCCGCGAGGACACTCTTCTGGATACCCGCGGCGCTCGGAATCGGACCCGCGGTCCTGTTTCCCCTCAAGGTCGAGGGCAGCCAGGACCTTGCGTTCCATGGGGTTGCCTATACCGCAATCGGCTACGCCGCCATGGGCCTGTACACTTGGATGACTGCTCGACAACATCGCTAAGCCATCGCAGCAACAATCATGCAGGTAAACCCCGTGCAAAACAGTTTTTGCAGCGCCCGGCAAGCCTTGCCGCATATGATGTACAACAGATTCGATAGCGCACCCGGCGTGTTCGCGGGACGCTCCTTCACGACCGGGAGGTGACGATGGACATCAGCAACCAGATCAAGACGAGGCGCGAGGCGATGGGGCTCTCCCAAGAACAGCTCGCCGAGAAACTCTACGTGTCGCGTCAGACGATCTCGAACTGGGAGCGGGACAAGACGTATCTGGACGTCCAGAGCCTGCTCATGCTGAGCATCCTATTCGACACCTCCATAGACACGCTCGTGAAGGGAGACGTAACCGTTATGGAAGAGGCAGTCGAAAGAGATCGCAAGCGCATGGGAACGCGGATGCTGCGGCTGGCGGTGGCGTTCGCACTGATACTGTCGCCGGCGTTTAACTGGATGGAGGGCACCTGGGGCGCCGGCGTCGCCGCGGCTGCGGCGTTCCTGCCGGCGATAGCGGCGCTTGTTGTCGCAACCGTCCTCGAGCGCATCAAGCGCGAGAACGACCTGGTGACATACCGCGAGATCCTCGCTGTCCGCAATGCAGACAGGTGCTTTACAGCCACAAGCGCGATAGTTTCAACAACAAGATGCAGTGCCCCAGAGCCCCTAGCAGTCGACGATGGTCTTGCCGATCATGATGTTGAGGATCTCGACGTCGGTATCCTTCATGCCAACGCGGCCCACATAGCCCATGCTGGCGATCGTCTCTTCCACCGTATCCTGAATCAGGCCCTCGCCGGCACGGAAGCCGCGGCCCTGCATGGCCATATCGTGGCCCAGAATCGCCGCATCAACGGCAGCGGAAATCTTAGCGGCGCAGCTTGCCTTGGCGCCATCGCACACGATGCCGCCCACGTTACCGAGCGTATTGGAGACCGTCGCGCCGATCTGCTCGCGCGTGCCACCGCACAACCAGGTAATCGCCGCGCCGGCACCGCACGCAGCGCAAATAGCACCGCAAAACGCCGAGAGCGCACCAATATAGCTCTTGATATGCACGGCAATAAGATCAGACAGCATCACGGCGCGCACCAGGCGCTCGTGGTCGCAGCGCAGGTAGTCGGCATATTCCATAACGGGCAACGCACAGGTAATACCCTGGTTGCCCGAGCCGCACACAATGGCGACCGGTAGCGCACAGCCGTTCATACGGGCGTCAGACCCGGCGGCCGCACGCGCACGCGCACGGCAGGCGACATCGTCGGCGCGAGCGCCCAGCAGCGTACGGCCCACCTCGGCGCCCCAAGCGTTCGCCAAGCCCTCGGCGCTAATAGCGCCGTTCAGCTCAATCTGACGCTCAACGGCAGCGCGGGCGCCCTCGATGTCGCCGTCCTCGATAAAGTCAATGATAGACTCAATCGACATGGGCGTATCGGCGGAACGCTCGGCCACGACGCGCTCGGCGCAGGCGGCACACTCCCCCGCCGACTTGCCACACACCGGAATGCCATCGAGTGTATGGCACGTAACATTGGTGTGATGGTCGGTGATCTCGACGACCGCAGTGTGACCTCCGGCCGTGGCAGTCACCTTAATGTAGAGGTTGGGCACACCCTCGACAAGCGACACATCGCAGTAGTCGGCATCGGAGAGCAGCTCGGTCACGCGAGCACGGTCTGCATCGCCAACACTCTCGAGCACCTCGAGCGCGCTCTTGGCGTCACCGCCCACAGCACCCAGCACGGCCGCGGCCTCAATACCGTGCATACCGCCCGAGTTGGGCACGGTCACGCTCTTTACGTTCTTGATGATGTTGCCCGAGCAGGCAACATCCATATGTTCGGGTTCGCAACCGAGCGTCTGGCTCGCCAGCGCCGCCGCATAGGCAACGGCAATGGGCTCGGTGCAGCCGAGCGCACAGACAAGCTCGCGGTTCAAAACATCACAAAACGCGGTATCACGGATGGAATCGGTAGGCATAGGTATCTCCTACATGTATAACGGGTTGCTCTCGCAAGTATCAACTTCTCCATTTGATAACAAGGCACCAAAAACCGCAAGTCGAGTTCCGGCAGACGGCCGCCAGAAGCAAATTGGCGGCATTTTTCGTAATGGGCTGATGTTCGCGTCCGCTAAAGCGTTTGACCAAAAAACGCCCGAGTGTTTAGGCAAAAGACGCGCTATCATGCAGTCGAACGCGGTAAAACCTTTAGCAATTCCGCCGCACGGACCAGAGAGGAACCACTCATGAAGATCGGTATCGGCAACGACCACGCCGCCGTCGAGCTCAAGAACATCATTTCCGAGCACCTGAAGGAGCGCGGCTGCGAGGTCGTGAACTTTGGCACCGACACCTCCGAGAGCTTTGATTACCCCATCGCCGGCTACAAGGTGGGCAAAGCCGTAGCCAACGGCGACGTCGATCTGGGCATCCTGATCTGTGGCACCGGTGTCGGGATTAGCTTGGCCGCCAACAAGGTCGAGGGCGTTCGTGCCGTCGTGTGCTCCGAGCCCTTCAGCGCCAAGCTCTCGCGCATGCACAACAACACCAACGTGCTCGCCTTTGGCGCCCGCGTCGTGGGCTCCGAGCTCGCCAAGATGATCGTCGACGAGTGGCTCGATGCCGAGTTCGAGGGCGGCCGTCACGAGCGTCGCGTCAATCTCCTCAACGAGATCGACCAGACCCGCGGCCTCAAGGTCGTCGACGAAGCTTAAAGACCTACAACGCCATACGCCAACGAAAACCCCCGTCCGGAACGCAAATCCGGGCGGGGGCTCTATATTAGATTTTTGGGGCATGCCTAGAAATCTACTGGGATAAAAAGGGCGCCGCGGATGGAGTTCCGCGGCGCCTAAGCCACACGCTAACAGCTTTAAGGAGTCAAAGCTGGTTTAGCCAAAGAAGCGCTTGATCTCGATCTCGGCGTTCTCCAGGCAGTCGGAGCCGTGAATCACGTTGGCGTTGACATCGACAGCGAAGTCGCCGCGGATGGTGCCGGGGGCAGCATCAAGCGGGTTGGTAGCGCCCATAAGAGTGCGCATCTTGGAGACAGCAGAAAGACCGGAAACGACCATCTTGACGACCGGACCGCTCGTCATAAAGTCGCAGAGACCGCCAAAGAAAGGCTTGTCGGCCAGATGAGCGTAGTGCTCCTCGACGGTAGCGCGCTCGAGCGTGGTCATCTCCATGCGCTCGATGACAAGGCCGCTGCGCTCAATGCGAGCAACGATGTCGCCGATCTTGCGATCGCGCACGGCGTCGGGCTTAATCATGATGAAGGTCTTCTCGATAGCCATAAGGTAGCCTTTCAAGTAGGTTCGCGCGTGCCCAAGTCCCATTCCGGCACTCGCCTGGACTGCATCGTAACAGAGTTTTAGCTGCAGTTAAACAAAAAGATGTTTATTGAATCGCTGCAATTAATTGAAGCGTTCCATATGTGTCACTTCTGTTTCGAAGCCCGACTAGAGTACCATCCGACTGCCCATCAACCGCACCGAACCGAGCGGACGGTCGGTTGCCGCCTGTGAACGTACCCCCCTTCACAACCTGCCCAAAGGTCCTACAGAAGTTCTCGACAAGCCCCTCCCCCATTACAACAAAATACAGACGCCCACATCAGCAGACGCCCGTAAGAAGCAAAAACGATTTATCAATAAATGGCCAATAAGCCTCAAGCAAACCCTTACTTTGCCCCGTGGCCCATCTCGACGACCTTGGTCAGCGACCCAAACACGCCCTCGTCGGCCACGAGCTGTACCTCGGCACGCTCCAGCTGGACGGCAACGGCGGCAGGAGCGGTACCGCCCTCGGTCGTGCGCGCAGCGACAATCGACGGGATATCGAGCGCCTCGGTAATATCGCGCTCAAAGAGCGGACTTGCCTCCTGGAACACCTCGAACGGCAGGTCCTCAAGATTGCAGCCGTGCTTCTCGCACATCAGGACCAGATGGCCCACCACGGCGTGCGCCTCGCGGAACGGCAGACCGCGCTTAGCCAGGTAATCGGCAACGTCGGTAGCCGCAAGGTGACCCACGCCGCACTCGCGCGCCATGGCATCCTCGTTGACAGTCCAGGTCGAAATCATGCCGGCCATAACGGACAGGCACTGCATGAGCGTGTGAGCGGTATCGAGCGCACCCTCCTTGTCCTCCTGCAGGTCCTTGTTATAGGCCAACGGCAAGCCCTTCATGGTCACCAGTAGCTGCACCAGGTTGCCGTAGACGCGGCCGCTCTTGCCGCGGATCAGCTCGGCAAAGTCGGGATTTTTCTTCTGCGGCATGATGGACGAGCCGGTGGAGTAAGAGTCGGAAAGCGTGATAAAGCCAAATTCGGAGCTCGACCACAGCACGATCTCCTCGGAAAGACGCGACAGATGCATGGCCATAACGGAGCCAGCGTAATGCAGATCGAGCAAGAAATCGCGATCGGAAACAGCGTCGAGCGAGTTAGGGATCACACCCGCAAAGCCAAGTTCGGCAGCCGTCATCTGGCGATCGAGCGGATAGCTCGTGCCGGCAAGCGCGGCAGCACCCAGCGGGCAGTCGTCGGCGGCATCAAAGGCGGCCTTCAGGCGCGTAAAGTCGCGCGCGAACATCCAGGAATACGCCAGCAAATGATGCGACAGCAGCACGGGCTGAGCATGCTGCATGTGCGTGTAGCCAGGTAGAATCACTTTGTCGTACTTCTTAGCGGCATCCACCAGCACATGGCGAAGCGAAAGATTGGCCTCCATGAGCTCCTTGGCGAGCGCCTTGACGCCCAGGCGCGTATCGGTCGCAACCTGGTCGTTGCGCGAACGTCCGGTATGCAAGCGCTTGCCCGCCTCGCCGATGCGGCGCGTCAGCTCGCTCTCGATGGACATATGAATGTCCTCGTCGTTGATATCGAAGGTAAAGTTGCCCGCATCGATATCCTGTTCGATTCCGGTCAGGCCCTCGGAGATCGCCTGCTCGTCCTCGGCACTGATGATGCCCTGGGCCGCCAGCATTTTGGCATGCGCCTTAGAGCCAGCGATATCCTGCTTATAGAGATGTTTGTCGACCGGCAGCGACGCGCCAAACTCCTGCGTGACCTCGGCCACGCCCGCCTCAAAACGACCGCCCCAAAGAGCCATGGAACCGTCTCCTTTCATCAAATACCTAAACAAGCGCCCAAAGCAAGGCACCCTGTCGCTAAAGCGATTTATCAACCGCTAGTTTTGCACATCCCCCACCGTGCGCGGGTCCATGCAGCTAATTTGCAAAGAAGTGACGCACCTGGCACTTGGCGCCCTTCGACTCCCGCCAACCGCATTGAACATAATCGATACTCCTCGAATATATAAAGGTGTAAAGCCCTCAAATTGATAGAAAGAGCCCCGCCGGACAACCCCGGCGGGGCTCGGACTCAGCCGCAGACGCGGCTCATATATGCGGGCGGAACGTAGGGGCCACCGATGTTAAGAAGTGTCAGCAAGCATAACGAAAGGTAGGGACCCCGTGCGCCCGTTTTGTATCACGCGGATGGGCCGCGCGGATACCAAGGGAAGGAAAAGCCTTAGGCCTGGGCGGCAGCGGAGCTGGGACCCTGGACCTTAGCCCACGTCTTGAGCGACAGCGTGTCGATCTCGATAAAGCCGGCGCTGGCCTTCTCGTCAAACGTAGTGTCGCGGTCGTAGGTGGCCAGACCGTAGTCGTAGAGGCTAAAGGGGCTCTTGCGGCCGACAACGTGGCAGTTGCCCTTAAAGAACTTCAGACGGACGGTGCCGGTCACGAACTTCTGGGTGTCGGCCATAAAGGCGTCGAGCGCGTTTTTGAGCGGGCTATACCACTGGCCGTTGTACACGGCGGTAGCCCAATCCTGCTCGAGCTTGATCTTGGTCTTGAGCAGATCGCCCTCAACGCAAATGTCCTCGAGCGCCTTATGGGCGGTGATAAGCGTCAGGGCGCCGGGAACCTCGTAGCACTCGCGGCTCTTGAGGCCCACCAGACGGTCCTCGACCAGGTCGAGACGGCCAAAGCCGTTGTCGCCCGAAATCTTGTTGAGGGCGATGACGATCTCGGAGAGCTTCATCTTCTTGCCGTCGACGGCGACGGGCTTGCCGGCCTCAAACTCAATCTCGGTGTAGGTCGGGGTGTCCGGCGTGTCCTCGGGGTTCTTGGTCATAACCCAAGCGTCGTCGAGCGGCTCGTTCCAGGGGTCCTCCAGGTGACCGCACTCAATGGCACGACCCCACAGGTTGTCGTCGATGGAGTAGGGGTTGTCGTTGGCACCCTCGGGAACAGGCACGTTGTGGGCGTGGGCATAGGCGACCTCGTCGGGGCGGCACTTCAGATCCCACTCACGAACCGGAGCGATAACCTTAAGCTCGGGATCGAGGGCCTTGACGGCAGCCTCAAAACGAACCTGGTCGTTACCCTTGCCGGTGCAGCCGTGGGCGACGTAGGTCGCACCAAACTCGTGAGCGACCTCGACGAGCTTCTTGGCGAGCAGCGGACGAGACAGGGCGGAGAGCAGCGGGTACTTGTTCTCATACATGGAGTTGGCGGCGATGGCCTTAGTCAGGAACTCATCGGAGAATTCGTCGCGCAGGTCGAGCACCTGGCAATCGAGAACGCCCAGGTCGAGTGCCTTCTGCTTCTTGGCGTCCAGGCCGGTCTCCTCCTGGCCCACGTTGCCGCAGACGCAAACGACATCGAGATTCTTCTCGTCTTGGAGCCACTTGACACATACGGATGTATCAAGGCCACCAGAATATGCGAGAACGACTTTTTCCTTGCTCATGGCTGTTTCCTTTCGCCCTTGGTAGCTAGTTAGAACATCGGTCAGTTGCAAGTCATTTCAAGGTCAAATACCGTGCAATATCAGGTTAAAAAGCAAAAATCAGCACATACATGCCCTAGAAACATGCAGCAATATCGTGCTAAAACCCAACGACCTCAAAATGACTCTGTTGAGGCAATTCGCCCCATGCGGACAGAGACGATTGTTATCGTCGTCGGGAAATTGCGCG
This sequence comes from Collinsella sp. AF18-8LB, assembly GCF_003459795.1. Lineage (NCBI taxonomy): Bacteria > Bacillati > Actinomycetota > Coriobacteriia > Coriobacteriales > Coriobacteriaceae > Collinsella > Collinsella sp. AF18-8LB. The sequence goes on from NZ_QRWU01000003.1 coordinate 129,012, forward strand.
CTGGCGTCGGATGGCATTGTCTGCAGTGGTGATGATCTTTACGAACTGCATCTGCCTCTCCTTTCACATATCGCCGGGCGCAATTCAAATATCGCAAACGGTACCTTTTCCTCGGTAAGCGGTTGTTTTTCCGTCTCCGTTTTCGATGGTCGCTATATTACGCTAAAGTGCCCGCAGTACAAGCGACAAATTCAAATTTCTGAAAAGTTTTTTCATTACTTTGTGAATCGTGATGCAAACAGGCTTCGTTCCTGCGAAAATACGCTCGATTACCAACCGGAGGGTTATTCCGCCCGAAACAATTTAGAAACGGAAAGGCGCTTTTATGCAAACTTACGAATCGGACGCCGCTATCGGCAACATCAAGATCCTTGCCGTCGATATGGACAAGACATTGCTGACCGACGAGCGCGTACTGCCCCAGGGCCTCGATGAGCGCCTGGAAAAGCTCGCCGAGGCTGGCATCGTGTTCTGCCCCGCCAGCGGACGTCCTGCCCCCAAGCTCGAGGAGATGTTCGAGGGCATCAAAAACCGCCTTGCTTTCTGCCCCGATAACGGAGCCTGCGTGATCTACCGCGGCAACTATATCTATAAGAGCACTATCGATGTGGCGCTGTATCAGCAGGTCTTGAGCCGCGCCTCGGAGGATCCGCGCGCTGTCCCCGTCCTGTGCTGCTTCGACGAGTTTTACGTGCTTGCTCGCGACCACCAATACCACGACGAGCTCAGCGTTTACTACAACACGATCAACTACGTCGATACCTTTGAGGGCCTCGACGTCGACTCCAACAAGATCTCGATCTTCTTCCCCGCCTACGATGCCGAGCCCGCATTTCGCGAGGACTATAACCCCGCGTTCTCGGACCAGCTCTACGTCACCAATGCCGGCCGCGAGTGGATCGACTTTATGAACCTGGGCGTCGACAAGGGTTCGGGCGTCGCGCACCTGTGCGAGCAACTCGGCATCGATATCGCCGATGCCGCCGCCGTGGGCGATACCTACAACGACATCCCCATGTTGGAGCGCGTCGGGCATAGCTATATCGTGGACAACGCCGAGGAGCATATGAACGCGCATGCTAAGTGGCGCATTCCGAGCAACAACGACGGGGGCGTACTGACGCTCATCGATGCCATCTTGGCGGCTCGTTAACGTTGCTCGTCGGACCTGGCCGGGCGAGGCGGGTAAGTTTTCGTTCGGTCAGGTCCTGGGCTCGCTCGGAAAGCACATTAAGTGCTTTCCGGCTCGTGCGGAATCTACGAAAAACTTACCCGCCTCGCCCGGCCAGGTCCTAGGTTTACTTACTTGCCGCCGAGATGGCGTCTTGAGTGTCTAGATACTTAGCTGAAATGATTTGAGCAGAGGGGAGCCCCTTGTTGGAAGGAGCTCCCCTCTGTTTTGGTTACTGTGGGACAAATTAATCAGTAGTGTTTGTCCCAAATCTTAAGTATGTGGGGGCTTGCGTCTTGGGCGAGCTTGCCTTACGGAGTGCTTTCCTATTTGGCGTCGGCCCAGGTTATGCCGGTGCTGGCTTCGGCAATGAGGGGTACGCGGAGGTCTACTACGTGCTCCATGACGTCGCGGACCATGGCGGTGAGGCGCTCGACTTCGTCGACGGGGCACTCAAAGTCCAGTTCGTCGTGTACCTGCAGAATCATGTGGGCGGCAAAGCCCTCTTCTTCCAGGCGGCGGCTTACGCGGGTCATCGCGATCTTGATGATGTCGGCCGCGGTTCCCTGCATGGGGTGGTTCATGGCCGTGCGCTCGCCAAAACCGCGGAGCTGCGGATTTTTGGCCTTGAGCTCCGGAATATGGCGACGGCGGCCGTACATGGTCTCGGCGTAGCCCGTCTGCTTGGCACGTGCCACCACGTTGTCGAGGAACGTGCGCACGCCCGGATATGCCTCGTAGTAGCGGTCGATCATGTCGCGTGCCTCGGCCATCGAGATATGCAGCGACTGCGACAGGCCGTAGGCCTGCTGACCGTACACGATGCCAAAGTTCACGGCCTTGGCGCGGCTGCGCAAATCGGGCGTTACCTCGGACACCGGTACGCCAAACACGCGCGCGGCTGTCTCGGCATGGAAGTCCTCGCCCTCGTTAAAGGCACGCACCAGGTGCTCGTCACCCGAGAGATGCGCCAACAGACGCAGCTCGATCTGCGAGTAGTCCACCGCCAAAAAGACGCTTCCCTCGCCTGCCGAAAACGCCGTCTTGACGGTACGGCCCAGCTCCGAGCGCGTCGGGATGTTCTGCAAGTTCGGGTCACTCGAGGAAAGACGACCCGTCGCCGTGATGGTTTGGTTGTACGTAGTGTGCACGCGACCGTCACCGCGACGCAGCGGGCCCAGTGTGTCCAGATAGGTGGACTTGATCTTGGACTTCTCACGCCAGTCCAAGATCAGACGCACGATTTCGTGGTCACGGGCAAGGTCGCTCAGTACCTTGGCGTTGGTCGAATAATAGCCGCGCTTGGTCTTTTTAAGGCCCTTGGTCGGAAGGCCCATCACGTCAAACAGCACGTGCGAGAGCTGCATGGGACTGCCGATGTTAAAGGTCTCGTCACCGGCCAGGTCGCGAATGCTCCGCTCGACCTCGGCAATCTGGGTCTCCAAGCCCTCGGACAGACTATGCAGACGATCGGGGTCCACGAGCATGCCCGCGCGCTCCATCTTGGCAAGCACCGGCACGAGCGGCATCTCGATGCCATCGAACACGTTGGCGGCGTTCTCGCGGGCCATGCGGTCGCGCAGCGGCGCCACGAGCGCCAGCGTCAGGGCCGCAGTGCGGGCGGCAGGCGCAGGAGCGTCCTCGCCAGCACCCTCCGCACCGCGCGCCGCAGGCAGCGCCATCTGCAGATAGGTATCGGCCAGATACGCCTCATCAAACTCGGAGCGGTCGGAATCCAGCAGGTAGGCGGCGACCACGGTATCGAAGATGCGCGTGGAGTCAACGGCCAGCGGATCCATGAGCTCGGACTCAGAAGAATCGATGGGCGAAAGCTCATGCAGCAGCGCCTTCATATCCGGGCTCGCCACACGGCCTTCCATAAACAGGCGCGCGAGCACACCGGCGATCACGCCATGGGCAACGTTAAAGCCATCGACCTCGGCAGGCGTAGCGCCGTCGTCCTCCTCGAGCGCAAACAGCCCCTTGGACGTCGCCAGCCACAGTGTACGCGTTAGGCCAAAAAGCGCGCCCTCCTCCTTGTCATCGTCCACCACAGCGGCAATCCACTCGCCCGCATCAATCGCGCGAGCGACCTCGGCGGCGGCAGCAGCAAGCGCCTCGGCATCGCCGGCGGCGGCACGCAAAACAGCAGGTATCTCGAACGTGCTGGCAGCGGCCGCAGCCCCGCCCTCGCCGCCAATCAGCGCCAAAAAACGGTTCTGCATGGCCGTAATGCCGAGCGTGCCCAGCGCAGCGGACACCTCGTCGGCAGAAAACGCCGGGAAGGACGTCGCATCAAAGTCGAGCTCGACAGGCGCGTCGGTACGAATGGTTGCGACCTTGCGGCTCAGCAGCGCGTCGTCGATATGCGCGCGCAGGTTCTCGCCCATCTTGCCCTTGACCTCGTCGGCATGTGCGATGACCTCGTCCAAACTGCCGTACTGCGCGATGAGCGCGCTCGCCTTTTTGGGGCCGATGCCCGGCACGCCGGGAATGTTGTCGGAAGTATCGCCCTTCAGGCCGTAAAAATCGGGCACGAGCGCCGGTGTAATGCCGTGATACAGGTCGTCCACGCTCTCGGGCGTCATAATCGCCACGTCGGACAGGCCTTTGCGGGTCGAGACCACGTTGACGTGCTCGGTCACGAGCTGATACATGTCGCGGTCGCCGGTCACCAGCAGCATGTCGCAGCCGGCTTCCTCGCCCAGGCGCGCCATGGTGCCCAGGATATCGTCGCCTTCCCAGCCCTCGGACTGCAAAATCGGCACGTTGAGCGCAGCGAGCAGCTCCTTAATCATGGGGAACTGCGCGTGCAGGTCGGGGTCCATGGGCGGGCGCTGCGCCTTATACTGCGGCAGCATCTCCATGCGCACGCGCGGCTTGCCCTTATCAAACGCCACGACCACACCGTCGGGGTTAAAGGCGTCGATCATCTTGAGAAACATGTTTAAAAAGCCAAAGATGGCGTTGGTGGGGCGACCGTCCGGCGCGTTCATGGTGGGCGGCACGGCGTGGAAGGCGCGGTGCATGAGCGAGTTGCCGTCGATAACGGCAAAGGTGCGGTGCTTGTCAGACATATTGAATACCTCGCTTTGGGCTGGGCACGATTTGCTCCCACCAGTTTACACGCTCCCCGCCTCGCGGCCACCGCACATCAAGCTCCCCCACCACCGCGCGCCCGCGCGTGATACGATGGCTCGCGGTACATTAACCAGCACGATCGATCCGAAAGGAGCCTGCGTCATGGAGCGTCCCTGCGCATGGAAAAAGTACACGCCACAGCAAATCGAGGAGCTCGAGGAGCTTTGCCGCGGCTATAAGAAGTTTTTGAGTGAGAACAAGACCGAGCGCCTGTGTGTCAAGGCCGGCATCAAGATGGCCGAGGAGGCGGGCTACGTCGACCTGGAGACCGCGATCGCCGAGGGCCGCGAGCTCAAGGCAGGCGACAAGGTGTACGCCGCCAACCACGGCAAGGACCTTATGCTCGTCAACCTTGGCACCGCCCCGCTCGAGCAGGGCTTTAACATCCTGGGCGCCCACGTGGACTCGCCGCGCCTGGACCTCAAGCAGAATCCCGCCTTCGAGGCCGGCGACATGGCCTACCTCGACACGCACTACTACGGCGGCGTCAAGAGCTACCACTGGGTGGCCTCCCCGCTCGCGCTTGTGGGCGTCATCTGCAAAAAGGACGGCACCACCGTCGACATCAACATCGGTGACAAGGCCGACGACCCGGTCTTTACCATCTCCGACCTGCTGATCCACCTCTCGAGCGAGCAGATGGCCAAGCCCGCCAAGGACGCCGTCGACGCCGAGATCCTCGACGTGATCGTGGGCGGCCGCCCCGTCAAGTTTGACGAGGACGACAAGGACGCCCCCAAGGAGCCCGTCAAGCAGATGTTCCTGGATATCCTCAAGGAGCAGTACGACGTCGAGGAGGAGGACTTCCTCTCCGCCGAGATCGAGGTCGTGCCCGCCGGCCCCGCCCGCGACATGGGTCTCGATCGCTCCATGATTTTGGGCTATGGCCACGATGACCGCGTCTGCGCCTACCCCTCCATGCTCGCTCAGATCAACGTGGCAGACGTCGAGCGCACGAGCATCACGCTCATCGTCGACAAGGAGGAGATCGGCTCCGTGGGCGCCACCGGCATGACGAGCCGCTTCTTCGAGAACACCGTCGCCGAGATCATGACGCTCGCCGGCGAGAGCAGCCCGCTGGCCCTGCGCCGCGCACTCGCCCGCAGCCGCATGCTCTCCTCTGACGTGTCCGCCGGCTTTGACCCGGGCTATGCCGGTAAGTTCGAGACTAAGAATGCAGCTTTTATGGGTCGCGGCCTGTGCTTTAACAAGTACACGGGCAGCCGCGGCAAGGGCGGCTCCAACGATGCCGACGCCGAGTATGTGGCCCTCATCCGCGACATCATGGACGAGGCCGGCGTGGACTTCCAGACCTGCGAGCTCGGCCGCGTCAACGCGGGCGGCGGCGGCACCATCGCCTACATCATGGCCGAGTATGGCATGAACGTCATCGACTCCGGCGTTGCCGTCCTGTCCATGCACGCCCTGTGGGAGGTCGCCAACAAGGCCGATATCTACGAGGCCTATCGCGGCTACAAGGCCTTCATCGAGCGCGCCTAACCAGCCCTTCATCAGTTGCGGTGAAATACGGACTAAACTGGCCCATAAACGGCCCAAACAGACCGTATTCCACCGCAACTTCCTTTTGGCAGAGGAGAGTCCATGCTGCAGGTCATCATTTCGCCCGCCAAGCAGATGCGCGCGGCCCAAGATGCTTTTGAAGTCCTGGGCATTCCACCTTTTGCGCACGAGACGGCTCGCCTCCACCGCGCACTGCTAGATATCGAACGAAATGAAGGCAGCGGCGGCCTGCAAGCGCTATGGAACGTGAGTGACAAACTGCTGGGGCCTTGCCTCAACACCCTGCATGAGTTCGGGCCCATCCTGAAAAACGGCAATCTCGACAATCCCGAACTCGCCCGTCACCTCTCCCCTGCCGTCATGTCCTATCACGGCATTCAATACCAGAGCATGGCGCCCGAGGTGATGGATTCCGCGCAGCTCGCATGGCTACAAGACCATCTATGGATCCTCTCCGGCCTCTACGGGTGCGTTCGTCCCTTTCATGCCGTCGAACCGTATCGGCTGGAGATGGGCGCGAAGCTCGCCGTTGACGATGCCCGAGACCTCTACGCGTTTTGGAGCGACAAGCTCGCGCGGGCTATCGCCCCGGCGGACTCAAACACCACGATCGTCAACCTCGCCAGCGTAGAGTATGCCAAAGCCGTTCTGCCCCACCTCGCGGGCGACGCCACGGCCGTCACATGCCTCTTTGGCGAGGGTATCCGCAACGGGAAGCCCATCCAACGGTCGACCGCCAGCAAAAAGGCGCGCGGCTCCATGGTGCGGTGGATGGCAGAAAACAAGCTCGAGGATGTAAGCGGGCTCACCGCGTTCGACGTTGGTTATCGTCACTTTCCCGAACTTTCAAATAAAAACACTTTGGTCTTCCTGAACGAACAGGCCTTGTAGGACCACCGCTACTTTGAATGTGCTACCTAGGCACGGCGTCTATTCCGCCAAGCCGTCGGCTTTGGCAATTTCATTTGTCGAGCCGTCCTGATAGGTAATCTTGACGTGCTCCACCTCGGACACTTTGACGCCCGACGGGGGCTCCAGGCGCCATTCCGTCAGCGCGATATCCATCGTCGTGGGCACATCCCCTTGATCTTTGAGCTCGACCAACAGCGTCTTAAGCGCCGCATCGAAGGTCACGCGCTCGATCTCTTCACCAGGAATGGAACCACCGCTCAGCTGCAGCTGGACAAATCCATCGTACGGATACCAATAGTCGCCCGGAACGGCGAGCGTATTGGCATTACCGCCAGCACTCCTCACCGTCATAATCGGTAGGCTATCATCAGCCTCGAACTCCCATGCAGCGCCGCCGCGACCACCAAACGTCCAGATACAAAAGGCAATCACCAGCACGGCAAGCACCGCAAAACCAATCGCGACAAGGCCATGGTGCGCACGGCTTTCCTCGGCCGATACATCCCATTGCGTCTCTCGATATAGATGCTTGTCTTCCATGTTCGCCTCCCCGCAAGCACGCTCGTTGGCCCAATCGTACCCATTCAGGCTATACTTGAGCCCATGACATAACGGGGAGCTTGCAGGACAAGACGGCAGGCTGAGATTGGGCGCGCCCGCCCTGACCCGCAAACCTGATATGGGTAATGCCAACGAAGGGAGCCGTGCCAATGAGCACACAGACCGAGCCCAAGCTCGTCACGCAAATCGACTTCGCCCGCGCCGGGCAAATCACGCCGCAGATGAAAGAAGTCGCCGAGCGCGAGCATCGCGACCCCGAGTACATCCGCGAGCGCGTGGCCGACGGCCGCATCGCCATCCCCGCCAACATCGTGCATATCAAAAAAGGCTTGCGCGCCTTTGGCGTCGGTGAGGGCCTGTCCACCAAGGTCAACGTCAACCTGGGCATCTCGGGCGATAAGGCCGATGCCGCCGAGGAGTGGAAGAAGGTCAAGATCGCCGAGGACTTTGGCGCCGACGCCATCATGGACCTCTCCAACTCGGGCAAGACGCGCCAGTTCCGCCAGCAGCTCATCGACGAGACACCGCTCATGGTGGGCACCGTCCCCATGTACGATGCCATCGGCTACATGGAAAAGCCGCTGGTCAAGCTGACCAAGGACGATCTGCTCGAGGTCGTGCGCGCGCATGCCGAGGACGGCGTGGACTTTATGACCATCCACTGCGGCATCAACAAGTCGGTCATCAAGACCTTTAAGGAGACTGGCCGCCTCATGAACATCGTCAGCCGCGGCGGCTCGCTGCTGTTTGGTTGGATGGAGGTCACCGGTAACGAGAACCCCTTCTACGAGTTCTACGACGAGGTGCTCGAGATCTGCCACGAGTACGACGTGACGATTTCGCTCGGCGACTCCTGCCGCCCGGGCTGTCTCTACGACTCCAACGACGCAACCGAGACCGCCGAGATGATCGAGCTGGGCAAGCTGTGCAAGCGCGCCTGGGCCGCCGGCGTCCAGGTCATGGTCGAGGGTCCGGGTCACATGGCGCTCGACGAGATCGCCGCCAACATGAAGCTGCAGAAGCGCCTGTGCCACAACGCCCCGTTCTATGTGCTGGGGCCGCTGGTGACCGATATCGGCGTGGGCTACGACCACATCACCGCCGCCATTGGTGGCGCCATCTCCGCGAGCTCGGGTGCCGACTTTTTGTGCTACGTGACGCCGGCCGAGCACCTGTGCCTGCCCAACGCTCAGGATGTGCTCGATGGCCTCATGGCCACCAAGATTGCCGCACACGCCGCCGACATCGCCAAGAAGGTACCGCACGCCCGTGACATGGACGACAGGATGGGTCAGGCACGCCGCAAGCTCGACTGGGACGCCATGTGGAAGTGCGCCCTCGACCCGGTCACCGGCAAGAAGCGCTACGAGGAATCCCCCGCCGCCACCGAGGGCACCTGCACCATGTGCGGCAAGATGTGCGCCGTTCGCACTGTCAACAAGGTGTTCGAAGGCACGACGATCGACCTCGGCATGGAGGACTAACTCGTCGCCACGATTGCTTTTGGAAGCACCGCGACGTCGACCGTTGTTGACGTGTGAACATTTTCTTGCATTTGCGTAAAGATTGCACCGCCCGCCCGGGTTCGACATAGAGTCGGCCCGGGCATCTTTATAATGCTAGCTTAAAGACCCATTTGATTCCGACCGAACAAGGGAGCGAACATGGATCGCAGCAAGGTACCTGCCGTCCTGTCCATCGCAGGATCCGATTCCAGCGGTGGCGCCGGCATTCAGGCCGACATCAAGACCATTACGGCGCACCGTCTGTATGCCGAGACGGCCATAACCGCCATCACGGCACAAAACACCCTGGGCATCACCGCCGTGCAGAATATCTCGCCAGATATCGTCGCCGCGCAGATCGACGCCGTCTTTGACGACATCCGCCCGAGCGCCGTCAAGATCGGCATGGTTTCTTCTGTCGAGATTATCGAAGTCATCGCCGACCGCTTGAGCGCCTGGAACGCAACGAACGTGGTCGTGGACCCCGTCATGGTAGCCACCTCGGGCGCTCGACTCATTGCCGAGGACGCGGCCGAGGCGCTCACGCGTCGCCTGTTCCCGTTGGCGACCGTCATCACACCCAATATCCCCGAGGCCATGGCACTGCTCGACTACGAGGTCGATTCCGAGCGCACGCAGCAAAATGCCGCCATGCTCCTCACCCGCCGCTTTGGATGCGCGTCTTTGGTTAAAGGCGGACATCTTGTCAACGAGGCCAACGACGTGCTGGCGGAGCCCGCGCCGCTCGATGACGAGGGCAACCACCTGGGCGATCCGCTCACCACATGGTTCCGTCACAAGCGCATCGAGACCGGCAACACGCATGGCACCGGCTGCACGCTCTCGTCCGCTATCGCCTGCGCGCTGGCCCAGGGCATGGATCTTGCCGACGCCGTCAACGCCGGCAAGGCCTACCTAACGGGCGCCCTCGCCGCCGGCTTTGACATGGGCAAAGGTTCCGGCCCCGTCAACCACATGTGGAATTACTAGCCCTGCAGCAAAACCACCACAAAGGGGACAGGCACCTTTGTGGTGGTTTTTCTTTTAACACTTAATCGTCTGCGAGTTGGATGCCGAGCAAGCCCGAAAGTGCGAGCGCTTGTTCGGCATTGACTGTCAGGCCACGCAACTCACGGTAGTCACCCGAAACAACGGGAGCCTCAAACGTGCAGCGCGATACATCAACACCACATAGCGGTGTCTTGAACACATCAACTCGCGTCAGGTCGCAGCTATCCAGGCGCAGCTGCCCCAACTTGGCCCCCTGGAGCGCCGCCTCGGTCAGGCGCACATCGCACGCCGTGATGGGGCCAATGCGTCCCTCCGAAAGGTTCGCGTAGCTCAGGTCGCATGATGCAAACGAAACGTTCGACAGGCGCGCCTTGACCAAGTTGAGCCCCGGCGCCGAGCAATCAACAAAGTCGCATCGGTTGAGCCAGCAGCCTTCCATATTGCAGCGGATAAAGCGACAACCGCGAAATACGACGTCACGAAACGTCGAACCACTCCAGTCGACGCCATCGAATACGCAGGAGCGGAACACGATGCCGTCAAAGGTCGCACCGTTCGCCACGTCATAGGCGAGCTCCAGCTCCTCAAAAGCGGTATTTGAGACAAGCTCATCCCCCTCGGCAAACAGGTCAATGAGCTCATCCATGCCCATGTGGCAGCCAAGCCGCTCGTTTACCCGGGCAAAACCACCACAAAAGTGCCTGTCCCCTTTGTGGTGGTTTGGGGCTGCGCTACTCACCGAGCATCTCTTGGAGCTTGGCTGCCACGGCATGTCCCAAGCTCTCGTGGCTTTCGGGCATCATATGCAGATAGTCGATATCGCCCGGCTCGGCAAAGTCGGCGGCATTCAAAAAGTCGCAGCCAAGCTGCTCGGCTACGTGCGCGTAGTACTCGGCAAAATGCTCCGAGGCCTCGACGGAATGCTCGTCAAAATCGGTCATATACACATCGGCGATTTGCGGCTTGATCTTGATGGGAGCCATCAGCAGAATGCGCGGACAAGGCGCAGCGTCGGTCCACGAAAACGCGCGGACGGCGCGAATCAGCGCCATGGCGCCACGGGCTATATCGGAAGCCGTCACGTTAAAGACCGTCTTGCAGTCGTTGGTGCCCAGCATGATCACAATGGCGTCCAGCGGCTTATGGGCCTCGAGCAGCATCGGAAGCGCGCGAATGCCGTTGAGGTTAGTGTCCAGGTGGCACATATCGTCGCGCACCGTCGTGCGGCCGTTGAGCCCCTCCTCGATCACATGCCAGCCCTCGCCCAGGTCACGCTGCGCCACGCCGCACCAGCGCACATCCTGCGCATAGCGCACCGCGGTGCCGTCGCGCATACCAGCCGGATCGTAACCATAGGTGTTGCTGTCGCCAAAGCATAGAACGTTTTTCATCGTAAGCTCCCCACTCAATAAAAAGCCGACGGGAGCAGCCCCCGTCGGCTCGGCATGTCGCATCACGCGCACAGTTTACAAGTATTTGCGCCAGTCGTCGTCATCCTCATCGTCCTCGGCAGCGGCCCGAGCCTGCTCGGCGGCACGGGCGGCCGCAGCGCGGGCGGCAACCTGGGCATAGGACTCCTCGTTGCGCTCGGGGAAGTTTGCCAACACGTGCTCGAACTTGGCGAAGTCCTCGTCCCAGCGCGTAGAGGGCACAGCAAAGAAGACCTGCTTGACCTTGAAGTCGCCCGATGCGAGCTCCTTGCGGAAGAGCTCAGCCACGGCCTCGGCGTCAAAGCCGTTGTTGTCGCAGCCCCATGCGCCCAGCACGAGCTTCTCGCGACCCAACTCGTCGCAGATGGCGAGTACAAAGCGGATACGGTCGCGCAGGGCATCCAGCAGAGCATCGTCGCTCACGCGATACTCCTGGCGGGCGCGCTTAACGTTGGGCGCGGCGGCAACGATCACGTCGGCATACGCATGCACATGGTTGCGGTCGAAGCGCACCGCGGGCACCACCAGCGCGCGGTTGCGGTACAGCTCGCAGTTGATATTGCGGCGACGGTTCTCGCCGTACCACTTACGCTGCTTATCGAGGACATTGTACAGATACGAATCGGCACAGAGCGCGGCCTCCTGGCCCAGATAGCCCTGGATGTAACCGCCGCCCGGATTGGTAAACGAGGCAAAGGCAAGCACGGCCATGTCGCAGAACTGCGCATAGCCACGGCCGTTGTCCAGAATGGCCTGCGTGGCGGAGGCATCAAGCACGGTGACCTCGGGCAGGGTCGGAGCGGGCTCCTCGGCAGGCACGGGCTCGGTCTCTGCGGGCTCCTCGGCAGACGCAGACTCGTCCGTGACCTCGGTCTCGACGGGCGCGACCTCGGTGGCCTCGACCTCGGCAGCGTCAGCCTCCACAACCCCAGCAACCTGCTCCTCGGCAGCCGCCTGGGCCTTGGCCTTCATCGCCGCGACAAAACCGGCAGGCATACCGTCGAATTCGCGCACGCCGGCAAGCGAGCGCTCGATATCCTTGGCACACGCCTCGGACACAGTTGCCACGTGACGCTCGGCGGCCTTGACACGGGCCTCGCGCTTGGGGTTGGGCTGCCCTGCGCGGCCGGTCCTGCGGTTACGGTTCCTGTTGTCGACGTCTGCCATAAGTGGTCACCTTTCCTGTCGCTGCCGTTATCGGCTTTTTCCCATCCATGATACCCCGCCACGTACAAAAAAGACGGCCCCGAAGGACCGACTTTCGCATTGATTTACGCGCGCGGCAAGCACCGCTGCAACTCGCCGCTAGTCGCGACGACCAAGGATATTCAGGATGCGCAGGAACACGTTGATGATATCCACGAACAGGTTGGACGCCATGAGCACCGCATTGGGAAGCGTGGGCGGCACCGTCGTGGCCACATAGGTGTCGTAGCCAATAAAGCCGGCGAACACCACAATCACGATCAGGTCGGTGATGGTTTGCGAAACGCCCATAAACATCAGCACGATCTCGACCAGGATCGTGGCAAGCAGAATACCAAATCCGATGCCATACACACGCTGGAAGAACTTGGGGAAGGTCACGCCCAGCGCGCCAAAGACAAAGGTAATGGCGGCGGTGGCGATAAAGGCGGTGTTGATGGTGGGCAGGTCGTAGTTGGCAAGGCCAAACGACGCGGTCAGGCCAAAGGTGCTCGCAAAGATCACGTAACCCGTGAGCGACAGGCCCACAGACTGCTTGCCCGCGGCAGCCGACATCATGACAATGCCGACGATGGTCAAAATAAACGAGCCAAAGACCAGCGGCAAAGCGGCGCCACTCATCATCATGCGGGCAAACGCCATGGTGCTCGTAAAGTAGGCGCCGGCACCCATGGCGCAAAAGCCCAAAAAGATCAGGGCGGACATGACAAGGTTGTACGCACGCGGCGACATCTCCTTGGCACGGCTTGCACCGGTCTCGATGGGGCCGTTCTGATAGCCCTGGATATCATTCATGCTTTCGTCCTTTCAGATAGCGCCGCGACAGCAGCGCCTTAAGCGACAAGATTTCTGCCATTGTACCCAAATGCCACACGTTTTACCTGCGGCGCCCACCCTCGAGCGTGCAGTCAAACGCCCAGACCCACCAACGCATCACGTGGGTCTGCAAGCCGTCCGGCCGTTCGCGCGCCTGGTCCTCCAGATACAACTCGGTCGCATGACCGCCAAAACGAACCTTATAGGTTGCCGTACGAATGCCGTGAACCGTCAGGCCAAACCCAGTGGTCGAGACAATCTCGTCAATCGTAAAGCAGCGACCGTCAACCCAGCAGACGGTGACCGGCACGACTTGTCCGCCCGCGAGGATGCGAGCCACGACGTCCACATACTGCTTGTGCACGCGCCGAGTTTTGCCATCTGTCTGTCGATATTCCATGCCCCTATTATCGAACGCATGTTTGCATATTGTAAAGCGAACAGGCTGTGGTTTTGGCGTGTCGGACCGCATGCGCACGTCCGCACGACGTGTTAGCAAAAAGAACACCGGAGGTCAACAGGGCTAATATTCAATTTTAGTACCCAAAAATTCACTTCTCCCATCAGAACTCGGTAAAGAAACCCGCAGGAGGTGATACGATTTATCATGTTTTTGTAACGTTTCTGCAAACTTCGAGAAAGCCCATATATGGACGTAACGTTCTCAACCTTCCTCGGCCAACTTGTGTCGAACCCAGTCCTTGCCGTCACCGTGATTCTCGCGCTCGGCGCCATCTTCGTCAACGGATGGACCGACGCGCCCAACGCCATCGCGACCTGCGTCACTACGCGTTGCATGCCCGCCCGCGCTGCCATTCTCATGAGCGCCGCATTCAACTTCCTCGGCGTGCTCATCATGACGCACTTTAACGCGAGCGTCGCCAACACCATCTCACATATCGTCGACTTTGGCGGAAATAGCACCATGGCGCTCGCGTGCCTGTGCGCGGCGCTGTTCTCCATCGTCGTCTACGGCGCCACAGCGTCGCGTTTTGGCATCCCCACCTCGCAAAGCCACAGCCTTATCGCCGGCCTGACCGGTGCCGCTATCGCCCTCGGCGGCGCGAGCAGCGTCAACGTCCACGAGTGGATGAAGGTCATCTACGGCTTGGCGCTCTCCATCGGCCTGGGCTTTGTCATGGGCTGGGTCCTGTGCAAGCTCGTCTCGATTCTTTTTGCCGCCGCCAACAGGCGACGTGCCAACGTCTTCTTTAAATACGCTCAGATCGCGAGTGCCGCGGCCATGAGCTTCATGCACGGCGCGCAGGATGGACAGAAGTTCATCGGCGTGCTCTTTTTAGGCGTGGCCTTCGCCAACGGCCAGACGAGCGTCGGCGATGCCGGCATCCCCATCTGGATTATGCTGCTGTGCTCGGCCACTATGGGTATCGGCACCAGCGTGGGCGGCGAGCGCATCATCAAGTCCGTCGGCCAGAGCATGGTTAAGCTCGAGAAGTATCAGGGTTTCTCTGCCGACCTCGCGGGCGCCGCGAACCTGCTACTTGCCACCCTTACCGGCATCCCCGTGTCATCCACGCACATCAAAACCTGCGCCATCATGGGCGTCGGCGCCGTCAAGCGCCTCTCAGCCATCAACTTCGGCGTCGTCAAGGACATGATGTTCACCTGGTTCTTCACCTTCCCCGCTTGCGGACTCATCAGCTTTTTCATGGCCAAGCTGTTCATGATGTTCCTCTAGTCAAACCGAGTGTCCATCCGGACCGCAACACTTCGCCTACCCGTCTTCGCCTCGAAAGGACCCACCCATGGCAAAGAAACCCAATTCGTTCTACTTTGACAACTACGTCGCCTGCGCCGACCTCGCCGTCCAGGCCGCCGAGCTGCTTACCCAGATTTTTGAGAACTTCGATCCCGCGAAGATTCACGATATGCTCGAGGAGATGCATGCCATTGAGCATGCGGCAGACAAGAAGCACCACGAGCTTGAAGACGCCCTGCTCACCGCCTTTATCACCCCGCTCGAGCGCGAGGATCTGAATTTGATGAGCTGCTCACTCGACACCGTGCTCGACCGCATCGAGGGCGTCGTGCAGCGCGTCTACTTCACCAACATTCAGAGCATCCATCCCGACGCCATCGTCATCGCCCACAAGGTGACCGACGCTTGCCGCGCCATGAAGGACCTGATGGTCGAGCTGCCCAACTACCGCAAGTCCAAAACGCTGCGCGAACTGGTCATCCAGATCAACACCATCGAGTCCGAGGCCGACGAGCTCTACATCAACGCCATGCGCAACCTGCACGTCAACGGCAAGGACCCGCTCGAGGTCATCGCCTGGCGTGACGTATATGCCTTCCTGGAATACTGCGCCGACTGCTGTGAGAATGTGGCCGATGTCGTGGATTCGATCGTCATGAAGAACAGTTAATTGGGGGTACGTGTCCCGGCGGCGAAGGGCCGGCCACGGTTTGCTTTCTCACTCCGGCTGCTTTGCAGAGTCGTTCGAAAGTAAACCGTGGCCGGCCCTTCGCCTTACGTACCACCATTGGGAACTTTGGCTGATACTTTGAAAGCGATGGGGCTTTTGTTAGCAGGGCCTTTGGGCCCGGTTGGGAACTTTGGGACCGCCTCAAACGTTTGGCTGGATGGTGCTTTGGGTACCCTTTATTTTGCTTTGGATCGATTCGTTGACTTTGGAGGGCTTGGTTATGGGTTATTTGGATTTGGCTCGTGGTCGGTATTCTTGTCGTTCTTTTGAGGATCGGGCTGTGGAGCAGTCGGTGGTGGATGCTGTTGTTGAAGCTGGACGGATTGCTCCTTCTGCTTGTAATAATCATCCTTCTCGTGTGATGGTGCTGGATACGCCCGAGCTGTTGGAGAAGGCTGCTGCTTGTCAGCCTCGGTTTGCTCGTGATGGGTCTATCTTTGGGGCTCCGCTTGTCTTCCTCATTTGCAGCGTTACCGATGATGCTTGGGTGCGCCCGTATGATCAGATGAATTCCAGTGAAATCGATACGTCCATCGTGTGTGATCAGATGATGATGGAGGCCACCGAGCAGGGCCTGGGAACGTGCTGGGTGTGCCATTTTAAGCCCGAGGTGGCCCGTGAGCAGTTCGACCTGCCCGAGGGTGTCTATCCCTATCACATGCTCGTCTGTGGCTATCCTGCCGACCATATCGCCGACCCCGAGCATCGAGAGGCCCGCACCATTCCCCTCTCCGACTTCCTCCTCAAGTAGATTTTTGGGACATGCCGCAAAACCTACCCTTGACCGCTCACCCGTTCACCGAGTTCTGCGCCACTATGTGCAGGGCTCGGATTTTTATGTTGCGCACCCCTGCACACCCTGCACAGTCATAAAAAAGGACCCGCAAGCTGCGGGTCCTTTCTAGGCACTAAATTGTAGGCCGAATGTTAGTCCAGGTCGTCGGCAGCGAAGTTGTCGATCGGGGCGAAGGGATCGGCCACGGGGACAACCGGATCGGCGACGGGCAGCGGCTCGGCGGGAACAGTCACCGCAGGAGAAGCGGCAGAACCAACCGGCGTGGAGGCCATGAGGTCGGCCGGGAAGGAGTTCTGGGCGTCGTCCATAAAGTGCTGGATGAGCTTGAGGTACTCGGCCTTGAACTCCTCGCGGGAAGCCTTCAGACGGTCGATTTCCTCGAGCTCGGCCTGCTTCTCGGTCAGAGCCTGGCGGATAACCTCGCGGGCCTTGGCGTCAGCCTCGTTGCGGATACGCTCAGCGTTCTCATTGGCATCGTTGACGATGGTCTCAGCGGTCTGCTGGGCAGCGATCAGGGCAGCGGAAATCTGGCGCTCCTGAGCGGAGAAGTCAGGGGCGGGAGCGGCCACGGGGGCGGCAGGGGCGGCCTGGGCGGCGGTATCCTGAGCCTGGGCAAGCTGAGCCTGTGCATCGGCAAGCTGCTGCTCAGTAGCAGTCAGACGGCCCTTAAGGTCGACGATCTTAGCGAGCATAGCGTCAACCTCGGAAGACAGCGTCTCCAAGAAGACGTCGACCTCGGCAGGATCGTAGCCACGCTTGGCCTCAGAGAAAGTCTGAGCCTGGATGTCTGCAGGGGTAATAGCCATAACAAGTCTCCTTTTTCATCGCCTCGGCGCTACACGCCCGACGTAAGTTACTAAGTCAGTTCTATACGAGTATACCTATAAGAAGCTGCAGAACCAGTCTCTGCACCAACTGCAACGCAATAATCGCAACGACCGGCGAAAAATCAACGCCGCCCATCGGCGGGATAAACCGACGAAAGAGGTTGAGCCACGGGCCGCAGACGCTATCGAGCACTGCAGCGATATCCTGCAGCAGGCCGCCCTGCTTCATGGGAATCCACGTCATAAAGCAATAGACCACGATGAGCGTGGAGTAGAAGTTGAACAGCGTGTTGACCAGCTGGACAATGGTGTAGATGTTGATGAGAATCTCCTCGTCTTGGGTTTACTTAAGGTAGCCGTCGGCACGAAGCTTCTTGAGGTCCGAATCCTTGACCTCGCAGCCGGCGGGCAGCACCATGAACACGCGGTCGCCCACCTCCTTGACCGTAGCGCCCAGGCCACAGGCAAAGCCATAGCTAAAGTCCAGGACACGCTTGGCGACCTCGGTGCGAACGCCGACAAAAATCAGCGCGACGGGCTGTTTGGTACGCACACGACGGACAACGGTCTCAACGTCATCATAGCTCTCGGGACGCAGGACATAGGCAGGCAGCTGCGGCGTGGCGTTGATGATGTTGCTCGCATAGGCCGAGGCGTCGCTCGGCGCAGGGGCGGGCGCAGGCGCCGCGGCGCGAGCACGGGCGCTCTCGGCATAGCTCGACGGCGTGTCGTAGGCGCCGGGACGATAGCCACCGGTGACCGTATCCTGAGAACGCGACGGCGGATTGTACGTCGTTGCATGACGCGAGTCATCGCCGACCAGCTGACCGGAGCGCGTATACACGGCAACCGACTCAGCTTCACCGCGGCGCGTCTGGCCCAGCAGGCCGTTGCTCGGCTCGTCCTGGGTATAGAAGCCCTCGCCCGAAGCACCACTGTAGCCGCCGCCCTGATAGCCGTCGTCGTAGCCGTCATCGTAGCCGTAGTCGTCATCCTGGCTATAGCCCTGGTCGTAACCCTGCTGGCCGCCCAGGTGCATCTTATTTTTAATCTCGTCAAGGAAGCCCATGGTTGTGTCCTCTCACGGTTTAGTGCAGGCGCTCTGTAAACCAGTGCGCACTTCAGAGCCCTATTTTACTGCAAACTCCGGGCTAAATACTACCCTGCCCAGGCGAACGAGCGTAGAGCCCTCCTCAAGGGCAGGCTCAAAGTCCTCGCTCATGCCGCAGGAAAGCTCAGGCAGGTTCAAATCGGGATGCGCTGCCTCCAGCTCATCCCTCAGCTCACGAAGCCCCGCAAAGGTGCGGCGTGCCACATCCTTATTCCCCCGGGGCGCCATAGTCATAAGCCCCTGCACGCAAATTCCCTCAAGCTCTGCAAGCTCACCCGCGGCGGCGCGAATCTCATCGGGCGAAAAACCGCCCTTGGACTCCTCGCCGCTCACGTTGACCTCAATCAGCACCTGCTGGGGAGCAACCAGCTCGCCCGCCTCGATCTTACGAGTCGCACGGCTCGAGATAGCCTGCGCCAGATGAAGCGACCCCACCGAATGGATTAGCTCGGCTGAGCCCAGCACCGCATTGATCTTGTTAGTCTGAAGGTTGCCGATCATATCGAAACGCACCTCGGGCAGCTCCGGATGCTCCGCCAGACCCGTAAGCTTGCGGACGAGCTCTTGCGGGCGGTTCTCGGCAAAATGGCGATACCCCGCCCGAATGGCCGCGATGGTCTCGTCGACGCCAACGGTCTTGGACACGGCAATCAAACGCGCGGCATCGTGGGGCCTCCCAGCGCGATCGAGCGCGGCATAAAAGCGCTCGAGTATCTGCTCGCGGCGAGCGCGCATCAAGTCTAAATAGTTATCCATGGCAAATCGCCTCCGCAGACAGCACAACAAGTAGTCCCATGCTAACGCAAGAGCGCGGCCCCGCATCCGCAAGGCCGCGCTCCCTCAGGTATTTACAATCTCTCAACGAGCGGAGCTACCCTACTCCTCGTCGTCCTCGCCATCGTCTTCATCCTCAAGATGATCCAGCAGGTAGCGCAGGCCCTCGCTAACCTCGTTAGCAGGCACCTTGGCAACATAGCGAGCATCGACGGCGGGCCTCATGATAACACCCTCGCCCGAAGGCACGCGCATGCTCTCGAGCTCATCCTCATCAGTGCGGGCGATATCGCCGGCGTTCATACGCTGACCAGTCAACAGGAAGGTCAGACGGCAAGCGGCATCGATGGAAATCGAAGCGATGCGATCGAGGTAGCGTGAAACCATGATGGCGCGACGCAGGTCGTCATAGTTGCTGTCGTCGTCCATAAAGTCGCCCGTATCCATACGGTTAAAGGTGCGGAAGAACTTCTCGTAGGCAGCGTGCACTGGCTCGTCCTCGACGGCCAGGTTGCAGATGATGGACATGTCATTGGTGACGAGCGCAGAAAGCGAAGAGCCCAGCACCTGGTAGACGGCCTCAGCCTCGGCCTCGACCGTGCCGACAAGCTCCTTGGGCAGCGAGATGTCGGCCTTGATCATATGACGCGTGGCGCGGCAAATCTGACGGACCTTATCGGTCATGCGCTGCAGGTTAAAGTCAACATAGATAATCGTCTGAAGCAGGCGGAAGTCGGAGGCGACCGGTGACTGCGTGGCAATCAGGTTGTAGCAGACGGCCTCCAGGTTGGCGCAGCGTGCGTCAATCGAAAGCGTGCGCTTCTTGGTCTTGGTGGCGAGCTTGCGGTCGTCGGTCACATAGGCCTTTACGGCATCGTGGAGGGCCAGATCGACGGCCTCATAGATGCTCAGCATCTCGTGACGGGCCTCGATGAGCTGACGGGAAAACAGTTTGCGCATGGTTCACTCCAATCAGTTGGGTGCGGTCATGCCGCCCGCACAGTGAATACGCACCGGACCAGGTCCGATCGGCTTGGGACTAGTCGCACCGATCAGCCAAAGCGGCCGGTGATATAGTCTTCCGTACGCGAGTCCACCGGGCTGGTGAAGATCGCGTCGGTTTGACCATACTCGATGAGCGTGGCGGGCTCGCCGGCAACTTCCTGCAAGAAGAATGCGGTGTAGTCGCTGATACGAGCTGCCTGCTGCATAGAATGCGTGACGATGATAATCGTCATCTCGGGCGCCAGCTCGGCCATCAAATCCTCGACCTTAGAGACGGACGTGGGGTCGATGGCGGAGCAGGGCTCGTCCATCAGAAGGACATCGGGTTGCACCGCAAGCACGCGGGCGATGCACAGACGCTGCTGCTGACCGCCCGAGAGCGCCAAACCATCCTTGTTGAGCTGATTGGATACCTCTTTCCAGAGGTTGGCGCGCTTGAGCGATTCTTCCACGATGTCATCGAGGTCGCTTTTGCTAGTCACGCCCTGCAGACGAGGGCCAAAGGCGACATTCTCGTAGATGGATTTGGGAAACGGGTTGGGCTGCTGAAAGATCATGCCCACGCGACGACGGAGGTCGACCGGGTCGACGCCCTCGGCATAGATATCATTGCCGTCGAGCGTCATGGTACCCTCGACGCGCGTACCCTCGATCAGGTCATTCATGCGGTTGATGCAGCGCAAAAACGTCGACTTGCCGCAGCCCGAAGGGCCAATGAAGGCGGTGATGGCGTTTTTTGCGATGTTGAGGTCGAGCCCCGTCAGCGCATGAAAGTCACCGTACCAAAAGTTGAAATCCTTGGCCGTGATGGCTGCTTGCTCCGGCGTGGGAGCGGACTGATAGACGGACATGGGACTCCTTAACTAGCGACGCTTGCGCGACAGGTAGCGCGCAAACAGGTTGAAGGCCAGAATAATCGCCATCAGCAAAAGCGCGGTGCCGTAGGCCGCGTTCATGTTGATGCCGTCGTTGGCAAGCAGGTACAGGTGAACCGTCATGGGGCGGCCGGAATCGAGCGGCGAAATAGGTAGATTGATGGCCTGGCCCATGGTGTAGAGCACCACGGCGGTCTCGCCGATGGCGCGGCCGATGGCAAGGACGATGCCGGTGGCAATGCGACCAAAGGCCGAAGGAAGTACGATCTTGGAGACGACCTGCCACTTGGTGGCGCCCAAGCCGTACGCGCCCCAACGGATATAGCGCGGAACGGCGCGAATGGCCTCTTCGGTGGTGCGCATGACGATAGGCAGCATCAGAAGCGCCAGCGCCAGAGCGGCAGAGACCATCGAAAGGCCCAGGCCCATGGCCTCGACAAACAAGGCGTAGCCAAACAGGCCCATAACGATGGAGGGCACCGACGCCAAAGCGTCAGCAGCGTAGCGTATGAGCTCGACGACCTTGCCCTGCTTGGCGTACTCGGCCAGATAGACGGCTGCCAGCACAGCAATCGGCGTGCAGATAAGCATGGCGAGCGCCGTCACGTAGACGGTCGAGACGATCGTGGGCCAAATGCCGCCCTCGGCGTTGACGCCCTGGGGCCAACCGAAGATAAAGTCGAACGAGATATGCGGCAGACCGTTAATGACCACGTAAGCGATGATAGCGACCAGCACCAGCGTGGTGATGTATGCTGCGGCACGGAACACGCCAAGCATGATCTTATTGGACAGGTCTTTGTTGATGCGGCCCTTCTTGCCGTGGGAAAGGGCACGCTTGATGCGCTCGCGCGACGAGGTCGTATCGACCGTCGTGTCAACGGAATCGGACATAGCCTACCCCCTCTTCTTCTTGGAAATCAGACGGACGATGCCCACCAGCGCGGCGGAGATGATAAACAGGACCACACCCATGCCGAACAGCGCCGAGCGGTGCAGACCCGAGGAATAGCTCATGTCGAGCGCGATCTGGCTCGTGAGCGTCGAGATGGGGCTCGCAATGCTGTCGGGAATAACCGGAGCGTTACCCACGACCATGAGCACGGCCATGGTCTCACCGATGGCACGGCCCATACCCAGCACGATGGCATCCACGATACCCAGCTTGGCGGCAGGTAGCACGACCTTATAGATGGTCTGCCACTTGGTGGCGCCCATGGCATACGATGCCTCGCGAATGCCCATGGGAATGGAATTGAGAGCATCGATGGTGAGCGTGGTGATGGTAGGGACGATCATGATAGCAAGCACGAACCACGCCGTCAGCGCACCAAAACCAAGACCGCCGGTCAGTTGCGCGATAAACGGACGGATGATGATCATGCCAAAGAAACCGTAGATGATGGAGGGAATGCCCGCCAGCAGGTCGACGGCGGGGCTGATGAGTTTGCGCACGCGCTTGCTGGCGATCTCGACCAGATACACGGCCGTGCCCACGCCCAGGGGCACACCCATGGCGAGCGCACCGACGGTCACGAGACCCGAGCCGGCCAGCAGCGACATAATGCCGTAGTGGCCCTCGGAGGGCGCCCACGTAAAGCTGAAGAAGTCCGCCAGGCCAATGTCGGTAAAGACGGGCAGCGCCGAGTACGTGGTAAAGACAAAAATCAGGATGACGGTAACGACCGCCAAGAACGCGCAGGCAAAGAAGATCCACTGCAGCGCCTTCTCCTTGATATAGGTACTGCGCGATACGAGCGCCAGCTCGCGCTTCTTGGGTGCCTGAACATTCTGCTCAGTCTGGGAGTTTTCCTGTGCTTCCATGCTACTCACTCCCCTTCTCGTCGTTGGTGACGGGGATAAAGCCCGCCTCGCGAATCTGCTTGTCCATCTTTTCGGACGTCACGTAGTCGATGTAATCCTGCGCCTGCTGCGAAGGCGCACCCTTCACAAAGAAGTACAGGTCACGCGAGATGGGATAGCCGCCGCTCGCGACCGTCTTCTCGGACGCCTCAACATGATTGACCGAGGCGGCCTTGACCGAGGTCTTGGCGTTGAGGCTATCGACGAAGCCCAGCGAAATGTAGCCAATGGCACCGCGCGAACGAGATACCACGTCGCGCACCTGACCCGTGCCCGAAAGAACGGCCGAGCGACGATCGAACGGGGTGCCGTCCATCACGATGGTGCGAAAGGCCTCACGCGTGCCAGACGCCTCATCTCGGTTGATGACCTGAATCTTCAGGTCCTCTCCGCCGACTTCCTTCCAGTTGGTGATCTTGCCGGCGTAAATATCGCGGAGCTGCCCGGTCGAGAGGTTATCGACCGGGTTATCGTCATTCACGATGACCGCGATGCCGTCGTGCGCGATCACAATCGGGGTCAGGCCCAGATCCTGCTCGTCGGCATTGAGGCCGCGAGATGAGCTGGCGATATCGGCCGTGCCGTTGCTGACGGCCTCGATGCCCGCAGAGGAGCCCAGACCGGAGACAAGTACGTCGATGCCGGTCTCTTCCTTAAAGCCCTCGGCCGCAATCTCGGCAATGGGTAGGCAGGTGGTCGAGCCGGCGACGGTAATGGAAGAAGTAGAAGATCCCGAAGAACAGGCGCACAGCGTAAGCGTAAGCACAGCGGCGCTCAGGACCGATACGATCTTTCTCATAGCATCACGCCGATCGCAGCATGGCGCCCACAGGTGCCGTTCTCGTTACGGTAGGAAAAAAAGCGGTCGTTCTGACGCACAGTCGAAAGCTTGGTATCCACGATATTATCCGCGTCGACACCGACATCTACCAGCGCCTCGCAAATGGCAGCGGAAAGATCGAGCATGCGAGAGATGCTCGCATCGATGCACGAGAACTCGGCGGCAAAGCGATCCATGAGTTCCTGGGACACCTCATATTCGTCACCCAAGATATGGGGACCGATATAGGCGGAAACGTCGCTCGCATCGCAGCCGGCAGCATCGCAAAGCGCCTGGCACGCCTTGGCGGAAATACGTGCAATCGTGCCCTTCCAACCGGAGTGCACCACGGCAAATCCGCCGGGAGCCACCAGCACCACGGGAACGCAGTCGGCAAAGCAGAGCAGCACGGGCACGTTATGCGCCGTACAGACGATGGCATCGCAGCCCTCGGCAATCTGCTCGCGAACGTCCTCAAGGTCATCGGCGCCGTTCGAGGTCACCGCAACGATATGGTCACCATGGATCTGATTGGGAACGAGCAGGTTGTGCTCGCACTCGGCGGCACCCATAGCCTCGAGCGCGCGACGACGATTTTCTTGAACAGCAAAGGGATCATCGCCAACATGCGAGCCCAAGTTGAGTGAGGAGTACGCATCTTCGGAAACACCACCGACGCGCTCGGTGAAGGCAAAGCGAACATAGGATGTCGCGCCCTCCACCAACGTAACTCCATCATGGTCGACACGCGAAACTTTGTCCGCACGTGCTGCCATACCAAAGCCTCCTAATAACACAAGTACGCGGCATCGCCGCTACAGCCCGCGTTTATACGGCTGTCATACTTCCTTAAAAGGATACCTGCTGCACTGGAGGCAATCGTAAAGGGAACGTAAAGAGATTGGAGGTTCTAGTTTACAAAGTCGAAATAAAAAGGGCGCATCCATACGGACACGCCCCTGTGCACAACAATGCAAAGAACGACCTAGAAGCTACCGCGCTTCAGGAAGTCGGGAAGCTCGAACTGATCGTTGCCGAAGTTAGGAAGCTCGGTGCCACCGACGTTGCGGGTCGGAGCGGCCTGAGCCGGGCTGGCGGCAGGAGCGGTGCGCTGCGGCTCAGCGGAGGCAGCGACCTTGCTCTGAGACTGCTGAGCAGCAAAGAGCTCGTCCTGACGGTTGACGTTGGAGTCGGAGAAGCCCGTAGCGATGACGGTGATACGCACCTGATCGCCCAGGGACTCGTCGACAACGGTACCGAAGATGATGTTGGCCTCGGGGTCGACGGCGTTGGCGACAACGTCGGCGGCGTCGCTGATCTCCTGGATGCCCAGATCCTTGGAACCGGCAATGGAGAGCAGCACGCGCGTGGCGCCATCGATGGAGCTCTCGAGCAGCGGGCTGGAGATGGCCTGCTGGGCAGCGTCGACGGCACGGGTATCCCCAGAAGAGGTACCAATACCCATCATGGCGGTACCGGCCTGCTTCATGATGGTCTTAACATCGGCGAAGTCCAGGTTGATGATACCGGGGACGGTGATGAGGTCGGTGATGCCCTGGGTGCCCTGGGAAAGGACGCCATCGGCAATCGCGAAGGCCTCGAGCATGGTGGTCTTCTTCTCGGCGATGTCGAGCAGCTTATCGTTAGGAATGACGATCATGGTGTCGACGCAATCGGAGAGGGTCTTGATGCCCTCCTCGGCGCTCTTCTTGCGCTTGCGGCCCTCGAAGGTGAAGGGCTTGGTCACGACGGCGACGGTCAGTGCGCCGACCTCGTTCATCGCGATATCGGCAACGATGGGAGCAGCACCGGTACCGGTGCCACCGCCCTCGCCGCAGGTGATGAACACCATGTCGGCGCCAGCGAGCGCCTCGGCAATGTCGTCGCGGGACTCATCGGCAGCCTTGCGGCCAACCTCGGGGTTGGCGCCGGCGCCCAGGCCGCGGGTAAGGTCGGTGCCGATGTGCACCTTGATATCGGCATCAGAGATCGCGAGTGCCTGAGCATCGGTGTTGATGGCAACAAACTCGACGCCGCGGATGCCCTCTTCGATCATTCGATTGACCGCGTTGGTACCGCCGCCGCCGACGCCGACCACCTTAATGACGGCAAGGTAGTTGTTGATCTCTGTCTCGTGCATGTCGGTCCTCCGAACAAAGGTTATAGCCATAGCATGGGTCGACCCCTGCGCACATTAACCTTCAGGTTGAAAGTAAATGCAAAGGTAAACCGTATTATGTTTGCACATTATGAACGTATCAGTCAAATAATTGACCGTGAAAACCAAACAAACCAGATAAACGGCGTGGTATGGCCCCTCAACAAAGCATCAACCAGCGCTACGAGGTCGGAGCGTTCCTAAATGTGTAGTTGCCCGGAGAGCGCACATTGATATACGTTACGCCCTCTACCTGCGAAAGCAACTTAGTGACTACGCGTTCTTTCTTGGCGATATCGTCCGAATCGCCCAGCGACACCTCAATGCCGTTATTGAGGTTTGCCGAGATGGCTTCGACCGAAGGCGTGGAAATATCCTTGACTTGTCCCAAGAACTCGCTCGAAAAACCACGCACATAATCCAAGCCAGCCTTAACGGCCTTGGAGCTCACCGCCTGGCCGGAAACCGGAGCGACATCCGCCGAGACATCAGTCAGCAACACCGCGCCATAGTGCTTAGCGAGCGCCAGTGCGGCATCAATGCCGGTCAGGGTATTTGAGCCCTGCCCTGTCGTGATGACGTTGCCCTGGTCGTCCACTTCGACCGACGTCGACAGCGGGGCGATCCAGGTGTCATCATCACCGATGGCCCAGGCAAGGTCATCGGAGCTGATATAGGCAATTGCGATGACCTTGCGCTCCATCGGCGTAATGATGAGCGTATGCGGGAACTGACGCTGGACATCCACGCCCGAGACCCACGGGTTCTGCTTGAGGTCCTCGGTAATCTGGTCGGGATCGACGTTAAAAAGTGACGTTCCCTCGGGCAAATCGATCAGCTGGACAGCATCGTGCTTCGTCACATGCTCGCTGCCTTGAATCTGAATATCAGTGGCGGTAAACAATCCAGAGTTGATCACCACGATGGCAACGACGACGAGCACGGCCAAGACAGCCAGAACGCCGCCCAGGATTTTGCCTTTGCCTGCAACGACAGAAGCGGCGTCTGATGTTTTATTTGCCATCGCCCCAAGTGAAGACAACGGGTTGACGCCTTTTTTACCCGAAGGCTTCTCGGCGGTAGCCGACACCGATGTCAGCGAGCGCGGTTTCGATGCGCCTAGCATGCGACCCGGACGCGCCGCTTTAGTTCCCGTCGAGGGCTTAGGAGCTGGCATGGGACGGGCAGGCTTGGCGCCCATAACAGGCTTTGACGTCACCGAGGGACGCGAGGACTTTTTTGCGGCCGGACGATTACCGAGCTGCGAGCCGACGACCGGACGACTGGTCTGTCGAGCATGCCCGACAGACTTAGAGTGCGCGACGGTATTGCGTTGAGGTTTGGCAGGCGCGCCGGAACGCCCTCCGGCGCGGCGGAAGGTGGGTTTCGATGCTCTAGAAGCCGAGGAATTTAACTTCCGGTCTGAGCTCGATGCCATACGCCTCCCTCACCTTTCCGTGCACATGTCTGATAACCGCGGCAACGTCATCGGCCGAGGCAGTTCCGTTATTAACGATAAAATTAGCGTGAACGGGCGAAACTTCCGCGCCGCCAATCGAAAAACCCTTTAATCCACAATCCTCGATAAGCTTGCCCACACTCGCATCGGGCGGGTTGCGAAAGACCGACCCGCAGGATGCGCGACCCATGGGCTGTGTACGCTTGCGCCTCGTCAGGTACCGCTCCATGCGCTCGCGAATGTCGGCCTTGGGCGCCGGTTTAAGCTTGAGCACGCACTCGAGGATAATCTCATTGCGGGGAAGGCTACATTCGCGGTAGCCCCAAGTGATCTCGGACCCCGCATAATGCTTGATACCGGATGCCGGGTCAAACGTTACGACATCCTCGACCAGCGAGCCAATCCACTCGGTCCGTGTGCCGGCATTCATAGATATCGCACCGCCGACCGAACCAGGGATGCCAACGGCAAACTCAAGGCCCGAGAGGCTACGCGACAGGGCATCGTTGACCAGGCGCGCAAACATCACGCCCGCACCGACCGTCAGCGTACAGCCGTCATCGGCAACAACCGTGCGCTGAAACTCACGTCCGAGCGAAATGACAGCACCGCGATAACCACCATCGGCAACCAGCAGATTGGAGCCCTTGCCGATGATGACCCACGGCACCTGCTCGCGATCGAGCACCGCCACGGCGCGGCGGAGGGCATGATAGCTATGGCACGTCACGAAGAGGTCGGCCTTGCCGCCGATACGATAGCTCGTATGACGCGCAAGGCGCTCGTCCTCGATCACATCCGTGTCGATCATGCCCGAGAGCGCCATGACGGCGTTAAACAGACCCATTTGACTTAAGCGTCTTTCTTGGCAGTCAGATACTCGATGAACTCGGGACCGACGGTCGTAACGTCACCGGCACCCATGGTGAGCAGCAGGTCGCCCTCGCCCACCATCTGCTCGAGCTCCTGATTGAGCTCAAGACGGCTGGAGCAGTACACGACCTCCTTGCCAGGATGCTTGGCGCGCACGGTATCGGCGAGCATCTTAGAGGTGACACCCGGAATGGGCATCTCGCCAGCCGAGAACACATCGATCAGCAGCAGTTTATCGGCATTGGCAAATGCATCGGCAAAGTCGTCGCACAGGGCCTGCAGGCGCGAATAGCGGTGCGGCTGGAATACGACGTCGACGTGCTTGTAGCCCAGCGACGAAGCGGCAGCAAGCGTCGCCTTGATCTCAGTGGGGTGATGGCCGTAATCATCGACCACGGTGATGCCATCGATATCGCCCACGTGGGTAAAACGACGGCGGACGCCCTCAAAGCTCGAGAGCGCCTTGGCGGCGGCGTCGATGTCAAGGCCCAGGACATGGGCGACGGTGAGCGCCGCCGTGGCGTTGAGCATGTTGTGGCGACCGGGATTGCTCTTGATCTCCACAGCGTGCTCAGTGCCGTCCTCAAAGCGAACGATAAAGTCACTCTGGATGCCCTTGACATCCGGATGCACGCAGACGACATCGTTGCTCTCGGCAAAGCCGTAGGAAAGCACGTGACGGCCCGTCGACTTGGCGAGCTCGACCAGATGCGGATCCTCACCGCAGACGATGACGGTGCCGTCCTCGCCCACCAGGCTCATGAATTTGGCGAAAGTTGCCTCGATCTCCTCGATACCCGAGTAGTGATCGAGGTGGTCGGCCTCGACGTTGGTCACAATGACCACGTTGGGGTTCAGGAACAGGAAGGAGCTGTCGGACTCGTCGGCCTCGGCGACAAAGTAGTCGCCCGAGCCGTTCTTGCCGTTCGTGTCATAGCCCTCGACGATGCCGCCGATCAAGAAGCTCGGATCCAGGCCCATGCGGTCGAGCATGGTGGCGCACATCGAAGACGTGGTGGTCTTGCCATGCGTGCCGGCAACAGCGACGGTGGTGTAGCCGTGGCCCAAAGCAGAGAGCATCTTGGCACGGGGCCACACGGGAATACCAAGCTCGCGAGCGCGCACAAGTTCAGGGTTGGACTCCGGAATAGCGGTGGAGACAACAACCACGTCGGGCTTGACCTCGTCGATCGTGGCGGCCTCATGGCCCACATGCACCTTCACGCCAGCGCGGGTAAGCTGGCGGATATAACGTGACGTCTTAAGGTCAGAGCCGGTAACGGCATAACCGCGCTCGTGCAGAACGAGGGCGATGCCGCTCATGCCGGCGCCGCCGATACCGATAAAGTGGGCGCTCTTAAACTTGGGCGCGGAGGTTGCAGTTTGGGAATCAGCCATGTGCTCGTGTACTCCTTGCGTAAACACTGCCTGTAACCCGTTAACTGTACCGCACCTACCGCATCAGCGCGAGGGCGACCGACGATATCCCGTCTAACTAACGCAAACCCTCTACCGCATCCGCCAGAAGAGCGGCGGCCCTATCCTGAGCCAGACCACGCGCCGCCTGACGCATGGCGTCGCGCGCCGACGCATCATCGACCAGGTGCAGCAGCTCATCGGCAAAGGCAGAACCGTCGATATCGGCATCGGCGCAAAGTACGCCGGCCCCGGCGTCGACCAGATAACGGGCATTGGTGGTTTGGTGGTCGGCCGTCGCATGCGGATACGGCACGAGCACCGAGGGCACGGCAAGCGCAGCGATCTCGGCCACGCTCGATGCGCCCGAACGCGAGAGCGCCAAATCGGCAGAAGCCAGCATATCGCCCATGTTGTCGATGTAAGGCTGGACGCGGTAACGCTTCGCTTCCTCGGGCGTCAGCGCCAAAGCGCGCTCGGTCTCCTCAAAGCCGTCGGCACCCGTCGAATGCAACACATAGAGGTTCTTGCGCGAAAGCAGCTCGTTTTTGAGCGAAACCACGCGCTCGTTGAGGTGCTGGGCGCCAAGTGAACCGCCAAAGACGAGCAGCAGCGTAGCGTCCTCGGGAACGCCAAGTGCCTTGCGGCCGCGAGCGCGATCGCCCTCGATCACCGAGTGACGTACGGGGTTGCCGGTCATGAGCACATGGTCAGGGTCGCCTTCGCGCTCAAAGACCGCGCGCGCTGCCGGCACCGAGATGCACACGCGGGCGGCGTGGGAGTTCATCATCTTGTTGGCCAGGCCCGGAACAGAGTTCTGCTCATGCAACAGATACGGAACGCCCGCGCCCTTGCACCACCCCAGCAGCGGAACCTCGACATAGGCACCAAAACCGATGCCGGCATCGGGCTTGCCGACCTTTGAGAAATAACTGGCGAGCGCACGCTTGGCCTTGTTGACACGCCACAGCGAGGTCAGCGCCGTCCAAGGACGGGAGCGGTCGAAGCCCGTGACCGTAATGGGCACAAAATCAAACCCGGCCTCGGGGACCAGACGACCCTCGAGCTTGCGCGACTGGCCCACGAACACAACGTAGTGACCACGGTCACGCAGCTCTTCGGCCAAGGCGAGCGCAGGGTTGATGTGTCCTGCCGTGCCGCCGGCTGCAATAGCAACGGTCATCTTATCGGTCATGGTAGTCCCTTCGTACACGCGGTCCCTGGTCGTCGGTGCGCAGACGCGCCGACGGGTCCGAGTTCAAATCGATTCGATTATATCCGCCGCCCGCGTTGCGAGGGCTGGGGCGCTGCGGACGACCTTGCGGAGCCGTTCGCGGGCGTGGACGGGCTACCGGCTCGGATGCAGAACCATCCAGAACGGTAAAGCCGCTACGCGAAGGTCGTTCACCGCGCACATGGGCAACGCCGGCGGTGCTCTCGTCCATAACGGCAAAGCTCTCACGGCGGCGGTCATGCTCATCGCGGCGGGCGCTCTCGTACGAAACGCGCAGGATCAACCCGGCGAGCATAAGCGACACAATAATCGACGAGCCGCCGTAGCTAATAAACGGCAGCGGTTTGCCCGTCATGGGAAACACATTGAGAATGCCCAGCGCGTTGATCAAAAACTGCACCGCAAGGATGACCGCGGAGCCAGACGCCATAAGCGCTCCGCGACGGTCGGTCGCCTGCTCGGCAATGCGAAACGCCGAGTAGATCAGCATCGCAAACACCAAGAAGAACAGCACGGTTCCGACAAAACCGGCCTCCTCGCCAACGATGGCCAGGATGTAGTCGTTGTGCGCCTCGGGCAGATACGAGTACTTCATGGTTGAGTTGCCGATGCCACGGCCGAACAGGCCGCCCGAGGCAAAGGCCATGATGGCAAGCGTGGCCTGATAGCCGTCACCATACTCGTCGGCCCAAGGGTTCAAGGCAACCTGAATACGCACCATACGGTACGGCTCTGCAACAAGCGCAATCACGATCACGAGAATGCCGAAGATTATCACGCCGAGGATGAATTTGGGGTCGAGACCCGCGAACAACGCCATGCACATGAGGGTCAACAGGATAATCAGGACGGTACCGAAATCGGGCTGGATAAAGATCAGAAAGAGCGAAATGCCCAGGTAGATGCCCATCTTGCGAAGGAATTCGTTGATGTTGCCACCGGGCGAAAAGAAGCGGTCGAGCATGATGGCCGAATACGCGATGGCAAATGGCTTTAAAAACTCGGAAGGCTGGAACTGAATGCCGGCGATGTTGAGCCAGCGCGTGGCGCCACGGCTGCCGCTGCCCACCAAGAAAACCAGCAGAAGCAAGAGCATCATGCCGATAAGGAAGATCCTGAGCACATCCTCCCCAAACCAGCTGTCCGGCAAAACGCGCACGATGGCAATCAGCGCTAGAACACCGATCGCGGTAAACGCGGCCTGTCGACCCAAAAAAAACGTCGCCGAGCCATTCTCGTGCAGCGCCTCGACCGAAGATGCCGAGTACACCATCAGCAGGCCAAAGCACACCAAGGTAAACAGGCAGGCCATGAATATCAAACGGGGGCGCATGATACGGGCGGGAACGCCGGCAATATAGCGTTCGCTAAACGTCTGCCCGCCGCGACCGGAACGCGGATTGCTGCGCCACGAGGAAGCACGGTCCGAGTCGGGCCTCCTCATACCTTGTCGGGGGCTCTCCTCTCTCACCGGCAGCCCCTATTCCATTTGCGATTTCGCCGCAGCGGCAAGCTGGGCAACATAGTCCTTAAACACGCGGCCGCGCTCCTCATAGCCCGAGAACTCATCGAACGAAGAGCAGGCAGGAGAAAGTAAGATCACGTCGCCACGGCTCGACAGCGAACGGGCAACGTCCACGGCGTCGCGTAGGTCATCCGCCTGGGCGATATCCACATCGCCATCGACATCGGCCTCGTCCATAGCGGCGGTGAAGCGCTCGCGTGCATCGCCAAAGCAGACGACCGAGCGTACGTTATCCATAACGAAGCGCGCGAAGTCCGTGAGCGGCGTGCCCTTATCGTGGCCGCCGAGCAGCAAGATCACATCGTCACCGGGAAATGCCGTCAGGGCCTTCTCGACCGCATCGGTGTTGGTCGCCTTGGAATCGTTGACGTAGCGCACGCCGTCAATCTCGCCACACGGCTCCACGCGGTGCTCGAGCGGCTGGAACGAGGCCAGGCCGCGACAGACACCATCGACATCGGCACCGACTGCCAGGGCAGCCGTGGCAGCGCACAGGGCATTGATAACATTGTGATGGCCCGAGATCTTGAGCTCGGATGTAGCGATCAGCGGGGTCTCGACGCCCTTCAGGCGCACGATCATCTTGCCATCGCGCACAAAGGCGACATCCTCGCCCTCAGGCTCGTCAAAGGCAACCTTGCAGATGCGATGACCCGGCGTGTAGATGTACTCATCGAACTCGTGAATGCCGGCGTCTTCGACGTCGACAACCACCAGATCGTCATCGTCCATATTGTCAAACAGTTTGACCTTGGCAAGCGCGTAGTTCTTATGGCTCTTATGCCAGCCCAAGTGGTCTGGAGTGATGTTGAGCAGCACCGCCACGCGAGGGTGGAGCTCGGTGGTCGTAGCAATCTGATAGCTCGAGAGCTCAGCCACAAACCACTCGTTGTGGGCTCGGCCGTCAATCTCGTTGACCGGCGGCTCGCCGATGTTGCCGACAGCTACGCTGGCCTCGCCGGCAGCCTTGAGCAGATAATCAGTCAGCGACGTGGTGGTCGTCTTGCCGTTGGTGCCCGTGATGGCAATCCAGTTATCGGGCGACAGGCGATAGGCAAACTCGGGCTCACCCATAATCTGGGCGGCATGCTCGTGCCCGGCCTTAAAGAAGCCCGAGAACTCCGAGATGCCCGGGCACGTCACGCATACGTCATAGGCGCCCTCGACCTGTTCGGTCCCATAGACAAACGACGCACCAGCAGCCTCGAGCGTACGCGTGGCGTCATTGGGCTCAGAGGTGCCGCCGCCATACACGGTAACGGCGCTTACGCGCTCGGGATGCGCCAGCGCCCAGCGGGCGACATCGAGACCGGATTTGCCCTGACCCAAAACGAGCAGGCTAAAGACATCAGCAAGAGGCATGAAAGACCACTATCCCAACTGGAAGAACAGAGCAAGGCCAACGGCACCAAAGGCCGCAGCGATAATCCAAAAACGGATGACGACCTTGGTCTCGGCCCAGCCCTTCTTTTCGAAATGATGATGGATGGGCGCCATAAGGAAGACGCGCTTGTGCGTAAAGTGGAAGTAGACAACCTGAATCATGACCGAAAGGGTCTCAACGATAAACAGGCCGCCGATGATGAGGGAGACGACCTCGGTGTTGGTCATGATGGACGTGCAGGCAAACGCGGCGCCCAGGGCAAGCGATCCGGTATCGCCCATAAAGATGCTCGCCGGATAGCAGTTGAACCACAGAAAGCCCAAGCAGGCACCGGCACACGCGGTGCAGAAGATGGACAGGTTCACGTCTCCGTGCAAAAATGCCATGGCAGCCATGGCGAGCATGGCAATCATGGAGGTACCGCCAGCAAGACCGTCAAGGCCATCGGTCAGGTTCACGGCATTAGAAAGACCGGCAATCATCAGCCAGCAAAAGACAATATAGAGCCACGGGAACGAATAGCCGCAGATGGTAGTCGAAAGTACGCCAAGGTCGATCGTCAACCCACCGGGAAAACGAATCTCGGGGGCGACGCCGCACCAGTTGACGGCAAGTACCGTAAAGGTGACACAGATAATGGTTAGGCCGATCATCTTGGCATGGGGCGTCAGACCGAGCGAGCGCCCATGCGTAACGGAGGTCAGGTCGTCGATCAGGCCCAGCACGCCGGTCGCCAGCGTGGCGAGGTGCACGAGCACGAGCTCGGTGGTGAGCTTGCCCATCAGCAGGCAGGTCAGCGAGATCGCGACGAGGATGACAACACCACCCATGGTGGGCGTTCCCTGCTTAACCAAATGACGCTTGGGGCCGTCGGCACGAACCTGCTGGCCGATACCCTCAACCTTGAGCAGCTTGATCCACCACGGCATGAGCAGCAGCGCAATGGCGGCGGCGATGCCAAGCCCCAAAAAAGCCTGATACGTTGGATACGAGGGATTGCCGAACATGGGCTAGCACACACCTTCCACAAAGCGGTCGAGCTCAACAAAGCGGGAACCCTTGACCAGTACAACATCATGTTTTTCAAGCGCGCCGCCCATGCGGTCGAGCACCTGCTGATAATCGGAGAACACCTGGATGCGGTCCTCGTCCATGCCCATCATGCGCGCGGCATCGGCCATAAGCTGGGCCAGTTCACCACCCACGCACGCCAGCATGTCGAGCTCCTTGGCGGCGGCATAGGCGCCCACGAGCTCATGCATGCGAGGAGCCTCATCGCCCATCTCGCCCATCTCGCCCAGGATCGCCATGCGAGACCCCGTGCACGAAAGCGAGCACAGTAGATCGAGACCGGCAGCCATCGATTCGGCGCTAGCGTTATAGGAGTCATCGATGATGCGTGCACCGCTCTTGGCGCGCTTGATCTCCTGGCGGTGTCCGGTGATCGTGAGGCCCCTAAAGGCAGCATCGATCTGCTCGGGCGTCACGCCCAGGCGATAGGCAACCGCGGCGGCCTTAACGGCATTAGGAACGGACTGCACGCCGGGGATGGCAAGCATGGTATCGATCGTCTCGCCCTGGCCAAAATCGAGCGTAAAGACCGGACGGCCCTCGTCATCAACACGAACGTCGCGGGCGCGGACCTCATCATCGTCCGAGACGCCGGCAAGCATCACGTCGATACCAGCAGGCTGGGCGAACGTATCGCGAATGAACGGCGTAAAGTCGTCCTCGCCACCCAAAACCAGCAGCGGCAAATAGTCGCCGGCGGCGCACATGCCCTGGACAATCTCGGCCTTAGCGCGGGCGATGTTCTCGCGGCTGCCCAAAATACCGATATGAGAGGTACCGATCTTGCTCACGATGGCAAGGTTGGGATTGGCGGACTGGGACAGGCGCTCGATCTCGTGGAAATGGTTCATGCCCATCTCGAGCACCAGGACCTCGGTATCGGCCGGGGCGGAAAGCACCGTGAGCGGCATGCCGATCAGGTTATTGAAATTGCCCTTGGTGGCCCAGACACGATAGCGCTTGGCGAGTACAGCGGCGAGCACGTCCTTAGTCGTCGTCTTGCCGATGGAACCGGTAATGCCAACGACCAGGCAGCCAAGCTCCAGGCGATACGCGTGCGCCAAATGCAGCAGAAACTCCTCGGGATCATCGGTCAGCAGGATGGCACAGCCCTTGTCCTGCGCCAGCGAGACCAGCTCGGCCTCGGGCTCGCGCGTCATCACGACGGCGCCGGCACCCGACTGGACGGCACGGGAAGCAAAATCATTGCCGTCGACGTTTTCACCGGGAAAGGCGACGAAAATCGTCCCTTCCTCGACCTGGCGCGAGTCGATAACGCACCCGCGGCATACCCGATCGACTTCTCCCGTCACGGTTCGGGCCCCTGTTGCGGCCGCGAGGTTGTTGACGGCGATCTCTATCATTGCAGCTCCCCTGTAAACCTAATAATGCTATCGGCGTATTGTATCCCAGCGCCGCGCATGCGTGGTGCAGGGCATGTGAACACCCCTCATATGGGACAACAAACCACGCCCCAAAGATTGTAACCCCCTACTTCGTGCGCGGGATACCCAGCACGTCGAGCGCGTTGGCCATAATGGACTGGAACGGCACCGCAGCGGCATCTGAGCCGCTCGGCGTTCCGTCGAGCGTGATATAGCACAGCACCTTGGGCGATTGCGCCGGCGCAAAGCCCATAAAGGACGACATGTAGTTCTCCTTGAGGTAGCCGCCGTTCTCGTCGGCACGTTCGGCCGTACCGGTCTTACCCGCCACGTCATAGCCGTCAACCGCACCGCCAACGCCCGTTCCCTCGGACACGACCGTCTGCATGCACGATGTCACCTGTGATGCGGCGTCCTCCGAAATCGCGCGCTCGCCTTCGCCCCAGTCCTTCTCGTCGCCTTTGCTGGACTTATAGAAGTGCGGGGTCATCATCACGCCGCCGTTGGCGATGCCGCCCACGGCACGTGCGATCTCAATCGGCGAGACAGACAGCGCCTGCCCAAAGCTCATCGAGCCCAGCGTGGCGCCGTCATACCGGTCACGCTCCTTGACGATGCCCAGGCTCTCGCCCGGAAAATCGACACCCGAGCTGTGACCGATGCCCCACTTGTCCACATAGGCGGCAAAGTCGTCGGCACCGATTTTGCGCCCCACCAGGACAAAGCCCACGTTGGACGAACGGCGCATCATCTCGCGCACATCCATGGTCATGGCATAGTCGCGTTTGTCGGCATCGGTGACGGTATCGTCGCCCACCTTGATACTCGCCGGCACCTCAAACGACGTACTCGATCGCACTACGCCCAAGTCGAAGCCGGCGCCCGCCACGAGTGTCTTAAAGACCGAGCCGGGCTCGTAGGCGTCGGTTACCAGGCGCAGGTTCATATCCTCGGTCTTGGCGTTTTCCAAATCGGTCTGGTCGTAGGTCGGATACGAGCAGGCGGCGAGAATTTCGCCGGTCGTGGGGTCGGTGACCAAAGCCGAGCCGTTCTTGGCCTTTGTCTTCTCGACAGCCTCTGCCAGAGCGTCCTCAGCCGTACGCTGGATATTGACATCGAGCGTCGTCACGATATCAACGCCGTCGACCGCAGCCACCTTTTTATAGGCACCGCCCGCGATATAGCTGCCGTCCCTCGCGCGCTCGCGTACGAGAGAACCGTTCGTACCGGTCAGAAGCTTGTTGTATTGCTTTTCGAGACCCGTCAAGCCGTCGTTGTCTACATTCACTACACCCAGCACCTGCGATGCCAGATTGCCGTATGGATATACGCGCTTCATGGCCTGCTCAAAAAGCACGCCGGGCAGGTTCTTCTTCTCCAGCGCCGCAGCATCGTCTTCGTCCACCTGGCGCTTGATATACACCCAGGTTCCATCGGACTCGACGAGCTTACGGCAGGTCTTTTTATCGATTCCAGTTGCCTTGACCAGCGCCGACACCGTCTTGTCAACATCCTCGACAAGCTGCGGGTTCACGGCGATGTTGCGACATTCGACCGACGACGCCAGCACGTTACCGTTGCGGTCGTAGATGGTGCCACGTTTGGCATAGAGGGTCTGCGCAAGCAGGCGCCGCGCATCGGCACGCTCGCGCAGTTTATCGGCTTCGACAATTTGATAGTCGGCAAGGCGAAAGACGCCCAAGCCCAAGCCAAGCCCAATGAATCCCATGACGGCTTTGCGGCGAGGCAGCGGCGTGCCTGTGAGCCATTCGGTCGACGAACTCTTGCGCGACCTGGTGTTATGCACTTGAGGGCCGCCCGAGCCGCGAAGTCGCGACGCCGGGTCGTTGCCACGGGACCGCCCGGCGTTGTAAGATTGCCGACCCGTTCCTTGATAACCAGAACGTCCCCGCGACGAGGGACGTCCAGAACCGCGGCCCCCATCGGAACCGCGGCGATAGTCATTTGTCATACTCAGCTACCGTCTTGCTACTGAGCGGTCGCGGTCGCGTTGGCGCCCGCGGCTGCATCCTGCGAAAAGTCAAGTGTAACGCTCTCGCTGGGCTCCACCATGCCATAAGCGCCCGCAAGGTCGCGAATGCGCGTGTCGGCGCCATAGACCGAATGCATGACCTCCAGGTCGGAGCTCTCATCGGTCGCCTTTTCGAGCGTGTTGGTTAGCTCGGCGTTGCTGTTGAGCACCTGGGCCGTAACGCCGGCGAGCGCCACGCGGGCGACGCCGATCGTCATGAAGATAGCCGCAATGATGCAAAACGTTTTAAGAACGCTCATGAAAACCGGGCTTACCGCCTGGTTTGCCTGACGGCCCGCGCCCGTGTAGACATCAAAGCGCGGCGTGCGCTGCTCACGGGGAGCAACGGGGGCCTGCGGTGTCTCACGATAGGCGGGCATGGCGTTCATATCATAGGCAAGTGCTGCGCTTGAAGTGTTGTAGCCCATGATATGCCGCCTCCCATCCCGAGTACGTTGGTAGTGTGTTTAAGCTTCGTTTATGGTGCGAGCGGGAGGTCCAATATCGCGCGGTCGCGCCTACAGACGCTGCGCCACGCGGATTTTGGCTGATCTCGCCCGAGGGTTGCGCTCAACCTCATCAGGCTGGGCAACCAAGGGTTTGCGGGTGATGACCTTGAGTATCGGCACGTTGCCGCACACGCACACCGGAATCTCCGGCGGACACGTGCACCCCTGGCTCATCTCCTTAAAGTGGTTCTTTACGATACGGTCCTCGAGCGAGTGATACGAGATGACGCAGATACGTCCGCCCGGGTTGAGCCACCTGGTGGCGGCATCAAGCCCTCGTTCGAGCACATCGAGTTCGTGATTGACCTCGATGCGAATGGCCTGGAAACTTTTCTTGGCCGGGTGTCCGCCATGCCGACGAGCGGCAGCCGGGATACCCGCCTTGATGATCTCGACAAATTGGCCGGTGGTTTCGATCGGTTTTTGCTCGCGGCGGCGCACGATCTCGCGCGCGATCTGCGAGGCGAACTTCTCTTCGCCGTAGACGCGTAGAATCCGGGCGAGGTCGTGTTCGTTATAGGTGTTGATGACCTCAGCTGCGTTTAAGGTGTTATTACCCGGATCCATCCGCATGTCCAATGGGGCGTCCTCGTTATACGAAAAGCCCCTGCCAGGGATATCGAGTTGCGGTGACGAAACGCCCAAATCGAACAGGAAGCCATCGACCCCGGGCACCTCGGCCGAGCAAAGCAGCTCGTCCAAGTCGCCGAAGTTGCCCTTCAGCAGCTGGTGCGGAACGCCGGGAACCTCGCGGTCCAGACGGGCGCCAGCGGCCTCGAGGGCCATGTCGTCCTGATCGACGCCGAGCAAAAGGCCCGTCTCCCCCACCTGCGCAGCCATCTTTACCGAATGACCGGCACCGCCAAGGGTACAATCGCAGACAACGGAGCCGCTCTTTAGCCGCAGCGACTCAAGCACTTCGCCGAGCATGACAGGTTCATGCCGATATTCTTGTGTCAAGATCCCACGCTCCATCCGTTACCCGTGCCTTGCCCTTACGAGAAGAAGAGGTCCAGCAGGGCCTCGTCGTCATCGTCCTCATCGGCCGCGGCGCGATCCCAAACCTCAAGGTGGTCGTAGTTGCCCACAACCGTGACCTCGCGGTCGAGGTTCGCCTGCTTGCGGAGAGACTCGGAAAGACCGATACGACCGGCGCTGTCCACGTCCATCGACGTGGTGCGCTTGTTGATCGCCCTCATGAGCTTCTGGTCGTTGATGTCGCGCGGGTTAAAACCCTCGTGGCCCTCACGACCCGCGAAGAGTCCTTCGACCCACTTATCGAAGGCCTCGGCAGAGAACACGTACAGAGCATCGACATCCAGGGCTTTGAACACGCGAACGTGCTCTCCAAGCTCCTCGCGAAGGGGTGCAGGCAGGGACAGACGGCCTTTTGCATCGAGATTGCGCTCGTATGCGCCAGTCATTCCCATGTGCGCCCTCCCCTCGGTTACTCAGATGGCACGTACGCGGGGAACCCCCCCGCCAGTCGACGTCATTAATAATATGGGGAACCGCCCCATTTTTCAACACCTTTCCCCACCC
This sequence comes from Collinsella sp. AF18-8LB, assembly GCF_003459795.1. NCBI lineage: Bacteria > Bacillati > Actinomycetota > Coriobacteriia > Coriobacteriales > Coriobacteriaceae > Collinsella > Collinsella sp. AF18-8LB. Next base: position 169,395 of record NZ_QRWU01000003.1, read on the forward strand.
CTTCCCCCACTCCGCCCCACCACTCCACCCACCATATATTGCAAAACACCCCCAATCATATGTTCGAAAACACAATATGTTGTGTTTACAGCAACGGCGGGATGCCACCTGTGGCACCCCGCCGTTCAACCTCAACCTTCAAGTTGACCTTGAGGCGATTTTTGCGTCCCTTTACATGCCGTTCACATCGCCCCCAAACTCCCCCACCCAAGGCACGTGCGGCCCACCACCGCGACGACATGTGGCGAAAAATAGAACGGGCCCCAGATTGCCCATGCGCGCGAAAGCACGCCGCGGCAATCTGGGGCCCGTTCCCAAATACCTATTAATTTGCAGGTCAGCGATGTGCTAACGATGTGCCAGCGGGTGTGCTGCCAGATAGACCTCGGTCAGTTGCGTACGATCGACATGCGTGTAGACCTGCGTGGTCGATATATCGGCATGTCCCAAAATCTCCTGTAGCACACGGAGATCCGCGCCGCCCGCAAGCATATGGGTGGCAAAGGAGTGACGCAGCGTATGGGGGTGGAGTCCCACCAACCCCACCTGGCGTCCGTAGCGCTCACAGATGGCATGGATGCCCTGGCGCGACAGGCGGCGGCCGTTCTTATTTAAAAAGACCGCCGAGGTCTCGGTTCCGCGGGCATGGGCCGCCAAGCGAGAACGCCCCTCAGTTACATAGAGCGTCAGAGCTCGCGCCGCGCTTCCCACCAGCGGGGACAGGCGTTCCTTTGAGCCCTTACCGCGAACGAGCACAAAGCCATCGTCGATATGGATATCGCCCACATCGAGCCCCACCAACTCGCTCACACGCAAACCGCATCCGTAGAGCACTTCCAAGATGGCATGGTCGCGCAAGCCCATCTCGCCCTCGGGGAAGTCTTGATCGAGCAGCGCCGAGACATCCTCCACCGATAGATACTCCGGCAAACGCTCAGCTTTTTTAGGCAGGCGCAACGCCGCCGTTGGATTTTGGGCCACAGCCCCATCGCGCACCAAAAAGGCATGCAGGCCCTTCACTGCCGCAAGCGCACGCTCCACCGAGGCATCGGAATAGCCCCCATCGCGACGGTCGGCGACAAAGCCCTCCACGACCTGACGGGTCACCTCTTCAAAAGACACAATACCCGCCCGCTCCAGATAGACGCAGTACGTCGTCAGGTCACGACGATAGGCCGCAATCGTGTTGCGCGCCAAACCCCGCTCGACCGCGAGGTAATCGAGATACTCCCCCGCCGCCACGGCGAGCGACGAGGGAGTAGCTCCGGTATGTTCTTTGTTCGCCGGCACCCTTAGTCCGTAGCGAGGTTCATGGGCGTCACCTGCAGGCGATCGACACCCTCGTGCTGACCGATCGAGGCACGCACGAACTCTCGGAACAGCGGCTGCGGGTTGGTCGGACGGCTCTTGAACTCAGGGTGAGCCTGAGTTGCCACATACCACGGATGCACATCGCGCGGCAGCTCGACCATCTCGACCAGGCGCTCGTCGGGCGAGAGGCCAGAGATAACCAAGCCGGCGTCCTCGAGCTGGTCGCGGAAGGCGTTGTTGAACTCAAAGCGGTGACGGTGACGCTCGTAGACGAGTTCCTCGCCATATGCCTCGCGAGCAAGGGTATCGGCGGCGAGCTTGCACGGATAGGCGCCCAGACGCATGGTGCCGCCCTTCTCGGTCACGTCCTCCTGCGAGCTCATCAGATCGATGACGCTAAACGGGCCGTCCGGATCGAACTCAGAGGAGCTGGCGCCGGCAAGGCCGACGACGTTGCGGGCGAACTCGCACACGGCCACCTGCATACCCAGGCAAATACCCAGATACGGAATCTTGTGCTCACGGGCAAACTCGGCCGCGAGGATCTTGCCCTCCAGGGCGCGCTTGCCAAAGCCGCCGGGGACCAGGATGCCCGAGGCGTCGCCCAGAACCTCGGAGACATTCTGCTCGTCGAGGCTCTCGCCGTCGACCAGCTGGACGTCCACATGGCGATCGTAGAAGACGCCCGCATGGTGCAGGGCCTCGATAACCGACAGGTACGCATCGGGCAGCTGCGTGTACTTGCCCACGACGGCGATCTTCACCTTGTCGGCGTGATGGTTGGCGTGATTCTGTTTGCGCAGGAACTCGTTCCACTCGCTCATGTCGCGCTCACGCGGATCCAGACCCAGACGCTCGCAAATGCGCAGGTCAAAGTCCTGCTCGGCAAGCAGCTGCGGCACGTCGTAGATGCTCGCGCAGTCCTCGTTGGTAAAGACGCAGTCGGTGTCGACGTCACAGAAACTCGCGATCTTGCCGCGGATGGCGTCGTCAATATGGTGATCGGAGCGTAGCACGATGATGTCGGGCTGGATACCAAAGCTGCGGAGCTCTTTGACGGAGTGCTGTGTGGGCTTGGTCTTGACCTCGTGGGCGGCGGCAATATAGGGAACGAGCGACACGTGGATGTAGCAGACGTTCTCGGGGCCGGCCTCCTTGCGGTACTGACGGATGGCCTCGACAAACGGTTGGGACTCGATGTCGCCGATCGTGCCGCCCAGCTCGGTGATAACTACATCGGAGCCGGTCTGCTCCTCGATGCGACGAAACTTGTCCTTAATGGCATTGGTAACGTGAGGAATCACCTGCACGGTACCGCCCAAAAAGTCGCCGCGACGCTCGCGGGCGATTAGGCTTTTGTAGATGGCACCGGTCGTAAAGTTGGAATCGCGGGTCAGGTTCTCATCAATAAAGCGCTCGTAATGACCCAGGTCCAGGTCGGACTCGTAACCGTCCTCGGTCACGAAGACCTCACCATGCTGGAAGGGGCTCATGGTACCGGGGTCGACGTTCAGATACGGGTCGGCCTTTTGCATCGTTACTTTGTAGCCACGCGACTTGAGCAGACGGCCCAGCGAGGCCGCGGTAATACCCTTGCCCAGGGACGAAACCACACCACCGGTTACGAACACATGCTTGGTCATATTGAGTTACCTGCACTTCCCGTAGAAGTTGTTTATCCACATCTTACGGGTCTTCATTGTAATACTCGCGCCGCGGACCGTTCGCAATTTTTCTCGCGTGCGATTGCATTTCTCAGTCTTGAAACAAAACGCCGCCCGGTGTCCCAGGCAGCGTCGCTATGGCAAGGGTTACATGCTGCTATCGATCAGCAACCTCGTCCTCAAGCATTTCTTGAACGAGCATACCGGTACGGACGCCCTCAAGATACCACTCGCCACGTTCGGTGAGGCAAATGCCATTTGCAAGCTGACCGCCGTCATCGCTATAACGCGAGACGACATCAATCATGCCTTCGGAATCCAAGCGATCGATTGCGGCGCGGGCACGATACGGCGAAACCCCCACGCACTCGGCAAGCGTTTTGCGCGAGAAACCATACGGCCCGCCATTGTCTTCGGTTTGCCGGTCGATCTCCATCAACACCAGCACCTCGACACGCTTCATATCGTTGACACTCGCACGACCCTTGCCCGCCATAGCAGCCTCCTCAAACCGAGCACGAGCATTTAACGCGCCGTGCGCGACCGGCGTATCCCGCAAAGGATGTTACATCAGCGTTATTGTATACCGCTCAAATCACTTATAGGCAGGTAAACGGGCTATTTTTAACCCAAACAAAGGCAATGTTGATAAAATAAGCCGCATAGGGCATATACCCCATGCGGCCTAATCAGACCAATCGTCTCGTTTTAGCGGTGAAAGAATCCACGACGCTCGAATTTAGGCTCGCAGCACACATTGATGCCCAGCTTGCGCAGCACCGTCTCATCAGTCGGCGAGATGATAACGCTAAAGAAGGCGTCGCAGCCGCGGAGCTGCTCCAGGCCCGAAAGGACACGGGCGGCAGTCTCACTCGTAGCCGAGGTGATCGACAACGCCATGAGCGTCTCGTCGGTATGGAGGCGAGGGTTTTTGCTACCCAGGAAATGCGTCTTGAGCTTGCTGATGGGCTCGATCGCCTCGTCACTGATGACTTCGAGCTCTAGGTCCACGCCCGAGACATGCTTGAGGGCGTTCATGATCAGCGAGCTCGCGGCACCCAGGCGCGTTGAGGTCTTACCGGTCACAACAGAACCGTCCGGCATGACCATGGCGCCCACGGGACCGCCCGTCAGTTGCTCTCTGGTGAGGGCAGCCGAGCGCGCCGGCGAATAGTTTTTATCGATGCCGGCCTTTTTCATGATGAGTTTGAGACGATCGACCTGTTCGTCGCCCACGCCGGTACGGCGCACGCTTTCAACCGCGGCAAAATAGCGGCGCACGATCTCCATCTTGGAGGCATCACGGCAGGCATCGTCGTCGGTAATGGCAAAGCCAACCATGTTGACGCCCATGTCCGTAGGGCTCTGATAGGGGCTCTCGCCCAGAATCTTTTCCATAAGGGCGCGAACAACCGGGAATGCCTCAACATCACGGTTGTAATTGACCGTGGTCTTGTTGTAAGCCTCAAGATGGAACGAATCGATGATGTTGGCATCGTCAAGGTCTGCCGTGGCGGCCTCGTAGGCGATATTGACCGGATGCGTCAGAGGAAGATTCCAGACCGGGAAGGTCTCGAACTTGGCATAGCCAGCGGCGGTACCGTGCTTATGCTCGTGATACAGCTGCGACAGGCAGGTGGCAAGCTTGCCCGAGCCAGGGCCGGGTGCCGTCACGACAACGAGCGGACGCGTGGTCTCGACAAACTCGTTCTTGCCGTAGCCTTCGTCAGAAACAATCAGATCGACATCGTGCGGATAGCCCTCGATGGGATAATGCAGCTTGGCGGGAATACCGAGCGCGTTCAGACGATTGCGGAAGACATCGGCAGCGGGCTGGCCGGCATACTGCGTGATTACCACGGCGGCAACGGCAAATCCATTCCCTCGGAACAGATCGACCAGGCGCAGGACGTCTTCATCATAGGTAATACCCAAGTCGCCACGGGCCTTGTTCTTCTCGATATGGTTCGCATTGATTGCAATGATGACCTCGACGTCATCGGCGATGCTCTTGAGCATGCGAAACTTGCTGTCCGGCTCAAAGCCCGGCAGCACGCGGCTGGCATGATAGTCATCGAACAGCTTGCCGCCAAACTCCAAATACAGCTTGCCGCCAAACTGCGAGATGCGCTCCTTAATATGAGCAGCCTGCAGCTCGATATACTTCGCATTGTCGAAACCCTGGCGCATGTATGGCTCCCGTCCCGTTTCCCAATTAAGTTCCTACGCGATTATAGCGAAGCCTGCCCTTCCCAAAGGCCAGGCCAACAACGGGCACCAACCAAACACGCCACCACGCAACCGTAAGGAACCCGGGTAGTCTATTTGGGACGGCACCACCTTGCACCAACAATAGAAACGTCGTAGGAAGATGCAACGTCAGCGAGCGCCGCCTAGAACGAACAAGTTGGCATGAAAAAGGCAAGGCATAGACCTTTTGGTCATGCCTTGCCTTTTGAATGACAAATTGTCGTTCTGAACGGCGCGCAGCGTCGACTGGTTGCGCGGTTCGTAGAGCCGCGCAACATAAGTGCGCCTCCCCCCGCGCACGGAACGGGAGGAGGCTAAAGGTAGGAGTCTACCGGTGGGGTTACCCCACCGGACAGACGATGACCAGGTGATCCTTTACAGGATCGTCATGGTTTCCGTGGGGTACCCAAGGGGTACTTAGAGCATCACGCAAGCGATGGTCAGGATGACGGCGCAGACGACGGAGAGAGCGACGATGAGCTTAAGAGCAAACTTGAGCCAGGTCGTCCACTCGATCTTGGCCAGGGCAAGACCGCCCATGATGGCGCCAGAGGTCGGGGTGAACAGGTTCACGACGCCGATGGCGGCGGAGAAGATCATGACCATGACCTCGGGCGAGAAGCCGAGCTTAACAGCCAGCGGTCCCATGATGGGCATGGAGACAGTAGCCATACCGGAGGTCGAGGGGATCAGGAAGGACAGGCCAAAGTAGACTAGGAAGCTCATGGGAGCGAAGATCACGCCGGACAGACCAGCCAAAGCATTGGCGGCAGCGTCGAGGACGTAGACGTCGAGGCCGGTGCTAGCCATGAGGACGGAGATACCACGGGCGAGAGCGATGACGAGGACAACGGACATCATGTCGGCAGCGCCGGTGATGAAGGTGTTGACGATCTGCTTCTCGGACAGGCCACCAATGATACCGATCAGGATAGCCATGAGGAAGAACCAAGTGGAAGCCTCGTCGAAGTACCACTGGCCAATGGGCAGGCCGGTGATCAGGGCAGACCAGCCCTGAACGATGGCGTTACCGTCGGCGTCATAGACAGCGCCAGCATCGAAGAAGTTGGCGACGCCCTCGTTGAGGTCGGCCAGCGGGATGAAGCCGACGATCATGACGACGAAGGTGAAGGCAAAGGCGATCAGAACACCCTTCTGACGACCGGTGAGCTTGACCTCCTTGTTAACCTCGGAAGCAGCCTTGCCGTGAGCCTCTTCGGCGTCCTTGAGCTCCTGCATCGAAAGGATGGTGGAACCCTTGTCAGCCTTGACCTTCTTGGCATAGCTCATGACGAAGACGATGGACATGGCAGTGGTAACAATCCACAGGACGGCACCGAGGCCGATGATGATGGACTGGTTGACCTCAATGCCAACGCCGGTCAGAGCGTCGACGGCAGCGCCGACGGCGAACGGGTTAACCGTGGAGCCCAGGCAGCCGCAGCCAGCGCCGAGCAGGACGGTAGCAGCGCCGACCATGGGGTCGAAGCCAGCAGCCATCATGGTAGCGGCGAGCAGGGCGTAGAAGGGAACGGTCTCCTCGCACATACCATAGGTGGTACCACCGAGGGAGAAGATGAGCATCAGCACGGGAATGAGCATGATCTCGTTGCCCTTAAGCTTCTGCACCAGAACGGCAATGCCGTTGTCCAGGGCGCCGGTCTCGGTCATCATGCCGAGGAAGCCGCCGAGGATCATAACGAAGAGGCAGACGGGCAGAGCGTCAGCGAAGCCCTTGACCGGGGCGGTGCAGAAATCGCTCAGGCGGGCAGCGGTAACCGCGCCGCCGGACGTACCGGAGACGATAACGGTAACAACCGCGACAATTGCCAGCAGAGCAAGAAGAATGGTGAACGATGAAGGCATACCGCGCTTTTTCTTAGCGGTCTCAGTCATAGTTCTCATCCCCCCTTCATAAATCATTTACTGATCTCGCCCAAAGCGGCTCTTCCGTGCCGTGCATGTCGCTCGGTGCGAGATTTTTACCAGACAAAAGCGCTCGGGGTGCGCAGCAATGCACCCCGAGCGAGATGCTAGATGCTCTTACTTGAGCGTAGCGTACATGACAGCCTTGATGGTGTGCATGCGGTTCTCAGCCTCGTCGAAGACCTTGGAAGCGGGGCTCTCGAAGACCTCGTCGGTGACCTCCTGCTCGGTGATGCCGAACTGCTCGCACTTCTCGGCGCCAATCGTAGTGTTGGTGTCGTGGAAGCTGGGCAGGCAGTGCAGGAAGATGGCACCCGGGTTGGCCATAGCCATGACCTCGGAGGTGACACGATACGGGGTGAGCTGAGCGATGCGCTCGGCCCAGACCTCGTCGGGCTCGCCCATGGAGACCCACACGTCGGTGTAGATGACGTCGGCACCGGTGACGCCGTCCTTGACGTCGGTGGTCAGCTTGATGGTGCAGCCGTTGGCCTCGGCGATGGGCTTGCAGGCCTCGATGACGTCGTCAGCGGGCATGCACTCCTCGGGGCCGCAGGCCACGAAGTTCATGCCGAGCTTGGAGCAGACAACCATGAGGGAGCGAGCGACGTTGTTCTTGCAGTCACCCATGAAGACGAGGGTCTTGCCCTTGATGTCGTAGTTGAAGTTCTCCTGGACGGTCAGGATGTCGGCGAGCATCTGAGTGGGGTGCCACTCAGTGGTCAGGCCGTTCCACACGGGCACGCCGGACTTAGCGGCGAGCTCCTCGACGTCGTCCTGGGCAAAGCCACGGAACTCGATGCCGTCATACATGCGGCCGAGAACGCGGGCGGTGTCCTCGATGGACTCCTTCTTGCCCATCTGGGACGAACCGGGATCGAGATAGGTGACGCCCATGCCCAGATCCATGCCGCCGACCTCGAAGGCGCAGCGGGTACGAGTGGAGGTCTTCTGGAAGAGCAGGACGATGTTCTTGCCCTCGAGATAGCGGTGCGGAACGCCAGCGCGCTTCATATCCTTGAAGTTCTTGGAGAGCTTGAGCAGGTACTCGATCTCCTCGGTGGTGAGGTCGAGAAGCTTGAGGAAGCTACGGCCGGAGAGGTTAACACCCATGGTTCGTTTCCTTTCGAAGAAATGAATTCCTTAATTACTTACGTAATGCTACCCGTTTGACGGGCGAAACCGGTGCGGTTGTAGGGAGACCGCACCGGAAACGAAAAGACTTAGAGGTCCTCGCGCCAGAAGGGCATGCTCATGCAGCGCGGGCCGCCACGGCCGCGG
>NZ_QRWU01000004.1:0-126465 GCF_003459795.1 Collinsella sp. AF18-8LB
GAACGGGACGTCGTCGAACAGGAGTCGCTCGAGCTCGTCGGGCGGCAGGTTGAGGAGCTCGTCGCCGGGACGGTGCAGGCAGACCTTCCTGAGCTTGCCGATCTCGGAAGGCACGTGCAGACCTTTCGTCATGGCCTCCTACCTTTCTTTCGGGCCTTACTGGCCGAATGTATCAGCGCCCCTCCATATGGGACGCTGCTTGCTGACAGCTCTAGTTATATCCAATTTCCACCCGCAATTCCACCTCGCCCCCGAACGGTCAGCAAAGTACGATGAACGGTATATCGCATATGATTTCCCATGATGCACTTCAGTTTCGTAAAGCAGATTTTCCTAGGTAAACGTTATTTTTCTAAGAAATCAAGATTCCACACTCAAAGTTATCCATGATTCAAAATTGCATAGAGAAAACAGTTTTCTGCATATATATGACGCTTGTCCTCGATTCGACCTACATTCGATTATATTCAGCTTGCTATCATTCTTATTCATACATTCTCACCAGTTGAGTGAGGATATAGATCGCTTACTCAAGGCACCGGACGTAAGTGCTTCGGCTCGTCAGCGTTAGAAGTAGGTAAAGATACCGTTCGCGCGATACGCCCGTGCCATAGGTCGACTAAATTGAGACAATAGAGAACAGTGTTAGGCTACCGTCCCCTGTAGGGACTGAACGGACAGATGCATATGCCGAGCAAAATCGAAAAGAAGCAAGCCGCCGCAAAGCTGCGCAAACCGCCGCGCGACTTCTCGTATACGCAGAACCGAGAGCTCAGCTGGCTACGCTTTGATAACCGCGTGCTTGACGAGGCATTCGACGAGACCGTTCCTTTGTTCGAGCGTCTAAAGTTCGTGTCGATCTTCGAGTCCAACCTCGATGAGTTTCTCATGGTGCGCGTGGGCGGCCTGTCCGACCTGGCAGAGCTAAAAAAACAGCCTGTCGATAACAAGAGCAATATGACCGCCTCCGAACAGGTCGATGCCGTCATGGCCGAAATGCCCGGGCTCCTTACCCGTTGGGAGTCCATCTTCAAGAGCATCGAGGGCAAACTCGACGCCCTGGGCGTTCACCGCGCTCGCGTCGATTCGCTTACGCCCGAGGAGCGCACCTTTGTCACCCGCTACTTCCAGGCCTACGTGTCGCCGGTCATCTCGCCGTTGGTCATTGACCCGCGCCACCCCTTCCCCAACCTGCGCAACGGCGCACTCTATCTAGCTTGCGGACTGGACGGTGTCACGGACGAGGAAAGTCTGCTGGGCCTCATCGAGATTCCCGCCTCGATGAACCGCGTGGTCGAGATTCCCTCGCCCGCCGGCACCTACTCCTACATCTTGCTCGAGGACGTCATTCTTGCCTGCTTGGACAGCTGCTTTGGCTCCTATAAGCCGCTCGACCGCGCTCTGATCCGCGTCACCCGCAATGCCGATATCGACCCGGACGGCGAGGGCGTCGAGGAGGAAGAGGATTACCGCCAGCACATGAAGCGCATCCTCAAAAAGCGCTTGCGCCTGCAGCCGGTGGTGCTTGCCGTCTCCGGTTCGCTCGAGAAGGCGACGCTCAAGACCATCCGCAAAGCGCTCGAGCTTTCGCGCCGCTCGGTTTTTACCTGCGATATCCCGCTCGACCTGGACTACGTCTTTGGCATCGAGGGCAAAATTCCCGAGCACCTGCGCAACGAGCTCCTCTTTACGCCGTTTAAGCCGCAGCCCAACCCCACCATCGACATGTCCCGCTCCATTCGCGAGCAGGTGCTGCAGGGCGACAAGTTGCTCTTTTACCCCTACGAGGCCATGAATCCGTTCCTGGACCTGGTACACGAGGCCGCATACGACCCCGAGTGCATCTCGCTGCGCATCACGCTCTACCGCGTGGCCAAGCAGAGTCGTCTGTGCGAGTCGTTGATTGACGCCGCCGAGAACGGCAAAGAGGTCACGGTGCTCATGGAGCTCCGCGCGCGCTTTGACGAGCAAAATAACATCGAGTGGGCAGAGCGTCTGGAAGAAGCGGGCTGCACCGTCATCTATGGCTCCGAGGGCTTTAAATGCCACTCAAAGATCTGCCAGCTCACCTATCGCGAGGGCATGGCGCTCACCCGACTCACGCTTTTGGGCACCGGTAACTTTAACGAGAAGACGGCCAAGCTCTACAGCGACTTTATGCTCATGACCGCCCACCCCGGCATCGGCGAAGACGCCAACTTGTTCTTCCGCAACCTGTCGCTGGGCAACCTGCGCGGCGACTACCGCTTTTTGGGCGTGGCGCCCGTCGGCCTTAAGCCACTCATCATGCGCGGTCTGGACCGCGAGATCCAACGCGCTCTCGCCGGCGAGCCCGCGCGCGTATTCTTTAAGCTTAACTCGCTGACTGACCGCGAGGTCATCGACAAGATCGCTGAGGCATCGTGTGCCGGTGTGCGCGTGGACATGATCATCCGCGGCATCTCGTGCCTGAAGCCCAACATTGCGGGCAAGACCGAAAACGTGCACGTACGTTCTATCGTCGGACGCTTCTTGGAGCACGCGCGCGTCTATGCCTTCGGCGTGGACTCGGACATGATCTACCTGAGCTCGGCCGACATGATGACGCGCAACACCGAGCACCGCGTGGAGATCGCCTTCCCCGTGCTCGACCCCACCTGCCGCGCCCTGGTGCACGAGTACATGGGCATGCAGCTGCGCGACAACGTGAAGGCACGCAGCCTGACGAGCGACGGCACCTGGGTTCCCGTAGAGCGAAAAGAGGGTGAGAAGCCCTTTAACTCGCAGGAGTTCCTGTTGGAGCGCGCTTATCGCAACGCCGAGTCCGCAGCCGTGGCTTCGGAGCCCGTCGCCAAAGCAAAACCGGAATCCGCACCTGTTCTGGGCCCCAAGCCCAAGCCCCAGGCGGACGTTCCCAAGGTCCAGAAGGTCCAGGCAACCGTCATTGAACCCGACCTGGAATCCGAACCCGAGCCTGCGCCCCAGCCCCAGCCCCAGCCTCGGCCGCAGACCGTCAAGTCCGCGCCCCATGCAAGCGCCCACCGCGAGAAACCCGCCGGCCAGACCAAGGCCATCGAGCGCCATCGCCCCGGCCGCGTGCGTATGGGTCTGGGCCTGATCGGCTTAGGCCTTAAGACGCTCATTACCGGCAAGACGAAATAGACGTTTGTAGAAGCGCCCCGTATTTGAGGAATGCCTCAGGTACGGGGCGCTTTTCCCTGCTACCATGGTTGCGGACAACAACGCGAATGACAGGCAGGAATATGAAGCTCACCATAGAATCGATGACGTATGGCGCCGATGGTCTGGCGCACGCCGACAACGGCAAGGCCGTATTTGTGCAGGGCGCCGTGGCGGGCGATACCGTCGAGGTCAAAATCGTGCAGGACGGCAAGTCGTTTATGCGCGCCCGCGCCACCGAGATTCTTGAGCCGAGCCCCGATCGAATTCAGCCTCCCTGCCCCTTCGTGGGCGCCTGCGGTGGCTGCTCGTGGGGCAATCTCTCGCGCACCGCTCAGCTTGCCGCCAAGGAGCAAAACCTGCGCTCCACGCTCGAGCGCATCGGCAAGTTCACCCCTGAGCAAGTCGACGAGCTGGTGCAGCCCATCCGCCACACCAAGGACGATTGGGGCTACCGCAATAAAATTGAGCTCGAACCGACCGTCGTTAACGGCCGCGTTCGTCTTGGCATGCACGGCGTCGATCCCAGCAAGATCGTGACCGTCGATTCGTGCCCGCTGTTCGATAAGCGTTTTCCCAAGGCGCTCAAATCGGTCGTCGGCGCGCTTAACTATCTGAGCGGCAGCCACGACCTGGGCTTGGAGCGCGTGGGCATTCGCGCCTCGCGTCGCACCAAAGCGCTCGAGGTCGCGCTCTGGACGCCCACGGGCTCGTTCCCGCGCTCGCAAGTCTCGCGCGTGCTGGCAGACGCCGCACACCCCACGAGCATAGTGCGCGTTATGAGCAAGGGTGAGAAGAAGGCCCGCCGCGTCTCCAAGGTTGAGATGCTCGCCGGTGAGGGCTCCTGGACCGAGAACATCGCCGACGGCCAGATGCGCCTTTCGGCCCCGTCGTTTTTCCAGGTCAACACCAAGGGTGCCGAGATTTTGATCGAGCTTGTCATGGAGGCGCTCGACCCGCAGGAAGACGAACTTGCCGTGGACCTGTATTGCGGAGCTGGAACCTTCACCCTGCCGCTCGCCCGCCGCTGCGACTTTGTTGCCGCCGTCGAGGCCTACGGCCCGGCCGTGCGCGACCTGCGCCGTAACCTGGAGATCAACAAACTCGATAACGTCGATGTCATCGGCGGCGACGCGGTGCGCGAGTTCCCCGATCAGGACGCCGATGTCCTGGTGGTCGACCCGCCGCGTGCAGGCCTCGCCCCCGAGGCGATCGACCTTATCGCCAGCACGAGTGCTCGCGATGTCGCCTACGTGAGCTGCGACCCGGCCACCCTGGCGCGCGATCTCAAACGCTTTGTCGAAGAAGGCACCTTCTCCCCCGTAAAGATCAGGCCAGTCGACCTGTTCCCGCAAACCTTCCACTGCGAAACCGTCGTCCACCTCAAGCGCAACTAACCCAACTGCTCGAACCCACCGCCCAAATGATTTTTCTGGGACGGGGATTTAATGATCATTGTGTACCGAATGATTATTAAATCCCCGTCCCAGAAAAATCATTTGGGAATGGGGCATGGCAAGCATGAGTCTTCGGGGTATAAGACGGCTAATTGTATGCCGCCCTATGAAAGGAACCCTCATGCCCAGCGTTGCCGTTCTCGCCGCCGATGGCTTTGAAACTATTGAATGCCTGACCATGGTCGATGTCATGCGTCGCGGCGGCGTGCGTGCCACGCTCGTCTCGATCATGCCCACGCGTGAGGTCGTAAGCTCGCTGCAGATCCCCGTGACCTGCGATGCGCTCTTTGATGAGATCAATTTTGACGAGTACGACTGCGTCGTGCTGCCCGGCGGCCTGCCCGGTGCCACCAACCTGCGCGCCGATCAGCGCGTCTGCGACGTGGTCTGCGAGTTCGCCGCGACCAAGCATGTTGGCGCCATCTGCGCCGCCCCGTTTATCCTGGGCGAGCTCGACCTGCTCGAGGGACGCCGCGCCACGTGCTTCCCCGGATTTGAGAAGAGCTTCCCCGAGGGCGCCTATACCGGCGACAAGATCACGCACGACGGCAACATCATCACCGCCAGCGGCATGGCCCAGTCGCTCCCCTTTGCGCTTGAGCTGCTGCGTACGCTCGCCGGCGACAAGGCCGTCGAGAAGGTTGCCGAGGGCATTCAACTATGATTTTGGCTTCGCAATCACCGCGCCGCATTGAGCTCATACGCGAAGCGGGCTATGACGTTCGCGTGATTCCCGCAGATATTGATGAAACGCCTTTTGATGGCGAGGCCCCGTTCACACTTGTCGAGCGCCTGGCACGCGCTAAGGCCGCTGCCGTTGCCGCCGAACACGCCGAGCCCAATGAGCTGACCATCGCGGCCGACACCATCGTCACCTTCGATGGCAAGATCTTAGGCAAGCCGGCAAACGAGGACGAAGCCCGCACCATGCTCCACGAGCTCTCGGGGCGCACGCACCAGGTCGCAACCGGCGTCTGCATCGTTAGAGCCGGAGACACCACCGCCCCACACGCCACCGAGAGCCTGTCGTTTGTCGATGTGACCGACGTGACGTTCTATGAGCTCACCGACGAGCAGATTGAGCGCTATGTCGCCTCGGGCGAGCCCATGGACAAGGCAGGCGCCTACGGCATCCAAGGCGTCGGCGGGCGTATGCTCGTGCACGATATTTCGGGTGACTTTTACAACGTGGTGGGCCTGCCCATCGCTCGCGTCGCGCGTGCGATTCAAAAACTATCGTAATTGTATCTGGCGCTGGGTATCCCCCGGCGCCTACAATTTTGGCGTACCGTACGGATCCCGACCGGGCATAAGGCCCGGCGGAAAACCGATAGGAGTAAAACATGGACACACTGCTTGAGGCCATTGACGTTTGCGATGTCGATGGCTTTTGCTTTGGCAACTATACGGACGAGGAGGCCGGCACCGGCTGCACTGTAATCGTGGCACCCGAGGGCGCCACCGGCGGCGCTGACGTTCGCGGCGGTGCCCCGGCATCGCGCGAGACCGACCTGCTGCGTCCCGAGAACACCGTGGACAAGGTCCACGCCGTCTGCCTTTCGGGTGGATCGGCCTTTGGTCTGGAGGCCGCAAGCGGCGTCGCCCGCGAGCTCGAGAGCCGCGGCATCGGCCTTCCCGTCGGCCCCACGCAGGTGCCCATCGTGTGCTCCAGCTGCATCTTCGACCTCGCCTTTGGCGACCCCACCGTACGCCCCGACATCGAGGCCGGCATCGCCGCCGTGCGCGAGGCGCTCGACCACACCCCCGCCACGCTCAAGCAGGGCAATGTGGGTGCCGGCACGGGTGCCACCGTCGGAAAGCTCATGGGGCCCGCCACCTGCATGAAGGCCGGCCTTGGTGCTGCCGCTGTGGCACTCGGCCCCGTCAAGGTGGGCGCCGTGGTCTCGGTCAACGCCTGCGGCAACGTGGTCGACCCCTTCACCGGCAAGTGGGTCGCCGGCATGCGCGCCGCAGCCGATAGCGACCAGATTGTCGACATGGAGCTCGCCGCCTTTGCCGCCGCCGGCTCTATGCAGATGCCGCTCGACCGCACCAACACCACTATCAGCTGCATCGTCACCAACGTGGAGCTCACCAAGGCCCAGGCCACCAAGGTCTCCCAGATGGCAGCAGACGCCTACGCGCACGCCATTCGCCCCACGCATACCACCAACGACGGCGACACCATCTACACCCTCGCCAGTGGCAAACTGGGCGCCCAGGCAAGCGCCGCCATTCCCCTAGACCTGCTGGGCATGCTCGCCGTAAGGGCGCTGGAAACCGCCATCGTAAACGGAGCCAAAACCGCCAAAACCTCCCACGGCATCCCCGGCGCCGCAAAGTAAACCAACTCGTCCGGTTGCCCGGTGGGGCTTGGTTATGTTTGCTGCTCTACAGTCCTGGCTCGCACGAAGAGCACATTAAGTGCTCTTCGGCTCGTGCGGAACTCGCGACAAACATAACCAAGCCCCACCGGGCAACCTACTCAACCAGATCCCTTTCAGCCCAGGCCCCTGTGTACCGCGCGTCGAAGATCTTCAAATTCAAATCATCTGAAAATCGATACTTATAGCAGAGGTCCCTTGGCCTTTAGTTTGATACAAGTTCCGCACGAGCCGGAAAGCACTTAATGTGCTTTCCGTGCGAGCAGGACTGTCCGCAGTAGCAAACTAAAGGCCAAGGGGCCCAGTCAACCTAACAGAAGCGATTACTCGGCAGTTAGTTGAATTTGAAGATCTTTGAGGCAAGACGGTATAGGCCGAGTGTGGTTTTGTCCCCGGCCCGTCCGCGCAGGTTGGTAAAGAAGCCGACCACGCCGTAGCGCGCACGACGATACATGCGCTCGTCGTAGGACTTCAAATCGCCCCACAGCGTCTTCAGACGCTCATCGGCACAATCCTCATCGGAAAGCTTGGTAAGCACCGAGCAAATCGCCATCATCATGGTGAAATAGCCCATCATGTACGAGCGCAGGCGCGACGACTCGACATCGCTGTACAGGTGGAACGATTCCATCATGATGCGCGTAACGCGGAACTGCTGGTCCAGGCGTTTAACCATCGTCGCCTCGTTGACGCTCTGGCCCTCGCGACCGATAAAGTAGCGGTAGAGGTCGATGTCGGCGTAATAGATAGTCTTGCAACGCGGCAGCGGCACGTAGGCGTAGATGTTGTCCACATAGAACGTGTGCGGCGGCATGGGAAGGTTGGACTCGCGCAGTACATCCGTGCGATAGCACAGGCTGTGCATGAGTAGGTTCTGGTCCAGGCGGAAATGACCGATCTGGTCCCAGGTAAAGATCTTTTTGCGCGGCAGGGCAAACTTGTAACCGATAGCGGTATGCGTGCCCTCGTAAACCTTCTCGTACACGTAGTTCGAGATAAACAGATCCACGCGCTGGTCGCGCTCCTCAAAGCCGCGCAGGATCGAAAGCATGGTCGAAAGGGCTGCGCCGTCGAGCCAGTCGTCCGAGTCGACAACCTTGTAATAGGTGCCCTGTGCCTCGCGCAGGCCCGAAAGGACGGCGATACCGTGGCCGCCATTCCCCTGATGCACCGCGCGGATAATGCCGGGGTAACGCGTCTCCCACTCGTCGGCCTTAGCGGCCGTCTCGTCCTTGGAACCGTCATCGACGATGATAATCTCGATGTCGGTGGCATAATTGCTCCCCTCCAGAATGGAGGTGATGCAATGGTCCATGTCCTTGGCGGCGTTATACGAGGGAATACCGAATGTTATGACTTTATGCATGGCAGGCGATAATCTCATCCGAAAGATCAAGGGCGGAGTTGGTCACGGCATCCATATCGTAGTAACGATACTCGGCCAAGCGACCCACCGGGTGGAAGTTCGTCAGGTTCTGGACGCGCTCAAGATAGCGCTCGTAGAGCTCGCGGTTCTCGGACTCCAGAATGGCGTAATAGGGCGTCTCGCCCGAGCCGGGCGTATAGGCCTTGGAGTACTCCTTCATGATGGTGGTCTTGCCGGGCAGGACCTGGCCAGTCATGTTCTTGAACTCGGTGATACGCGTGAAGTCCTCGCTCGTGGTGTAGTTGACGGTGCCCACGGGCTGGAACTGATCCATATCGAGCGTCTCGAACTTCATATCGAGCGTGCGGTACGGCAGCGCGCCCAGGTCGAGGTTGAACAGCTCGTCGAGTGGACCGGTGTAGACGATCTCGCCGCCGTAGACCTTGCCGTCGATCTTGACGGTGGTCTCGTCGATCTCGAAGAGGTCGCGGGCGTCCACGTCGCAGAACACATCAATCAGATCGTGGTCGAGCATGTGCTCGAACAGCGCGGTATAGCCGTCCTGCGGCATGCCCTGGAAAGGAGCCTGCGGGAAGTAGCGATCGTCATCGCCCACAAAGACGGGGACGCGGCCGGTGATCGAGGGGTCGATCTGATCGGGCGTCTGGCCCCACTGCTTCATGGTGTAATGCAAAAAGACGTTCTCGTAGATGTAATCAGCGACCTCGGCCAAGTCGGGGTCGTTCTTCTTACGCAGCTCCATAATGGGCACCTTGACATCCTTGCCAAAGGTCTCCACGAGCTTCTGATACAGCTCCTCGCCGCGCTCGTCACCAAAGGCGAGTTTGAGACTCGCATGGTTGAAGGGCACGGGCATAAGGGTGCCGTTGATGTTGGCGAGCACCTTGTGCTGATAATCCGTCCACTTGGTAAAGCGCGCCAGGAAATTGTGCACGCGCTCGTTAAAGGTGTGATAGATATGCGGACCGTACTCGTGGATCAGGATTCCGGCCTCGTCAGTGCAGTCATAGGCATTGCCCGCAATGTGGCTACGGCGCTCCAAAACGGCAACACGATAGCCGATGGTCTCGGCAAGACGGCGGGCGCAAACGGCACCGGCATATCCAGCACCGACGACAATCATGTCGTACGCGCCGGCGTTAAAGCCTTCAGGCAGGCCTGAGGTAATCTGCATCGATACTCCTTGTCAAAAGCCACGGGCTCGTTAGCTGGGCTTTTCTCGAACATTCTTCGAGACATATTTATCAGAGCGATTATAGCGCTAATGCGTCCTATAATGAGCTTGCCACACAAGGAAAGCTCAAGCACCGCGGCGTACAAATTTGAAAGGTAAACCCGCTAGCAGCGGGTTTATTCGTGAACAGCCGGGCGCCTGGAGCTTAGTGAAACGCTTGTAAGGAGTAACATGAGCGATTTCCTTAACCGTATGAAGTCTGCCGCCAAGGCCGACCTTAAGACGATCGTCCTGCCCGAGGGCGAGGATCCGCGCACCATCGTCGCGGCCACCAAGATCATCGAGGAGGGCCTGGCAAAGATCGTCATCCTGGGCAACCCCGACGAGATCAACGTTCCCGGCGCCACCGTCATCGATCCGCGCAATGCCGAGAAGCACGAGGAGTACGCGCAGAAGTTTGCCGAGCTCCGTGCCAAGAAGGGTGTCACCATCGAGCAGGCTCGCGCCCAGGTGATGGACGCCACCTACTTTGGCACCATGATGGTCAAGATGGGCGACGCCGACGGCCTGGTCTCCGGCGCCTGCCACTCCACCGCCGACACCCTGCGCCCCGCGCTGCAGATCCTCAAGACCGCCCCGGGCACCAAGCTGGTCTCGGCCTTCTTCGTGATGTGCACCGACACCCCGCAGTTCGGCACCGACGGTACGCTGATCTTCGCCGACTGCGGCCTCAACATCAACCCGTCCTCCGACGAGCTCTCCGAGATCGCCATCGCCTCCGCTCACTCCTGGTCCACTTTTATGAGCAGCGTCGAGCCGCACGTGGCCATGCTCTCCTACTCCACCATGGGCTCCGCCGGCGGCGAGGTCGCCAAGAAGGTCCAAGAGGCCGTGAAGTTCTGCAAGGAGAAGGCCCCCGAGCTCGCCATCGATGGCGACCTTCAGCTTGACGCCGCCATCGTTCCCACCGTCGCCCAGCTCAAGGCTCCCGGCTCCTCCGTTGCCGGCAAGGCCAACGTGCTTGTGTTCCCCGACCTCGAGGCCGGCAACATCGGCTACAAGCTGGTCCAGCGCTTCGCCGGCGCCGACGCTTACGGCCCTATCCTGCAGGGCATTGCCAAGCCGGTTAACGACCTTTCGCGCGGCTGCTCTGCCGACGACATCGTGGGTGTCGTGGCCATCACCGCCGTCCAGGCTCAGATGGCTGAGTAGCGGACGTATCCCCTCGGGACCCCACAGGGTAAAGCTCTGAAAACGTCCTCGGACATGTCGGAAGCCCCCGCTGCGCACTACGTGCGGCGGGGGCTTCCTCCGTCCTGCGGGATGTTTTCAGAGCTTTACCCTGTGGGGTCCCTGCCGCTACGTGATATTCAGGGAATCTGGAATGGACGGCGGCTTGGCTACGAGCTGGAGCTGAGGATCTGAATGGTCGGGTGCCGCTGTTGGGAGCGCAGGCGTTGCTGGTGATGATCACTTTGGGACTGGAATTTCCGCCTGCTAGCAAAAAGGCCTCCGAAGCTGTTGCTCTGGAGGCCTTTTTTCAATTACAAACGAATGCGCTAGTTGTTCTTGGTCAGGCGCTCGACGTCGTGGGCGATCATGTATTCCTCGTCGGTGGGGATGACCATGACCGTGACGGAAGAGCCGGCGGCGCTGATGACCTGCGGGCCGTTGCCCACGGCCTCGCGGTTCTTGTTGTTGTCGATACGCACGCCCAGCCACTCAAAGCAGTCGCAGAAGGCCTTGCGGATCGACCAGTCATTCTCACCGATGCCGGCGGTAAAGGTAATGGTGTCCACGCCCGCCATGGAGGCGATCATGGAACCGGCCTGCTGCATGGCCTTATAGGCGAACATATCGAAGGCGAGCAGGCAGCGCTCGTCACCCTCGGAGGCGCGCGTACGGATGTCGCGGGCGTCGTTGGAGATGCCCGAGATGGCAAGCAGACCGGACTGCTTGTTCATCATGTCATCGACTTCCTGGTAGGTGTAGCCGCCCTCGCGCTGGAGGTAGCACACGGTGGCCGGGTCGATAGAACCACAACGGGTGCCCATCATCAGACCGTCAAGCGGCGTGAGGCCCATCGTGGTATCGCGGCACACACCGTCCTCGATGGCGGCAATCGAGGCGCCGTTGCCCAGATGGCACGAAAGCAGACGGTGGCAGCGCGCACCCAGGATCTCCTTGGCCATCATCCACTCGTAACGGTGGCTCGTACCGTGCGCGCCATATTTGCGCACGTGGTACTTGTCGCACACGTCCTTGGGCAGGGCGTAGGTGTAGGCGACCTCGGGCATGGTCATGTGGAACGAGGTGTCGAAGACGGCCACATTGGGCAGCTCCGGATACTTCTCGCGGCAATATTCGATTGCCGCGGCCTCGCCGTAATTGTGCAGCGGGGCGAGCGGGGCCACCTCAAGGATCTTAGCCATGACCTCATCGTCGACGACCGCGGAATCATCGAAATGCCAGCCACCCTGAACGATACGGTGGCCGATGCCATCGATCGTAAAGTCGGTCTTCTCAAGCTCCTCGAGTACGCGCGCAATGGCCGAGCGATGATCGGGGAAGGGAACTTCTTCGGTCTGCTTGGCGCCACCGTTCTCGGCGTGACCAAAGATGCCCATGTCCGAGCCGATACGCTCGCAGTTGCCCTTGGCGAAAACCTCGCGGGTATCGGTATCCAAGAGCTGATATTTAAGGCTTGAGCTGCCGGCGTTAACAACAAGTACGTTCATGAGACTCCTTTGCAGTGCAATACGGTCGGCATGCCCCTTAAGGCGGCCGTATGTTAATAAGAAGTTATCACAGCTTGATAAATAGCTATCATGCATATCGCCCAACGAGCGCAAAAGAGGGGCCAAACGGCATGTTGCTGTCCAGCCCCTCCCCTCTTGCAATTACTTGGCGTTGACGATGCGCTCGACGTCGGAAGCGATCATGAACTCCTCGTCCGTGGGGATGACAAAAATCTTGACCTTAGAATCCTTGGCGGACAGGCACCAAGCGCCGTCGCCGCGCAGGGCATTGCGGGCATGATCCATCTTGACGCCCATAAAAGCCAGACGATCGGCCACGCCGGCGCGAACGGCCGGAGCGTGCTCACCGATGCCAGCAGTAAAGACCAGGGTGTCCATGCCACACATGGAGGTGGCCATCTCGGCGGCCTTGGCGGCAATCTTGTAGACGAACATATCGAAGGCGAGCTGAGCCTCGGGGTCGCCAGCGGCGGCGAGCTCCTCGACGTTACGGCAGTCGTTGGTCTTGCCGCCAGTCACGGCCATGAGGCCGGACTTCTTGTTCATCATCTCGTCGACCTCGTCAAAAGTGTAGCCACCCTCGCGCTGCAGGTAGCACACGGTAGCCGGGTCGATGGAACCGCATCGGGTACCCATCATGACGCCGTCGAGCGGCGTCAAGCCCATGGTGGTGTCCATGCACTTGCCGTCCTCGATGGCGCACAGAGAAGCGCCGGATCCAATGTGGCACACGACGACCTTGCGGGCCTCGCCGTTGGTCATCTCGGCGACCTTCTTGGAGATGTAACGGTAGCTGGTGCCGTGAGCGCCATACTTGCGGATGTGCAGCTTGTCGCAGACGTCCTTGGGCAGGGCGTAGGTGCGGGCGACCTCGGGCATGTTGAAGTGGAAAGCGGTGTCGTAAACCGTGACGTTGGGCAGGTCGGGATACTGCTCCAGGCAGTACTCGATAACGTTGGCCTCGGGGTTGTTGTGCAGCGGGGCGAGCGGGGCAACCTCGCGGATCTTGGCGAGAACGTCCTCGTCGACGAGGGAGGAATCGCCAAAGTACCAACCGCCCTGAACGATGCGGTGGCCGATGCCCTCAATCTTGACGCCGTTGGCCTCGAGGTCCTTGAGGACGACCTCGATGGCGACCTTGTGGTCGGGGAACTCGATGTTCTCGGTCACCTTCTTGGAGCCGTTGGCAGCATGGGTGAAGGTGCCGCCGGTAAAGCAGACGCGCTCGCAGGAGCCCTTTGCGGACACCTTGTGGGACTTGGTATCGATGACCTGATACTTAAGGGTCGAAGATCCTGCGTTTACGACCAGAACGTTCATGTGTCTCCCTACTAACAGGCGGTGTGGCGCCGCCAGGTTACATACGCTTCAATAATACCCCTAAACGTACGTTCGTCCTAAGCGGGAGCTGATATATCAAGCCCTGAGAGACACATTCTTCGAACGGGAACCACCGCGGTCTTTCGTAAGCTTGAAAAGCGCCGGAATATAAAGGAGCGCAGACAGAAGAAGCGCCACTAATATGGATGAAGAGACCCCAATAGACGAAACAAACAGCGCGTTGAACGCATAGAACAAGATCGCTCCAACCGAAACCATCAAGCTCTGAACCGAAATGAGAGAACAGCGAAACTGCGCAGGTGCATTGCTCTGGAAAATGGAATATTTAATCGGGGCAAAGAAAACGTACGCAACAGTCTGCAGAATATACAACAGAGGTAGAAGCGAGCGCGGCATAAATGGCAGCAGAAAGAGCGCAGTCAGCAAATACCTCGTGCAGCCCGTTAAACGAGCGAAGCGTCGTTGATCGATTCTCTTAAGCAGCGATGGAATGGCCAGCCCGAGACCAGCAGAGCATAAGAGTTGGACCGCAACCGTCGCGCCTGCGGCAACGGAGTTCATCCCCCTCTCGTTTAACATCAGCGTGAAAAAATCCTCGAGTGAAACGAAGGCAAACGCCTGCGAAACGTCCATGACATACGCCTCAATTAGGCAGGGGTTGTACAAAATCGCTTGAGTTATTTGCCCAACGGTCACATGGTCATCCCGCGCCATCGTCTTTGAGCCGTCGCGAGGTTCGTGAATCAGGGCAACGACAGCGAGCGTTAAAACCATAGCTACGATATCGCACGAAAGACCAACCCGATAAGCCTGCGCAGCCGAAATCATGCCGCCAAGGAACGCTGAAATCGCATAGGAGGCATAGAAAACGAATCGCTCAATAACGTTTAGGGAAACCAAAGCTTCTTGGGGGACACTGTCAATGTAGATGGCTTCAATAGAGCCACTGATGCAGGCAAGAGAAATGCCTTTGACGGCAAAGGCGATCAGAAGCACAGTCGGCGATTGCACAAAGAGCAGCGCAAGGTAGTATGCAATTAGACCAGCAACACCCAGCAGCCCGCTCGCTTTTCGGCCATAGCGGTCAGCAATATACCCAGTAGGCACCTCTGAGACGAACTTGCCGATCTGGTAGGCAAGCAGCATTGCTGAGATAGTCGTGAGCGAGAAACCCTCGTGCTCAAGATAGACGGTCAAGAAATAGAGGATCGTGCTGAAGTTCGACAGGAACACGAACAGCATGTAGGGCAGTATGACCCTTTTAAGCATTTTAAACCCCCTGAAGCCCAGTTTTCCAGGAGATATATCTTTTTAGCATATCGGAAATATCAGAGTAATACGGGCATTTCTTATAAGAAGAGGAATCCCCGCGCCTCACGCGACAGGCGCCTCCGCAAACAGGAGAGGCAGGGCACTCTGAACAGGGGATTTCCATCTGAAAGGCTCGGCCGCTAAGGTATCTTTCAACACTTTCAAAATATGAACAGGAATCATCCTCAACCATACCCAATGGAACCGAATTGGTACCGGCTTCGTTACAATCATAGACAGCCCCCTCTGGAGAAAACAGAAGCACCGACCCAGATAGACAGTCACCGAATAGAGGATAATGCGCTTGATCTTCTTCAAATATCTGGTAAAAATAGCCGACTTGATTCACGGCAAGCTCTGTCAAAGATATATAGCCATTCAAGCATAGTTCTAGCAATTGCCAGAAAGAAACGGCCTTTTCGTATAGAGGATATTCAACACGATGAATCTCGTACTTAAAGTCAGAGTACCTCCAATTGGAATGTCTCAGCATATCGATATTATCTTGGGATACATTTAGGCGAACCGTTACGTCAATCCCATTTCGCATAGCAGCTTTACTAGAAGAGACAACCCGATCATATGTCCCCTCCCCATCAAGCGTCCTTCGAACTTTATCATGTGAAAAGCGAGCGCCGTCCAGCGTAACGGTAACACCGTCCAACACTCCAATACTTCGCTTCAGAATTTCTAGATAATGAGGCAGTTGAGTCCCATTAGTGATTACCCGAAGTCGAAAGCCATGTCTTTTGCATATGTCTAAAGCCTCTAAAACCAGATTCATATTTTTAGGCAGTAATGGCTCTCCGCCATATAAAACGATAACAATCCGAGCAGGATCGCACGATGTCTTAAGCAATCTCTTTAAGCACGATTCAATATTATGAAGGGTGCCCGGCGCCATAGTCCGATGCTGGTACCCATTTGAAGCTTGAAAGCAATAGGAGCAACGCAAGTTGCATTCATGGGTTAATTGTAGATAGACATAGCAAGTAGTTTCGTGCTTTTGCAGATAGGAACTCCAGAGACGACATATTAACTCACGCTGTTCATGGTCCCGGACTTGCAGGTGCCCCCGTTTTTGAAGATAGGCCGATTCGGCCTTATCGAGAGTCTCTACAGAAATCGAATGATCCTCGTCAATATAATCGGCATCAATAGCATCTAGGGTGCCCAACAGATAATTAGCCAACACCGACACCCTGCTAAATTCGACAACCGTCGTAAAGTCCGCTTGCGCAAGCATCAGCAACACCCCTCATCGCTACGAGAGGCGCAGTGCCGATGCACTTCATAGTCCAAAATCGAATGAAAATCCGGGCATGATACAGAGCCTTTCCTCATGTCATATAGGGTAAGCCTCCCAGTGCATCCGCCGCCACAAACATATCTATAACGGCAAACTCGGCAGGCATCCATTTTAAGCACGGAGCGATCCCGGTAGTAAGACAGCAGCTTCTTATTCCATGCAATTCCGTTATCGTCATCGAAACCCACGGCTCGAGACCGATTGCCCATGGCCCACCAGCATTTATATACATAGCCAAATTGGTCGTATATGAATTGATTACACATAGCAGTGCAAGTTTTAATTTTTGGATGAAACTTCTTGCCACTAAATATTGATTCGATCAACTTTCTCCCGTGATACTCAACAAGAAGGTTATCGAGGTCGCCGTTTTCATCCTTTAGCCTGTCTAGGGCTTTAATTCCTTCAAGCTCATCAAGGACGTTCTCACTCTGACAACGTCCCTCTTGCTGCATAAGGTAAACATAGAATAGAACTCGATCAAACTTTTGAATGAGAGGTCCAATTTCAGTCAACGTGCCTACATTTCGCCGCGTCACGTTGATTCTTACCTGCAAGTTAAGATCAAGACAGCTTAGCAGCTCAATTGAGTGGACGATTCGATTGAAGGTCGGTTTACCGTCAATGGCCACCCTAATTGAATCATGCTCCCTTTGGGCGCCATCTAACGTTATTTGCATATCATCAATAACGGAGACGTAATCAGAGAGTAGATGCAAATACTCTGGAACAGCAAGCGCGTTCGTAACGAACGAAACCCTAAAGCCCCTATTTCTGCAGCCTATGAGAAGCTTTTCAATTGTCCGAAACGTAAAATCTTGTAGAGGTTCTCCGCCCGTAATTGTTACCAGCACTTTCGACATATCAAAATCCCCATAGCCATTCTCAAACTCAGAAAGGACTTTGGCCACAAACGAGAAAAAACGCTCGACATCTAATTCAATTTCTTTATTAAGGCGAATGCCACGCGAAATACTCGCCCTTTCAAAACAGTAGTAGCAATCAAGGTTGCATGAATAGGTTGGGACGACAATGAAATTTGGTATTTCCCTAGTCGACTCCCAAGCCAACCGTTTATCGATTCGTTCAACAAATTTGTCACGTGCATGCTCAGAGTCAAAGACATAGCCGCGCTCGATCAGTAAATCGAGCGTATCAATATCAAGCCCATCAAAACAGCCTGAACGAATAGCAAGCGCAACAGCCGCATTCACAATGTCGGCGTTTCCATTCATCAAATTGATAAGAACGGAATTATTCTCGTCCAAGCTAATGAGTTCGAGTTCATTCAGTTTAATTAATGGCATTTAATCCCCTTCAAAAAAAGGCGGCCCAGAAATGAGCCGCCCCTCGCGTCAAGGCTAAGCTTTGCAAGCGTTGTACATACAGACAACGCGTTCAGAGCTTACGTCGGTGTTTGTTTTGTTAAGGGGAGTCATTCGCAATCCTTTCTATCCTGTCATCAGAACATGGCGATCGCTTGAATGGAAAATAACCCGAAAACCGTCAATTAGAAGGAAGAGACCGACAAAAAATTTTAACCTGCACATATCTAATATCGCATAGAGTTTTCATAAGATGCCAAAACACAGTACGATGCCTTTCCGTCCATTCGTTTTTTCTATAACAGAAATAGACCGGAAGGTAGCACTCTTTAGAAGCGCTAATGTCGAGTTCCAAGATTGATGAGTTTTCTGCACAGATCTGGGAGCCAGAAAACGCGAGTATTCTTCCTCCTGAACTTAGAAAACGGCATTGCTCGAGGTTCGAATACTCCACGTCACGGAATTTCAAATCATGAAGTTGAGTTTCCGGACACTTTGAAAGGGCAGTCAAACAAGGTCCCAAGTTAATGGGAACGGCAACCCTGCCGTCAAAGAGGTCTTCGATTCGAATCGAGCGGGATAAAGAGGGATGGTCGGAGTAGGCAAGTACCTTAAGGCTCTTCTCTCCGAGATTTTTGTAATGCAAACTATCGTCGCGAGGTTCTTCAAACGAAACGGCGGCATCCGAAATGCCCATCATCAATGATTCAAAGCATGCCGCACTCGGCTGATGCCAGACGTCTAGGTGGATCTCAGGATGCTCCTCTACAAACCTATCGTAGCAATCGTCAGAAAACAGTTCGCCCCTACCGTGCAGACAAGGAACGTAAAGTCGAAAGTGGCCATCAGGAGAAACGCCTCGAAGATCTTGGCTGGCAAAATGCTTGAGCCCATCAATCTGGTTCAAAACGTCCTGAGCACGGAGAGCGAATTCTCTTCCCTCTGAAGTGGGGGCGGTCTCACGCCCTGCGCGATCAATCAGCTTAACGCCCAGTTCGGATTCAAGTTTTTTAATTGCGACCGAGACGGCTTGCGGCGTTACATGAAGCGCAGAAGCTGCTCGGCGAACACCGCCCAGCCTTACAACGGCATCGAGGTACTCCAATTGCGACAAATTCATCAAACAATCCTTAACTCGATTTCAAGGCGTTAGCGTAGATCGGCCGCGACCTGGCTACTCATGTGAATTCGAATTGTCACCGGTTCGCAACAAATAACGAGCCCGGAGACACCCACTTGAACAGGCATCTCCGGGTTAGCATTAGCAGAGAAAAGATGGTCTCAACCGGCGACGAAAACGTCGTGTGAGCCGTTTTCAGAGCAGGTTCTCGCCCAGGTTTTTGCCGCCGAGGACGTGCATGTGGAAGTGCATGACGGTCTGGCCGGCGTTGACGCCCTTGTTGGAGATGACGCGGAAACCGTCCTCCAGACCCTTGGCCTTGGCGACCTCCTGGATGGCGTGAGCCATGGCGCCCATGGTCTCGGCAGGCACGTTGTCGGCGATATCGCTGTAATGCTTCTTGGGGATCACGAGCGTGTGGACCGGCGCCTGGGGGTTGAGGTCGTCGAACGCGATGACCTGGTCGTCCTCATAGACAACGGTCGAGGGGATCTCGTGGTTGGCAATTTTGCAGAAGATGCAATCACACATGGTTGGTTCCTTTCTCACAGACCAAAGTAGTCTTTTTGGGACGGGGCTTTTTTGACTACTTTTTCGCAAACGCAAACGCTCGACGAGCCGTCGCGCAAGGGTAGTCAAAAAAGCCCCGTCCCAAAAAGACTACCCCAAAGCAGGCTGTAAGTTGGCTAGAACGAGAGGTTGTCGTCGGTGTTGGCGGCTTCGCCGTCGGCGAGCGCGTCGTTGCCGTCAACGTCCTTAAGGAGCACCGAGACCTTCTGCTCGGCATCGGCCAGGCGAGTGCGCAGGCTCTTGAGGAGCTCGACGCCGCGGGTATAGCTCTCGAGCGACTCCTCGAGCTCCATATCGCCCGACTCAAGGCTGCGGATAATGAGCTCTAGCTCTTGCGAGGCCTGCTTGTACGTAAGCTGCTCGACCGGGGTCTTCTCTGCCATATCTGTTTCCTTTCCTAAAGGTTTATCGCTATGAAACGCGGCTTACTCGACCGTATCGACCGTTGCCGCCACGTTGCCGTCTGCCATGCGCACGCGAATGGCGTCGCCCGGCTTAAAGGTCTTGGCACTCGTAGCCACCCCATCATCGCTGTACGCGATGGAGTAACCGCGGGCAAGCACCTTGAGCGGCGACAGAGCATCGAGCGACGCGGCAGCTCGGCCTAGGTCGGACGCTGGCTTGCTGAGCATCGTGCGCCCTTGATGCTCTAGGCGGGAACTCGCAAGCGTGAGTGCATGGCGCTTGCCATCGAGCCCTGAGGTGCTTGCGATCAAGCGCTCGGGCAGACGCTCGAAGTTGGAGCGGAAGGTCCCAGCCGAACGCGTTATGGCGCCAGACAGACGATCGGCCGTCAGGGCAAGCTCGGACTCGCGACGCTCAACCATAAACGTTGGATCGTTAAGACACGGGCGGCACGCGGCTGCATCGAGCGCGTCGCCCAGACGAGCCGTATAGGTGTCCCAGGCACGACGGCCGCGTTGGTCGAGCATTTCCAGATCGACCTGATCCGACCCGATCATCGAAGCCATCGCGGCGCCCAGACGCTGATGGCGCGCCTCGAGCACGTCGGCCAACTCCGTCATAGCCGGCGCCACCGATTCGGCCGCCGCCGTGGGTGTGGAGGCGCGACGGTCACTCACCATGTCGCAGATCGAGGTATCGGGCTCATGCCCAATACCAGTCACCACGGGCACGGGGCAAGCCGCCACCGCGCGGGCGAGCTCCTCATCGTTAAAGGTCATGAGGTCCTCGAAGGAACCGCCGCCACGCACGAGCAAAATGCAATCGGGCGCCGGCGTAATGGCAGCGGCGCGGCGCAAGCCTTCAATAAGCTCTGCCGGCGCACCCTCGCCCTGGACCTTTGCGCCCACGCAGACAAGCTCGACAAGCGGGTTGCGACGGCGCAGCGTACGCTTGACGTCATCGATTACGGCGCCCGAAAGCGAGGTGACGACCGCCACGCGCGAGCAAAACACCGGGATGCGACGCTTGCGCGTCTCGTCCATCAGGCCCTCGCGGCGTAGCCTTTCGGCCAGCTGCGCCACTTGTTGACGCAGCAGACCCTCCCCCGCCAGCGAAAACGAGCGGGCGACGAAGCTCATGCGACCCGTAGGTTTGTAGAGATTGAAGCTGCCCTTAAAGCTTACCTGCATGCCGTCGCGCAAGTCGAAAGTGCGCTTAAGGTAGGCGCCCTTCCAGATGATACAGTCGACGGCCGCCGAGTCGTCCTTGATCTGAAAGTAGCAGTGGCCGCTTCGGGCGTTGGGACCACGGAAACCCGTGACCTCGCCTAAAACGCTCAGCTGCGGAATGGCATCGAGCGCGCCGGCGGCGATCTCCACCGCCTGGCTCACGCTGAGCTCCTTGCGCTCCTGATCGTCCGAACCGTCGAACTCGGCGGAAACGGCATTGCCGGTTAGATTCCAGCCTGCCACGCAGCCTCCTTCCGTTATCGTGCACAAGGGCTTCGGCCCTGCGCAAATTCAAATCCAACACATAGTACAGCGCCGCGGGGACACAAATCCCCACGGCGCCCAGCGACCCAATTTGTTATCGGTTGGAGTTTCTGTTGTAGCGAGCCATAAGGTAGAGCAGCTGAATAATCGAGGTGAGCGCCGCCGCCACGTAGGTGAGCGCGGCTGCCGTCAGCACCTTCTTGGCACCGTTGACCTGCTTGGAACTCATGCCCGACTGCTCGATATACGTCACGGCACGGCGACTGGCATCGATCTCGACCGGCAGCGTAACCAGCTGGAACAGCACGCTAAACGAGAAGAAGACCAGCGCGAGGGTCGTGAGCCCCGCGATGTTCATGAACAGGCCCATGAGCAGCACGATCGTCCAGGTGTTCTGGGTAAAGTTGACGACGGGGACCAAAGCGGTGCGTACCTTCATCATGGCATAACCACTTTGACGCTGGGCGGCATGGCCCGCCTCGTGGCAGGCGACGGCAACGCTTGCGACCGACCCGCCCGAACGGTTGGCATCCGAGAGATACAGGTTGTTATCCTGCGGGTTGTAATGATCGGTAAGCTCGCCGGCAACGCCCTTTATGCCCACGGCGCTACAACCGTTGGCATCGAGCATGCGACGAGCGACCGTGGCGCCCGTATCGCCATCCGAGCGCACCTTAGACCACGTCTTGTACGTCGAGTTGATATAGCTCTGCGCGGCAAGGCCAAGCACTGTGCAGACAAGAACAACCAGCAGGTACAGCGGGTCGATGCCAAAGCCGTATCCATAGTAATAAGGCATGCGAATTCCTCCGAATCGAGTTACACGTTGGAGGCATTCTACCCACTCAAGCGGCTAGGCTTCCCTACAGGAGCTCGATTTTGCCGTCCTTCACGGTGAGTCCCATGTTGCCCGAGAGTAGATCGTCCAGGCGCGAGCCCACGAGCTCAAAACGCCAACCTTCGCGCAGGGGGCTCTGCTCGGGATGCTCGATGTAGTCGGCAAGGTCATCGCGCGAGGCAATGACCGAGGTCGCCACGCCCGAGCGCTCGGAGACCAAGCGAATAAGCGCATACATAAGGTCGGTCACGCTCTCCAACTCCGGCGAAATCTGGCGATGCCCGCGCACCATGAGCGGCAGGCGATCGTGCGGGCAGCTCGCGCCGCGCTTGATGGCCATGAGCGCGCCGTCCACATCGCGCTCCCCCAGCTGGTCGGTGCCGCGGATGCTGCGGAACTCCTCAACGCGCACGGGATTGCGTTTAACCAGGGCCAGCAACGTGTCGTCGGACATGACCCATTTGCGCGGGATGTTGCGGCGCTCGGCGCGATCCTCGCGCCAAGCGGCAAGCTCGCGCGCAATGCCCAGCTGATGGCGGCTGCAGGAGTTGATGCGCTTGACCTTGCGGAATGCCTCGTGACGATCGGCGCGATAATGCGACTCGTCGGCCAGCGGACGCAACTCGTCGAGCACCCAGTCCACCCGGCCCAGCTCGCGCAGGCGACTCATCATCTCGGTAAAGGCGACGATCAGATACTTGACGTCATCGATCGCGTACTCGATCTGTTTGTCGGTCAGCGGGCGGCGCGACCAATCGGTCAGTGACTCGGTCTTGGGCAATGAGACACCGCAAAACGTCTGCACGAGCGCGCCGTAGGAAATCTGCTGGCGCTCGCCCAAAAAGGCGGCGGCCACCTGCGTGTCAAAAATGGGACGCGGCAGCACGCCCACGGTATGGAGCATAACCTCCATATCCTGCGAGCAGGCGTGAAACACCTTGGTCACGCTCTCGTCGGCCATAAGCTCTGCCAGCGGCGATAGATCGTCGATCACCAGAGGATCGACCGCGACGCTCTCGGCAGGGGTGGCAATCTGGACCAGGCACAGGCGCGGATGAAACGTGCGCTCGCGCAAAAACTCGGTGTCGACGGCGATCGCGTCGAACTTGCGGGCGCGCTGGCAAAAGTCGAGCAGAGCCTGATGTGTGGAAATGTACATATCAACCCATCGAATAAGGTTAGGCCCGAAAAACACGGGTAGGATATCGGCATTGCCCTACAACTATACTCGGTTAGTCACAGAACGGGAACGTAAGTATGCGCTGCCTTATCATCCACAACCCGGCATCGGGCCCCAGCTCAGATGAAATCTACGCATTCACGCACGCCCTTGCACAGGGCGGCGACGAGGTCGTGATGCGCTTTATCGGCGATGGCATGGAGCCCGAGGACGCCGTGGCAGACGTTCGCGAGTTCGACCGCGTGGTCGTCTCGGGCGGCGACGGCACCGTCTCCAACGTGCTCGACCAGATGCGCGGCTGCGGCGTTCCCACGCTCGTTTTCCCCTCCGGCACGGCCTGCCTATTCTTTAACAACATCGGCAATGCCCCCGAGGCAGCGGCGCTCGCCAAGGCATGCCGCGCCGGCCGCACGGTCAAAGTCGACATGGGCGAGCTCTTTTGGCTCGACGAGAACGGCAACGAAAAGCGCCATGGCTTTATCATCATCGCCGGCTCGGGCTTTGACGCTGAGATTATGATGAAGGCCGCCCCCACTAAAAACGACATCGGCGAGATCGCCTACTTCCTGTCGGCGCTCGCCACACCCAACCCCACGGTGGCGCACTTTACCATTGAGCATGACGGCATTGTCGAGGAGCTCGACGGCATCTGCTGCATGGCAGGCAACACGTCTGTCATCCAAAACGACATCAACCTGTTCCCCAACTGCCGCATGAACGACGGCATGGTCGACATCGCGGTCATCGAGCCCGTACGCACGGTACAGCTGCTTCCCACGGTAATCACCGCCGCGCTCGACCCCGCCGGCAAGGTGCTTGGCCGTCCGCAGTTCAAGATCATCCAGACCAAAGAAGCCAAGATCACCTGCACGCCGTCGCTGGGCATGCAGTTCGATGGCGAGATCATCTCCAGCAACTCGGGCGTCTTTGGTGCCCGCGCGCTGCCTCAATGCCTTGATATCATCGTCGACGAATTCTCCCCGCTCGGAAAATAGGAGGACCCCATGAACGACAATCCCCTGCTCGGCTTTATCGTCATTGTTCTGGCCATGCTCGTCGGCTATGCGATTAACGTGATCCACCGTCGGAAGAAGTAATTCCACATTGGTATGATATTCATCCAATTATCGTCTCCCCCGTTGTTTATGCAAATTCTAAACAGCGGGGGAGTTTTCTTTTGAGTATTGTCTGGCGCTTTATTCCACTGCAGTAAATGCAGGGTGCCTTTATTTAACTAAAGCTACAAAATGAGTATTCTTATCCGCTCATCGCATATTTTATGACGCTCATCGAGTATTTCACCGAATATAGTGAATACTTTTTAGACTTCCGATAGGCTAATAGATGTATTTATTAGCTGAAATCCTGCACGGTTCCGCGGGGTTTCAACGGTTGGGAGGGATCATGAGGTTTACTCATCCCGTCAACACGCTCAAGAAGCTTGGCTGCGGCCTTGCATTCGGAGCTGCGGCCATTATGGCCATGCCGACCTCGGCACTCGCTTGCACCCAGATCTACATGGGCAGCAAACTCACGGCGGACGGCAACACGTACTACGGCCGCGCAGAGGACTTTAGCACACGCTATATCAAGCACTTTGGCATTGAGCCTGCGCACAAGGACGGTAGCAAGTACACCTCGCTCGAATCCGGCTTTGAGTACAAGTCCACGGGCCCCACGTATCGCTACACCTTCGTTCGCGACAACCCCTCTCAGTGGGAAGATCGCTATGACGCTTATTCCGAGGCTGGCATCAACGAGAAGGGCGTCTCCTGCTCTGCCACGCTGAGCACCTCCTACAACGAGAAGGCCGAGGAGGCCGACCCCCTCACCGAGGAGACCGGCATCGGTGAATACAACTACGCCAGCGTCATCCTGGGCGAGAGCGCCACGGCCCGCGAGGGCGTCGAGCTCCTCGGAAGTCTGGTCGACGAGCAGGGCATCTGCACCAACGACCAGATCATCATCGCCGACAACAACGAGACCTGGCTGTTCGCCGGACTTTCTGGCCATCAGTGGATTGCCATGAAGCTCACCGACGACATCGCCTCGGTCAACCCCAACATCGGCAACCTTAACTACAAGGTTAACCTCGACGACACCGAGAACTGCCTCCACTCCAAGGACATTCAGACCATGCCCGAAGAAAAGGGCTTTGCCAAGTACTTCGATGACGGCCAGTTCGACGTTGCCCAGACCTACGGTGAGGAAATTAGCGAGCAGGCCATGCATTCTTGGTCGCGCTATATCCAGGGCCGCGATTACTTCATGGCTCCGCTTGCCGAGGGCACCGACTACGAGATCGTTAAGGACGAGCGCGAAGATGCTCGCGCCACGACCGGCGCCCTGGTCCACGAGATGCAGCCGCTGTTCTTCCAGCCCGGCAAGTCCGACTGGAACACCTTTGAGATGATCCGCAGCTTTGCTACTCGTGGCGAGAATGTCGCCGGCCTCAACGCCAACACCGACGGCGCCTATGCCATTGGTTCCAACCGCAACACCGAGATCCACACCTTCCAGATCCGTCAGGGCATGGACCCCGAGATCGCGACCATTCAGTGGGAGATGCTCTCCAACGCCGAATTCTCCGTCGCCATCCCCTTCTACTCCGCACTGCTCACCGAGATCAGCCCCTACTTCAGCGATCAGGATGTCTCCTTTGATCACTGCGAAGAGGAAGACGTCGTGAACAACGAGGAGCCCAAGAACTCCATCAACTACGTCCTCATGGACATCAACACACTCGCCTATGAGAACCGCGACCACTGCGCCACCGGCGTCCGCGCCTATCTCGACGCCCTGCAGAAGGAACTCATCGAGCAGAACCTGACCGTCGACGATGCCATGCAGGCCACCGAGGACACCGAGGCCCGCACCGCCCTGGCCAACAAGGCCGGCAAGGCTGCCACCAAGAACACCTACCTCAAGTGCAAGGCTATGCTCGAGGAGATGCGTGACTACCTCAAGGAGGAGGATTTCTCCGAGGAGTTCGTCCCGAGTGACTACGATGCCGACAACGACTGCCTGGTCGAGTCCATCACCTACGCCGACGAGGCCCTCTCCGATGAGGATGTAGCCGAGCCCGAGGTCAAAGAGGAAGAGGCCACCGAGGAGAAGTCCGAGGGCAACAACATGGCTGCCATGGCAGTTGGCGCCGTCGTCATCATCGGTGTCTGCGCCTACGTGATCTATCGTCGCAAGAAGGCCTAAGGCCCTCATGTCCTAGCTGAGCGGGCAAGGCAGCGATGGCAGCCTCGTTCGCTCAGCCCGCTCTTTTGACCGGCGGGAAACCCGCCTGAAATCTTTTTAAAAAAGATTTCCCCGCACACACTTCGCTGTGCTATAGTGCAGCGCAACAGCAACTAGGTGCGACCGCGCCACGACATCACGAAAGGAGCCACCAACATGAAGAACACGATGAACTCTCTCAACAACTGGTGGTGGCGTGATGCGAATTCGATCGGTCGACAGTGAGTCCCTCACGCCTGTTTTTGCGCTCTAGGTGATTGGAAGGCCTCCGGTTTCGACCGGGGGCCTTTTTCTATCTCGAGCCCGATCGCATTCGCATCACGCGCCTCCGCTTTTCTCTTGCACTCCCATTCCGAAAGGATTTTCACCATGTCTCAGAACACCACCGCCGCCCAGCCCCGCACCGCCCAGACCGCCGACCGCGGCAAGCTCGATGTCCGCGCCCTCGTCCTGCTCGCCATCCTGCTCGCCGCCGGCTTCATCCTCAACTTCACCGTCGGCAAGGCAATCTCGGGCATCTCGGGCGGCATGATCAGCCCCGAGTTCATCATCTCGGCCTTCTGCCTCACCATCCTGGTCGTTCGCCCCAACATCGGCCAGGCGCTCGTCATTGGCCTCATCTCGGCTGCCGTGATCCAGATCACCACCACCTCGCCGTTCGTCGATTTTGCCGCCGAGGGCATCGCCGCCATGCTCATGGCCGTCATCGTCAACGCTGCCGCCAAGGACGGACAGGTCAAGTCTGCCGTCGCCATCGTCGCAACGTTCGTGACCACCTTTGTCTCGGGCGTCATCTTCATGGTCATCAAGATGGCCATGCTCGGCGTGGTGGGCGAGCTCGCCGCCGCTATGCTGCCCGTCGTCGCCATGACCGCCGTCTTTAACGCCATTCTGGTCGGTGCCCTCTACTTGCCCATCCAGAAGGCCCTTAGGCTCCATTAACCCGCTCGGCTTTACGAGCCACCCCATCTTGGCGTTCATTTGTCGCTCGCGTACCCAAGTACGCTTCGCACCTCTTTCGCGCCAACCTGGGGCCCCTCGTAAAGCCGTCTCCGCACTCCACCAACAAAGACTGTCCCAAACAACTAGCTCTTGGGGACGTTCTTAAACGACTAGTCATGTAAGAACGTCCCCAATGACTATGAAAGGTATCCATGGAAACGATCATCAACGTCGACGATGTCTCGTTCTCCTATGGCACGCAGACCGAGCAGGCGCTTAGCCACATCTCGCTCAGCGTGAACAAGGGAGATTTCATCGGCATCATCGGGCCCTCGGGCGCCGGCAAGTCCACGCTTTCCGCCTGCCTGTCGGGCGCCGTGCCCCACCACTACACCGGCACGTTCTTTGGGTCCGTCATGGTTGACGGACACGACACCTGCGAAGTCTCGCTCACCGACGTGTCGCAAATCGTCGGCAGTGTGCTGCAAGATATCGACACGCAGATGGTCGCTTCGGTCGTCGAGGACGAGATGCTCTTTGGCCTCGAGAACTTTGGCGTTCCCCACGACCAGATCGAGCAGCGCGTGAGCGAAACGCTCGAGACCGTCGGCATCAGCGACCTGCGCGACCGCGAGATCGCCACCCTCTCGGGCGGACAGAAGCAAAAGGTAGCCATCGCCGCCATCCTCGCCATGCGTCCGCGCGTCTTGGTTCTCGACGAGCCCACCGCGGCACTCGACCCCGCCAGCTCCACGTTGGTCTTCGAGACGCTGCGTGAGGCAAACCGCACACTTGGAATCACCATCGTCGTCGTTGAGCAAAAGGTCGCCCTGCTCTCAGAGTACTGCAACCGCGTGCTCGTGCTCAACCATGGCGAAATCGCGCTGCAGGGCGAGCCACACGAGGTCTTCGCGCATGCCGACGAGCTTCGTGCCATCGGCGTCGACTGCCCTCGTGTCACGCGTATCTTCAATAGCCTCGAAACCGATGGTCTAGTAAGCGGTACCCCTTGCTTGGATGTCGATGAGGCCGAGTGCCTGATTTCGGGCATCGTCGACCCCGCACGCGCGGCTATCGAAGCCCAGGCGCCCGCCGGTTCCCCGCATGCACCGTCGTTGCGCCCTCATGCCAAGGACGCCGAACCCGTACTCACCTTCGACCATGTTGAGTTTGCCTATCCCAATGGCGGAGCCGCCGTACACGACCTTAGCCTGACGCTCTATCCTGGCGAGCTCGTGGGCATCGTCGGCCAAAACGGTGCCGGCAAGACCACGCTCACCAAGCTGCTCACGGGTCTGCTCAAGCCCGCCTCGGGCAGCGTGCGCGTCACGGGACTGGATACCGCAACCGTCCCCACGAGCCGCATTGCCCGCGAGGTCGCAACCCTCTTCCAAAACCCTGACCGTCAAATCTGTAAGGACACCGTGCTCGACGAGGTCGCCTTTGGCTTGGAGCTTGGCGGCATGGACCGCGCCGAGGCTCTGCGTCGTGCCCAACTCGTCATCGACCGCTTTGGCTTGCCGGCCGACGAGGCGCCTTTCTCGCTTTCGCGCGGCCAGCGCCAGATGGTGGCACTCGCCTCCGTCGTGGTCGTAGAGCCCAAAATCGTGGTGCTCGACGAGCCCACGAGCGGCCTTGATTACCGCGAGTGCATGACCGTCATGGAAACGGTGCGCACCATGGCCGAGCGCGGTTGCGCCGTTATCATGGTCTGCCACGATATGGAAGTCGTTTCGGATTTTGCCGAGCGCATCGTGGTGATGGCAAACGGCCGCATCCTCGACCGCGGCCGCACGCACGAGCTATTCTCGAACATCGATCTCATGCGGCGTGTCTACGTGGAGCCTCCCCAGGTTATTGAACTCTCGCGCCGTCTGGCATCTTCCGTCTCGCCCGCTTTTGCGCAGGTGAGCGAGGTCACCGATGTCGTTCGAATTACCAAGGAGATGGTCCACCGTGGTTAACGTCATCGACTACATGCCGGGCGATACGCTGCTGCATCGCCTGAACCCCGTTGTCAAGCTGGGCCTCGCCGCCGCCATCATCGTCGGCATCTTCTTATCCGACACCTATGTGGCGCTGCTGGGCTTTTTGGCACTCACCCTTGCTCTGGGTGCCTATGCCGGCGTCGTCAACCGTCTGTTCTCGCTACTCAAGTTGCTGATTCCGCTCGCGCTTATCATGCTGGTGCTCCAGCTGGCCTTTATGCGCGATGGCAACGTGGTGTGGGGCTTTATCACCGACACGGGCCTCATCACAGGATCGAAGGCCTGTCTGCGCCTGCTGGGCGTGGCGTTACCACTCATCCTCATGCTCATGGTGACCAAGCTCAACGACCTTGCCAACGCCTGCGTCGAGGTGCTGCACGTGCCGTATCGCTATGCCTTCACCTTTACCACGGCGCTGCGCTTTGTGCCGGTGTTTGGTCAGGAGATGAACGCCATCATGGAGGCGCAGACCGCACGCGGCGTCGAGTACGACACCAAGAACCCCATCAAGAAGCTTAAGCTCATGCTGCCACTGTGCGTGCCACTGCTCATCTCGAGCGTGGGCAAAACCGATGCCACGGCCTTGGCGGCAGAACAGCGCGGCTTCTATCTGCGTACGCGCGCCAGCTCGTACAAGCGCTACCCCATCAAGGGCCTGGACATCGCCGTGCTCATCGCCAGCATCGCCCTCATCGCCATCGGCTTCCTGTTCTAGTTCACCACTGACAGCAACCGCCCAACGCAAAAGGCCTCGGCTCGCACCAAACGAGCCGAGGCCTTTACTGTTTCAACAGATAAAACCTACCAAAATAAACCTGTCCCTTTTTGGCAGGTCGGAAGCTACAGGCGATAGAGTGCGCCGCTGCGGATGATGGATTCGCGCACCAGGACATCCATGGCGTCGAGGGTAATCTCGGGCATCTCTCGGTACTTCTGCAGCACCGATAGCTCGGTGCAGGCCAGAATGACGCGGTCGCAGCCGCTACGGGCGAACTCCCACATCACGCGATCGAACTTATCCATATCGGGCTCACGTCCGGCCTTCACATCATCGTAGATAAGCGACATCACATCGTTCTGACGTTTCTCGCTGGGATAGACAACCTCGACACCTGCCGCCTCGCACTCGCGCCCGTAGACGCCGGCACCCACGGTGCCGTCGGTTCCCATAATGCCAATCTTGCGAACCGGCTCGGCCGGCATGCTCAGATTGGGATCGAACTCGCACTCCCCCATCACCGCACCCGCAAGGGCATAGCGAACCGACTCGCGCGGCATGTGAATGATCGGCACCCTGGTAAACGACTGGATCTGGTCGTAGAAGTAGTGTGACGTGTTGCAGGGAATGGCAATGTGCGCACAGCCCAGCGACTCGAGTGCCTGGGCACACTCTTTCATGGTCGCCAGCAGCTTGGCATGCTCGCCGGTCTTAATGGCCAGCGTGCGGTCGGGCATGGTCGACTTGGAGAGCACCACCATGTCGATATGTTCTTGATCGCAGGCAGCAGCCGTATGACGCACCACCTGGTCGTAGTAATACGACGTGGCCTCGGCGCCCATGCCGCCGATAACTCCCAGCTTTTCCATCGCCGCCTCCTTGGTGACGCTTGCGCAATTGCGCGTATCATACCCGCGCCCGCCCGATGTAAACCGGACGGGCGCCGCACTCATCTACTTGTAATACGTCTTGAA
Organism: Collinsella sp. AF18-8LB; assembly: GCF_003459795.1. Lineage (NCBI taxonomy): Bacteria > Bacillati > Actinomycetota > Coriobacteriia > Coriobacteriales > Coriobacteriaceae > Collinsella > Collinsella sp. AF18-8LB. Next base: position 31,084 of record NZ_QRWU01000004.1, read on the forward strand.
CAGCTTAAAGTGGCGCAGCTTGGTGTGCCACATGCGCAGCCAGCGGTTAAAGACAAAGTCGCCCTTCATAAACGAAGGGTCGGCGCCCTTGCCTTCCTTGTCCAGGCGATGCACCTTCGCGCGCAACTCGGGATCCTTGACGTACTTGTCGACGACGCCCATGGGAACGACCATCCACAGGGCCTCGTCCTGCGCCGTCACAAACTCCGGCTCAAACGGGCGGTTGAACACATACTCGTCCACCACATACTTGGCAACGTTAAAGCCGCTGTTGGTGACGTAGTAGTTGCTGCGACCCTGGCGCGTGTTGAAATCGAAGAACTTAAACGAGCCGTCGCGCTCGTCGTACTTAACGTCAAAGTTGGAATAGCCCACAAAGTGAAGGTCCTCGAGCAACTTGCGCACGCCACCCATAAGCTCGTCATTGGGCTCGGTGATGATGCAGGCGTGATTACCGACGCCATGGGGCTGATGCTCCTCGAGCAGCACGTGGCCCAGGCACATCATGCGGACCTTGCCGTTGCGGTCGGAATAGCTGGTGAGCACGCGCATGTACTCGTCGTTGCCGGGCACGCGATCCTGCAAGATCAGGTCGTCGGTGTAGCCGCTGGCATACGAGTCGCGAATGACCTGTTCCAGCTCAGCACGGTCGGCAATCTCATAGGCCTTTTTCTGGCCCTCGAACTCGTGCTGCCACCACATGATGCCGTCGGAAGGCTTCAGGATCATCGGGTAAGGAAAATCGATCTGGTCGAGCACTTCGGCAGGTGCCTCGCCTTGGGCATTCAGCATCGCCATGGTGAAGGTAAAGGTATGCGGATAGGGCACGCCATGCTTCTCGCACAGCTCGTAGAAGATCTCCTTCTTCTGACACTGCTCAAGCATGCTGTAGGGAGCGTAAGGCGCGACGATGTTATCCGCCAACTCATGGGCATCCTTGGCCTGAGCCACGAGGGCAACATAGTTATCTCCACAGCCCACAAGGACAATCGTCTTATCGGCATGCGCTTGGGCAATGCCGTTGACGGTCCTGAGCATCACGGGCATGGTATCGATATCCACGTTGGGCGTGTAGTCGATAATCTGACTGCGGTACGCGGGACCCGTCTGATACTTGCCAAAGACCAGACTCTTGACCTGGTACTCCTCGTAGAAGGCGCGCGCCACCGAATAGGCGTTGATGTCGCCACCGAGCAGCACGGGGATAAACTCACGCTCTGTAAACTGCAATGCCATGGATACTTCCTATCATCAACTGCCCATACGCTGAGCGGTCTTTATGCAACCTGTTTATTCTAACGTGCCGGGCCGTCTCCTCCTAAAGCTCCACCGTATCTATGGCAATCAACGCAATTATCTAGTATGAAAGCCGCGCTCACCGCGATAGGGCCCTGTAGTTGCAAAACCCCACGTTAAGAGAGCTTTCACAGCCCAAAACTCGCCCACAAACAGGTCCTCGTAACGTTAAAGTTGAACTCTATGGTTTCTCAACAATTCGATATAACTGCAGGTCAAAGCCAAAGCCTCAAGTTCAACTTGACCCTTTAGAACCTTTAAGGTTCAAGTTGAGGTCGAAAGCAGTAGTAGAATACTTTTCGAACCATAACCTACGATTGATTGCAGAGGGACTGGATGCAGCATTCGAACCATCGCACCGCAGCGCTCATCGCGTCGAAGCCGGCTCGTATCATCACGAGCGCCGCGCTCGCCGTTGCACTGACGGCCACGCCGATGCTCTCCCCCGTCGCGGCATATGCCGCCTCGCAGGCAACGCAGGATCAGCTTTCCGCCGCCCAGCAGAAGATCGAAGCCGCCACGGGCGCCTACAACGAGGCCCGCACCAAGCTCGAGGACCTTCAGAAGCAAATCGACACCAACGAAGCCAGCATCGAGCAAATCGAAGCCGAGCTTCCCGATCAGCAGGCCAAGGCGAGCTCCGCCATGCGCGATCTGTATAAATACCAGAAGGGCACCAACCCCATCGTGAGCTTCCTGGTCAATGCGCAGAGCCTGGGTGAGTTCATCACGACCTGCAAATACACCAACCAGATCACGAGCTCGAGCGTCGACGAGATCGAAGAGCTCAACAATATGCAAACCGAACTCGAGCAGAACAAGGCCGAGCTCCAGCAGGCCAAGTCACAGCTTGAGGCAGAGCAGAAAAGCGCCGAGGATGCGCTGGCGCAGGCCCAGCAGCTCCGCAGCGAGGCACAGGCAAAAGCCGAGCAGGAAAATGCCGCCGAGCTTGCCAAGCTTGAGGCCGATAAGGCCGCTGCCGCCGAGAAGCTCTCGGGCGAGGGCGTAAGCGGCAGCAATTCCAGCAGCCAGGCCACCAACACCAACACCACCATCGACACCACGGTGAACAACTCCAATATCGGTAGCTCCGATTACGATTCGTTCATTAATGAGTGGACGAGCCGCATCGACAATTATCTCGCCGGCTCCCCCATGGCAGGCCAGGGCTATAGCTTTGCCGTCGCCGCCTGGAATACCGGTGTCGACCCCCGTTGGTCCCCCGCCATCGCCTGTATCGAGAGCACCAAGGGTGCTTATTGCGCCAATTCTTACAACGCCTGGGGCTGGAGCGCCGTTGGCGGCGGTTGGCGCAGCTTCGGCAGCTGGAGCGAGGGCATCTCAGCCCACGTTGCCTATCTTGGTCGCAATTACGGCTCCACGCTTACCCCGGCAGCCGCCAAAAAGTACTGCCCGCCCACGTGGCAGGACTGGTATAACAAAGTCGCCGCTCAGATGAACCGCATCTAAGTGCGACTGCAAAGGGCCCCAATGGGGCCCTTTTCTTTTAGGTAGCGGAGGTATCGACGACGCCGGTCGCATTGGCAACCGCGACTATGACGATCATGCATAGGAGCAGCACACCCAATGCCTTGAGCCAGAGTTTCGCGAGTTTCTTGCCGCGATAGCTGTCGAGCAGTACGAATCGCCGACGAAGACGGCGCTTATCGAGCAGCGCAAAATGCATAAGCACCATAAGGCCATCGACAAAGAAAAAATACTCGATTATGAGAAGCCACGTCGGGTAGCCTTGGTTTGCTCCCGTGGGGTGGAAGACGGCAAAGTGACTTCCGGCAAAGAACACAAGTAGCGAGAAGCAGACAAGCGTATTCCAAATGCGCCCCAGAGACTCCGGAACGCGAGAGAGCAGACCGCATGCAGCGGAGGCGGCAGACCTAGGAAGCCCTGCGGGGTTCTGGAGCCCTTGGAGCGTCAACACCGTCTCCGAGGCCGGAGTACGGACAGGCGCAGGTGTAGGAGGCCGCACGGGGCGGCTCAGATCGTATGCCGAGCGCGTCGCCCGTCCCAACGCTTCCGCACTCGCAAAACGCTTGGCCGGGTCGAGCGCCATCGACATGCAGACGGCATCGGCAAGTGGAGTGGGAATGCCACGCGCCTCGCATTGCTCGCGCATGTCGAGCCCTGGTTTAGGGTCGACTCCCGTCAAGCAGAAGAACAACAGGGCGCCAAGTGCGTAGACGTCGCTGCGCACACTCGTCTGCCCAAACCCATACTGCTCGGGTGGCGCATAGGGTCGCGTGCCGAACTTGACGGTGTCTGCATCGGCGCCATCGCGCCACACGCGCGCGATCCCCAAGTCGATAATCACCAGCGATGAAAACGCCAGGCCCTCATCAGGCGTATAGTTGGCACCTGTCACGATGATATTCGACGGCTTGAGGTCGCGATGGATCACCGGCGCCGACGTCTCCCCCGCCATTGCAAAACCGGCGTGGAGCTCGCCCACGGCATCGCATAGGGCAGGATACAATTCACGCGCATAATCGGGGGTGGCTCCCAGACGGTCCACCAGCACCCCGAGCGTCTCCCCTTCGATGTATTCCATAACCACGTTAAGCTCGTCGCCCACACGACGACAATCGACGATTCTGGGCAGGTGCTCAAAACGCCCACCTGCCCGCTGGGCGGCAAACAGACGCTCGTATGCCCCGCCGATTTGAGCCGAAGCATCGATGCGTTTACGGACAAAGGGGCCGAGCGAACCACCGCCGGTTCCTTCAAAGTACACGAGCTCGGTTGTTTCAACGGACGAGCGCTTAAGCACTCGCTCCACGCGATAGCTGTCGTCGCGATCGAGCGACGCCAGGTGCTCGGCAAGCGCTGCGGTCAGCTCGTCATCAGAATATGTTGGGGTCTGAGTATCCATAGCCTCCATCATAGCGCAGGGCGCAGACACCCCATGGCATCCGCGCCCCGTTCGTTTGCATGGTTGTTCTGGTGACACCGCCGGCTCAGCCATCGGCCACTAACTCACCGTTTCCTCGCCAAAGCGATACAGCTCCTCATTGACCTTTTGCAGGCTGCAGCCACGATCGATGCAGAAAATGATAATCGCATCACGGCGATCTTTGCAGTTGAGGACATTGGCACCTGCCGCTGTCAAGGCGCGGTTGGCCTCCTTGAGCGTCAGCGCCATGGCAAAGGCAATCTGCAGCACCTTATTGCGGCTCGGATGCCGCGCTCCGGTAAAAATCTGATAGCCAAACGTCTCGTTGAGGTCGGCCATACGGACCACGCGCGAACGCTCCAGTCCCTTTTCCTGCAGCAGCTGCTTTAGATAATCCGAAAGCGACGGGGCGGCAAAGTCGTGTTCCTTTATGTAACCATCGATACTTGGCGCATCAAGGAGCTCGTTGAGCAGCTCCTCGGTCAGTTTCTTATCGGGCATACGACTTCACCTCCCCCAGTGCATGCAACATGCTAGAAACCGCTTACGTCCGAACGCTCCCAGCTAGCAACCTGGTCGGGAGACACCGTACCCAGCGCCTCGAACTTCCAGGAGCCGCCCGCCTTCAGATGATTGGTGTTTGCAAGAGCCGTTCCAACCTGGTTGCCATCGGCATCATACAGAACATACTCAATCTGGATGTAGCTCTTTTCCTTGTCCGTGTTATTGGTCAGCGTGCCCGTGATCTTGTAGGCAAACTGATTGGAGGTGTCTTCAGCCTCATCAGCAATGGTATACGGTTCTTGCGGTTCGTTTTGCTCCTCAGCCTGCTGTGTCGCCTCGGCAGGTTTTGCCGAATCGCTCGCAGACGAATCGGTTGAATTACCACCCATAGAGCCCACGGCACCGACGATAACCAGCACCACGATGACGCCTAGGACAATCTTGCCGATCGGCTTCTTTCCCTCTTTTGCCATTGTTCATCCTTCCTACGATCCGGCTACCGTGCCGGCACACAGCACATCGTAGAAAGGATTGAACTTGGATTCATTAGCTGAGAGCTAAGGCTGTGGTAAACGGCCAATGCAGTTATCCAAACGCCGAGCAAACGCACTTTACGCGACCGTCTGCTGGCAGTGCATCAACCCACCGTGACGGATTCCCCGGTAAAGGTGCTCACAACCAACAGGATAAAGAAGGCCAAATAGCTGATGCTCAGCAGGTAGGCAATAACCAAAAAGATGGTCCATCCAACATTGCTCTTGCCTTCGGCACGGCGCTGTTCGCGAGAACGACACAGCCAGATCGTCACGCCAATAGCGACAATCAGCAGCACGAGCGCCGCTGCGGCTAGCCCGGCAAGCGCAAACATCACGCCAATGCCCACAGCAATAACCGGAAGCAGCAGCAAGCCGCACCCGCACCCACCAGGACTGTACACGACAGATTGTCGGCGTCGCCTCATCGTCACTCCATCACAAGCAATCGTTTGTAGACATCGAGGCCTTTGAGTAGGATTTCCTCGTCAAAGAGAATGGTATCGGTATGCAGAGCGCTCATCGTATAGGCTGGGCAGCCATCAGCATCGATCGGGTTTTCTTGTCCCTCTGGCACGCCCGTGCCCAGCAAAAAGAACACGCCCGGCAGATGGCGCTGATAGAACGCGAAATCCTCGGCGATTAGCAGCGGCTCGTCCACGAGTTGCAGCTCGGACAAGGCGGGCGCAATATGGGCGAACAGCTCGGGGTCGTTATCGACTGGCGGATAGCCCTCGGCAAAATTGAGATCGTACGTGCAGCCCGTTGCGGTGCACGCCTCGTCGAGCACACGGCGTACGCCCTCGCGCGCACGGTCGAACATGGCGTCCGTAAACACACGCAAGCTACCGGCAACATGGGCCTCCCCCGCCACGGCGTTACAAACGGTGCCGGCCTGCAGCAGGCCGAACTTACCGATACAGGGCTCATCGGCGCCTAGCTCGTCCATCAGCTCGCGCTCGGCAACCAAGAACTTGGCAGCCGCCAGCGCCGCATCGTGCGATTCCTCGACCGGAACCCCATAGGTCTTGGCGATATGGATGCTCGTCCCGTGAATGTGTACATGCGTCTCGCTCGAACGTGCCAGCAGCGGACCGGGGCAGCTCGCCAGCGTGCCGGCGGGAAGGTCGGGCCACACGTGAAAGCCAAAGATGCGATCGGCGCCATAGCGCTCGAACACGCCGCTCTCGCATACCGTCTTGGCACCACCGGTTGTCTCCTCGGCCGGCTGGAACACAAAGAGCACGTTACGTTTAATGGTGCCCGGCTGCTCGCGAATCGTACGGTCGACATACGTCGCGGCGGCAAGCGCCGTGGCCATGTGCCCGTCGTGCCCGCAAGCATGCATCTTACCGGGATGAGACGAGGCGAAGGCCGCACCCGTCGCCTCGGCAATGGGCAGCGCATCCATATCCGCGCGAATCGCCGTGGCATGCGTGGCACCAACGCCAGCGTCAAAGAAAGCGCAGACGCAGCTGGGGCACGGATGGGTCAGCTCGCAGTCGAGCGGCGCCAGCACGCCCTCGATATAAGCGATCGTCTGCGGAAGATCGAAATCGAGCTCCGGAATCCTGTGCAAGTCGCGCCGATAGCGACGGAGTTCTTGGAGCTCGGTCATAGAGAATCCCTTCGTAAGGCACATCTGTTGCAACTTATTGTGATACAGGATTGTGGCACACATGTTTCCAGCATATCCCTGCATTTTTTAAACGTTATATACGAATACTCTTGTTTGGTAAAGTGCAACGTGGTAGGGTCTTTACCACTTGATAGAGGCGCGGGCACGAAGATCCGCGGGCGAGCCGGCAGGCTTTGACCCCGTGGGGAGGCGAAACCCGCCGAACTGGGTTTTTCGGGCACGAACAGCCTGGTGGGCCTGCGAGAAACACCCGCAGGACTGTCTGCAGCAATGCGGGAGCGCTATCCGGACATTGGGTCCACGCTATGCGGATTCGATGCGCAGGTAGCGCCGTCTGGATAGCGAGGTTTACGGGACATGTCATTGACTCCCAACGAGGCATATGTGGCAAAGAAGCCGTTTGTGGACAAGGAAACGCTCGAGCATATCGTTGAGCAGTTCCCCACGCCGTTTCATCTATACGACGAGGCGGGCATCCGCCGCAACATGCAAGAAGTGCGCGACGCCTTTGCATGGAACCCGGGCTTTAAGGAATACTTTGCCGTCAAGGCCAACCCTAACCCGGCACTTATCTCCATCCTCAACGAATACGGCTGCGGCTGCGATTGCTCGAGCTATACCGAGCTCATGATCGCCCGCTCACTGGGCATCACCGGCCACGACATCATGTTCTCGTCCAACGACACGCCGGCGGCCGACTTTGAGCTCGCCGACAAGCTGGGTGCCATCGTCAACTTTGACGACATCAGCCACATCGAGTTCTTTGAGCACGTTGCGGGGCCAATCCCCAAGACGGTCAGCTGCCGCTTTAATCCGGGCGGTCTGTTCCAGCTCTCCAACGGCATCATGGACAACCCGGGCGACTCCAAATATGGCATGACCACCGAGCAGCTCTTCGAGGCCTTCCGCATGCTCAAGGCCAAGGGCGCCGAGGACTTTGGTATCCACGCATTCCTTGCCAGCAACACCGTCACCAACGACTACTACCCCAAGCTCGCGCGCATCCTCTTTGAGCTTGCCGTACGCCTGGAGCGCGAGACCGGCGCACACGTCGCCTTCATTAATCTATCTGGTGGCGTCGGCATCCCCTACCTGCCCGAGCAGCAGGCCAACGACATCCACGCCATCGGTGAAGGGGTACACACGGCCTACGACGAGATTCTGGTTCCCGCCGGCATGGGCGATGTGGCGATCTGTACCGAGATGGGCCGCTTTATGATGGGCCCCTATGGGTGCCTGGTCACCAAGGCCATCCACGAGAAGCAAATCTACAAGGACTATATCGGCGTGGACGCCAGTGCCGTCGACCTCATTCGTCCCGCCATGTATGGCGCTTACCACCACATCACGGTGATGGGCCAGCCGGGTGGCGACGACAAGACCACAACGCCCGTTACGGACACCTACGACATCACGGGCAATCTGTGCGAGAACAATGACAAGTTCGCCATCGACCGCGAGCTGCCGCATATCGACATGGGCGACCTGCTCGTGATTCACGACACCGGCGCGCATGGCTACTCCATGGGCTACAACTACAACGGCCGTCTGCGCTCCGCCGAGGTCCTGCTGCGCCCCGATGGCTCGGCAGACCTCATCCGCCGCGCCGAGCGCCCGGGCGATTACTTTGCCACGCTCGACGTGCTGCCGTGCGGCCGCGAGCTGCTGGCCAAATCGCGCGCCGATGCCGCCCGCCGTCGCGCTCAAGACGAGCGCCTAGCAGTCGCCGCCCAATGGAACAAACGCGTCCAGATCGCGGAAGCGAAGGAGAAGAACATGGATATCCGCAATCTCGAGGGCTCAATCGTCGCCCTTGTCACGCCGTTTAAAAAGGACGGCAGTGTCGACTTTGACGCACTTGAGCGCCTTATCGATTTCCACCTGCAAAATGGCACTGACGCCATCCTCACCCTGGGCACCACCGGAGAGAGTGCCACGATGACCGACGACGAGGACAACTCCGTTGTCGCCGCAGTGGTCAAGCAGGTTGCGGGCCGCGTCCCCGTTATTGCCGGCTCGGGCTCTAACTCCACGCAAACCATGCTCACTAAGTCGCTCACTTACCAGGGCCTGGGTGCCGATGGTCTGCTGCTCATTACCCCCTACTACAACAAATCTAACGAAGAGGGCATCTACCAGCACTTTAAGACCGTGGCCGACGCCGTGGACATCCCCTGCATTTTGTACAACATCCCCGGCCGCTGTGGCTGCGGTATCAGCGAGCGCAACGTAGAGCGCTTGGCCGCGCACCCCAACATCATGGGCATCAAGGAGGCCTCGGGCAACGTCGCCTACGCGGCCAAAATCGCCCACCTGCTGTCCGATGACTTCCGCATGTACTCGGGCGAGGATGCACTCACCGTGCCGCTCATGAGCCTAGGCGCTTCGGGTACCATCAGCGTGTGGGCCGACGTACAGCCGCAGCTCGTGCACGACATGTGCCGCGCTTATCTGGACGGCGACGTAGCGCGCGCCCGCGATATCCAGATTGCCGGCCAGCCGCTCATCAACGCCCTCTTTAGCGAGGTCAACCCCATCCCCGTTAAGGAAGCGCTCGCCCAGATGGGCATGATCGAGGCAAACTACCGTATGCCGCTATGCCCCATGGCAGACGACACGCGAGCCGCACTTACCGATACTCTGAAGGGAGCTGGTCTGCTTGATTAAGACCGTCATTATGGGAACGGGCCGCATGGGCTCGCTCATCCGCACTACCGCCGAAGGAATTGTCGACGCCGCCGGGAAGCCCGTTTTTGATATCGTGGCCCAGATTGGCTTCGATTTGAGCGAGCTCGAGAACGCACCGGCTGCCGATGTGATTATCGACTTCTCGAACGTCGTGACCTTCGACGCCGTCGTCGCCTATGTCGAGCGCACGGGTACGGCGTTGGTCTCGGGCACCACAGGCTACACTCCCGAGCAGATGGACCGCCTGCGTGAGCTGGGCCAGAACGCCCGCGTTATGCACTCGGGCAATTACTCCATCGGCATCGCCGCCCTGCGTCATCTAGTGGCCCAGGCCACGCGCGAGCTGCCCGGCTTTGACTGCGAGATTGTCGAGACGCACCACAACCAAAAGGTTGACGCCCCCAGCGGCACCGCCAAGCTGCTGCTCGACGCCGTAGTCGAGGCCGAGCCCGAGGCAGGCTACCACCCCGTCTACGGACGCGAGGGCATGTGCGGCGCGCGCGACCCCAAGGAAATCGGTATGCACTCGTTGCGCGGCGGCACCGTCGCCGGCGTGCACGAGGTGAGCTTCTTTGGCCAGGACGAGGAGGTCACGCTCACGCACCGTGCCACGAGCCGCCAGATCTTCGTCAACGGCGCCCTGGCCGCCGCCCAGAAGCTCGTCACCCGCGAGCCCGGCTTCTACACGTTCGACCAGATCATGTTTGCCTAACCAGGTATCAACCGGATCCACCCAAAGGAGAGACAGCATATGAGCAACGCAGCCGAGATGGATGCACAGGAGATTATCAACTACATCGCCACCGCGCCCAAGAAGACGCCCGTCAAACTGTACGTGCGCGAAAAGCCCGGCATGGAGGTCCAGTGGGGCAACGCACGCGTCTACGGCGATTGCCGCGGCAAGACCGTCATTGGCGACTGGGATGAGCTCAAGGCAATCCTCTACGCTAACGACGATTCTATCGATTACTACGATGTGGAGAACGACTGCCGCAACTCCGCCGTGCCCATGCTCGACCTTAAGGGCATCAACGCCCGCATCGAGCCGGGCGCGATCATCCGTGACCGCGTCGAGATCGGCGATCGCGCCGTCATCATGATGGGCGCCATCATCAACATCGGCTCCGTCATTGGCGAGGGCTCCATGATCGACATGGGCGCCGTGCTGGGCGGCCGCGCCACCGTGGGCAAGAACTGCCACATCGGCGCTGGAACCGTGTTGGCAGGCGTCGTTGAACCCGCAAGCGCCACGCCCGTCATCATCGAAGACGACGTCATGATCGGCGCCAACGCCGTGGTCCTGGAGGGCGTGCGCGTGGGCAAGGGCGCCGTCGTGGCCGCCGGTGCCGTATGCGTCGAGGACGTCCCCGCCGGTGCCGTCGTGGCCGGTGTCCCCGCCCGCGTCATCAAGATGCGCGACGAGAAGACCGACAGCAAGACCGGCCTCGAGGAAGGCCTGCGCCAGCTTTAAAAGTTACGCGGTTTTGACAAACCGCGTTTTCGCTGACGTATGCTCAACCTGCGGCGCAGTGTCAGCAACCAAGCCGAAAACAAAAAAGGCCGAAGCACCATCGGGGCTTCGGCCTTCATCATCTCAGAGTTCCGTCGTATTCAACCATGGCAGACTGCTTCAACAGACGCGCCGTGGCCGTCTTATAGACCTCGGAACGGTCACGCCGCCCAATTGCTACAATCTCGGCAATCTCAACTGTTCCGTCCTCTCGAATTCGAAAAATCATTCGGAGTCCCGCGTTTCGCCATTTGATCTTTTTGCAGCCGGCAAGCTCACCGTGAAGCGGCGTTCCGATTTCATCGGCGCGCGTCTTTAATTTTTCTATTGCAATGCGCACGAGTCTTCGCTGAGAACCATCAAGCTTTTGATATTCCTTCTCGACATCTCGATTCAAAAAGCCGATGACAAAATGCCCACTCATTCGAAAAGGTCCTCGTCGGAAATCGCGTCGGGATCCATTGACTCAAACTCTGCGAGCTCATCAGGAGTTAAGGCGTCCTCAAACGGAATAAACTCGTGCGGACCGTTCTTGATTCGGTCCGCCGCGATGCGATCAATCTCAAGTTCGCGCAGGTACTGCAGCGCACCGTACATTTCCTCATAGGCGGCATAATCGACAATCACGGTATCGATATCGTTATGGTCTGCAATGAATTGCGGGGCACGCTTGGCGCGCTTGCGTATGGCGGATAAAGACTTGCTTGCTTCGGTAGCAGAAACAACCTGGTCTTTCGTAAACACCGGTTTTTCCAGAACAAGTGGGGACATTTTTGACCTCCAAAAAAATAGTCTGGATTATATTTCCAAGTATACATCGAAATATAATCCAGACTTTTATTCAAAAGTAAAAAGCTTTATCGATTCTCGATGCTGCCAATATTCTTGAGCTCGATGGAGATGAGGCCGTTGGGCTCGTTGACGAACTCGATGTACTCGGAGTTCGAACCCATCTCGGCCGGAAAGCTGATCTCGATGCCCGTGTCGGTACGAATCTTGTGATTGCGCACCGCCGCGCGTTCTACCTGCTTGCGCTCCACGGGCACGCGCTCGGGCACCTTCTCTTCGGTCAGTGCCGCGCGTACGCTTTCCTTGATGACCGGCTCGTCCTCAAAGACCTCGTCGACGATATCCCAAGGCGGCAGTTCCTCGTCATCCTCGACCTTCTCGGCAACGGCAGCTTTGACCTTAGCCAGTGCCACAGCTGTGTTAGCACCGTGCTCCTCGGCGACTTCCTCGACCACACGCGTCACGGTGTCGATGACCTCCTTGCCCGATACGCCCGTGTCGCACTGCAGCAGGCCATCGGGGATAAGCATACGGTCCTCACCGGCAATCTTGCGCTTCTTGTCCACATAACCGATCTCCATGGTGCTCGCGCGCACGATGGCATAGCTTGGCACCTTTTGTGAAGGATTCGGCAGGATAGCATAGTGGCGCGTGATGTCGTTGCGCACCTCGCCCTCCTCGCGGCCCACTTCGTGCATAAAAGCCTGCTTGGAGCCCAGCAACATCACGGCAAACCAGCGGGCATCCTCGTCGTCGTCAAAGTCGGCCACGAGCACATCGGTGGACTCGGCTTTTTCGGCCTTGGTGAGCTCGGAGGAAATGAACTCCGCAATCTGCTGCGACAGGTCCACGAACTCGCGCTCGCCAAAGAAATAGCCCTTGAGTTCGCCGCCGAATGCGGAGTTCTCGGCAAACGTGGCGCGCTTGTTATCGGCCGATGTACGGGCACGGCGCAAATGTGTGGTCACAAAGTTGCGCACGGTGCGGCTCTCGATATCGAGCTCTCGCTGGCTCATGACGTTGACGGCAGAGTCAAAGTCCAGGATATGCAGAATCGCGTGATTGATTTTCATATACGGCATTCCGTTCTAGATCGAATTGAGCACGAACCAGTATAGCGGTCGAGCCCGCCCCAGGCGCATCGAAGATTGGTGCATCGGGGACAGGTTGCTTTGCACCAATGGCTAGCGCAGGAGCTCGGACTGCCAAGCCTCGAGCTGTTCTGCCAAACTCTTGCCGGCAGCGGGCATGTCGATCTGGGGTCGTTTGGGCAGCAGTGCGCATTTAAGGATTGCCGCGATGGTCTGCGAGACAAAGCGTCGCGTATCCTTGTCAAAGCCTTGCGCAGTCTGGAGCATCACGGGCAGGCTCTCGCGCAGATTCCCGGCGATATCCGCAAACCGCTCAGCACCCGTAGCCTCAAGCACGGAGAACAACGCATCTACAAAACGCTCGCGCTCGCTAGGCGACACCGCAAGCAGCATCTCGCGAATGGAGCCATCAACGTATCGAGCACCGGCGGACAGGCGCTCACAGTACACGAAGTCGCGACCATCAACCACCCAGCTAAAGGGATTGTGCTGCAGCAGGCTGAACTCGGTGCTCTCAACGATGGCATAGTCCTCCTGCGTCTCGAACATCATGCCAAAAATCGACGACCGAGGTAGCGTCTTGTCGATTCGACTGGATAGATCAGCGAAGGCGCTGCCGTTCAGAAACTCCTCGACGAAGCCCGGACCATCATGGGAATACGCCCGTTCGATTCGCTCACGGGCGACATCGGAGCACATCGCCGCACCGTACACCGCAAGGTTTCCACCCTTGGAATGACCTCCGCACAAAAGCGGCCCGTCAATCGTATCCGCTGCCTCGTCCACATAACGCGCCGCGGATTCCTGGGCCGGCACAGGACACCGGAACGCCATGTTAAAGTCCTCTTTCCAGCCCACAATCGTGCTGTCGGTCCCCCGGAAGGAAAGATAGCTAAACCCCGCCGGAAATCGGAACGTCATAGCCGCAAACTGCTCTGTCACCACCACATCGCTCACGGCACGATAGCCGCAAACGTGCACGCCACGGTAGCGAGGGCTTGCTGCCACGGCCTCCAACAAGGCCCTGCTCCCCTCCGGATCCCACAGGTCGCCAATCATGTCCCGGTAGCACTCGGCACGCAGCAGCTCGCGTACGTCAAGACCCTGCCAGCCGGTAAGCTCCGGCATATCCCCCGGCAAACGCAAATAGGACAGCCACGCAAAGACCAGGCTATCCACAGCGCAGAACGACCGTTCCTCAAACGGATCAAACGCCGTCTGGGCATAGGTCAAAAAATTAGGCGAATCCGACATGGCTCTCCCATCAACAATGGCGCAAAGCAACCTGTCCCCCTTGCACCAAAAAGGCGCCCGGGTCGTGTGGACCCAGGCGCCTTCATTGTAGCTTGCTGGCAAACGAGCCTAATTTAGCAGGAGAAGTCGACGCTGTCGATGATGTCCTTGAGGGCCTTGGCGGAGACGGTGAGCTCATGCTGCTCGTCATCGTTCAGCGGCACGGGGACGCGGCAGACAACGCCGTCGCGGCCAACGACGGTCGGCATGGAGATGGCAAGATCGGACAGGCCGTACTCGCCCACCATGAGCGAGGAGACGGGCAGAACGGTCTGTTCATCGCGCATGACGGCAGTGCAGATGCGCTTAACGGCCATGGCGACGCCGTAGTAGGTGGCGTGCTTCTTCTCGATGATGGTGTAGGCGGAGTTCTTGACGTCCTCGGCGATGCGCTTCTCGGCAGCCTCATGCTCCAGATGGCCGTGAAGCTCGCAGAAGGTGTTCAGCGGAACGCCGGCAACCTGAGCGCTGGACCAAGCGACAAACTCGGAGTCGCCGTGCTCACCCATGACGTAGGCCTGAACGTCGCGCGGATCGACCTCGACGTGAGCGCCGAGCATCTGCTGCAGACGGCCGGTGTCGAGCACGGTGCCGGATCCGATGACGTGGCCCTCGGGCAGACCGGACATCTTGATGGCGGCATAGGTCAGAACGTCGACCGGGTTGGAGACGATGAGCAGAATGCCGTCAAAGCCGGACTTCTTAATCTCGGGAATAATGGACTTAAAGATGTTGACGTTCTTGTTGACCAGGTCTAGGCGGGTCTCGCCGGGCTTCTGGGCAGCTCCAGCGGTGACGACGATCATAGCGGCGTCGGCGACATCGGAATAATCGCCGGCGTAGATCTTCATCGGCTCGGCAAACGTCATGCCGTGCGCGATATCCAGTGCCTCACCCTCGGCGCGGTTCTTGTCCACGTCGATGAGGACCATCTCGGAGAACAGACCACTCTGCATCAGTGCGAACGCCGAAGACGAACCGACGAAACCGCAGCCGACAATAGCGACCTTCTTCTCGTTAACCATTAGAAACTCCCATCTCTCTGCACAAACAAGCCGCCCGGGAACGACCCGAGCGGCTTGCCGTAATCCCAATATAGCCAATCGGGACTTTGATTATGCGCCTATTCGCAGCCAAAAATCGACCGTTTACCGAAATTGTTTGCAGAATTCGTAAGATAACTGCCCGAAATCGGTTTCGAACTATTGACGCGCCTAAATGTCTTTTTAATACAGACCCGCCTCGCGAATAGCCTCGACGGCCAGAGCGATCTGATCGGGCGGCAAGACCAGCGCCATGCGCACGTGTCCCTCGCCCGAAGGCCCAAAGCTCGCACCCGGCGTCACCACAACGCCGGCCTTCTCCATGAGCTCCTCGCAAAACGCCATGGAATCGGTACGGCCGCCGGGAAGTTTGGCCCACACAAACATCGACCCATGCGCGTTGGGACGCTCCCAGCCCAAGCCCTCAAGGCCGTCGCACAGGGCACCGCGGCGCTCCTGGTACTTCAGACGCTGTGCCTCAACCTCATCGCGCGGACCGTTCAGGCAGGCGATGGCAGCCTTTTGGATCGGGAAGAACATACCGAAGTCAATCTGGCCGCGCAGCTTGGCAAAGGCCGAGACCACGTCCTCGCGACCGACCAAAAAGCCGATGCGGGCACCGGTGACGTTAAACGACTTGGAAAGCGAGAAGAATTCCACGCCCACCTCGAGCGCGCCGGGATACTGCAAGAAGCTTCCGCCCGGCTCGCCGTCGAACACGATGTCGGAGTACGCGTTGTCATGGACGATGAGCAGGTCGTGCTCGCGGGCGAAAGCGATGATCTCCTCGTAGACCTCGGGAGTGCCCACCGAGCCGACCGGGTTCGCGGGCAGCGACACGATCATATACTTGGCACGATCGGCCACCTCGGAATCGATACCCGCCACATAGGGCAGGTAATTGTGCTCGGCAACCAGCGGATAGTATTCGAGCTTGGCATCGGCGATCTTGGCACCCGCCTCAAAGACCGGGTAACACGGATCGGGAACCAAAATGGTGTCACCCGGATCGAGCAGGGCAAGGCCCAAATGGCCCACCCCCTCCTGCGTGCCGTTGCACGACTGCACCATGGACGGCGTAATGCCCGAAACGCCAAAGCGACGCTCATAGTAATCGCACACGGCCTGCTTAAGCTCGGGCAGGTCGCGCAGGGCATACTTCCACATCTCGGGGTCCTGGGCGGCCTGGGTCAGCGCCTCGACCACGTGGTCGTACGGCTTAAAGTCGGGCGTGCCCACGCTCATGTTGTAAATGGTCTTGCCCTGAGCCTTCAGCACGAGAAGCTTATTGTTGAGCGAGGCGAAGACCTCCGCGCCAAAGCGGTCGAGACGCTGCGATGCCTGCATGGTGCCACCTTTCGATATAAAAAACGCGGCGCTCCGACAAGAGCGCCGCGCGATACGGGCCATCAGATTGCAAAAGTGTAACGCTTGCAACCCCCGTATTGGTTCAATTTAACCAACCTTAGTCAACTGGATTGAGCGCGTCGATCTGCGCAAGCCACAGACGCGAGCTAGCGTCACTCGGCATACGCCAATCGCCGCGCGGGCTGAGCGTCACCGAGCCCACCTTGGGACCATCGGGCAGGCAGCTGCGCTTAAACTGCTGGGCAAAGAAGCGACGATAGAACGTACGCAACCACGTGTGAACGGTCTTGACGTCGTAGACGCCCTCGAAGCTCTTGAGCGCCATGCGGTAGATCTTGCCGGGCTCAAAGCCAAAACGCAGCAGGTAGTAGAGGAAGTAGTCGTGGAGCTCGTACGGGCCCACCAAATCCTCGGTCTTCTGCGCAATCTCGCCGTCGCCCGTGGGCGGCAGAAGTTCGGGAGACACCGGCGTATCGAGGATATCGAGCAAGACCTCGGCAATGCGCCCGCCAAAGACATCAGCCGCATAACGCACCAGATGGCGCACAAGCGTCTTGGGCACGCTCGCGTTGACGGCGTACATGCTCATGTGGTCGCCATTATAGGTAGCCCAGCCGAGCGCCAACTCCGACAGGTCGCCCGTACCGATAACAAAACCGCCAGCCTGATTGGCCAGGTCCATCAGGATCTGCGTACGCTCGCGGGCCTGGCTGTTCTCGTAGGTCACGTCCTGCACGGCCGGATCGTGCTCAATGTCCCTGAAGTGCTGCTCCACGGCCGCGTGGATCGAAACTTCGCGGAAGCTCACGCCTAGGTCGCGCGCGAGCGACTCGGCGTTGGACTTAGTGCGGTGCGTCGTACCAAAGCCGGGCATGGAGACCGCCGTGATACCCGTGCGCGGCAGCCCCAGCGCATCGAAGGCACGCACGGTCACGAGTAGCGCCAGCGTGGAATCGAGGCCACCGGAAAGGCCGATGACGGCCGCCTTGGTGCTCGTATGGGCAAGGCGGGTCTTGAGGCCGGCAGTCTGCAGGTCGAGGATGGTCTCGCAGCGCTCAGCCAGGTCACCGTGGTCGGCCGGCACAAAGGGCGCGCGCGGGAAGACGCGGTCGATGTCGAGTGCATCGCGCAGGACAGGCTCTTTGGCCGGCACGCCCTCAAACGAAAACTCAACGGTCGTGGCCTCCGGCGCATCGTCCGCGCGCGTCCACGTCGTCGAGCGGCGGCGCTCGGCAACCAGACGGTCAAGGTCAACGTCGGCGATGACCATATCGCAGGTAAGCAGTTTGGTCGCGGCGAGCTTGGAGCCGTTTTCGTAGACAAGGTTCTCGCCCGCAAAGACCATATCGGTCGTGGACTCGCCCTCGCTCGCGTCCGCGTAGGCATAGGCGCAGTACAGGCGCGCGCTCTGGTTAGAGATAAGGCTGCGGCGGTAATCTGCCTTACCGATAATCTCGTCCGAGGCCGACGGGTTGAGGATCACCGTCGCACCGGCAAGCGCCATCTCGGTCGAAGGGGGTGCCGGCACCCACAGGTCCTCACAGACCTCAACGCCCAGCACCAGGTCCTCGGTACCCTCATCGCAGCAGCGGTAGACAAGCCCCGAGCCAAGCGGCACCGGACCCTGACCGGCAAATTCAATCCACACGGGATCGGCCGGCGCCGGAGCAAACCAGCGGCACTCATAAAACTCGCCGTAGTTGGGCAGATACTTTTTGGCCGTAAGGCCCAAAAGCTCGCCCGCACAGCACACGGCCGCACAATTGTAGATGTTTTCGGCCACCGCAACGGGAAGACCGATGGTAAAGATGATCGGCAGCTCACGGGTTTCATCGAGGATGCGCACCAGCGCCGCCTCGCAGCCATGCAGCAGCGTGCGGTTATGGAACAGATCAGCCGCGGTATAGCCGCACAGGTTAAGCTCGGGCAGCACCAACGCGCGAACGCCGCGCTCGGCAGCTCTGCGAACAGCTGCCAGCGCAACCTCGGCATTACCCTCGACATCTGCCACGCGAATCTGCGGCGACGCCGCCGCCACGCGCAAAAAGCCATCAGACTGAGAAAGGTGAAGATTCATAAGAATGCTCCCGTGCGTAGACGCTATTCAACACAATTAGCAAGCCCTATTGTAGTTCAACCGCCGGGTGGAACCACATCCCACCAACTTGGTGAGCTATTGATGAGTTGATGGTATCTGTTAAATGTCACGTACGATTCACATCTGGTGGGTACCCTGATGGCTACACGAAACGAAGTAGATTTACACCGGGAGGACCCCGTATGACAACCAAGTACACCGATGCGCCGCGCACGCGCGTCATGACGCCGGCATCGCTCAACAACGGCGTGCACGAGAACCATTCCATCGGACAGACCATGGCCATCGCGCCCAAAAAGGGCCTGTTCGATGACATTTCCATTCCCCAGATCATCGCCGGCGCCGCAGCTGCCGCCACGAGCGTGGCGCTTGCTTCAAAGATCGGCATTGCCGGCTCGGTGATTGGTGCCGCTGTGAGCTCAGTCATCACTGTTGTGTCTTCGCAGGTCTATCGCCACTTTATCTCCGCCAGCGCCGAAGCAATCAAGGGCACGCATGCCGCTGTCGACTACCCTACCGGCGCCTACGAGCCCGTTGAGCCCAATGTCGAGGAGCACCTAGGTGGCGCCGCAACCACGCAAGAGATGCGCCAGGTTGCGGGACGCGCGACCACGGCGCGCGTCGCTCCCAACAGCCTGCGCGCCAAGGCGGCGGCCGAGCGCAGCCAGACGCAAAAGAAGGTCATCATCTTCTCGATCGCTATCGCCATAGTCGCGGTCATCGCCTGCGCCGGCGCCATCCTTATCACCACTGCCGGTGAGGGTCTGGGCGAGCGTCCCGAGCCGATCCTTTCGTCGCGCACGACCGAGAGCGATGCAAATGGCAACACCCAGTCGCAGGATCAGCAGGCACAGACGGACGATACGCAAGACAGTTCTCCCTCTGCCAATTCGTCCTCGAACACCCAAAACCAATCGCAGGGCACCGATTCCTCTACGGCCAACAGCAGCACGCCGTCCGGCACGACCGACTCAAGCCAAACGACTGACGGTTCGCAGCCGAGCACGGGCGGCCAGACGAGCGACAGCACTTCGGGAACGGGCGCAGCAGACAGCAGCAACACCAACAGCTCGAACAGCTCGAGCGGAACCGCGTCCGGCACGGCATCCGACAACTCGAGCCAAGGCACGGCATCGGGCAACTAAGCACATTTGCCTCTCATAGATAACCGACCTGTATAACGGGCGCGAATCGACAGCGGTTCGCGCCCGTTTGCCTTGGGCGCCGCCATGGCGAACGCTATGCGATGGTAAGATGCTTTACATGTGTAAAGAGGAGATTTGCCATGAGCAAGACAATAGTTAGGCCCACGCTTTCGCTGGGCAACCACATCTATCTGTATCGACTGCTACGCGATGCGCTTGGATGCGGCAAGCAAACGTTTATGACGCAGGTCGAGGAGGCACTCGCCGCGGGCGATATGACGGCCTACGACCTGGGCTTTGAGTCCACGCGCGAGTTGCTCGAGGAGCTTGACGACTGCATTAAGCTGACCGTCTTTAAGGGCGGTCGCCTGTATGCCACGGTCATCGCAAACGAGGCCTGGGATGCCGCACTTGCCAAGGGCGAGGACAAGCCCAAGGCAGTCAAGGGCGCCAAGCAGTCCTACAAAAAGAAAAAGCGCGGTGAGAAGGACCTCAAGGCCGTGCGCCCCAAGCACGTAAAGCGCACCGAGCCAGAAGCCATGGTTGAAGCCGTGCCGGAACCCGAGCCCGAGACAGAGATCGAAGTCGCTATCGAGGTGACGGCAGAAGCCGAAACCGAAATCGCCACCACAACTGATTCCGAAGCCATGTCTGATCAGGAAGCCACTGTTGAGCTCAACGAGACTCCCACGTCGACAATCGAAGAGACGGCTGGCCAACCCGAGGCGCCCGTGTTCCAGAATAGCGATGTCTTTGGCGACAATGCCGAGGACGGTCAGTCTGACGAGCCCGCAGATCAAAACGCTACCGAGGCGACACCGGAGCCCGAGACGCCGCAGCCCGCCATCTCGCTCACGGTCGTCTATGACCCCGAGAACGCCAACGCAGGTATCACCACCATGGCTTCCACGCCGGTTGAGACAAAGCCATCTGTCGAGACAGAGGACGCCCCTCAAACCAATACCAAAACCGAGGCCGAAGACACGTCCGTCCCCGTGGAACCGACAGATTCCGCAGCTAAGCCGGAAGCGGCGCCTGAGTCTGCAGCCGTCATCGAGTCTGTGCCCACCGCTGCTTGCGACCAAATTCCCGCACCAGCACCGGCTTCGGCGCCCGTAGCGGCCCCAACCCCCGCACCCGCAGCACCTACCACCCCCGAGGACTTCCCCATCGATTTCGCAACCGAGGTCTTCTGCCCCGGTCCGTTGCTACACCAGTTGTCGACCTATCTCCCCTACGGCGCCGACACGCTCGGCATCGTCGGCGAGTACTACTGGATCGCCCGCGAACGCGGTACCATCGAGGCCGCGCGAAACCGAGCAAGCTTCCCCCTGCGCTACACGCAGGCCGGCGAGCGCCACGAAGTCACCGTGCGCATCCGCCGCAACACCACCGGCGGTCTCGGAGCCACCTGGGCCATCGATAAAGTCGAACCTTCTACCAAGTAACAAAAAGGGACGATAACCCTCAAGGTTATCGTCCCTTTCTCATTAGGTCACCTGAGCTCGACTAGTCGCGCGTCAGCTTACGGTGGATACGATGCGGCTGGGCTGCGTCCTCGCCCAGGCGCTCGATGCGGTTGGCCTGATAGGCCTCGAAGTTGCCCTCGAACCAATACCAGTTGCCCGGATTCTCGTCGGTGCCCTCCCACGCCAGAATGTGCGTGGCGACGCGGTCCAGGAACATGCGGTCGTGGCTAATGACTACCGAGCAGCCCGGGAACTCGAGCAGCGCCGCTTCGAGCGAGGACAGCGTCTCGACGTCGAGATCGTTCGTGGGCTCGTCGAGGAGCAGCAGGTTGCCGCCCTGCTTGAGCGTGAGTGCCAGGTTCAGACGATTGCGCTCACCACCGGAGAGTACGCCAGCGCGCTTCTGCTGGTCCTGGCCCTTAAAGCCAAAGCTCGCCACATAAGCGCGGCTCGGAACCTCGGTCTCGCCGACCATCATGTGGTCCAGGCCGTCCGAGACGACCTCCCATAGGTTCTTATCGGGGTCGATGCCGGAACGGTTCTGGTCGACGTAAGAAATCTTGACGGTCTCACCCACCTCGAGCTCACCCGAAGTCAGCGGCTCCAGACCCACAATCGTCTTGAACAGCGTGGTCTTACCGACGCCGTTGGGACCGATGACGCCCACGATGCCGTTGCGCGGCAGGGTGAATGATAGGTCGTCGATGAGCACGCGGCCGTCGAACTCTTTGTGCAGGTGATGGGCCTCGAGCACCTTGTTGCCCAGACGCGGACCCACAGGGATGCGGATGTCGGTCCAGTCGAGCTTCTGGCTTGCGCGGGCCTCGGCCTCCATCTCCTCGTAGCGAGCCAGACGGGCCTTGTTCTTGGCCTGGCGGGCCTTGGGCGAGCTGCGCACCCACTCGAGCTCGGCCTCCATGCGCTTGGCGAGCTTGGCATCGCGGTTGCCCTGAGCCTCGATACGCGCGGCCTTGGTCTCCAGATACGTGGAGTAGTTGCCCTTGTAGGGATAAAGGTGACCGCGGTCGACCTCGCAGATCCACTCGGCAACGTTATCCAGAAAGTAGCGATCGTGCGTGACGGCAAGCACCGCGCCCTGGTAGTTGTGCAGGAAGTGCTCGAGCCACAGGATCGACTCAGCGTCCAGGTGGTTCGTGGGCTCGTCGAGCAGCAGCAGGTCGGGAGCCTCGAGCAGCAGCTTGCACAGGGCCACGCGGCGGCGCTCGCCGCCGGAAAGCACGTTGACCAGCATGTCGGAATCGGGCAGCTGCAGGGCGTCCATCGCCTGGCCGAGCTTGGAATCGATATCCCAGCCGTCGGCGGCGTCGATCTCGTCCTGGAGCTTTCCCATCTCGGCCATGAGGGCGTCCATGTCGCAATCCGGGTCGCACATCTCCTCGCCGATCTTATTGAAGCGATCGACCTTGGCGATCATATCGCCAAACGCCATGCGCACGTTCTCGATGACGGTCTTGTCGTCGTCGAGCGGCGGCTCCTGCTGCAGGATTCCTACGGTGTAGCCGGGGGTGAGCCTGGCATCGCCGTTTGAGACCTCCTCAATGCCGGCCATGATCTTGAGCAGGGTCGACTTGCCCATACCGTTGGGGCCCACGACGCCGATCTTGGCACCGGGGTAGAAGCTCAGGGTCACGTCGTCAAGGATCACCTTGTCGCCATGGGCCTTGCGAGCCTGATACATTTGGTAGATAAACTCCGCCATATGCCTGTTTTATCCTTTCTACCTGCTGTTTCCCTATTCTTGATTCGCTTTAGCGGAAACGAAATGAGGAAACCAGCTCTGAA
Source organism: Collinsella sp. AF18-8LB (assembly GCF_003459795.1). Taxonomy (NCBI): domain Bacteria; kingdom Bacillati; phylum Actinomycetota; class Coriobacteriia; order Coriobacteriales; family Coriobacteriaceae; genus Collinsella; species Collinsella sp. AF18-8LB. The sequence goes on from NZ_QRWU01000004.1 coordinate 54,261, forward strand.
ACTTAACGAAAAAGGGGCATGGTTGCCCACACCCCCTAATACTACCTGGGAAAAGTCCCCCAGAACATACCATGAACTGCGTACGCTAGTTTTCCGCAACCTTAGCGAACGGCTCGCTGCGATTTACGCCACAGCAGATACGAATAGACGTAGGCAGCTCCGGCTGAACCAAACGCCAGAACCGCAATCACCGCGGCAACGACTTCACTCGAAAGCACCGCACCTGCCACGCCCATCACAATCAGGCCAATACCCAGCACCATAAAGCAGGCGCCGCCAAAACGCTGCGTACGGCGCCAGTTCTCGGGATCGGCAAGCGCCCAAGGCGTCTTGATACCGAGCGTATAGTTCTGCTTCACACGCGGCAAGTAGTTGCCTACGCCGATGAACAGCAAACCGATAGCACCGGAAATCAGCACGTTGACCGAACCGACCGCCGGCACCACGCCCCAGACCGTAAGCTCACCCAACCAGCTTATGGCACACATGAACAAGGTGAAGGCGATTACGAAGCCCTGATAGAACTTGCCCGAGGTTCGATATGCCTCACCTTTGGGGTCAATGCGTGGCACCACGTAGAACATTGCAAGAAGTGCCAGAGGCAGCACGCCGAGCGCGGAGGCCATCCAGCTAGGGCCCCAACCGTCGACGGCGCCGTTCGCTCCCCAGTGCGTGGGAATCTGCGCAGGCAAGCTCGGCATCACTATCAGATGCGCTACGACATTGGCGACGCACAGAGCGACCAGCGCAATCCACACGCGCGACGATACCCCCGTGGCGTGAATGCCCTTGTTTTCGTTATTCATCCTTATCACCTTCAGTGTTTGTAAAGCCCATAAACCAACCGATCAAGTCCTGCATGACGGTGGTGTTTAAGCTGTATACGATGTTTTGACCATGACGCTCGTCGATCACCAACCCAGCGTTTTTAAGCGTCGCCAAATGATGGCTGAGCGACGGCTTGCTCATGTCGAAATGCTCGGCAAGCTCCCCCGCCGTGCAGGTGCCCTCGCGCAGCAGCTCCAAAATGCGCCGCCGCGTTGGATCGGCAAGCGCCTTAAAACCCTCTCCCGGCATAGGACCTCCTCTCAGTATTTCGTTCGACGCGCACACTATACTCAATATTTAGATATTTGTCTAACTATCTAATCTTATACTCAAAAAAATAGCCGCCCCCGCGTAATGCGAAGACGGCCACTTCTCACGCTACAAACGTGTTTGGGAGTTGGCAAACCCGCGGCAACGGGTGCCACCTGCTTCATCTTATGCGAATCCCGGCCCCATTTCAACAAGCCCCTAGGGCTCAAATGAAATCGCGATAATACCTATAATGGCGATAGCCAAACCACGATCCGCTTCCCCATCGGAGGATATCTATGACCGAATCCGCAGCTGCAGCTCCCGTCGAGACACGCGACACCAAGCTCGAGATCATCATGGGCCGCGAGGCGCTCGATAAACTCGCCAACGCCACGGTGCTGGTGCTTGGCTGCGGCGGCGTGGGCTCCAACTGCTGCGAGGCACTTGCCCGCGGCGGCATCGGTCATTTTGTGATCCTGGACAAGGACATCATCGCGCCCAGCAACATCAACCGCCAGGCTATCGCCTTTCACAGCACCATCGGCAAGCGCAAAGTGGATGTAATGGAAGCCATGATCAACGACATCAACCCCGCCGCCGCTGTCATCAAACGTACCGAATACCTGTTGAGCGACAACATCGATGAGTTCTTCGCAAGTGTTTTGGAGCAGACGGACGGCAAGCTCGACTACGTCGTCGACGCCATCGACACCATCTCGGCCAAGCTCACCATTGCCAAATATGCTCAGGACCACGACATTCATTTGGTTAGCTCCATGGGCGGGGCCAACAAGCTCCACCCCGAATGCCTGCGTTTTGCCGACATTTTTGACACCGTGCGCGACCCTATGAGCCGCATCATGCGCAAAGAGTGCAAAAAGCGTGGCATCAAGAGCCTTCGCGTGTTGTTTAGCTGCGAGGAATCGGTTAAGACACAGCCTCGCGACCCTTCCAACATCCACGAGCGTACCGAGCTGGGAACCGCGAGCTTTATGCCGCCCATCATGGGCCAGATGATCGCCGGCGAGGTTATCCGCCAGATCAGCGGACGCGGCACCGAGCGCGTGCGCGCCGACGGCCAGCGCTTGGACTAGCAGGGATGCCGCGATGGAGCCGCAGCTGTTTGATGCACACTGTCATCTTGATTTGATGGCTTGCCCGGATACCGTTGCCGATGAGGCGACGGCACTGGGCCTGGGTCTATTTGACTGCGGCGTCGACCCACGCGACTTCGCGGCAGCAAAAACACGCGCCAGTCACCGCCCGAGCATCATCGCGGGCGTAGGGCTCCATCCCTGGTGGCTCGCCGACGGCCGATGCGGAACCGCCGAAATCAATCTACTTTGCGAAGTCGCTGCACAAGAGCGTTTTATCGGCGAGATCGGGCTCGACTTTTCCGCACGCTTTGTTGGAAGCGAGCCGTTACAAATACAGGCACTTGAACGGCTCTGCGATGCACTTGTGCATCATCCTCTTACCGGGCGCGTGATATCAATTCACGCCGTTCGTTCGGCAGGAACCGTACTGGACGTCCTCGAGTCGCACGGATTGCTCACCCCAAGGCCCGACTCCCCCGTTATCACCTTCCACTGGTTTAGCGGTACCTCGGACGAACTCGTCCGCGCGAGCGATGCAGGCTGCTATTTCTCCGTCAACGAGCGCATGCTCGCCACCAAGCGCGGTCGTGAATACGCCCGACAGATTCCACTCGACCGTATACTGCTCGAGACCGATGCTCCTGCCGAACCGCAAGCAGATACAAGCGCGCGGCAGCTCATCACATCGCTAAAAAGCGTCTCCCGGCGCATCGCCGAACTTAAAAACTGCGCCGAGGAGAGCGTCGAATCGACCGTTTTAAGAAATTCGCGCTCCATATTTGACTTCCGCTGATCCCGGTGGGCAAAAAATGCCAAATATGAGTACTGTTGCAAAGCTAGTCACATTATTTTGCGATAAAACAACACCTCGATAATGTACAACCGTTCATTATCGAGGTGTTTTTAGCATGCTTGAGTGCTATTTAACAGGTTTTAATCGTCCCCAGACACTCAACTAAGGCCTCAAAGGCTTGATTTTGCTGTTGCCAAAATAGTGACAGTACTCATATTTGGCATTTTTTGCCCACTCGCTCCTAGAAAGCCCCCAACAGACCCCTAAGAAAGCGTGAGCAGTTCCGGCAGCTGGTCGATAATCTTGTCCGCGGCATCCTGGCTAAAGCCAAAGCGCTCCTCGCGCTTGGCAATCACCGTTAACCCCGCGCGTTTGCCGGCAGTGATACCAGGCACCGAATCCTCAACACAGCAGCAACGGTCCGCAGGCAGCCCCAACAGATCCAGCGCATGCAGGTAGATGTCGGGCTCGGGCTTGCTCTCCTTAAACTGTTCGCCGCTCACCACATACTCAAAGGCATCCGACAGCCCGCATGCATCGAGCACTTCCTCGATGCTGTCCATGGGAGACGAACTCGCCAGCGCCACGCGAACGCCGCGGCGCGGCAACTCTCGAATCGTATCCACAGCGCCCGGGTTAATCAAAGCCTGGTAGTCACGCGGACGCTTATGCGCCCACTCGTCCCAACGGGCCAACGCTTCCTCGCCAGTGAAGTGCCCTTTACCGGCGCGTTCAAACCAATCGACCAGCATATGCAGGAAGAACTGATGCGAGGTGCCAATCTGCCCGTTCAGCTCCTCTTGGGTCAGGTTCAACCCAAGCTCCTTGGCAAACGCGGCAGTCTCCCCCAGGTAGTAATACTCGGTATCGACGATGACGCCATCCATGTCAAAGATAACGGCGTCGAACGGAAATGCGGACACGGCACCCTCCCTAACAAAAGGACGCCCGCGAGCAGGCGCCCGAACCATGCATTAATCGGCGATTCTAACCCAGCAGCTTATCCAGCGCCACCGCAATACCGTCTTCGTTGTTATTGGCGGTCACCATCTGGGCCACAGCCTTAACCTCATCGACGGCGTTGCCCATGGCAACACCGGTGCCGGCCCACTCAATCATGGACTTGTCGTTCTGGCCGTCGCCAAACGATACGACCTCGCTGGCATCGATGCCGAGCTTGGGCAGGGCACCCTCGAGCGCACGAGCCTTGTCGATGCCGGGCGCCGTATATTCAAAGTACCAGTCAGCCGTAAACATACCCGACAGCGTCTGGGTAAAGGGCGCGTACATCTCCTCGTGATGCGCCTGCAGATAGGCCGGATCGCCCGCGGTGAGTAGCTTGTCCACCGGATAGGCATCCGCCACCTCATGAAGGCTCTCGACTTCGCGAATCTTAAGATCGCAGGCGTCGCGCTCGTATTTGACGATATTCTTCTGCGAGCCGTCCGGCAGCGTGATCATGCAATGGTACGAGTCCTCGACGTGCAGATCGCGACCAAGCGAAATCATGGGGATCACGTCGAAATTGCGCAGATGATCAATCAGACGGTGCAGTTCGTCGGCAGGCATAGCCTGGTCAAAAAGGACCTCATCGGTCTGAGCGTCGACCACATGCGCGCCATTGAAAGCGACTAGCAGACCGTCATGGTTTTGGAGGTCGAGCTCCTGTGCCAGAGCATGTAGCCCCCATGCGGGACGGCCCGAAGCCAAAATGAGCTTAATGCCCGACTCCTGCGCCGCGAGCAGCTTCTCGCGCGTACGCGGGCTAATCACTTTCTGGTCGTTGGTGAGCGTACCGTCGATATCCATTGCGATGGCTTTAATTGCCATATGTACCTCCTTGCATCGTTTTTATCGCGCACTATCTTATCCGAGCCGGGGCACGTTCGCACAGCGCGCGTATGACGGTTGCAAAACCACCCCATTTGAAACAAAGGCAAAAAAGTACTTGCAAAGACGCGTTCCGACATATAAGTTGATAAAAGGCCGCCGTTGCGGTTTTAAGTAGATCGAGCATATGAAGTTTGAGTTTTAGCGTGTAAGAGAAGGAAGATCGGCAAAGTACAACCCCAAACGCAATGACAACTTAATGAGGCAACTGCCACATGTGAGGCACCCAGGGCATTGCTGTCTCGATTTTGAGCACGATGCCTTCCGCCTTGCATGGGCCGTTCCATCCCGCCCCTGCAGCAACTGCCTCACGGGCTCATTGAAAACCGCATAGCACCCCAACGTCAGCACATCACCCACGGCAAGCACATCACTCACGACAACCAACACATCAACAAACAGCACGAACATCAACCGATTGGAGAAGCTATGACAAACCACCACGCTGAAGACGGCGATAAGAAAAGCATTCTGGATGCCCGCATTGAGCGAGCATATGCAAACGAATATGACGCCGCCTTTGCCGCCGCGACCATCAAGAACTACGCGTCGCTACCGCTCGCGACGATCTTGGCCGACCACCCTCAACTGCTGAAGCGCTGCACAAAGATCATGGGCGACCCCGACATTCGCAAGCTGACAGACCCCTATGCCCCAAAACGCGGCAACGATTCGTACGTTCTTACCGTAGGCTGCCTAGCCCATATGCTTACGGCGCTCGACACGAAACTCAAGCTCGAATGGGAACCCGACGAGCGTCATGAACTCGAAAGCAAGCGGAACACCCTGCGCACCGCACTGTTCCTTCCGTTGGATGGCCTCAAGCGCTGCAACGTCGAGCTCAATACACAGGCGCGGCAAAAGCCCGGGACCACGGGGCAGAAAACTCCAAGACCCCATGCGGCCATCGTCGACCGCAACCGATATAACCGCATGACCGCGCATTTTTCTGCCGAGGGAGCAGCCATAAGGACGCTGATCGACCTGCTGTGCCTCCTGAGCATCAACGAGCTATTTGAGGGCTATCTCGCCCTTGTTCCCGCGACGGCACCCAAGTCGGTAGCAAAGATCATCCAGACCTGCAGACGCCAGTTTGAGCGCCATCGCAATGGCAGCGAGATGAACGCCAGCATCGCGCAGTACTACGCGGCTCATTACAAAAATGACGGATGTGCCCCTGTCGAGCATCAGCTGCGGCTCGCCTACACCACGCCCGCCGCAACGCTCTATCGCTTTGGAGCCCTTGGCGCTTGCAAGCCGCACGAACAGGCAGTCTGCCCCACAACCGAGCTCGATCTCAGGCTCGGACGAACCCTGTAGCCCGCCAGCCCCTCCGCGGGCAACAATCCTATTCCACAACACAACCAACAGAAAGGAGTCCTCATGGACACCAATCATTCCCCCATCATCAGCCCCCTCACCATGCGTGAATCCGCCCGAGGCATCACGCTCACCAGCATTTACGATGAGATGCTCGCCCGTCGCGAGCTCTCCGTCATGGGAAACATCGAAACCCCGATGGCCCACGACCTATGCCAGCAGATCCGCCTGCTCGATGCCACCGACCCCAGCCGCCCCATCACCATATTTGTCGCCAGCGCCGGCGGAAGCGTGCGATCGGGCCTTGCGATCTATGACGCCATGCGCCTCGCATCGTGCCCCATCCGCACCGTCTGTCTGGAATTCGCCGCGTCCATGGGCGCCGTGATCTTTATGGGCGGCGACGATCGCCGTATGGCGCCCCATGCAGAGCTCATGATTCACGACCCGCTGATCCCCCAGGGGGCAGGCGGCTCGGCACTTGCGCTGCAAGAAACCAGCCGGCGTCTCATGCAGACCCGCAAGACCCTCACGCAAATCCTCTCGGACCGCAGCGGCCTCACGCCCAAGCGCATCCAGTCCCTCACTGCAAAAGACACCTACCTTTCGGCCGAGCGCGCCGTCGAGCTCGGCTTTGCCCACGAAATCCTCTCGACCACCAAGGAGGTCGCCCATGTCTAACCTCGCCAGCCGCCTCGCCGCATCTGAGTCCGCATCGTCCACCATCCTCGCCAAGGATCGAACGCTTTCCTGCGACACCCGCCAGACGGGACTCAACAACAACGCACTTGTGATCGGCCCCTCGGGAGCCGGCAAGACCCGAAACGTCCTCAAGCCCAACCTGCTGCAAATGAACGCAAGCTGCATCGTGCTCGACACCAAAGGCACGCTCTGTCGCGAAGTGGGACCCGTGCTGGCAGCCCACGGCTACCGCGTGCAATGTCTCAACTTCGCCGACCTCAACACCGTCCCGGCCCTTGCGCCCGGCATCGAGCGCTGCGGCTACAACCCCCTGAGGCACATTCGCCGCAAGGCGGACGGCAGGCCCAACCAGCAGGACATCCTCTCGGTAGCAAAGGCCATCTGCCCCATCGAGGACAACAACCAGCCTTTTTGGGATCATGCGGCGGCAAACCTGCTGTCGTGCCTTATCGCCTACGTCACCGAACAGCTACCCGCCGACGAGCAGACGATCAGCTCGGTCATCAAGCTGATCGAGCACCTACAGGACGGTGCCACGGGTCGATTGTTTGACGACCTGATCACGACCGACCCCCAAAGCTATGCCCTCTCGCTATGGCGACGCTACGCCATTACGCAAAATGCCGAGCGCATGCACGCGAGCATCGTCGGCATCCTTGCCGAAAAGGTCATGTGTCTGGGATTCGACGGTGCGGCACAGCTCTATCGTGAGTGCCATCAGGTGGACTTCGCTTCCATGGGACACACCCCCTGCGCCCTGTTTGTAACCGTGAGCGATATTGACCGCAATCTCGATCCGCTGACCGGCCTCTTTATTTCGCAGGCGTTTATGGGCCTCATTCGTGAGGCCGATAGGCAGCCCGGCGGCAGCCTGCCCGTGCCCGTGCGCTTTATGCTCGATGACTTCGCAAATCTGCAGATCCCCCAGATCGACAACGTGCTCTCGATTATCCGAAGCCGCAACATCTGGGCAACGCTGCTGCTGCAGTCGACCAACCAGCTCGATGCGCTCTATGGCGAGGCACGCGCACGCTCCATCATGGGCAACTGCGACACGCATCTGGTGCTGGCGTTCCAGGATCCCGAGAGTGCCCGGGTGTTTTCCGACCGCGCCGACGCGCTGCCCAGCACGCTCATGGCGACGCCGATTGATCGCTCGTGGCTCTTTGTACGCGGTCGCACTCCCGAACAGGTCGAGCGCTTTAGGCTCGAAGACCATCCGCTCTACGGGGAGCTGCCCGAGGCGCAGCGAGGCCATGCGGAGGCCGAGATCTAGGCGCAGGGTTCTCGCAGCGCGCGACGCCCCGGCGATGTTCCACAAAGGCCGTGCGCCCCGGGACCACGGCAAAAGCAAAGGGGCCCGCATCCGATAGGATACGGGCCCCTGACTATAAGGCGCGATACGTTAACAGCAGCGACTACTTGCGATGCGCGCGATAGAACTCGATGAGCGCCTGGGTCGAAGCGTCCTGCTCGGCCTTGGCGGCGTCGTCGTGGAAGGCCGGGGTGATCTGCTTGGCAAGCTGCTTGCCCAGCTCAACGCCCCACTGGTCGTAGGAGTCGATGCCCCAGACCGTGCCCTCGACAAACGTGATGTGCTCGTACAGGGCGATGAGCTCACCGAGTGCGAACGGGGTCAGCGTGTCGCCGAAGATCGAGGTCGTCGGGCGATTGCCCTCAAAGCAGCGAGCCGGGACGATCTGCTCGGGCGTGCCCTCGGCGCGCACCTCGTCGGCCGTCTTGCCAAAGGCGAGCGCCTTGGTCTGGGCCAAGAAGTTGCCCAGGAACAGCTCGTGGACATCCTGACCGCTGTCGGTTGCGGGGTTGGCAGTGTTGGCGAAGGCGATGAAGTCGGCCGGGACCACCACGGTGCCCTGGTGCAGCAGCTGGTAGAAGGCATGTTGGCCGTTGGTGCCGGGCTCGCCCCAGAAGATCTCACCGGTGTCGGAGGTCACGGCGCTGCCGTCCCAGCGGGCATGCTTGCCGTTGGACTCCATAGTGAGCTGCTGCAGGTAGGCCGGGAAACGGTGCAGGTACTGGCAGTACGGAAGCACGGCGTGGCTCTTGGAACCAAAGAAGTTAACGTACCAGACGTTGAGCAGGCCCATCAGCGCGACGGCGTTGTTCTCGAGCGGGGTGTTGCAGAAGTACTCGTCGATGGCGTGGAAGCCCTCGAGGAACTGCTGGAAACGCTCGGGGCCGAGCACGACGATCAGCGACAGGCCCACGGCGGAGTCAACGGAATAGCGGCCGCCGACCCAGTTCCAAAAACCGAAGGCGTTGGCCGGGTCGATACCGAAGGCCTCAACCTTCTCGAGTGCGGTGGAGACGGCGACGAAGTGCTTTGCCACGGCCTCGGCGTTCTGCTCATCGGAACCATCGATGGCGCCCTGAGCCTTGAGCTGCTCGAGCATCCAGGTCTTGACCTCGCGGGCGTTGGTGAGGGTCTCGAGCGTGGTGAAGGTCTTGGAGACGATGATCACGAGCGTGGTCTCGGGATCCAAACCCTTGAGCTTCTCGGCCTGGTCGTTGGGGTCGATGTTGGAGATGTAGCGGCAATCGATACCGGCGTCGGCATAGGGACGCAGGGCTTCGTAAGCCATGACCGGGCCCAGGTCGGAGCCGCCGATGCCGATGGACACCAGGTGCTCGATCTTCTTGCCGGTAACGCCCTTCCACTCACCGGAGCGCACGCGCTCGGCGAAGGCATACATGCGATCGAGGACCTCGTGCACGTCGGCGACGACGTCCTGGCCGTCGACGATGAGCTGGCCCTTCTCGCTTGCCGGGCGGCGCAGCGCGGTGTGCAGGACAGCGCGGTCCTCGGTGGTGTTGATGTGCTCGCCAGAGAACATGGCGTCGCGGCGCTCCTCGAGCTTCACCTCGCGAGCAAGATCGCACAGGAGCTTGACGGTCTCATCGGTCACCAGGTTCTTGGACAGGTCGAAGTGCAGGTCACCGGCGTCAAAGCTCAGCTTGTTCACGCGCTCGGCATCGGCGGCGAACCAGGCCTTGAGGTCGATACCTTCGGCCTCGAGCTTCTCCTGATGGGCCTCGAGTGCCTTCCAAGCGGCAGTCGACGTAGCATCGATAGGTGCGGCAACAGTTGCCATAGAGTCCTCCTCAGCATACGGGCGCACGCCTCCATGCGCCCGGACATTCAGATGCCACTATTCTAGCGCAGGTCAAGACTACAATCAGCGAGCGTTGCCAATCGGCCCCCAAACGGCAACCGACCAAAAAGGGACAGGTTTATTTTGGCAGGTCAAACGCTTTATCAACCAAAAATAACCCGTCCCTTTATGGCAAATATTAGGCCGCGGCGCACACACTGCCGAGCAGCTCACGCAGAGGAGACCCAATGCCCTCCAGCAGTTCGGGCGCGATAATGGCAAAAACCGGAACCTCACCGGTGCCCACGACAGCAGGCACCTTGCCCTCCGAGACAATGCATCCATAAGGCACAAAGCCGTCTTCGCCGGCATCGAGCGTCGCCATGCGACGGGCGAGTTCGCGTGCAAAGCCGGCAGTATCGGCATCGCCAATCGCCAAGACAAAGTCCACGCCTTCGTCGGTCGCCAGGGCCACGGCTTCGTCGATCGGCTCGTCTCCCCCGTCGCCCTCAACCGAGCCGCAGCGGAAAAGCACGCGCTCGAGCAGAGCTCGATCAAGCGAGCCGAGTGCCGCCGAGACAAGCTCATCGCGCGCGTGCTTGTCGCCACCCAGCACGACCAACGCCTTGGTGCCACCGTAGTGAGCGACCAATCGTCCGCACCAGCGAGCCACGTCTCCATCCGCAACAAGGCGCGTCGGCATACCAAACCCATAATTGACCATCTTTCCCACAACCCCTCCGTGCGTATAGGCGGTATCAATCGTTAGGCCCATGCTACGAAGCGAGGTTTTCCGAGCTGTTTCGCACTCTTTAGAGCCGCGTTAAAAACCCGATGCAGCCGCACGACCATACCTACCAAAACAAACCAGTCCCTTTTTGACAGGTTTTGACGATGTCCGCGCAAGCAGGTATTATCGAACAGGTATTCGATAAGAACATGTGTTTGATGGGAGGGCACGCGTGGAACACGAGCAGCATACCTATATCTGCATCGACCTTAAGACGTTCTACGCCAGCGTCGAGTGTGTCGACCGCGGGCTCGACCCACTCACCACGTGCCTGGTCGTTGCCGACGAATCGCGCGGACGCACGACCATCTGTCTTGCCATCACGCAGGCCATGAAAGACCTCGGGATACACAACCGCTGCCGTCTGTTCGAGATTCCCGACGGCATCGACTACATCAAGGCCGTACCGCGCATGCAGCACTACATGGAGGTGTCGGCGAAAATCTACGGCATCTATCTGGAATACGTGAGCCCGCAAGACATTCACGTCTATTCAATCGACGAGTGCTTTATCGACGTGACGCCCTATCTAGACCTCTACCACACCGATGCCGAAGGGTTCGCCTGCATGTTGCGCGACGAGGTCCTCGCGCGCACCGGCATCACGGCCACCGTCGGTATCGGCCCCAACCTATTCCAGGCTAAGGTGGCGCTCGATATTACCGCAAAGCACGTACCAAGCCGCATCGGCATACTCGATAACGAAACCTTTCGCAAGGAGATCTGGCCGCATCGACCCATCACCGATATCTGGGGTATCGGCCCCGGCGTGGCGGCCCGGCTCGAAAAGTACGGCGTCTACGACCTGATGGGCGTAGCCGCGCTCGACGAAAACCTGCTTTACGATGAACTCGGCGTCAATGCCGAATATCTCATCGACCACGCCTTCGGGCGCGAGCCGACAACCATCGCCGATATCCAAGCCTATCGCCCGCAGGCAACCTCCACCACCACAGGACAGGTGCTCTCAAAGGGCTATGCCTACGAGCAGGCCTACACCGTCTTGCGCGAGATGGTCGACAACGCCGTACTGGACTTGGTCGATAAGCACGTGGTGTGTGACAGCATCTCGCTCTTCGTGGGCTACGCGAGCGAGCGAGCCGACATACGCCGACTCGATGCCAGCGGCACGGCGCAATATGTAGACGGATGCGGACACCTGCGCTCGAGCACGTCAGGTATCGAGCCTACCGCGACCGCCGGCCCCGAACTCGCGCCCCGTGCGCCCAAGCCCGTCCAGCGCGATGACGAACGGCGTCGCCTGGTGCGCGAGGCGCAGGCAATCGACGGCATCTTTGTGGGGGAACACGGCGGCAAACCGCGCGGTGGCTATGCCGCACTCTTCGCGCACTCCAACGCCTCGCGAAAACTGCCCGAGCGCACCAATTCATTTAAGAAGATCATGGGTTACTTCGATGAGCTCTGGGCGCAGACTGTCGACCCCAAACGACCGATCAAGCGCATCAACCTGGGCTTTGGCAATCTCATGCCCGAGGAATTCGCTACCGTCGATCTGTTCAGCGACGTCGAGGCCGACGAGCGCGAACGCGATCTGGCGCGCGCCGTGTTGGCCGTGAAAGGCAAGTACGGCAAGAACGCCCTGGTCAAAGGATTGAGCTTTACCGCCGGCGCCACCGCACGCGAGCGCAACGATCAGGTAGGAGGACATCGTGCCTAAGCCCCAACAACAACCGATGCGGCCGCCGACACCATTTGAGCGCCTGGCGGACCCCGAGGGAAGACGTCGTTCCGCCGACCCCAAACTCACCGCCAACGGCGCCGTTCGCGCCGGGCGCGCCGCGCAGTTTATGCCCTTCGCCGCTCTCACGGGATACTACGAGCTCGTACGCAAGCAAGAAATCACTGTCGAGCCCAAATGCGAACTCACGGAAGAAAAAGCCCTCGAGCTTTCGAAAAAGCTCGAGGGCCTCAAACGCGGCGACTTGGTTCGCGTCACCTATTACGATACGTACGGTTATCGTAGCCGTACCGGCATTCTCGATGAAGTGCTCCCCGCATTCAAGCTGCTCAAACTTAAGGATATCGCCATTAACTTCGACGATATCCAAGACGTGGAGCTGCGCGGCCGAGCCCAATCGAACGCCTCGGCCTCGATGCGAGCGACTAGAGCCTCATGACGTAATAACCCGCGCCCCTTACCACGGCCTCAAGCGTCTCGCGGCCAATCGGATACTTCGAGCGCACGCGCGCTGTGTGGTCCGCAAACGTCACCGTTGCCCACACGCCATGCAGCGCATTAAGGGCATTCTCAACGTTGTGCGCGCAGCCATCACAACTCATGCCGCCAATGAGCAGCTCATCGCAGTAGGGGTAGTGAGATTTGTCGGTATCGGCCACCACGGCCCTTTTAACTTTTTTGCCACTCGAACCATCGCTGCAGCAGCTTTTGCCGCGCGTCGATGCGACAATGCGGCGCAGTCCAAAGAACATACCGACGGCAATTACGGCCAGTACGATGATATTCGCAGGGTTAAGCAGATCTTCCATGCGCTCCCCTTTCCTCGTAGCTCATTCAGAGATACCCGCGTGAGGTGTCACCATCCTACCCCAAGCTCATGTCAGTTCAATCAAATAGTTTCGTATTTCTTACTTTTTAGTTGACCTAGGCTTACTTTCGTGTATAAGTTTTCCTTGTTTAACAAGTGAGGACTCAAAAGGGGAACCATGACTCGAACCATAGACATCCCAACGTTTCAGGCAGCGGTCGTGCGCAACTGCTCCCCCACGCTCGCGGGCATTAAACCAGCATCGCTTTTTACCTATCCCGGCATCTATGCCCATCAGGATGGCTCGAGTGCGACCGCGCCGATCGCCGATCGACGCGAACGCCTGCTCAACGTCATCGCCCAGTGCAACCACGAACTCGACCCGCTCGGCATCCACCTGAGTGTTTTGGTCTGGCGTCCCTGCGGGGCGCTTGTGTACGCATATCGGCCCCATAGCCTCGCCACATACCTTGCGGGCCCGCGCGCCAAAACGGCGCTCGCCAAGGAGGGCTACAACACCGACAATCTGCCGATATGTCTCGCGCACCTGGCATCACGCATCGCGCTCGCGAGCACTAACGCCGCGGAATGCGCCTGCGACCAGGCACGGTGCGCATTGGACCATCAAGCCCGCTGCAATAACAGCTGCTCCTGTGAGTTCCCCCACGAAATTGGCTACTTTTTGGGATACCCCTACGACGACGTCCATCAGTTCATCGTCCAGCATGGCGAAAACTATAAGGTCTTTGGCGCATGGAAGGTATACACAAACGTTGAGCAGGCGCTCACGACCTTCGATTCCTATCGCGCATGCACGCAATACCTTACCTACATCTATCAACAGGGCTGCACCCTGGGACAACTTGTCCAGGCAACCCGATAGAGCATACAAAACACGGCCGCACGCCGCACAACCGAAAGGAAAACATATGAGCAAGATCGCCGTCGTCTACTGGAGCGGTACGGGCAACACCGAGGCCATGGCAAACTTCGTTGCCGAGGGCGCAACCGGTGCCGGCGCCGAGGCAGAGGTCATCTCCTGCGCCGACTTCTCCGCAGACAAGGCCGCCAGCTATGACGCCTTCGCCTTCGGCTGCCCCGCCATGGGCTCCGAAGAGCTTGAGTACGACGAGTTCCAGCCGGTGTGGGACGAAGTCAAGGAAATTCTCGGCGACAAGAAGGTCGTCCTCTTTGGCTCTTATTCGTGGGCCGAGGGCGAATGGATGGACAACTGGAAGGCAGACGCCGACGAGGCGGGTGTCAACGTCGTCGATTCCGCAATCTGCTTCGACGCCCCCGATGACGAGGGCGAGGCCGCCTGTCGCGCCCTTGGAGCCGAGCTGGCTTAACACGCCACAGGCCGACAAAGCCGAGTCATGACAATACGCATACGTGTCCTAACAAAAACGGGGACTGAATCCACATCCAGCCCCCGTTTCCTGTAACGAAAATTGCGTTTAACCGACTACGAGATATTGCCCAAAAACGCCTTAGTGCGCTCGCTCTTGGGATGGTCGAAGACCTCACTCGGCGTGCCCTCTTCCACGATAACGCCGCCGTCCATAAAGACGACGCGATCGGCAACGTCGCGGGCAAAGCCCATCTCGTGCGTCACGACGATCATGGTCATGCCGTCGCGGGCCAGGTCGCGCATAACGCCCAATACGTCGCGGACAAGCTCGGGGTCGAGTGCCGACGTCGCCTCGTCAAAGAGCATCACGTGCGGGTTCATCGACAGGGCGCGGGCGATGGCAACGCGCTGCTGCTGACCGCCCGACAGCTGGCTCGGCATAAAGTCGATGCGCTCGGCAAGACCGACCTTGGTCAACTCTTCGATGGCGATCTTCTCGGCCTCTTCCTTACTGCGCTTGAGCACCTTTTGCTGCGCAAGCATGACGTTCTTTTTGACCGACAGGTGCGGGAACAGATTGAACTGCTGAAACACCATGCCCAAGTGCGTGCGTACCTTATTGAGGTCGACGCCCTTGGCACACACATCCACGCCCTCAACGACAATCGAGCCGCTCGTGGGATGCTCCAGGCGATTGATGCAGCGAAGCATCGTCGACTTACCCGAGCCCGAGGGGCCCAGGACCACGACGACCTCACCCTTGTGCACATCCAGATCGATGTCGCGCAGGACCACGTTATCGCCAAAGGCCTTCTGGAGATTCTTGATGCTGACGACGACCTCGTTCGAGTTATTGGTTTCGCTCATGATAGGACCTCCTTACAGACCGGCGATGTGATCGGCGGGCGTCGCGACGACCTGTCCGGCGCTCTTGGCGGGACGCTTCTTCTTGACTTCGGCCGTACCCAAAAGCCTCGCCTCAAGACCGCTCACCAAGCGGGCAAGCGGCAGGGTGATGACCAGATAGAACAGGGCGGCAACCACATACGGCGTAATGGATCCCGTCGTAGCCACGATGGTGCGGGCGTTCATGACGATCTCGACCACGCCCACGGCGGCAAGCAGCGACGTATCCTTGTAAAGCAGGATAAACTCGCTGGTCAGCGTAGGCAGGACATTGCGGAACGTCTGCGGAATCATAACGTAGAGCAACGTCTGGAAGGCATTCATGCCCAGCGAGCGAGCAGCCTCGTTTTGACCCTTGGGGATCGACTGAATACCGGCACGGAAGATCTCGCACAGGTACGCAGACGAGTTCATGGCCATGACGATGACGCCCAGGGCATAATCATCTACCTTGACGCCGGCCAGCGGCAGGCCAAAGAACGCGATATAGATCTGCAGGAACGCCGGCGTACCGCGGATGATATTCACGTAGATGCCGGCAAGGCAACGCAGGATGCGCGACTTGGAGATGCGCATGAGCGACAGGGCGAAGCCAAAGGGAATTGCCAACGGAAACGCCACAAGCACGATCGAGAGCGACATGAGGAAGCCCTTAAAGACGATCGGCAGGCTCTGGACCAAAATGACCGGGTTCAGGAACAGGCGCAGGAACATATTGGAGTTCCAAGCCTCGACCCACGGCTGCTCTTTAAGGTCGGCCAGGAAGTTATCGAAAGCCGTCACACTCTTGATCTCCACCGAGGACATCTTGGAAATCTTCTTGGTTGAGCCGTCGGCCAGGGTATAGGTTCCGCTAAAGGCCTCGTCGCCGCCCTCGAGGGGGAAGGTCACGCCGTACACCTCGACACGGAAAAAGCCGCCGGCAGGCGCCGTCTCGCCAAAGTCGACCTTGAGCGTCTGGCCATCCGCCTTGCACGTGGGCTTCATGGGGGTACGGTCCATAAGGTCCTCGCCCGAAAGCATCGTCAGGCGCGTATCGTCGGCACTAAACGTCGTGCCATCGACAAACGTCAGCGAAAGACCGCTCAGCTCCTCGTCGGCATCGGCCTGGACTTCCCAGGTAATGCGCGTCTCGGTGCCGCCGACCACATCGCTGCCCGAGCCGGTGTTGGGTCGGGCAGTGATCTTTGCGGTCTCAAGCGCCTGGGCGGTCGAGGGTGCATATGTCCCCGCACACACCAGCGCGAGCGCCACGGCCATGGCGCAGGCTAGCTTTTGGAGCAAGGCGGACCGTGGAGAACGCTGCTCCGCGGTCCCTTTGTTCAATCGAGACAAGGTGGCTCCTATCGTAGAAGTTGCCTGCAAAACAAGACGGAAACGCTCTCCGTCGAGAGAAGCGCAAAGGCCCTCTCCGCAAAACGGAAAGGGCCCGCACGCAATCAAGCATTAATTTACTTGATGTTGTACTTAGCCATGAGGGCGTCAACGGTACCGTCATCGGTCAGGTCCTTGATGGCCTGGTTGATGTCGTCCTTGAGCTTGGTGTTGCCCTGATTGACGGCGATGGCGTACTCCTCGCCAGTGCTGATCTGCTTGATGGTCTGGCAGGTGTTGAACTGCTCGGCGGTCAGCTGGCTGGCGACGGAGCGGTTGGTGACTACGGCATCGCCCTTATCAGACTGCAGGGCGCTGAAGCACTCGGTGGCGTCCTTGTAGGGAACAATCTTGGCCTTGGGGAAGTTCTCCTGGGCAAAGGCCTCGGCGGTCGAGCCGGACTGGACGATGATGGTAGCGTCGGCGTTGTTGAGCTTCTCGCTGTAGTTATCGGCCGTAATGTCGGTGTTATCGACCTTGGTCACGATAGCCTGGTCATCCATGTAGTAGGAGTCGGAGAAAGCGACTTCCTTCTCACGCTCGGGTGTGTCAGTGATAGCCGCAATGGCGACGTCGTACTTGGCGCCCGAAGCAACGCCGGGGACGAGCGTGTCGAAGTCGTTGTTGACGTACTCGACATCCAGGCCCAGCTTGTCGGCGATAGCCTTGATGAGCTCAAGGTCAAAGCCCTGATAGTCGCCGTTGTCGTCCTTATACTCAAACGGAGCGTATTCGGCAGAGGTGCCGACGGTCAGCGTGCCGTCCTTGACGAGCGCATACTCCTTGGAGCCGTCGACCTTCTCGACCTTCGCGTTGTCAGGGCTGCTGGAACCGGCATCGGAACCAGAGGTGGCGTTGGACGAACCACAGCCCGTCAGTGCAAGAGCGAGCGCCATGGCGCCCGTGGCTGCAAACGCGCCAAGCTTCTTGAGCTTCATAATCAGTCTCCTTCCAGTGACCCCGTTTGATTCAGAGGTCTGCAAAAACTGTTGGCTATTATGCACCCGCTTGTAGGAATCTGCAATGAGAAAACTGATTGAAACAAGCCCATAACGTGAATGAAACACCCACTTTGTGGCTGTTAATTACTGTGCAAAGACCTTAAGAGTTTTATTTCAGCCGCATAACCTGCAAGTTCGTTCGGTGTCTCCAAAATGAAAGGCAACGCACGCAGACGGTCATTCGATACAATATTCTGCATAACCTGCATACCGCCGCCAAGCTCCTCGCTACCAAGGTAGCCCTTACCGATGCACTCGTGACGATCTTTATGGGCGCCACAGGGGTTCTTCGAATCGTTGATGTGTACGGCACGCAAGCGGTCGATACCCACCACGCGGTCGAACTCGTCGAGTACGCCGTCCAGATCATGGATGATGTCGTAGCCGGCATCGCTCACATGGCAGGTGTCTAGGCAAACGCCCAACTTGACCGACAGCTCGGGGCGTTTGCCGGCAACGCCCTGGATGATGAGCGCCAGCTCCTCAAAGCTACGGCCCACCTCGGTACCCTTTCCCGCCATGGTCTCGAGCAGCACCGTCGTCTGCTGCCCCTCAAACATCACCTGACACAAGGTGTCGACGATCATCTGAATGCCGGCATCAGTCCCCTGCCCCACATGCGCGCCGGGGTGGAAGTTGTAGTAGTTGCCGGGCAGCGCTTCCAGGCGCTGCAAGTCCTCGGCCATTGCCTCCAAGGCAAACTCGCGCGCCCGCTCTTTGGCAGAACAGGGGTTATAGGTATACGGGGCGTGTGCCACGAGCGGACCAAAATCGTTTTGCTCCATAAGCTCGCGCAGGGCTGCCACGTCATCCATGTCAAGGTCTTTCGCCTTGCCGCCGCGCGGGTTGCGCGTAAAGAATGCAAAGGTATTGGCGCCAATGGACAGCGCCGTCTCCCCCATTGCCCGATAGCCCTTCGTCGTGGATAGGTGACACCCGATCGTCAGCATCCCCAGCTCCCCCTCATCAGTTGCGGTGAAATACGGTCTATTGATGCCTTATTTTGGCGCAAACAGACCGTATTCCACCGCACGTTATAAAAGGGTCATGAGGAGCGCGTTTTGCCGAAGGCCCTAAGCGCCGCCGTCACGGGGCCGGGCTGAAAACGGCGGCGTACGGCGTCCAAGCGCCCGGGGATATCGATGTGCTGCGGACAATGCCGCGCGCATTTGCCGCATTTGACGCAATTGCTCACCAACTTGGGCTCGCTTGTGCGCACCGCGCTCGCCGTAAAGTACTGCGATAGACCCGTAAACCAGCTGTGCGCATAGCTTGCGTTGTAGGCGGCAAAACATCCAGGGATATTGATGCCTTTAGGACACGGCATGCAATAGCCACATCCCGTGCAGGGCACGCGATTCGATTTTTCAAACTCCGTCAGCACGTGCGCGATGGCATCGAGCTGAGTAGCTGTCATCGAATCCGGCAGGGCCCGATCGGCCAACGCCGCGTTCTCATCCACCTGCGCGGTATCGGTCATACCCGATAGCAGCATCGTCACCTGAGGATGGTTCCACACCCACGAAAGCCCCCAGGCGGCAGGGGTGCGCAAATGCGGATCACGGACGCTCTCGAGCACAGCGCGGGCCCGCGGCGGCAGCTTGCCCGCCAGACGCCCGCCTAGCAGCGGCTCCATCACAAACACCGCGAGCCCGCGCTCCGCAGCCGCCATGAGTCCTGCCGTTCCCGCTTGGTAGCGCTCGCCGGCATAGTTGTACTGTATCTGGCAAAAATCCCAATCGTATGCGTCGAGCATCGTCAAGAAATCCGCCGCGCTGCCGTGATACGAAAAACCAATCTGGCGAATGCGCCCCGACGCCTTTTGGCGCGCGATCCAATCCTCGACGCCCAACGCCACCACACGTTCCCACTGGACGGGCGAGGTGATGTTATGCATAAGGTAATAGTCGATATGGTCGGTCCGCAGACGACGCAGCTGCTCGTCAAAGAAACGGTCGAAATCCCCGGTGCATGCACACGAAGCGTGCGGCAGCTTGGTCGCCAGCAGCACCTGGTCACGCAGCCCCAAACGCTCAAGCGAAGCGCCCACGCATGTCTCGTTGCCGGGATAGAGATATGCGGTATCCAGGTAATTAATCCCCTGCCCCACCGCACGGGAAATGATGGCGTCGGCCGCCTTCACGTCCGGATGACCCGGTGCACCGGGAAATCTCATACAGCCCAGACCGAGAGCGGATAATCGGTTACCACTTTTGGGGTCAACGCGGTATTGCACAGACCCTCCCTTCGCCATAAGCGCCCCGGCAAGGAGAAACACAATGGTCACGCAGCCGAAACATCGTGGAATCGCAATCGAGAACGTATCGTAACGCAGCAGAAATCGAGCCGTCACGGCACCGCTTTAACATCAGCAAAAAGCCCGATGAAAGGAGCCGGGCGTGACCACGCGCGAGGACGCCTACCCTTACCCGGGCGAGCAATACATCCTTTCGGTCGACCGTTACCAAATCGAGGTCATGGATCATCTGGATGAGCTTCCCGCCACGGGTGCTGTCATCTTCTGCACCTTCCCCAAAGTGCGTGATGGCGTCGGATACCCCGCACGCGTCTTTGCGGTCTGCCCCGCGTCATAAGTTCCCGTGTTCCCATGCGTTCGTTCTTCTAAATACCGCTATCCGGCGCACACAACATACCCCGACAGCATACAATCCATCAGGCGCCCCGTACGTGGGCGCCTTTTTATGGGGAGATGATTCATATGCAGATCAACAAGGTCGCCTTCATCGGCAAGGGCGGTGTCGGCCTACTCTACGGCAGCATGATCGCCCAAGCGCTCGGCAACGACGCTGTTGAATATGTCATGGACGACGCACGCTTTGAGCGCCACGCGGGCGATGCGCTCAATATCAACGGCAAGCCCTGCGCGCTCAAGTCCGTCCGCGCGAGCGAAGCGACGCCCGTCGACCTGGTCATTCTCACTGTCAAGACAACCGGGCTCGATATGGCACTCAAAACCATGGAAAGCGTCGTGGGTCCCGACACGCTGATTGCGTCACTGTGCAACGGCATCACGAGCGAACAAAAGATTGCCGAGCGCTTTGGCTGGGAACACACCGTCCTGGGTATCTGCCAGGGCATGGACGCCGTGTTCCTCAACGGAGAGCTCACCTTTACCAACACTGGTGAAATCCGCTTTGGCGCGGCGGCCGGCACGGATCCCGCAACCGTTGCCGCCATCGACGAGCTCTACACGCGTTGCAGTATCGCCCACACCGTCGAGCACGACATATCACATCGTATGTGGGCCAAGCTCATGCTGAACGACGGCATCAACCAAACCTGCATGGCCTACGGCGGCACCTACGGAAGCGCCACGGAGCAGGGATCCGAGCAGCTCCGCAGTTTTGTCTCCGCCATGCGCGAGACGCTTGCGGTCGCCAACGCCGAGGGCATCGAGCTCACCGAAGCGGATCTGACGCAGATGGTGCACCTCATCGAAGGGCTCGATCCCGTCGGCATGCCCTCGATGGCACAGGACCGCATCGCACGACGCAAGACCGAGGTCGAGGAGTTTGCGGGTACCATCTGTCACCTCGCGGCCAAGCATGATATCCAAGTGCCGCAAAACGAATGGCTCTATTCGCGCATCCGCGAAATCGAGGCCAGCTGGTAGCGCTCGACATACCGCAGCCAACAGACTCAACGGCAAAACCGCCGCAAGGGACATTCCACTTGCGGCGGTTTCCTGCTTCATCTATAGCTAAAACCAGCTTCACGGCTGTTAGAGTTGCGAGCCCCGCATCTCGTCCTCATCCTCACGGCAAAGGACGACGCCGGCGCTTCCCAGCGCAGCGACAGCAATCAGGGCCCCCACAACGATAGGAGCAGCTCCGCACAAGCCCTGCATGCCCGCGACAAGCGCGGCTGTAGGACCAAGACAACCCAGCGCAAGTGCAACGGCGGCAATAGCGATATCTCGAGCGTTCATGAGACCACTTCCTCCACGGGAAAGACCTTGCTTCTCATGACTTAGTGTGCCCCGCTCCCATATGCGCGGTGTACTGCCACGGTAAGCGCTCTGTTAACTCAAGCACGCACAAAAAAACGGGCGTCCTTACGTTGCCCTAAAGCTCGGTAAAGACGCCCATCCGCCAAATATCCGTGATGCAGAATAATTACCAACCGGTGTAGTAGTCGGTGGTTCCGGCAGCGCAGCCGGAGTCATAGACCTTGCAATCACCCTTGGAGCCCGTAAAGGTCGAGCCCTGGGCCATATCGCCCGCGGCAACAACGTAATAGCCGTCGGAATCGCGCCAAAAGCCCTCAGAATCCTGAGTCCATTCGCCCGTGCGATAGTGATAAAGCACGTTGCTGCTGTAATAGGTCTCACGACGCCCGTTGTAGTTATTTACACCCGCAGAGCGCGTCAGGCCCGATCCGTTCGCGTAGGACGCGGCAGACGCGTAGGACGGATTGTAACCGGCGTTGTAGTACGAAGCCTGGGCGACCTCGGCAGCCTCGGCTTCGGCCGCGGCAGCCTCGAGCGCTTCGCACTTGGCATCCTCAAGCGCAGTGCGCAGCTCATCGAGCTCGGTCGACCTGGCGTCGACCTCCCCCATCGTCAAAAGGCTACCCGCACCGTCGATGCAACCCTGCAGCACAGCGCGCTCGTCATCGGTAGCATAGTCGCCATACATATTCATAATGATCTGAGCGCGCATCTCCAAGGAATCGCGCTTGGCCTCCATCGAGGCGTTCCACTCCTGCATAGAGCCATAACCATCGCCGCGATAGTCAACGGGCTGTACCAGTGTCGTCTCGGACGGCGTAGATCCAACCGTATCGGACAGTGTTGCGGCGTGGGCATCGGTTGCGCCGGCGCCCACCAAAAGTGCCACGGTCAGAGCGGCGGAAAGGGCGGCGGCTTTCGGTTTTCGTGAATCGATCCTCATGTAGCTGGAAACCTCCGTAGTGCGTTTTTGCTGCGTTTGAGCTGTGTGTGATTCGATCGCGCTGCATAGTACCCCGAGCAAATCGCGACCTGCGGTTTTACTCAAAAGGCGCACGTCAATTGCGTAAAACTCACATCCTCTCAACAGGAGTTTTCCACAACTCGAATGCATAAAGCATGCCAAAAACCCTGTAATAGCGCCTTCCCTATGCAAAAAAGGCGCCTGCGCAACCATTGCTTGCGCAGGCGCCTTGAGCAGGCATTTTATGCAGTTATACCTATCGAGTCGCAAGGGGTCCTTGCACAAGTCGCCTTACTCGTCCAGCGCGGCGAAAGCCTGCTTCAGATCCCAAATGATATCCTCGGCGTTCTCGGTACCGATGGAAAGACGGATCGTGGAGGGCGTGATGTTCTGTTCGGCGAGCTCCTCGGCAGAGAGCTGGGAGTGCGTGGTGGTAGCCGGGTGCACGACGAGCGACTTAGCGTCGGCCACGTTGGCGAGCAGCGAGAACACCTGCAGATGATCGATGAACTTCCAGGCGGCCCCCTGGCCGCCCTTAATCTCAAAGGTGAAGATCGAAGCGCCGCCGTTGGGGAAGTACTTCTGATAGAGCTCGTGATCGGGGTGCTCAGGCAGGCTCGGGTGGTTTACCTTGGCGACGTGGCTGTCACCAGCCAGGAACTCAACGACCTTCTTGGTGTTCTCGACATGACGGTCAACGCGCAGCGACAGGGTCTCGGTGCCCTGGAGCAGGACCCAGGCGTTAAACGGGCTAATGCAGGCGCCCTCGTCACGCAGCAAGATGGCGCGGACATAGGTCGCGAAGGCGGCAGGGCCGGCAGCCTCGGCAAACGAAACGCCATGGTAGGAGGGGTTGGGCTCGGCAATCTGTGTATACTTGCCGCTCGCCTTCCAGTCAAAGTTGCCACCGTCGACGATCACGCCGCCCAGCGAGGTGCCGTGGCCGCCGATAAACTTGGTCGCAGAGTGAACGACGATGTTGGCGCCGTGCTCCAGCGGACGGAACAGATACGGGGTGCCGAAGGTGTTATCGACGACGACCGGAAGGCCATGCTTCTTGGCGATCTCGGAGATGGCGTCGATGTTGGGGATATCGGAGTTGGGGTTGCCGAGCGTCTCGAGGTAGATAACCGTGGTGTTGTCCTTAATGGCACCCTCGACCTCGTCCAGGTTGTGGGCGTCGACAAAGGTGGTCTCGACACCAAACTGGGAGAGCGTGTGCTCCAGCAGGTTATAGGAACCGCCGTAGATGGTCTTCTGGGCGACCACGTGGTCACCGGCCTGGGCGAGGGCCTGCAGGGCATAGGTGATGGCGGCAGCACCCGAAGCGACAGCGAGACCAGCCACGCCACCCTCGAGCGCGGCGATGCGATCCTCAAAGACGCCCTGAGTGGAGTTGGTCAGACGGCCGTAGATGTTACCGGCGTCGGCAAGACCAAAGCGGTCAGCGGCGTGCTGGGAGTTACGGAACACATAGCTCGTGGTCTGGTAGATAGGCACAGCGCGGGCGTCGGATGCGGGGTCGGCGCTCTCCTGGCCAACATGAAGCTGCAGGGTGTCGAAACCAAAGGTGTGCTCGGGGTTGTTGATGAACTGGCTCATGATGATCTCCTTGATCGAATAAAAAGTAACTAAGAGTGAGAGAAGTTAGTCGCTGCCTCCTGATCACGCCAACGGGCGCAAACAGGAGCCCGGCATTCGTCTTGGTAAGCAGTGCATATGCGGTCCCCCTTTTTGACGTCCCGGTTCCGTGGTCGTCTTAATTACCTACCGCATTTGTGTGTTTTGAATAGTACGAGCGTTGCATCGCTCGGTCAATCACTTAAAAGCGCTAACCTGTTATCGGTTTTTTAGATAGCTATCGAAAGGACGGGCGCCGATGACCCTCCAGCAGCTTCGTTTTCTTATCGCCGTGGCGGAGTCTGGCTCAATTAACGCCGCAGCCCAGCGCCTCTATACCGCGCAGTCCAATATCTCCAACGCCGTCAAAAGCCTAGAGCAGGAGCTCCATCTGGAGATCTTCACGCGCTCCAGCCGCGGCGTCACGCTCACCAACGACGGCACCGAGCTTTTGGGCTATGCGCGCCAGGTCGTAGAGCAGGCCGATATGCTCGAGGCCCGCTACGAGGACGGCGGCACACCCCAGGCGCGCCTTGCCATCTCGGCCCAGCACTACGCTTTTTCGGTCGAGGCCTTTATCAACGTCGTCGAGCGCTGCCGCGACAGCAAGTTCGAGTTCATCATGCGCGAAACCACCACGTCGCAAATCATCGACGACGTCCGCGCATTTCGCAGCGATATCGGCATTCTGTATCTGGATGACTTTAATGCCCGCGTCCTGCAGAAGACCTTTACCGACGCCCGCGCGAGCTTCCATCCCCTCTTCGATGCAACAGTCCACGTCTTCGTGAGCGAACGCCACCCACTCGCACGTCGTGCCCAGCTATCGCTTGCCGACCTCACGCCCTACACGCGCTACAGCTTTGAGCAGGGAACCTCAAATTCCTTCTATTACGCCGAGGAACCGTTTAGCTATATCCCCTGCGATCGAAACATTCGCATCTCGGACCGCGGAACGCTCACCAACCTGCTCATCACGTCGAACGGCTACACCTTGTCGACCGGCGTCCTCTCCAATGAAATGCAATGGGGCATGGCATCGATCCCGTTGGCAGACGCCCCGACGATGCATGTGGGCTATATCATGCACGACGAGCGCAAGCCCTCTCCCCTCTTGCAGCAATACCTCAACGAGCTCGGCCGCATCATCCACGAAAGCCAGCCATCTGGAGACGGGATAGATATCATAGATTGCTAGCCCTCGCCGAACGCGGCGCTACAATGGACACCCACGCGAGAAGCGCCTAACGAAAGGAACCATGTGAAGGTCATCATCCATACCGACGGCTCGGCCCGATCAAATCCGGGACGCGGCGGCTACGGCGCCGTGCTCAAATACACCAACCCCGCCGGCAAGACCTTCACCTCCGAGCTTTCACGCGGCTACGCCAAGACCACCAACAACCGCATGGAGCTCATGGCAGTCATCGTGGCACTCGAGGCGCTCAACCGCCCCTGCGACGTCGAAGTCCATTCCGATTCGCAGTACGTCGTCAACGCCTTTAACAAGCACTGGATCGACGGCTGGAAAAAACGCGGCTGGAAGACCGCCAACAAGCAGCCTGTCAAGAACCGCGATCTGTGGGAGCGCCTGCTCACCGCAAAGAGCAAGCACAAAGTAGAGTTCATCTGGGTTAAGGGCCACGCCGGCCATGAGCTCAATGAGCGCTGCGACGAGCTTGCCACCACGGCGGCCGACGGCAGCAACCTCGATATCGACGCCGGCTTTATCGAGAGCGACCTGTAACGGCGTTTTCGCACGCTATTTCCTGCCCCCTCGCGCTACACTCATCCTGTAAACCGAACGGCACGAGGGGGATACATGCTGCGTATAGCGACCATCGGCACATCCATGATTACCGACGACTTTATCCAGGTCGTCAACGCCAACGACCAAGCCGCGTTTGTGGGCACGCTTTCGCGCGATGCAGATCGCGGCGCCGCCTTCACCACTAAGCACGGCGGCGAGCGTAACTTCACCGCACTTGACGAGCTTGCGTCCGCCGACGACGTCGACGCCGTCTATATTGGCAGTCCCAACGCACTTCACCACAAACAGGCGCTCGCCTGCATCGCCGGTGGCAAGCACGTCATCGTCGAAAAGCCCTTCTGCGCCACCGAGGCACAGGCGCTCGAGGTCTTCCGTGCCGCCGAGGCCGCCGGCGTCGTTGCCCTCGAGGCTATGCGCCCGCTCCACGACCCCGCCTTCCATGCCATCGAGGACGCCCTGGGCGAAATCGCGCCCATTCGCCGCGCCTCGCTGCGCTTTGGTAAGTACTCCTCGCGCTACAACGAGATTCTCGCAGGACGCGCCACCAATATCTTCGACTGTCACATGGCATCGGGTTCCCTTATGGACATCGGCGTCTATACCGTCGAGCCCATGGTCGAGATCTTCGGCATGCCCTCCGGCATCGCCAGCATGACCACGCTGCTCGACCCTGCCACGCAAAAGCTCACGCACGGGCCCATTGACGGCTGCGGCTCCATCCTTGCCAGTTACGGCGGCGGTCGCATCTCGGTTGAACTCGCGCATTCCAAGATCACGAATGACCTGCTGCCCTCGCAAATCGAAGGCGAGCGAGGCACCATCCAGATCGACCATCTGTCCACGCCCCGCAACGTACGCATCGACTATCGCGGTGACGTCGTGCGCGGATCGGCGACCGAGGCCCCACGCGAGCAGGATGACAGCGGCATTGTGCTCGACCTGCCCAAATCGAATAACACCATGGAGTACGAGCTTGCCGACTTTATCACCGCCATCAGCGGCATCGACAACGTCAACGAAGAGATTTGGGAAACGCCGGCCGGGCGCCATGAACTTGGCCACTATCGCGATGTCACGCTTGTCTCGCTGCGTATCATGGATGCCGTGCGCCAGCAGGCCGGCATCGCCTTCCCCGCAGACTCTGAGAAGCAGGCCTAGCGATGGGCTTTCTTGACAAGTTCTTCTCCGGCGTCAATCGAGAGCCTCAAAAACCGTCCGGCGTTGAGCTCGAACTGCGGCGCAGGCTTACGGTGTTGGTAAGCGACACGGCCACTCAAAACGCCCCTCAGCGCTATTTTCTTCGGTGGGAGGGCCAAGTCCAGGGCGTCGGCTTTCGCTTTACCAACACCAATCTCGCACAGGCACACACACTCACCGGCTGGGTACGCAATATGGAAGACGGTTCGGTCGAAATGGAGGTACAAGGCGCGCCTGCGAATATCCTGTCTCACCTCGAAGCACTCCACGCCTCCTACGAGCGAATGGGCATTCGTTTTCGCCTCGAGGACGCACAAGCCCGCGCCACGCTTACCGATGAAGATGGTTTCGACCCTCACTATTAGTATTGTGTGCTAAATACGGTATCATTTACTTACCTACCGTGACGGAGAAGAGGTGAGGCGCATGGCCGTACAAAGAAGAAACACCAAGCAGCGGAAGCTGGTTCTTGATGCCGTGCGCCAAAGCTATAACCATCCCACCGCCGATGAGATCTACAACGCCGTGCGCGAACAGGACGACAAGATCAGCCGCGGCACGGTGTACCGCAACCTCAACCTCTTGGCCGATGCCGGGGAGATTCTCTCCATCAAGACGCCGGGCGGCAGCCGTTTCGATCGCACCATCGAGCCGCATGCGCATATCATCTGCACCTCGTGCGGCCGCGTCATCGATGTGCCGCTCCCCTTCGATGCCCAGCTCGATACCAAGGCATCCGAACAAATCGGTTGGAACGTCACCTCGCACTACACGATCTTCGAGGGCCTCTGCCCTAACTGTAGGTAGTTTTTGGGACATGCCTTAAAATCTACCTTTCCACCGATTACGGCAAAAGTAGATTTCTAGGCATGTCCCAAATATCTACTCAGCAAGCAAGCGATGCAGCTCTTCTTCGACCGTACGCACATAGCGGACGCGGTCATTGATACCGCGCATAGTGGGGTTGCAGTTCTCCATCAGGCAGGGATGACCCACCACGTTGAGCATGTCGCGGTCGTTTTCATTGTCGCCAAATGCCATCATCTCGTTGGGTGAGATCCCCAGCGCACGGCCATAATCGGCAAGCGCGGACCCCTTGCCCGAATCAAAGCCGATAAAGTCCGTCCATTCGGTTCCCGACGTCATCACATCGACCCGGTCGCTAAAGCGACGCACGAAATACTCCAGCGCCGCCGGCTGCTCCGCCTCGGGCGTCTGGAAGGCAATCTTAATGACGTCTTCGTCGATGTCCTCGGGGCGGTCGACCACCGCCACATCGCAGTGGACCTCATAGCGCAAATGGTCGACGAACGCATCGTTGCCGCTCATGGTGTAGAGGTGTCCCTCACACGAAAGGGTCACGTCGGCATGGGGATACGCAACCACGGCATTCGCGATATCCATAGCAAGGCTACGCTCCACGGAACGCTTGACAACGGCACGCCCCTCGCTCATCACCAGGGCTCCGTTTTCGCATACATAGGCGAGCTCATCGGCCACCGGGGCAAACAGATAGCGCAAGCTCGCATATTGACGGCCGCTCGCCGGCATAAACACGATACCGCGACGATGCAGTTCGTCGATGAGCTCAAAGGCCTCGGAACGCGGCTCGCGCTCCCCCGGATGCAGCAACGTGCCGTCCAAATCGCATGCAATCAGCTTGATTCCTTCAAGACCCATATGCTTTCCCCCACAGCATCTCATCAACAGAAAGACGAACTTTGAATAGTTGCCTCTCAAAGTCCGTCTTACTCATACACACGTTAATCGCGCGCCTTTTTTACGATCGTAAAGTCTGGAGCCATACTCACAACGGCATCCGCCGCACTCGACGCAAAGCGCCGGCCCGCATCGAGTTCACGGGTAACCACCGAGAGCCGAACGCCCTCGACGCCCCGGAGCATGCGGCCCAAAACAGGCTGCACCGGCGTATACATGCGCACGGTATGCTCGTCCGAGTCGCCTCGGAAAAGCGGCGCGTGCATATTGCCGATCTCCCAGCACGCATGCGCGAGCGCAATCGGGTCCATGCGGTCAACTTCGACCAAATAGACCTCGGCGCTACGCAGACGCACGACAACCGCCACGGGCAACGCACCCGTGCGGTCGACAGCGAGCACGTCGCCGTCGACAAGGCGCTCAACGTCGGCGGCATCCAGCTGGACATTCACCGTGCGCCCCAGCTCCGTCATGCCCACAAACGCGCGTGTGTCAGCCTGGTCCCAATCGAGCAGCAGCTCGTCAATCTCAAAGACACCGCCCAGCTCCCGACGAAGCAAAAGTTCATAGGACGGGTCGTTGAGATTTCCCAAGCGCTCCGTAGCTACCAGGTCCGCGGGCATCAACTAGTCCTCGACCTCGACGAGCTCGATATCAAAGTTGAGGTCCTTGCCGGCGAGCTCGTGGTTGGCGTCGAGCGTCACGGCCTCGGGCGTTACGTCGATGACCACGGCGGGGACGGGCATACCGCTCGGCGTGGACAGGAAGAGCTTCATGCCCTTCTCGATCTGCTCGATGTCGGGAACCTGTTCGGCCGGGAAGGTCAGGACCATCTCGGGGTTGTGCTCGCCGTAGGCATCGGCAGCAGGAATGTGCACGGTCTTCTTCTCGCCCGCCTGCATGTCGACAACAGCGGCATCGAAGCCCTTGATCATCTGACCGGCGCCGCAGGTGAACTCCAGCGGCTCGCCGCGATCGTAGGAGCTATCGAACTGCGTGCCGTCGTCGAGCGTGCCGCGATAATGAGTCTTGACCTTCTTGCCCTGGTTGGACATGGTAACCTCCGTGATAAGGGCGACGCACAACGCGGGCCGCCGTGAACATATGGCGCTAACTATACCCTAGTCATACAATTCAAAGACAGTTTGCAAAGAAACGCTGCAACCGGAGGAACCATGGCCTATCCCGTATTTGACCTACACTGCGACACCGCCGACCGCATCGGCTGGGCCACGCTCGATCTCGACCTGCGCTTTACCGCCGGCACCGACGGTTATTTCCCCGGCGACGAAACCCATCCGCAAGATTTTGACCTCATCGAGGGCAACGCCTGCGCCATCTCGCTCGCAAAGATCGGCAACACACCGTGGGCACAGTGCTTCGCCACGTTTGTCCCCGACGAGATCCCCGCCGCCCACGCAGCGCGTTTCCAGGCGCAGATCATGGCGCACATGAGCGGTCAGGCCATGCTCAATCACGACCGCATGGTCAACGTGCGCAGCGCCGCAGACATTCGCCCCGCGCTCAAAGACGGCAAGGTCGCCTGCATCCATACTATCGAAAACGCCACGTTCTTTGCCGAGGACCCCGCGCTGATCGAAGTGCTCAAGAGCCTGGGCGTACTCATGTCCTCGCTTAGCTGGAACGCGCAGGGACCGCTCGCGAGCGGCCACGACACCCACGCCGGCCTCACCGCCGCCGGCATCGAGGCGCTTACGCAGATGGAGCACGCCGGCATGGTGCTCGACGTCTCCCACCTCAACGATGAGTGCTTTAACGAGGTTGTCGCCCGCGCCACGCGCCCCTTCGTCGCCAGCCACTCCAACTCCCGCACCGTCTGCGGCGTCAAGCGCAACCTCACCGACGACCAGTTCCGCACCATTCGCGACATGGGCGGCATCGTCGGCCTCAACTACTGCAGCGAGTTCCTATCCAACAGCGCAACCGACGAGACCGCCGCGGACGTCACCTTCGACCAGCTGGCGGCGCATATCGAACACTGGCTTGACCTGGGTGGCGAGGACGTCATCGCGCTCGGCGGCGACTGGGACGGCGCCAAGGTACCCGCCTTCCTCTCCGATGCCAGCAAGATGCCAGAATTCCAGAACATGCTCTCCAAGCACTTTGGCAAGACCGTGATGCAGAAGCTCTGCAGCGACAACGCACTTGCCTTCTTTGAGCGTTATTAATTTCACATCCCCTGAGCGGGCCGGCATGCCGAACGGTCGACATGCCAGCCCGTCCCCAATCTGAAGGACCGCTTTTGACGCAGCAGTTTACGATTTCCGTATCCCGACCGGATGGGACGCCCATCCCCGTCGTCGTTACCAAAAAGCGCGTCAAGAACTTCAACCTACGCGTCACATCGAGCGGCGAGGTCCACGCCAGCGCACCGATCGGCGCCAGCCGCGAGCGTATCGAAGCATTTGTGAAGCGCAACAGCGCCTGGATTATCAGCCGACTTGTCCAGCGCGAGCAACGTCAGGCGACGGCGCGAGAGCCGCGCAGTCCCTCGTCCATCATTGCGCTTTGGGGCAAGCCCATCACGGTACAGGACGCGCTCGATCATAACTTTGCATCACCCGCACCGCGGCCCAAGCAGGCCACCTTCGCAAGTTTTATGGGTACCGACGAATCGAACGAAGGCCCACAGGCCAAGCGGTGCGCAATCCTCGACGGCCTAACGTCCGACGAGCTCCAAACCCACATCGACCAGCTCTATACGTCCGAGGTCACCGCAGCGTTGCGCGATATTGTGCACGCATACGAAATCGCAATGGGCGTCGCCGTCTCCCGCGCCTCCGTGCGCAGTATGAAGACGCGCTGGGGCTCCTGCACGCCCAAATCCGGCGCCATTCGCATCGCGCGCGAGCTCGCCGCCTACCCTGTCGAATGCCTCGACATGGTTGTTGCCCACGAGCTCGTCCATCTACTCGAGCCGAGCCACAACCAGCGGTTCCACACCCTGCTCGACACGTACTGCCCCAACAATAGAGCCCTGTCGCAGCGGCTCAAGCAGCCACCCATAGAGACGTATTAGAACCGGTTAGCGCACGCGCTCGATCTCGACGCCGCAGCTTGCCAGAGGCAGGCCAACAGGAGCCCACGGCTTATCGAGCTTGATGCGCACACCAAGCAGCAGGGGGTAACGACGTAGCAGCATCTGGGCTGTCCCCTCGGCTGCCGCTTCGATGAGTTTAAACGTATGCTCGCGCAGATAGCCATCGACATCGTGGCACACCGAGCCATAGTCAATCGAGGCATCCAGGTTATCGTGCTCCCCCGCCGCGCGCAGGTCGGCATAGAGCACCAGAGAAACGATGAACTTCTGACCCAGCGCGTTCTCCTCGGGATACACGCCATGGTTGGCAAAAACCTCAAGGCCGTCAATGACAATACGATCGGCATGGCGCAAATCGTCATAGCTCACGTGAGGCACCGCCGTTGCGGTGGATATTTCGCCCCTTCCACGGCGGGCGAGCTCGGCACCCTCAACCTTGGTTGCATTCTCGGGCAGTTTCTTGTTACTCATCGCGATCGTCTCCTTCGTTTAGAACCCCGACCGCGCAAACTAACTACACGCGAATCGACAGGTTCTTTTTATCATCGCTCCAATTGCAAGCATTGCGCGCGGGGCATGCAAAGCAGGCACGCGACGCTTTGTCGGCTGCATAGAGCAGACGCTCAAGCGGTTGGCTGTTCACGCGCAACTTTCGATGGCCCAAAATGGCCGTCTTAATGGCTGCGGTATCGGCCGGCTCAAACGCCACGTCACCGGGCATGCCGGCGAGTATTGCATCAGCGACGCGCTCGCTTGCAACATCATGGGATATACCCGATTCATACTGTTCATCTTTGCCGATATCGTGAAGAAGTGCCGTGGCGTAGATGACCTCGCGGTCAAATTCGAGCTGTTCCTCGAGATTCTTGATCCACATAATGCGAGCGACATCGAGAAGATGGTCAATACCGTGGCGGCAGAAGATGCGCCCCGATTCCAGCTGTGCAATATTGCCCAGGTGCCGCCGGAACAGCCCGTTGGCACAAATGTAATCGATGCGAGGCATGGATCCAAAAGGGGCCAGGCCCGAAGCCATAAAGCCGCGACGCGACGTTCCCTCATCGGTCTTCGATGTAAAGTCGTTGACGACTCTCATGGCTAGCGGCCCAGCATCCTAAAGAACCGCTCCTCGAGCGCGGGATCGGTCTCAAAGACGCCGCGGCGAGCGAGCGTCACGGTCTTGGTGCCAGGCTTTTGCACGCCGCGCATGGTCATGCACATATGCTCAGCTTCCATGAGCACAATCGCTCCCTGGGGAGCGAGATAATCCATGAGGGCATCGGCAACCTGCGCGCACAGCTGCTCCTGCAGCTGCAGACGGCGGGCGTAGACCTCAACCGTGCGAGCAAGCTTAGAAAGCCCAGCCACGCGACCGTTAGGGATATAGCCAATCGCAGCCTTGCCATAAAACGGCAGCAGATGGTGCTCGCACAGCGAGTAAAACGTGATGTCGCGCTCGATAACCAAATCGTTCGAAGCGACGGCAAAAGTTTTGGACAGATGTTCCTCGGCACTCTGGTCCATACCGCCGGCAATCTCGCCATACATACGGGCAACGCGCGCCGGGGTCTCCAGCAGGCCCTCACGAGTTGGGTCCTCGCCTATGCCCTCAAGCAACAGCTTAATGGCGGCCTCGACTTTTTCCTGATCGACCATCTGGGCCTCACTTTTCCGATTTCACGTTCGCGCTATGGTACCACGCCCTCCGGCATCGACCACAAGCTACATAGTATGGGTCGAATAGACCGGATCATCACGCCAAAGTTCAACCGCATCACAAAGCGCAACGCCCTCGCGCTCAGCACGGGCACGCGTAGCGTTCATATCGATCACGCGCTGGTTGCTCGAACCCCTAAAGCGCAATGAGATATCGTACAGATCCTGAACAAACGGGCCATCCACCAACATATCGAGGCAGGCAAGGATACGATCCGTTGCCTCGGTATGGTGGCGACCGCCCGGCATAAGCTCCTCGAGCACGTCGCCGGTAAAACACCAAATGGTCTTTCCTGACCCCGCAGGATAAGCGGCACGAACACGCTCAACAAACTCAACGAGCCCCGCCTGATTCTCGGGCTCCATAGGCTCGCCGCCCAGAATCGTCAGGCCGTCAATAAAGGGATGATCGAGGCTCTCGATAATCTTGTCCTCGACGGCACGATCGAACGGCTCGCCCGCGGCAAAGTCCCACGCGACGGAGTTAAAGCAATTCTTGCACCCACGACGGCACCCGCTCACAAACAGAGAAGTGCGGACGCCTTCCCCATCAGCAATGTCGAAATACTTAATGTTCGCATAGTTCATAGGTAACTCTCCCGGGAGGCCGGGACATATCATCCCGTCCTCAAACATTCTCGGCCTGCGGCCTGCGAAACTGCGGGCGGGACGATATGTCCCGGCCTCATGCAAAGGGTAACTCAATGAACGAAGCGAACATCGAGCATAGGGTTCGAGGTCCAATAAAAACTGGGTTGCAGCTCAACCGTCATCGCAAGCAAAGCGTTGTTGCAAGTCAACTCATTTCCGCTAAGAACTTCGAGGAGTGAGCAGGCTGTGTGCTGCATCTCAGCTACGTCAGCTCGGCTGCCCCGTAGCGAGGGCCTGGACCTTTGCTCGATATGAGTTCCGCACGAACAGGAGGCGCCAGTGGCGCCTCCGTCGTGAGCCAGGACTGTCCGAAATAGCGAGTAAAGGTCCGCGGCCTCGCTACGGGGCAGCCTGGGATGGTTATTAGAGATGCAGCACGCGGTCGCGGATCTCCTCGGTTCGACCCTGGTTCCAGAATTGGGTACCGATGTAGCCGCACGTACGACGAGCGACGTTCATCTTCTCCTGGTCTCGGTTGCCGCAGCTGGGGCACTCCCACACCAGCTTGCCATCGTCCTCAACAATCTTGATCTCGCCATCGTAGCCGCACACCTGGCAGTAGTCGCTCTTGGTGTTGAGCTCGGCGTACATGATGTTGTCGTAGATGTACTGCATCACGCGAATGACAGCCTTGAGGTTGTCCTGCATGTTGGGAACCTCAACGTAGGAGATAGCACCGCCCGGCGAAAGCTGCTGGAACATGCCCTCAAACTTAAGCTTGTCGAAAGCATCAATCTCCTCGGACACGTGGACGTGATAGCTGTTGGTAATGTAGCCCTTGTCCGTCACACCCGGAATAATGCCAAAACGACGCTGCAGGCACTTGGCGAACTTGTAGGTCGTCGACTCAAGCGGGGTGCCATACAGCGAGAAGTCGATATCGCTTTCGGCCTTCCACTCGGCGCACTTGTCGTTCATGCGCTGCATGACGGCCATGGCAAACGGCGTGCCCTCCTTCTCGGTGTGGCTGTGACCCGTCATGTACTTGACGCACTCATACAGGCCGGCATACCCCAGGCTGATGGTGGAGTATCCGCCCACGAGCAGCTTGTCGATCGTCTCGCCCTTCTTCAGACGAGCGAGGGCGCCGTACTGCCACAAAATCGGTGCAGCGTCAGAAAGCGTACCCATCAGGCGCTCATGACGGCACAGCAGGGCGCGGTGGCACAGCTCAAGGCGCTCGTCGAAGATCTTCCAGAACTTGTCCATGTCCTGATGCGAGCTCAGCGCGACATCGGGCAGGTTGATGGTCACAACACCCTGGTTAAAGCGGCCATAGTACTTAGGTTTGGTCGGGTCATAGTTCAGCGCGTTGGCGACATTGTTAAAGCCGTTGCCCGAGCGGTCGGGCGTCAAGAAGCTGCGGCAACCCATGCAGGTGTAGCAATCGCCGTTGCCGGCGGTCTCGCCCTTCGACAGCTTGAGCTCGCGCATCTTCTTCTCGGAGATGTAGTCGGGCACCATGCGCTTGGCGGTGCACTTGGCAGCCAGCTGGGTCAGGTAGAAGTACGGGGAATTCTCGTGAACGTTATCGTCCTCGAGCACATAGATAAGCTTGGGGAATGCCGGGGTAATCCACACGCCGGCCTCGTTCTTAACGCCCTCATAGCGCTGACGAAGCGTCTCCTCCACGATCATGGCAAGGTCGTGCTTCTCTTGGGGCGTACGGGCCTCATTGAGATACATAAAGACCGTCACGAACGGCGCCTGGCCATTGGTGGTCATAAGGGTCACGACCTGATACTGAATCGTCTGGACGCCGCGACGGATCTCATCGCGCAGACGGTCCTCAACGACCTCACGGACCTTTTCGGCAGATGCCGAAACACCGAGCTCCTCGAGCTCGCGGGCAACCTCGCCGCGAATCTTTTGACGGCTCACCTCAACAAAGGGGGCGAGATGGGTCAGCGAAATAGACTGGCCACCGTACTGGGAGGAAGCAACCTGGGCGATAATCTGCGTCGCGATATTGCAGGCAGTCGAGAAGCTATGCGGCTTCTCGATCAGCGTACCCGAGATAACAGTGCCGTTCTGGAGCATATCCTCCAGGTTCACCAGGTCGCAGTTATGCATGTGCTGGGCAAAGTAGTCGGAATCGTGGAAGTGGATCAGACCCTCATTGTGGGCATCCACGATCTCCTGGGGCAGCAGCACGCGCTGGGTCAGGTCCTTAGAAATCTCGCCGGCCATGTAGTCGCGCTGAACGGAGTTGACGGTCGGGTTCTTGTTAGAGTTCTCCTGCTTGACCTCTTCGTTGTTGCACTCGATCAGCGACAAAATCTTGTCGTCGGTCGTGTTCTTCTGGCGCTTCAGGCTCTGAACATAGCGATAGATGATGTAGTGGCGGGCAACCTCGTAGCAGTCGAGACGCATGATCTCGTCCTCGACCAAATCCTGGATCTCCTCGACCGAAACGGTGTGGCCCGCGTTCTCGCATGCCTCGGCGACGTTTTGTGCCGCGTAAACCACCTGGCGGTCGGTTAGACGAGAGCTCTCCTCGACCTCCAAGTTGGCGGCGCGGATGGCATTGACGATCTTATCGATGTCAAAGACAACCTCGGTGCCGCTGCGCTTGATGATCTTCATCCTCTTGCCTCTTTCGCATCGTAGCCTCATTGCGCTTCAGAGCCAAACGATGCCCGGCAGGGCCTGTCCCTGTCTTGCGGCGCCGTCGCGCAATCTGTGTTCTCGATAAACCATAAGCCTCCATGCGGACATTCCCAGAAGCCGATCAAGCGGCTCAAGGACACGTTCAAAAGAGGCAGTTAAGGTCTTCGTTCTCTGTCCGCCATCTATCATACGACAAAGAGGCATCTATATCCTGTATTCTTTTTTTAGGTCAAACACAACATATAGTGTTTCAGCAGGTCAAAGCAATTAGTCATTTTGCAAACGCATTAAAAATGAAGGGCTCTTGGCAGAGTGCTAAAACGTTATCAGCTCGACTACCTGCACGGCAGTTTTGAAACCCCCTCAACCGCGCCGCTGACAAATCCTACCAAAACCAAGCCGCTCACGCCAAAAGAATCCAAAAGATTATGCTTGACCAACATGTTGCGGTCGAATGCCGGCGGACGGAGCGACAGGACTGTAAACGCTCGGAAGACTACAGCCCCGGCGCCCCGTCCGCCGGCATTCGATAGGCGAGGATCTATTACCTCTCTTCGCGAACCATCATGCGGCCGAGAGCCGCTGTAAAGGGATCGAGCAGCACGCCGGCGATAACCACAAAGGCCCATCCCTTTGTGACGAGGCCGGCCCAACGCGCGAAGAACGTACGGCCTTCAATCGTTCCGAATCCTCCCTGGAAGGCAATCTCGCCAAAACCGATCACCATAAAAAGGAGCGTGGCACCGATGACCGTACCGGCGATCTTGTGTGATGCACTCCCCTGCTCAAAACCAAAAAAGTCCAGGCACATACCAACCGTTTTGCCAAACAGCGGGAGTACGCTCAGAACCTCGGCGATCACCGTGGCCACGATGAGTTGTCCCCAAAAGCCCGTGGGGCCCGTCAGATCCAAGCCAGGCGCCCCTTCAATGATGGGGAGAAACGCGCAGAGCAATAGCGGGTTAAAGAAGCCGTTGAGAATACCGATAACGCGCCTGACAGGTAACTTCATAGCCGTAAGCCTTTCAAAGTCATTGATAGAAAGAGGGCCGCCGGCATATGTCGGCGGCCCCGATAAAACATGATGTACGGCAAAGCAACTACTCGAGCGGCTACTCCGCCTCGCCGCCGGCCGCCATCTTCTCGGCCTCGGCAAGCTGGGCCGGGGTGAGCTTGCGATACTTAATGGCGCCAAAGACGACACAAGCCGCACAGACGATCATGCCGGCGATGAACTTCTGGTCAATCGTTGCACCAAACGGCGACGTCACGGCCTCAAACACAATGGGAGACAATGCCATGCCAAAGTTGATACCTGCCATGCCAATGGCGAGGTTAAACGCACGTCCCTCGGGGGCAGAGTTGCCGGCGGCAAAATTGCCCTCCAGCGGCACGTAGGTCTCCTTGCCCAGCGCAACGACAAAACCCGCAACGCACAGCACCATAAAGGCGGGCGCAACCAGCGTCAGGCCCAGGCCGACGAGCGTCACGCCCCACGCGATCGGCATAGCCAGGTTCTTAAACTTGGCAAACAGCGGACCGACCAAAAGACCAGCCGCAATACCGGCAACGGTCATAACGGTAGAGGCAAGACCGGCCTCCACGGTACCGCCAAAGCCGCGACCTACAACAAGCAGCGAAACGTTGGAGCTGAAGAGCTGGAACGTAAGTACGAACACAAAGCTCATGAGCGTGATAATCGCGACCTCTTTAGGCATATTGGCAAACACGTTGACCTTGCGCTTGGGCTCAAGACGACCCTCAGGAAGGCAAACAGCCTCGATTACGATGAAAATGATCATGATGAAGTACGCCGCATAGCTGTGGAACCACTCGGCAGAACCCAAGATGCCGGAAACCATCGTCCAGATAATGCCGCCCAGTGCAACAAAAGTGGAGTAGATGCCCATGACAAACGAGCGCTGCTTTCCGCCAAAGTAATCCGCGATAAGAGCGTCCGTTGAATTCTGCACGGCGCCGAGACCAAGGCCCATGACAGCAGAAGCCGCTAAGACTTGGCCGAGCGAGTCGTGGAACACCAGCACCGAGGCGCCTGCCAGCATCACGATAATGTGACCGACGAGCGTCGTCTTCTTCTTGGACACGCGAGAGGCAAGCTGTGAAGAGACGAGCATGGCGGACAACGCCATCATCAACGGGATGATGCCGATGATCATCTGGACGGCAGCGATGTTTTCGTTGGGAAATGCCGCCGCAACAGAGGCCACGATAGGGACGGGCACGAGCATGCCCATGATGCACATGGCGGCTGCGTAAATGCCCACCAGGTACTTGATCTTGGTTTTATCCATGATCCATCCTTACACTTAAAGAAAAGGGTCGGAGCGGCCAGACATCACCAGCGGCCGCCCCAAACACAGCACTATTAGTCGTTGAATCCGGTGAACACGGGTTCTCCGCTGTACACGAGCGCTTCCTCGACACCATCGAGCACGCGGCAGGCGCCAGACGCCATCGCCTCGAGCTCAAACTCGCCGGGATAAGCCGATACGGGAGCGATCCAAGAGCAGCATTCCTCAATCGAAGCAACGAGCTCCTTGCTGTGGACCATGCCGCCTCCGAGCAAGATGCCGTCGACGTCGCCCTTCAGCACGCAGGCCATCTCGCCAATCCACTTGCAGATTTGGTAAACCATTGCATCCCAAGCGCGTGCTGCAGCCTTATCGCCCGCAGCGGCACGTTCACACACCTCGATGGCATCGGACGTACCCAAAAGGTCAACGAAGCCACCGGTCTTCATGCAATGGGCGCGGGCAACGTCGAGGCCATGTTCCGCCGTATACTTCGCGACCTCGATTGCGGGGACCGAGCCACAGCGCGTCGGCGCCATGGGGC
Source organism: Collinsella sp. AF18-8LB (assembly GCF_003459795.1). Taxonomy (NCBI): domain Bacteria; kingdom Bacillati; phylum Actinomycetota; class Coriobacteriia; order Coriobacteriales; family Coriobacteriaceae; genus Collinsella; species Collinsella sp. AF18-8LB. Next base: position 94,320 of record NZ_QRWU01000004.1, read on the forward strand.
CCTCGCCGCCGACGATGTCGTTGCCGTCGACCATCTTGCCCTTAAGGTGAGCGGAAATCGAAATGCCACCGCCGATATGACAAACAATAAAGTTACACTCGTCATATGCGCGACCGAGCTTTGCCGCATGGCGGATGGCGGTCTCTTTAAGATTAAGGGCGTGCAGGTGCACGTTTCGATACACGCCCTTAATGCCCGTCATACGTGCGAGGTCGCATAGCTCATCGGTATCGGGAGGATTCACCACAAAAGAGGGCTTGCCCGTCTTTGAAGCGAACTCATGGGCAATCTGGGGACCCAGCTGCGCCGGGTGCTGAATGCCGTTCGCACCGACGCGGGCATGCTCGAGCATGACCTCATTGATGGCATACGTGCCGCCGGGCAGCGAAAGCAAGCCGCCGCCGCGACCGACAAATGCATCAAAGTCCTCGAGCTTCAGGCCCGCCTCATCCAGTGCTCCAAGAATCAGATCGCAGCGATACGGCATCTGAGCCGAAACCCCATCGAACTGGGCGAGGTCCTTCGCGTCGTGTGCAACGTTCTTGCTGAGCTTGCACTCGTCACCCTCAAAAACGCCCACCTTTGTGGAAGTGGAACCCGGGTTGATTACCAGGACGCGCCAGGGAGTCTTTTTATCGGACATACCCTAAGCCTCCTTAAGCGCCTGGGCGCGCACGCAGCTCATCACCACGTTGCCGACGATCTCGTCGACGGGCGCAGAGCGCGAGCAATCGCACACGATCTTCTTGAAGCCCTGAAGCATGGGGCCGTAAGCATTGGCGCCGGTCAGGTTCTGGATGATCTTGACGCCGATATTGCCCACGTTGATATCAGGCCAGATGACCACGTTGGCCTGTCCCGCAACAGCGGACTCACGATGTACCTTCTTGGCCGCAACCTTGGGGTTAATCGCCGAATCAAACTGGAACTCACCGTCGATGGCAAGGTCGGGACGGCGATCGTTGGCAATCTCGCGAGCGCGGCGCACTTTGTCGACGAGCTCGTTATCCATCGAGCCGTCAGTCGAATGCGAAAGCAGCGCGCAACGGATATCCCATCCGGTCAGCGAGCGCACCGTTTCGCTCGACGAAATCGCGATTGAGGCAAGCTCCTCGCTCGTGGGGTCAACGCAAACGGCAGAATCGCCAAAAGCCAAAAGGCCGCCTTCGCCGCCAGTCCAGTTGGGAATATCGGCAATGCCGCAAGAGCTTACGGTATCGACGCCATCGACAAGGCCGACGATAGTCTGTCCCGCCAGGATAATATCGCCCGTGGCGTTATCGATGCCGGCGAACATTACGTCGACATCGCCGAGTACCTGCAAAATCAGGGCGCGCTCAAGCGGACGCGTCATACGGCGCGCGGCGCCCTTGGGCTTAAACTTGCAATCCGGATGCGAAAGATAGCGCTCGCAGCAAGCGGCGTTCGCCTCCTCGTCGGTCACATCGACAATCTCGATGCCGTCAAGGGAGATACCACGCTCGTCGGCAAGCTCCTTGAGCTTACTGCCGTCGCCGACCAGCACGCATTCGGCAAGATGCTCGGCGGCGATCTTTGCGACCGCCTGCATCATGGTCTCGTTTTCGCCCTCGGGAAAAGCAACGCGCATAGGCTTGGCGGCAGCCCGCTCGCGCAGGGTCTGCATCAGGTCCATGGCAGCTACTCCATCTCTTCGGCAGTGCGCTCGATAAGCTCGCCGACGGTCTTCATGACCATGACCTCGCGAACGGGGACCTCGGCATCGAGCTCGTTCTCGATCATGGAGGTCAGGGCGATCATCTTCATCGAGCCCTTGCCCAGGGTCTCGAACGTCGTCTCGGGGGTCACATCACCGTCATAGTTGTAAGCGGACTTGGCAAAATCGCAGATCTGCTGAGTGAGTTCTTCGTTCATGATGGCGCCTTTCTAATTAAAAAGAGGGGTAGCCACGGCGGGCTGGAGACATGGGTCCCGCCGTGGCCTAAGAGAGGAAGCGAATTGTTATAGGGGTGAAAGCCTAGTGTGAAAGCCTAGTCGTCAAGCTCGAACGTGAGCTCTTTGTAGCCCGGTCGGTCGATGACCTTGGCATGGACGCCCACGGTCTCGCCCGCCATGAGCTTGGCGCGGATCTCGGGGGCCTTCTTCTTGGTAATGCCGTAGATGACGTAGGTGTACTGAGAACCCTCGTCAATATCGACGGCGCCGTAGGCGTACTTGCCATACTCCTTGAGGTAGGGCTTGTCGTTCTGCGGACCAGGCAGGGTAAAATCGATCAGATGGCCGTGACCGGAAACCTGGACCCAATCGGTCTTGTGGTAGCCGCAGGCATTGCAGGCAAGGTGAGGCGGAAACTCGACGGCTCCGCACTCGGGGCACTGACGTGCCCAATAGATGCCCTCTTCAAGACCCGTGTAGAACTTCTTGACCACGGGCTCCATATCTTTGAGTTGCATGAGAATACTCCTTATGGGAAATCGAAAACCGCGGTCGCTTAGGCGACGGTACGAAGAATCTGGCAGCGCACATTCTGAGAACCGCCAAAACCGCGCAGGAAGGCCGTCTCAGGAATCTTCTTCATCTGGGTTGCACCGGCGACGCCGCGCATCTGCTTGACGGCCTCGACGATATCGGCGATACCGGATGCGCCATGAGCGTGGCCGAAGTTGCAACGGCCACCGTGCGGGTTGATGGGCTTATCGCCGTCAAAAGCGGTGCGGCCATCGATCGCATACTTCCAAGCCTCGCCGCGCGGAATATAGCCGCACTCCTCGGCCGAGACGATCTCGGAAGCCAGGAAGAAGTCATTGCACATAAACAGGTCGATCTCATCGGGGCTCACGCCGGTAAGGTCGTAGACCTGCTTGGCAGCAAGCTCGGTAGCCCAGTGCTCGTTGTGAAGCAGGCCGGCTTCGACGGCAGAGGCGCCCGTACCCAGCACCTCAATAGGCGCATACGGCATGCCCATGGCTTTGGCCTTCTCCGTGGGCATCACGACAACAGCGGCGGCACCGTCGCACTTCTTCTCAAAGCCGGTAACGCGCAGGTACTGCGTAACGCGCGGGTTGTACATGCTCTTGAGATACTCGTCGGCGGTATCGAACCCAGCTGCCTTCGCATCCTCCTCGACCGTGGTCTCATACCACGCAAGGGGATTCAGGACGGCACCGCGGCGAAGGCTCTTGGTAAGGCCGTTCAGGGCGTCATCGATCTGATCGGCGGTAAGGTCGTACTGCATCGAATACTCGTTGATCCAGTTGTCGAACGACACGCCAAAGGCGCCATCGAGCGGGCGACCATACGCGCGGTCATAGATCTTATCGAGCGAGGGAATCATGACATCGAGCGTAAAGTCCTGGCGAATATGCGAGGGCATGTGCTCAACGGGAAGGGTCGAAGCCAAATCGCAGGCACCCGTAAGGACAACATCGTAGGCACCGGAGGCGACTGCCATCACGGCCTGCTCAAGGGCGACGTAGCCCGTGCAGCAAGCCTCGGAATGATGGACGGAACCCTTGGCACGAACGCCAAACCAATCGGCAACCTGCATGTTGGGGGTAATGCAATCACCAACGAGATAGGGATTGGCGCTGCCGTGATAGAAAAAGTCGATATCGCGGGGCTCAAGACCGGCATCGGCAATTGCCTCGAGGGCCGCATAGCCAAACGCCTCGCCCTCGCCAATACCCTGGGTCTCGGGATGCTCCTCAAAATCCTTGAACGGGGTGCAGCCTACGCCTACAATCGAGACGCTGCGCATGTTCTTTCCGAGCGTAACCACTGAATATCACATCCTAATCATGTGAAGGTGTACGAAATGATGGCGCAGTCCGGCCGCGAGCGAAGGTGAGAGAGCGCTCGCGGCTTTTCTGTGCCGTCACACGTTGAACTACTGCAGTGGTTCTTTTGAACGTAGCTTTAGTGTAAGAGTGGTTTATTTGGTGCCGTGGGACAAAATGCCGCTATGTGTCCCATCATTTGGTACGCATAGCTAAATTTCGTTCCAAATAGCAGATAAATGACTATGCTTAAAGCCGATTCATAGGGCTGGAACGCTTTGAGTTCACTGCATGCGCAACCGTTCATCCCTAAAAAACAGCCGCTCACCCGAGCGGCTTTTCAAAATCAGGGATCCGCGGATGCCAATGGCGCGATGCATCGTCGACAAAGAGCGGTGCGTAGAACATGCGATTGAGCGCGGCGGCAACGGTTCGTGCCTCAAGGTCAGGCCGGACTTCGAGCCAATACTGGATGAGGTTATGGTGGCCCGCAAGCGCAAAAGCAAGATACAGATCGAGGTCCGTCTCATCTGAAAACGTCGACCGCAAACGATCGCGAAAATAGTCATGCATGAAGATCGTTGCCTTGTGTGCAAACACGGGATCACCGTTATCGCTGTTAAGCGCCAGGACTTTCGAGCGATTGGCCTTGAGGATTTCCATGCGCTTGATCATCGTGGGCGTGGGATCAAGCTGCGCATCACCAAAACGAGCCTCAAGGGCAACGTCGTTAATGTCTTGCATGTTCTGGAGCAGCTCATCTTCAAAGCGCTTGACCACATCATCGACAGAGCGGTAACAACGATAGAAGGTTGATTTTGATGTATGGGCAAGACGGAGTACGTCGGTGACCTTAATCGATTGCACAGGCGTTGTCGCCATAAGTTCAAAGACGGCGCCTTCGATCCGCGAAGCAATATCGTTTTTAGCGTTCAGTGACATAGAAGGCCTCCCCTGTTGGCGATTGGCTACTATGCTACCCGAAAGGCATGCTCCTCAATGGCGATATGGGGCATAGAACGCGCTGCACAAGAGATGACACACTGGCCAAACACCACCGAGGAAGTAAACCATCCGCTCGGCAACCCGTCTTTGCGGGGATCGATTGAAAAGCCGGACCCCTCCGCCTTCAGGACGGCTTCGATACGCGTCCAAACCCGACACAGCCGAAAGGCGCGTTCCTGCGAATCTGCCGCAGCGTCAATCCACGCCCGTTCCCTTGAGCTCGCCATACGCTCAACCGCAATAGGTACAATCTCATCGACCGCCTCGATATCCACGCCAATAGGTCCTCCGACCGACCGAGCAACATCGGAAACAGCGAGGACGGCCACGCTTCCGCCATGTGAAATGGAAATAGAGGGGGCCTCCCCATCCGCAAGCTCGATCTTGCCGAAAGCAGAACGCGCAAGCTGGGTGTCGTCGAAGACACCCAGGGCGTCGCGAAGCAGCAGACCCACGCCCGCAGCTTCCCTCCGAGACGCAATGGGGAGATCTCCATTGGAGGCACGCGAGGCATAACGTCCCGCGATTGATGCCATATCAACGGTCTCGCCGGGATCGATCGCAGAAACGTCAACGAGGTGCACGGTTATGTTCAAAATGGTCAACCCCACTCGATTGAGATGACAAGGCTAAACTGACGCTCAGAACCGCTCTTTCATGAATCGAGGTACCTTTTGCCGACGATTTGGCGACCCATTTGGCGACCAAAACAAAACAGCCCAGAGGACATAGCCTCTGGGCTGCGAACATTTGGTGGGCGTTAGAAGATTTGAACTTCTGACCTCTTCCGTGTCAGGGAAGCGCTCTCCCCCTGAGCTAAACGCCCAAATGGAGCGGACAACGGGGCTCGAACCCGCGACCCCAACCTTGGCAAGGTTGTGCTCTACCAACTGAGCCATGTCCGCTTACGAGGATTAATCTTACGTGATACCCGCATCCTATGCAAGAACTTTTTTTGAAAAGTTTTGCGACGCCCTCGCGAACCTCGCAAAGACATCAGCCACCACGGAAAGCACAGGCAAACGCAAACTCGCCGCAAGAGGCCCCTACAACTCAGCGAGCATGATCCAGGCAGAACTGTCCTGCGCGAGCCTGCCGTCTACAAGCGGTGATGAGGTGAGCAGGACCCTGCCCGCCGGCAGCTCCACGGGTGCTGCACCGAAGTTCGTCACACACGCCCAGCCGTTGTCGCGGCGATAGGCGATGACGCCACCCTCAGCGCCCTCGGCACCATCCGCAAGGCCGGTGCGTCCGTCAAGATCAAGCCACTTAAGATCGTTGGCGCGCCCGCGCAGCTTGCGCCGCAGCCAGAGGGCGTCACGATAGAGCGCAAGCATCGATGTCGGGTCCGCTTCTTCCCTATCGGCAGCGTAATCGGAAAACCATGCAGGCTGCAGCAGATGGGGCGCCGCATCGGCGTCCGCCGGTGAAAACCCAAACGATCCGCCCTGCGCGGGATCGTCCGCCGCCACCCACGGCAGGGGCACACGGCAGCCGTCTCGCCCCTTCTCGCGCTTCGGTCCGTGCGTATTGGTCGCAGTAGGATCTTCGAGTGCGGCCCACGGGATATCGGCCACCTCAAAAAGGCCGAGCTCCTCACCCTGATACACGTATGCCGAGCCCGGAAGCGCCAGCTCGAGCAAAAGGGCCGCCCGCGCGCGGCGCTCGCCGAGTTCACGGTCCTCGTCATAAGACGACCCGTCGCGTAAGAGCCAGTCGAGCGCAATCTGGTGGTAGCGCGTCGCCTTGATCTGCGGCAGGGCATAGCGCGTCGCCACGCGCGGCACGTCGTGGTTGGAGAGCACCCAGGTCGAGGCGGAATCGGATTCTATAGCTGCCTTCAAGCCCTCCTCGATTGCAGCGTGCATGTCATCATAGGTCCAAGTGGCCTTGGCAAACTCAAAGTTGAATGTCTGGCCAAGCTCGCTGGGACGCGCGTAGAGATACTGGCGCTCGGGCAGCACCCACGCCTCGGCAACGGCGCTGCGTGGCGGATCATAGCGGTCGAACACGCGGCGCCACTCGCGATAGATCTCGTGGACCTCGTTGCGGTCCCACAGCGGATGGGTGCCGTCGTCAACCATGTCATCGCCCTCGGCGAGATGCCACCGGTCGAGGTCATCGCGGTCGAGATCCTTGGCGAGACCGTGCGCCACATCAATGCGAAAGCCATCGACGCCTCGATCGCTCCAAAACGCCAGGACGTCGCAAAAGAACGCATGAACCTCGGGGCACGACCAGTCAAAGTCCGGCTGCTCGGGCGTAAACATGTGCAGATACCACTGACCGTCCGCGACGCGCGTCCAGGCGGGGCCGCCAAAGTTGGCATTCCAATTGATGGGAGGCAGCTCGCCATGCTCGCCGCGACCATCGCGGAAGATATAACGGGCGCGCTCGGGCGATCCGGGGCCGGCGGCAAGAGCGGCTTTGAACCAGGGGTGCTGGTTGGACGAATGATTGGGCACGATGTCGACGATGACCTTGATGCCGTGCGCGTGAGCCGCAGTGATCATGTCATCGAAGTCGTCAAGCGACCCGAGACGTGGGTCGACATCGCAGTAGTCCGCCACATCATAGCCGCCATCGACGAGAGGCGATGGGTAAAACGAGCTCAGCCAGATGGCCTCGATACCCAGCCGCTCAAGATAGTCCATCTGCTGGGTAATGCCCGCGATATCGCCCAGACCCGAACCAGTCGAATCCTTAAACGAGCGCGGGTAGATTTGATAAATCGCGGCATCGGACATCCATGGGCGCGAAGAGGACTTTTCTGTAGCCATGGGGTGCGACTCCCTTGCAACGAGGTTTTGCGAGATGCCCACGATGATACGCCCAAAGCGGACATTCGCGGCAAACAACGCCACAGCCACGCCCCAAAACGCTCGCTCCCTCACGGGCTCGAGCCTCCTGGGGCGAATCAATCGATTAGTGAAAAGAACGGAAAACCCACTTCCCCGGCCACGACAGACACTATGACCCAATCCAGGGGCACGGAAACGACAGGAGCCCCCGCTCGTGACCGCGGGTCGGGGCTGCGACAATGTTGTTGAAGTGCCAGAGGCGCAGCCGCGCCGCAACGAGGTTGGGAGGCTCCCGTGCCTAGATATTCTACCGCCTTCGGAATGGACGTACACCTCAGGTCCACCACCGTCTGCGCGCTCGACGCGGAGACGGGCGAGGCCGTGACGAGGAGGTTCCGCGGCAACCCCTGGGGCGAGGTCGCGGAGTGGATGTCGGGCTTCCCCGGCCCGTCGCTCGCCGCCTACGAGAGCGGCTACCTCGGCTTCGCCCCGCAAAGGGAGCTCTCCGGGCTCGGCGTCGACTGCGTCGTCGCGGCCGTCTCCAAGGTCCCGAGGTCGGCTGCCGACCTCTCGTCCAAGAACGACCGCAACGACGCGGCCAGGATGGCCAAGGCGATACTGTCGCACGACGTCACCCCGGTATGGGTGCCGTCCCCCGAGATCGAGGGGCTCAGGGACCTCGCCGCCGCCCACGACGCGGCGACCGCGAGGCTCGCGGCGGCGAAGCAGCGGCTCCTGGCGTTCCTAGCCCGCCGCGGCTATGTCTACGGCGGCACGACGCCGGCCGGCAACCCCCGGAAGTACTGGACGTACGGCTTCCTCAGGTGGCTCGACGGCATACACCCCGCCGACGACGGAGGCATCCGGGCGCTTGCGGCGCTGAGGAACGAGGTCGAGGCGGCCGACGAGACGAGGGAGGCCCTCCTCGCCGAATACAGGGCCGCCGTCGCGGCGGGCCCCCTCTCGGCCGAGGTCGAGGCGCTCCAGTCGATCAAGGGGTGCGGGTTCGCGCTCGCCGCCGCCTTCGCGTCCGAGGTCGGCGACTTCTCGAGGTTCCGCTCCGGCAGGCAGGTGACGGCCTACTTCGGCCTCGCCCCGAAGCAGAGGTCGAGCGCGGACTCCGTGCGCCTCGGCGGAATCAGCGGGGCCGGCAACGCGCTCGTCAGGAAGCTGGCTGTCGAGGGGTCCTGGTGCTATGCCCAGGCCTGCCACCAGCCGAAGCTGATGCCCAAGGGCTCCGGCGTGCCCCTCGAGATAAGGATGCACGGGAGGAAGGGGTCCGAGAGGCTCCTGCGCCGCCGCGAGGAGATGATCGCCCGCGGGATGCCGCAGGCGAAGGCGAACGCGGCCACCGCGGCCGAGCTCGTGAGGTGGCTGTGGGCCCTCGGCACGATGTGCCGGGAGGGCGCGGAATAGACATAAGCCCCCGTCCCGGCGAGCCGGGCAGCCTTCGGGGACACCCCCGTTCTCGCTGTGCGCGCGGCGGCCGCCGCATGCGCGAAGACAGACTAGGGGAACCCCGCCGAAGGAGAGGATTGCGGGCCGCCGGAGCGGTATCCGCGGATATGAGACTGAGCCGAAGGCGTCGATGACATGCCGGGGGCGGACCGGGACGGGTTTAACGGCAGGCCCCGCCGACCGATCGCAAGCGGTCGGCGGGGCCATTGTGGCCCTTGACAGTGGATTGGGTCATATGAGCGAGCGGGCTCCGGGTGCCCCAGGTTGCCGCGAAAGAGGAGGGAAGCGTACTCTATGTACGCGACCGACGATTGAGGGGCAAGATGGGGTGCCCGGGGCTCGCGCAGCGTCAACAAAAAACGCGGTTCGTTAGAACCGCGTAAGATAGTTGGAGCGGACAACGGGGCGTCCGCGTATCCGCTTCGCGGATCCGCACCGGCTTCGGCCGCCTGCCGGCGTCCTCGCCAGCTCGCTACAAACGCTCCGCGTTTGCTTAACGCTCGCTCCCTCTCGGGTTCGAGCCCATGCGCCGGGTACGAAAAAGCCCGGCTACCGTAGTAGTCGGGCTGTTACGTTTGGAGCGGACAACGGGGCTCGAACCCGCGACCCCAACCTTGGCAAGGTTGTGCTCTACCAACTGAGCCATGTCCGCATATTTAAAACAAAACGGGCGCCGGAGCGCCCGGATGTTGCCTGGAGGCGAAGCCCGGATTCGAACCGGGGGTAAAGGCTTTGCAGGCCTCTGCCTTACCACTTGGCCACTTCGCCGAAAAAGGACCGCCTAAACGGTCCGGAAATGCAATGGAGCGGACAACGGGGCTCGAACCCGCGACCCCAACCTTGGCAAGGTTGTGCTCTACCAACTGAGCCATGTCCGCTTGCGGGTTATTAATTTACGCGAGTTGTCCAAAAGACGCAAGTACTTTTTTCAAAAAACTTGTCTGCCGCATGTTCTTAGTAGCTAAACGCGCTAAAGCGATTGGCTAGGCACACGATTCCAGCGCTCCGCTAAACAGCTTCACCATCTGCACGCGCGTGCCGGCGCCGTCCGTACGACGAGCAACCTCCACGTTATCGACGAGCATACGCATAAGCTTGATACCACGGCCGCGCTCCTCTGATGCGACCGGTTCGCTCGTTTCATCGATAGAATAGCCGGCACCTCGATCAAGCACCTCAACCACAACGCGATCGCCATAGGCCTGAACCGTCAGGACGCACCCGATACCGCCCGCATGGTCATAGGCATTACCCAGCGCCTCCCCCGACGCCAATGCGACATCGTAGCGCTCGTCACGGCGCAACGGAAGCGATTCAAGGAGTTCGGCGATGCGATGTCGGTAGTATGGAAGATTCTCGATACCCTGACGGACCTCGACGCTCTTACTCCAGCGAGGCAGCTCCCCCACCGGAATGGCGGGAACAGACTCCCGTGCCGGCCCCGCGACATGAAGGATATCGACAAGCCGAGCAATCTCCAAAAAGCGAACAACTTCACCCGATGCATTGACGAGCGAAAGCAGGCCTTCTCGCCTCATGAGCTCACGAGCGCGCGTAAGCAGGAATGCCAAGCCCGTCGAATCGATAAAGCTAACAGCCTGACAGTTGATGACGACACGACGCACGCCGCGGCCAATCAAAGCATCCAACCGCCGACGCAGCGCAGGCACCGTGGCGATGTCGATATCGCCTGGTGGCGTCAAAACCGCTATGTCATTCCACTCATTCATACGACCATGATTCCCCAAAAAAGCCCACTCGATGCATTCGTTTCCCCAACCGTACGGATTCAGCCCGCCCAGCGTCGTCTATGAACGACCCCGTAAAAACTCAAGGGACACCAATGCAATGTCATCGTCCAGCGCCGATTCGGTAAATCGGTCAAGCTCGCCCAAGACCTTGCCGCAAATGCCCGACACGCCCTCACCCGAGACAGAGAGCAGAAGGTCGCGAAGGCGCTGCTCGCCAAAGAAAGCACCCGAGCGGTCACGCGCTTCGATTGTTCCGTCGGTGTACATAAATAGCATGTCACCAGGAGCGAACGTAAACACGCCTGTCTCGTACACCATGCTCTCAAAGGCACCGATTACCCCCGATTGGCATCCAAGCAGCTCGACCTCTCCCCCACGAGCCTCGCCGCCACCCAGCGGCATCGACTCTGGCCTGATGACCATGGTCGGAGGATGGCCCGCCGAACAATACGTTGCGCGTCCGGCTTTAAGGTCAATCTTGGCGATAAAGGCCGTCACGAACGTCTCGACCCTCGAAAAGCCCATGAGCATGCTGTTAAGAGAGCGTGCCATGCGGGCCGGTCCAGCGCCCTCCCAGGCATATGCCGTCAGGGCCGTCTTGACGAGTGCGGACATCGATGCAGCCTCAATGCCTTTGCCAGACACATCGCCCAGAATCATGACGGCGCAATCGTCGGGAAGACGGATGAGCGTATAGAAATCGCCGCCGACCAACGCCGAGTTCGTGGCCGACAGGTACACCGAATCGGCGGCGATTCCCGGAACGTCACCAAGCGAATTTCTCATGCCGATCTGAAGCGTCTGAGCGATATGACGCTCCTCGCGCTTTTGAGACTCACCCTCATAGATCAGCTCAAAATCGTGAGCCAAATGCACCATGTAGTCGTATTCAAGGTCGTCGATTGGTTCCTGGCTGCCATCACGGAGCAGCAAGGCGCGCGTTGTCGGCCCCTTTGCGACATCAGCGTGAACGATCGCATCGTTGTTTCGCTTGTCATCCGCCTCCGAGCGATAGCGCCCCGCCTCGATACCGGAGTCGACATACAGTCCCTGACACGGCAGGCCGTGGGCTCTCAGCCATGCACCCATAGGCGTGGATTCATCCACGCGCGTTAGGCGCACGTGCTTGAGATCGTCAGCGCTCGTCCCGCCCAGCACCGACGTCTCGAACCCATCGGAAGCTGATCCCAGGCGCGCTGCCGGCGTCGTGACAGAAAAGAAGAGCGACTCCGGATCGCCCGGCAAATTAACGCGACTGCCGCCTTCAAAATCTATGACGTAGGAATCCAGCCTGGCGTCATACTCAATAGGGCAAAAATGGCAGTTGAGCATATTGCAGATCTCGGACGATACCGCCTGGGTAGCCGCGGCGGAATCGTCTAGAAAGGTAAACAACTCATCCCGCAAGACATTGAGCGAGCGGCCAAGCTCGGCCGTGCGACGGGAGCGAAGGCTCGATGCCATGCCGACCATCTGAATAGACAGGTAATCGCAGATGACCTCGAGCACGTTAAGGTCATAGGCAAGTGGCGCCTGTGGACGTTTCCAACCGACCTCCAACACACCGAGCACCTGCGTGCCGTAAAACACGGGAAGACAGATCTCACTGCGATACGGAGGCATATCCTGCACGCGCAGCAAGTGTTTGGAACGATTGTCCAAATCAATGAACATACCCGAAGCAACCCGGTCGCCCTCAAGGTCCTGTTGGATCGACAAGCGACAGGCGCGCGACTCGCGAAGAACATACGTCGGAATGCCAGCGCCATACGGCAAAAACTCGGGCAGGTAGCTGTCGTACAGCTCCTTGGAAACACCACGAAGCTTAAAGCCGCCGCTCTCAGAAAAATAGATAGCGGCACCCGAAGCATCGAGCGTTCCTACAAGCTGGTTCAAAACGGTATCAAGCAGGCTGGGTAACTCATCGGAGCCCACAGTGCTCATAATGACCGAGAGCGTCCCAGAGAGACGCTTGTTCGCCACTCTAAGCTCCGATAACGCACGCTTGAGCTGACGGTCGTGAGAATACTGTTCCTCGATACTGTGAAGCGCCACCAGGACACGTGGTGCGCGGCGCCCAAAGATGCGTGGAGGCGTTACGGAGCCCGCACGAACCAAGACGGGAATAAAAGAGCCGTCACTTAGCTTGAGCATCAGTTCGTTCTCGGAGCCATCAGTATCAAATGGCAGACGATGTTCCGTCGCACGTTCAAAAGCGGACGAGTACAGGACGTCTTTAACATCTCCACCGATGACGTCGGCGCGTTCCTCGCACATCAAACCAAGTAAGCGATTATTCACATGCAGAATGGTTCCGTCGAGCTCGCAGATGATGACAGCATCGCTCGTGATCTCGACTAGTTGGGCAACGTCTGCCCACTCGTTGCGTTCAAGCGTTTCCATCGTGGACCCCACCGTCTATCGGTAACAAAAAAGCCTCCGAAGAGGCTTCTCAAATGCGATGGTGTCGGAGGCGGGACTTGAACCCGCATGACCAAAAAGCGGTCACTAGCACCTCAAGCTAGCGCGTCTGCCAATTCCGCCACTCCGACATGCTATGTTGTTGATTCGCGGTTCGTTTTGTTGAACCCGCGCGTTCAACGAGGAAGATAATAACCTATGATTCGAGAACTGTGCAAGCACTTTTTTCAAAAAAGTTTTCGAATTTGTAATTGCGCAGGTAGATCCGCATGTCCGGCCCCGAATCGGTGCTGCCTCCCGGCGCGTCCTCGGGCATGAGCGATATTTTGCTGCGCACTTCGTGCTGCAAAATATCGCTCCCCCTGCGGAATGCGCCGGGAGGCAACACCGATTCGGGACCTATGTCCACGTTCTTCAAGCACAGTTCTCAAACATGTTCTGGGGCTGGTATAAATTTAGTGGCTCGGCTTTGCCGAGCCGTTATATGGGGAGGCCGGAGCTAAAGCTCCGGCCTCACTAACTTTCCCATTAGATTAAGTGAGCGAGCGAGGAATCGCACTCCCCCTGCCGAGTTAACGTAGGGCCCGCCCTGGTGTTACTTTTCAGAACACTCCGCAGGACGGAGGAAGCCCCGCAGCGCGTAGCGCGCAGCGGGGCTTCCGACATGTCCGAGGACGTTCTGAAAAGTAACACCAGGGCGGGCCCGGACAATAACAACCGACTACAGGTCGATGTGCGATTCCTTGATCGGGAACGGCTCGGCGAAGTGGCAGGCGCAGCAGTGGCCCGGGGCAACTTCCTTAAACTCAGGAAGCTTCTCGGAGCAGATGCCCTGCGCGATCGGGCAGCGCGTGTGGAAACGGCAGCCGGTCGGCGGATCCAGCGGCGACGGCGGATCGCCGGCGAGGATGATGCGCTTGCGGGTCTTCTGAATATCCGGATCGGGAACCGGCACGGCAGATAGCAGCGACTGCGTGTACGGATGGTGAGGCTCGCTATAGAGCGTCTTCCAGTCCGAAACCTCGACCATCTTACCCAGATACATAACGGCAACGCGATCGGAGATGTGCTGCACGACGGACAGGTCGTGGGCAATGAAGAGATAGGCCGTACCGAACTTGTCCTGAAGTTCCTTGAGCAGGTTCAGAACCTGGGCCTGAATGGAAACATCCAGAGCGGAAACGGGCTCGTCGCAGATGATCAGCTTGGGCTTCAGAGCGAACGCACGGGCGATGCCGACACGCTGACGCTGACCGCCCGAGAACTCGTGCGGATAGCGGTTGATGTGCTCGGGGTTGAGGCCGACGACGTCCAGCAGCTCACGGACACGCTCAATGCGCTCCTCCTTGGTGCCCACGCCATGAATAGTCATGGGCTCGGAGACGATCTCGCCGATGGTCATACGAGGATTGAGCGAAGCATAGGGGTCCTGGAAGATGAACTGCATCTCACGACGCATGTCCTTGATCTCATGCTTGCTCATCTCGGCAACGTCTTTGCCCTGGAAGAACACCTTACCTGCCGTCGGCTTGGTCAGGCGCATGATGGTGCGGCCCGTGGTGGACTTACCGCAACCAGACTCGCCGACCAGGCCAAAGGTCTCGCCCGGATAAATCTCGAACGAAATGTCATTCACAGCAGAGACGACGCGCTTGGAAAAACGCTTGGCGAACATGCCGGACTCTGCGGGGAACTCCTTAGAAAGATGCTCGACCTTCAGCAGCGGAGTGCGCTCGTTATTGTCTGTCATTTACGCCTCGCCTCCCTTCTTGGAATCCTTGCGCGTGCGGGACGTCTCAGGGGCGTTCTTGAGGAACTCGGGGTCACCGGAATAATGGCACGCAGAATAGTGGCCGGACTCGGTGACAACGCGCTCGGGGCGCTGCTTGCGGCACTTGTCCGTCGCATAGGGGCAGCGAGGAGAGAAGACGCAGCCCTCGGGCAGATTCATGAGCGAAGGCGGGTTGCCGTGAATCGGCGTCAGCGGCTTCTTCTCATCGATGGCCTGCTCCGGGATGGAGCGAATAAGACCCCAGGTGTAGGGATGGCGGCTCTCGTAGAAGATTTCCTCAGCAGTACCGAACTCGACGGGACGGCCGGCGTACATAACCATAATCTTATCGGCCATATCGGCGACGACGCCCAGGTCATGGGTAATCATAATAATGGCGTTGCCGTTCTTCTCCTGCATCTCCTGCATGAGCTCGATAATCTGAGCCTGAATGGTAACATCCAGAGCCGTCGTGGGCTCGTCGGCAATCAGGATATCGGGATCGCAGGCAAGAGCCATGGCGATCATGACGCGCTGACGCATACCGCCGGAGAACTGGTGCGGATACTCATTGACGCGCTTCTCGGGCTCGGGGATACCCACGAGGTCCAAAAGCTCGGTGGCGCGCTTGAGCGCCTCCTGCTTGGAGTAGCCACGGTGCAGACGAAGGCCCTCGCCCACCTGCTTGCCGATCTTATAGACCGGGTTCAAGGAGGTCATAGGATCCTGGAAGATCATCGCGATATCGTTACCGCGAATGTGCTGCATCTCTTCCTCGGTCATCTCGAGGATAGAACGACCGCGATAGCGAACGTCGCCGCCCTCAATCTTTCCCGGAGGCATCGAGATAAGACCCATGATGGTCATGGCGGTCACGGACTTACCGGAGCCGGACTCACCGACGACACCGAGGGTCTCGCCACGATCGAGCGTGTAGGAGACACCGTCGACAGCGCGAACGACGCCATCTTCGGTGTGGAAATACATCTTAAGGTCATCGACCTCGAGCAGATGCTGGCCCTCGGGAACCGGCTGGTCCTTCAGGTCCACATAGTTCTTGTTCTTCTTCATCCTTATGCGTCCTTCATCTTGACGTCGAGGGCGTCGCGCAAACCGTCACCCAGCAGGGTGAAGGCGAGCACCGTCGAGAGAATTGCCAGACCGGGCATGATCATCATCCAGGGAGCAGTCAGAAGATACTGCTGACCGTCCTGAATCATGGAGCCCCACGAAGGCGTAGGCGGAATAACGCCCATGCCGAGGAAGGACAGAGCGGACTCGGTCAGAATAGCGCCGCCGATGTTCATGGTCGCGTAGACCACGATGGAAGCAACGGAGTTCGGGAAGATATGGCGCATAACGATACGGGCATCGGATGCACCCATGGCACGGGCGGCGTCAACATAGTCGTTCTCTTTGACCGTGAGGATCGCGGATCTAAAGACGCGCGCAATCGAAGGCCAGCCGAGAATACCGATGGCGATAAAGACGTTCTGAAGGCCACGGCCGATAACGGCGATCATGGCGACGACGAACAGCACGTACGGGAACGCCAGGAAGATGTCCGCGCAGCGCATGATAATCGTATCCCAGATGCCGCCATAGAAACCGGCAAGGGCGCCCATGACCAGACCGATCACCGTGGAGATGGCGGTGGCCATAATACCGACGGAAAGCGAAACACGTGCACCGTAGATAACACGAACGAGAATGTCGCGGCCAAGGGCGTCGGTGCCAAACGGGTGCTCGGCACACGGAGCCAGCAGCGACGTCTCGGCCATGGTGGTCGAGTCGGAAGCCGTCGGCGAACCGAGCCAGGGCTTAGCCCACAGATCTGCGGTCAGGGCAACCAAAACGACGACGATGATCCAGCAGACACCGATAACGGCGAGCTTGTTCTTGCGAAGACGCTTAAAAGCGTCGCCCCACAGCGTGCGGGACTTGGCGGGAGCAGATGCGGCCTTGGTGGCGGTAGCCTGCTCCTGAGACTGAGAATCAGTTTCCTGCATGAGACGTACCTCCCTTAGGCCTTATCCGACGGACCGCCAAGGCGGATGCGCGGGTCGAGGAATGCATAGCTAATGTCGACGAGCAGGTTGATCACCATGACGACGACGACGATGAGCGTAACGCCGCCCATAACGATGGGCCAGTCACGCATGCTGATGGCGCGATAGACCTCATAGCCGATACCGGGCCAGTTAAAGACCGTTTCGGTCAGGATGGCACCCGAAAGCATGCCGCCAAAGTCGACACCAATATAGGTAACGACGGGGATGAGTGCATTCTTAAGCGCATGCTTGACGATGATCGCGCGATTGGAGAGACCCTTGGCCTTTGCCGTACGGATGTAATCTTGGTTCATGACGTCAAGCAGCTGCGAACGCATAATGCGGGCAGCATAAGCGGTCGAAACCGAAGCCAGCGTAATGGTCGGAAGCACATAGTGCATCCAATCCTGATACTGAGAGCTGGAACCGCCGGCACCCGAAATCGGCATGGAGAATGCGCCGCCGGTGAGGTCCTTAAGGATGACGCCGAAGAACAGCTGCAGCAGCATGCCGAGCCAGAAGGCGGGAACGGCAACGAGGATCGACGTGGTCAGCGTTACCAAAATATCCCAGAAGGAATAACGCTTTACCGCCGAAATGATACCCGCACCGATACCCATGATTGCCTCGAGCACGATGGCGCACGCGGCAAGTTTGACCGTATACGGATACTTCTGGGCAAAGATTTCCGTAACCGGCAGCTTGCGCTGGTACGAATTACCCAGATCGCCATGAAGCAGACCGTTCATGTAATACAGATAACGGTCTACAAGCGACGTCTGAACGGGATCGCCGTTCTCGTCAAGGATCGCGTTGCCATCCTCGTCCGTCTGGACCAGGTGATAGCGCACGCGAAGCTGAAGCTCTACCTCGGGGGACAGAGCCTTGTCTCCACCGATCAGCTTGATCGGGTCTCCCGGCACGATATTCTGGAGGGCGAACAGAATCAGCGTAACGCCCAAAAACACCGGGATGAACTGAAGCACACGTTTAACGATGTACTTACCCATACCACTCCCCTATCTAGGGATTAACCTAAATGGGATGCCGATCGCCAGACCGGCATCCCAAAATTACCACCAGCCAGTTTACCCCAGGTTAGGGAGAACTGTATGTTTCCCATGAGGTCTACGTAAATACTTGACCCTCACGGAAGCTGCAAACTCTTAGGCGAGCTCAGCGGTACCCAGATCGGCGTGCTTCTGCGGATCAACATAGAGGTACTTGACGCGATCGGAGCCGGCGATGGTGTGCGTGTAGAACATCACCGGGATAACCGGGCAGTCAGCGGCGACCATAGCGTCAGCCTCCTGCATCTTGGCGATGCGCTCGTCGTCGTCAACCGTGGCACGGGCCTCATCGACCTTGGCATCGAACTCGGGGTTGTTGTAACCAGAGCGGTTGTCGCCGCCGAGGGAGTCGGAGTGGAACAGCGGATACAGGAAGTTGTCCATAATCGGGTAGTCGGCAATCCAACCCAGACGACCGAACTGATAGTTGAAGTTCTGATACTGCTCGAGCAGGGCAGACCACTCGGGAGTATCGGAGACGGCGGTGACGCCCACCTTGGCGAGGTCGCCGATGATGGACTCCATGATCTCCTTGTGGCCACCGTCCTGGTTGTAGGACAGGGTCACATTAATGCCACGATCGCCGTTAGCGCCAGCGGGAGCGACCTTGTCGAGGTACTCGTTAGCCTTGTCGACGTCATAGGCGCAGAACTCCCATGCGCCCTCCTTGTAGCCGGCGATTCCCGGAGGAACGATGCCGTCAGCGGGGGTACGGGTGCCCTTGAAGATGGTCTTGCAGATGGCCTCACGGTTGATAGCCAGGGAGATGCCCCTG
This sequence comes from Collinsella sp. AF18-8LB, assembly GCF_003459795.1. NCBI lineage: Bacteria > Bacillati > Actinomycetota > Coriobacteriia > Coriobacteriales > Coriobacteriaceae > Collinsella > Collinsella sp. AF18-8LB. Next base: position 113,178 of record NZ_QRWU01000004.1, read on the forward strand.
CGCAGGTCAGCGTTGTTGAACGGCTCGGCCGTGGTGTTGCACGTCAGATAGTACGTGGAAGGCTCGGAGCCGAGCAGCATGCGCTCGCCATCACCCATGGTGTAGCCATCCTTGGACTCGCCGCGGTCCTTCTTGGCGGCGTCGATCTGAGCAACGGGAACGTCGCAGACATCGAGGTTGCCGGCCTGGAACTCCTTGTAAGCAGTCTCCACGTCCTTGATGACCTGGAAGTGGATGGCGTCGATCTTGGCCTTGTCGCCATAGTAATCGTCAAACTTCTTGAGGTTGATCTCCTGACCATCCTCCCACTTGCCGTCCATCATGAACGGGCCGTTACCGACCGGGGCAAGGTAGAAGCTCTTGACATCGGACTCGGCGCACTCGGGAACCGGGGACAGAGCCGGGTGAGAGGCGACGAACGGGAAGTCGGCGTAGGCGGAAGTCAGCTTGACGACGAGGGTCTCGTCATCCGGGCAGGTAACGCCGGACAGCTCGGTAGCATTACCGGCAAGCAGATCATCATAGCCCTCGACCATGGAAAGGTGGTAGGAGACCTCGGAAGGACCATACTCGGTAGCGATGGCCGACTTAGTGTTGACCAGGCGCTCCCAGCCGAGCTTGAAGGACTTGGAGGTAACGTCGTCACCGTTGTGGAACTTAGCCTTCTTGATCTTGAAGGTAAACTCAGTGGCGTCGTCGTTGGCCTCAAAGGACTCGCAAGCCAGCGGAACGATCTCGCCCTTCTCGTTATCGTACTCCGTCAGAGCGTCGAACAGCTGGTACTCGACCTGAGTGCCCTGGTCCTCCTGGACGTTGTAGGGGTCGATGCAGACCGGGTTGTTGATGTAGAAGTTCAGCTTCGAACCGGACTCAGAACCGGAAGCGTCGCCGCCCTTCTTGCCACATGCGGCAAGAAAAGCCATGGAGCTCGCAGCAAGGGTACCGCCGACAAAGGCGCGACGACCCATAACGGGCTGGTGGAACATAGAATCAGCCATGCCATCCTCCTTATGAGATAGGACAAAGAAATGTTCAGTCGGACACATGTCGAGACAATCCGATCCGAACCATCAAAACGCCGCCCGCTGCTATGGCTGGTTATGCACAACGGATCAACGTTTTGCAATACAGTAGCGCATTTTATACACGATTTGGGGCTAATTCCGATTAACGGTCGAGAATTTCTTTAGTTGGGCGAAGTATGTGAGGATATTTTGACTCTGTTACAAATGTGTAAACAAAAAGGGTCCCGCACTAGCGGAACCCTTTTCAAGTATTTATGAGGCTCGCGCTTAGTAGCCGACGATGCCCTGCGGGAAGAAGAACATGCACAGCACGACGCACACGGCAAACACGACAGCCATGATAACGGTCAGGCGGTCCAGGTTCTGCTCCATAACGCCCGTGGCAGAGGTGGAATTATACAGAGAGCTGGCGATCATATCCGAAACACCAGTGCCCTTACCGGAGTGCATCAGAACGAGAATCGTCAGCGCCACGGCAGACACAGCCCAAACGACAAACAGAAGAATCTGGAACGGACCCATAGATAAGCTCCTTAATAGAACAATTCAAACTCCAGTACTGTACCACAACCTCGAGCACTCCCCCATCTGCCATTTGGGGACGGGGTAGAAATAGCGCAAAAGGGGGTTGCCCGGACGTGGACAACCCCCTTACAAGAAAACGTTAGTTGTTTTCTTTAGGCCTCGGTGGCGAGCACGCGGCCCGTCATCTCGGCGGAAGGCTCAATACCAGCCATCGTGAGCATGGTCGGGGCGATATCGGAAAGACGGCCATCCTCGATACCGGTGAGCTTGGCCTTATCATCAACGATGATGAACGGCACGCGGTTGGTGGTGTGAGCCGTAAACGGATGCTTGGAACCGTCGGAAGCAACGTCAAACATGTGATCGGCGTTGCCATGGTCGGCGGTAATCAGCGCAAAGCCGCCCTTGGCGAGAATCGCCGGGACAACCTTGGACAGAGCATCGTCAACAGCCTCGACGGCCTTAACGGCGGCGTCGAAGACACCGGTGTGACCAACCATGTCGCAGTTCGCGAAGTTCACGATGTAGAAATCAGCGCGATCCTCGTTGATGGCGGCGACGAGCTTCTCAGTAACCTCGGGAGCGCTCATCTCGGGCTGCAGATCGTAGGTAGCGACCTTGGGGGAAGCGACGAGCACGCGCTCCTCGCCCTCCTTGGGCTCCTCGATGCCACCGTTGAGGAAGAACGTCACGTGAGCGTACTTCTCGGTCTCGGCGGTGTGCAGCTGCTTCAGGCCATTGGCTGCGATGACGTCGGCCAGAACGTTCTCGGGGAACGTCTTGGGGAAGGCGACCTCGACGTCAAACGTCGGATCGTACTCGGTCATCGTCACAAAGTGCGAGAGCTTGATCTGCTCGCGCTCAAAGCCGTCGAACTCCTTGTCCGTGAACACGCGGGTCATCTGACGGGCGCGGTCGGGACGGAAGTTGAAGAAGATGGCCGCGTCACCCTCGTGGATGCCCTCGTTGTGGGCAGCGAAGGGCTCGACGAACTCGTCGCCGCGCGGGTCCTTCTCGTAGTAGGCCTTGATACCGGCAACGGGATCGGTATCGGCGTCGGACGCATTGACCATGACGTCGTAGGCACGCTGGATGCGCTCCCAACGGTTGTCGCGGTCCATGGCCCAATAGCGGCCCGAAACGGTGGCGACGCGAGCGTCGCAACCGGTCTCCTCGGAAATCTTAGCCAGGAAGGCGCAGAACTCGCTCATGTAGCCGGCACCGGACTGCGGGTCGACATCGCGACCATCCATAAAGGCGTGGACGCGAACGCTCTTGACGCCATGCTGGGCAGCCATCTTGACCAGGGCCTCGACATGGTTCATGTGAGAATGAACGCCGCCGGGGCTCATAAGGCCCATGAGGTGCAGGGTCTTGCCTTCGGCCTTGACATCGTCCATGGCCTTGACGAAGACCTCGTTCTTGGCGATAGAGCCGTCCTTGATAGCGTTATTGATGCGCGAAAGCTCCTGGAACACGATGCGGCCGGCACCGATGTTGAGGTGACCTACCTCGGAGTTGCCCATCTGACCGTCGGGAAGGCCCACGTCCTCGCCCGAAGCACCGAGCGTGGTGTGGGGATACTGAGCGTACAGGCTATCAAGGAAGGGCGTCTTGGCAGCGGCGACGGCGTTCTCGCCATCGGCCGGAGCCAGGCCACAGCCGTCCATGATGATCAGAAGTGCAGGAAGATGACGCTGTGCCATATGTCCTACTCGCCTGCCTTAACGACCATAGAGGCGAAGTCGGCAGCCTTGAGCGAAGCGCCGCCCACGAGGGCGCCGTCAACGTCGGGCTTGGCGACGAGCTCGGCGATGTTGCCGGGCTTGGCAGAGCCACCATAGAGAACGCGGATGCCGTTAGCGAGCTCCTCGCCGAACATCTCCTTGAGGGTCTCACGGATAGCGCCGCAGACCTCCTGAGCGTCCTCAGCGGTAGCGGTCTTGCCGGTGCCGATGGCCCAGATGGGCTCGTAAGCGACGACGACCTGCTTGGGGCAGGTGATCTCAAGACCAGCAAGGCCAGCCTTGACCTGGTTCACGACGTGCTCGACATAGGTGCCAGCCTCGCGGACCTCGAGGGACTCGCCGCAGCAGAAGACGGGAACAAGACCAGCGGCAACGAGAGCCTTGGCCTTCTTGTTCTGGTCCTCATCGGTCTCGTGGAAGTAGTCGCGACGCTCGGAGTGACCGATGATGCAGTAGGTGCAGCCAGCGGACTTGAGCATATCGCAAGAGGACTCACCGGTGAAGGCACCCTTGGCCTCCCAGTACACGTTCTGTGCACCGAGGGCAATGGGGGCAGCCTGAATGCGGTCATGAACCGTGGTGATGTCGATGGTCGGAGGGCACACGAGCACCTCGACGCCAGCCGGAACCTCGGGCAGAGCCTGAGCCAGCTCGTCGGCGAGCTTGGCGGCCTCGGCGACGTCGTTGTTCATCTTCCAGTTACCAGCGATAAGAAGGGTGCGATTAGGCATCGAGAAGCGCCTCCACTCCGGGCAGGGCCTTACCCTCGACGAGCTCCATGGAAGCGCCACCACCGGTGGAGATCCAGCTCATCTTGTCGGCCAGGTTGAACTTGTTGACAGCTGCGACAGAGTCGCCGCCGCCGATGATCGAGGTGCAGTCGGCCTCGGCGACAGCTTCGGCGATAGCCTGAGTGCCGTGAGCGAAGTTGTCGAACTCGAAGACGCCCATGGGGCCATTCCAGAACACAGTCTTGGCGCCCTTGACGGCCTCGGCGTAGAGCTCCTCGGTCTTGGGGCCGATGTCCATGCCCTCGCGGTCATCGGGGATAGCGTCGGAAGCGACAACCTCGGGGACAGCGTCCTCGCCAAAGTGATCGGCAACGCGGTTGTCGATGGGGAGCAGGATCTTGACGCCCTTCTCCTCGGCCTTCTTGAGCATCTCGCCAGCGCGCTCGACCCAGTCCTCTTCCTTGAGGGACTGACCGACGGTCAGGCCCTGAGCCAGGAAGAAGGTGTAGGCCATGCCGCCACCGATGATCAGGGTATCAGCGGAGTCGATGAGGTGATCGAGAACGCCAATCTTGGAGGAAACCTTGGAACCGCCGACGATAGCGACGAAGGGGCGCTCGGGCTCGGCGAAGATGCCGGTCAGCGTGTCGACCTCCTTCTCGAGCAGGAAGCCAGCGACTGCGGGCAGGTAAGCGGCGGGGCCCACAACGGAACCCTGGGCGCGGTGAGCGGTGCCAAAGGCATCGAGGACGAAGACGTCGCCATAGGAAGCGAGGATCTTGGCGATCTCGGGATCGTTCTTCTTCTCACGCTTGTCAAAACGGACGTTCTCGAGAACGAGGACCTTGCCCGGCTCGACGGCGGCGACGGCCTCGGCGGCCTTCTCGCCATAGGTGTCGGCGACGAAGGCAACGTCAAGACCAGAGAGCTCAGCGAGCTTCTTGGCGACGGGCTCGAGGGACAGCTCGGGCTGGAAGCCGGTGCCCTCAGGACGGCCGAGGTGGCTCATGAGGATGACGCGAGCATTGTGCTCAACGAGATAGTTGATGGTGGGCAGGGCAGCCTTGATGCGGGTGGTGTCGCCAACGACGCCATCCTTGATAGGCACGTTGAAGTCAACGCGGACGAGAACGCGCTTGCCGTCGACATCGATGTCGCGGACGGTCTTCTTGGTAAAGGCCATGTTTGCTTCTACCTTTCGTACGTGTCTGCCTTCCATTACGGCAGACGATTTCCTATAAAAAGGGCGCGACCTTAGGGTGTAAGCCCTATAAGGCCGCGCCCTTCTTTAGACGCTCAACGAGCTATTCGCTAAAAGCTAAATTAAGCAACGAACTTCTCGAAGTACTTGATGGTGCGGACCATCTGAGAGGTGTAAGAGTTCTCGTTGTCATACCAAGAGGTGACCTGAACGAGGGTCTGGCCGTTGCCGAGGTCAGAGCACATGGTCTGAGTGGCGTCGAAGATGGAGCCGTGGGTCTCGCCGATGATGTCGGTGGAGACGATGTCGTCCTCGTTGTAACCGAAGGTCTCAGAGATGGTGGCAGCGTAGGCCTTCATAGCAGCGTTGACCTCGTCGACAGTGACCTTCTTGTCAACGACAGCGTAGAGGTTGGTGATGGAGCCGGTCGGCGTCGGGACGCGCTGAGCGGCACCGATGAGCTTACCGTTGAGCTCGGGGAGAACCAGGCCGATAGCCTTGGCAGCACCGGTGGAGTTGGGGACGATGTTGACGGCGCAGGCGCGGCTACGACGCTTGTTGCCCTTGCGCTGCGGGCCGTCGAGCGGCATCTGGTCGCCAGTCCAGGCGTGAATGGTGGTCATGATGCCGGACACGATGGGAGCGAAGTCGTTCAGACCCTTGGCCATCGGGGCGAGGCAGTTGGTGGTGCAGGAAGCAGCAGAGATGATGTTGTCCTCAGCGGTCAGCGTCTCGTGGTTGACGTTGTACACGATGGTGGGCAGATCGCTGCCAGCCGGAGCGGAGATGACGACCTTCTTGGCGCCAGCGTTGATGTGGGCCTGAGCCTTAGCCTTGCTGGTGTAGAAGCCGGTGCACTCGAGAACGACGTCGACGTCGAGGTCGCCCCAAGGCAGGTTGTTGGCGTCGGCCTCCTTGTAGATCTTGATCTCCTTGCCGTCAACGGTGATGGAATCCTCGCCAGCAACGACCTCGTGATCGCGAGCGTAGTTGCCCTGCGTGGAGTCGTACTTCAGCAGGTAAGCGAGCATGTCGGGAGAGGTGAGGTCGTTGATAGCGACGATCTCGGAGCCCTCATGACCGAACATCTGACGGAAGGCCAGACGACCGATGCGACCGAAGCCGTTAATAGCAACCTTTACTGCCATTGTGTCTCCTTTCGTAAGGCCCCCGCAAGCTACAGCGCCTGCCGTTGAGGCCCACAAACTAACCACTCGCCTAATATACCTTTTTTTGGACTTGAATTTCACGAGAATGGTCGAAATTGAAAATCAAATTTACGTTAAAACGTTTTAAAGAATAAAATAGCAGCTAAATCCGTATATACGTCTATACTTTAAACTACCTGTTTGCTTCAATGAGCTTTTCAAGCCTCAAAACTCGATGGTAGAGGGCCGACTTCGACAAGGGAGGGTCAGCCATCTCCCCCAAATCACGCAGCGACAGATCGGGGTAGCGCTCGCGCAGGTCGCAAAAGACCGCCAATGCATCCGGAAGCTCATCGCGAAGGCCACGCTGCTCGAGCTCATCGATCAACGCAAGCTGATGTTGGGCAGCACCGGCGCTTCTGGTCTGGTTGGCGAGCTCGGCATTCACGCGACGGTTCACATCGTTCTTAACCAACTTGACCGCGCGCGCTTCCTCAATCTCGGCAACGCTGCGCTTGGCACCAATCAGCTTTAAAAGATGCTCGATCTCCTCGGCGCTCTTAATGTAGACAGCAAAGGATCCGCGCCGCGCGTTAACGCGCGCATGGACCCCGATCTGCTCCAATAGATCGCAGAGTCCCCGGGCATACTGCTCGCCCTGCACCGCGATCTCCAAATGAAAGTCGCCGCGGGGATCGGCCACGAAACCGCCAGCGATGAGCGCGCCGCGGATGTAGGCAAGCCTGCAGCAGGGACGGGCAACGATGTGCCGGGGAACACCGGCGACGAGCCCTCCCCTGCGGTCGAGAATGCCCAGCAGCACCAGAGCCTTGTCCAGGTCGGGTTGATCGGGCAGGGTAATGAGATAGTTACGGACCTTATGCAAGACCGATTTACGAACGGTGAATTCCGTTTTGAGCTTAAGGATGCGATGCGTCAGTGTGATCATCGTGCGCGCGACGGCGCCCGTCTCGGTCGCGACCGTCAAACGATACCGCCCGGAGCCGGCCAGCGAAAGTGTACCGCTCACACGCGTCAGGGCGGCAAGCGTCGACAAATCACAGTATTCACATTCGGGTTCGCAGCGCGCGAGCTCGTCACGCACCTCCGCGGTAAACGACATGCAGGCCTATGCTTTCGTGTTCGCGCGCGACAGGTCGCGATGGGAAATGCTCACGTGATACTGGGCGCCTTCCAAATAACGTGCCGTGGCCTCGGCGATGGCAACGCTGCGGTGTTGGCCGCCCGTGCAACCGATGGCAATAGAAAGTTGCGGCTTGCCCTCCGCGATATAGCCGGGCATGACCGTATCGAGCAGCTGCGTCCAGGCCTTCCAGAACTCCTGGGTCTTAGGATGGTCCAGAACAAAGTCGGAGACTTTCTTATCGAGACCGGTCATGGTGCGCATCTCGGGATCGTAGAACGGATTGGGCAGGAAGCGAACGTCGATCATGATGTCTGCCTCGACGGGCATACCGTGCTTAAAGCCAAACGAGAACACGTGAACGTCCATGAGCTGCTGGTCGGACAACTCGGAGAACGCCATGCGCAATTTGTTGCGCAGGGCAGAGGTGCGCAGGCGGCTCGTGTTGATGATCATATCGGCTCGATCGCGCACACCCTGCAGCTGCAGGCGCTCGCGCTGAATCGCGTCGGCCGTAGTCTCCCCCGGCTTGGCAATGGGATGGCGGCGGCGGTTTTCGCTATAACGACGGATCAGCACCTCGTCAGAAGCCTCCAGGAACACGATGTCGCAGCTCATCTCGCGCTCTTCGAGCGCAGCGACCGCATCGAGTAACTCGTCAAACAGTCCCTGGCTACGCAAATCGCAGGTGACGGCAAGATGCCTGCCCACGCCCGTATTGATGCCGACGAGTTCGGCAAGCTGGGCGATCAGACGCGGAGGCAAGTTGTCGATGCAAAAGTAACCCATGTCCTCGAACACATGCATGGCCTGCGTTCGGCCCGATCCGGACATTCCGGTGATGATGACGATATCGGGGATGCGCTCCGAGCGCTCCGCCGCATCCATGGCATCTCCCTTTTGCATGTGCTGCCTCCTAAAAACAAGCGCGGGACCCAGCAACCCGGATCCCGCGCGGTCAATTGCCTATATTGAGTATACCGCCCCGAGCGGATACGAGGCCTGTCTTACGCCTCAAGCGCAGCCTTGAACCAACTCGTAATACTCGTGGGGTGCGTGATGGCGGTGCCGACGACAACGGCCCAGGCGCCAGCATCGATCGCGGCGCGAGCCTCCTCGGGCGTATGCACGCGACCCTCGCAAATGATGGGAAGGCCGGGGAATTCCTCGGTCGCCTGACGCAGGAGTGGCAGATCGGGGCCATCGGCCATGGTGCAGTCGATGGCGGCGACACCATGAGAGAGCGTGGTGGATACCAGGTCGAAGCCCATATCAACCGCACGGCGAATGTCCTCGATGGTGGCACAGTCCGCCATCAGGAGCACACCCTCCTCGTGCAGCGGGCGGAAGGTATCCTCGACCGTCTTGCCATCGGGGCGCGGACGATCGGTGGCGTCGATCGCCACGATATCGGCACCGGCAGCGACGCAGGCGCGGGCGTGACGCAGCGTCGGCGTGATGTAGACGCCCTCATGCCCATCCTTCCACAGGCCGATGACGGGAACCTCACAGCGACCCTTAATGGCGGCAATGTCGGCAAGGCCCTGGCAGCGAATAGCGGCGGCTCCGCCGAGCTCGCAAGCGCGAGACATTTGCGCCATGGTCTCGGGCGTACGAAGCGGCTCGCCCATATACGCCTGAACGCTCACGACGAGCTTGCCCTTCAGGGATTGAATCAAAGGATCGACGGTCATAAGGCTGCAACCTTTCTCAGAACAGCCTCCCGAGGCGTGTTGTCTCGGGAGGCTCCTACAGCAGATACGTTTACTTCAACGAGGCGAGAAGATGCTCAGCGGCACCGATGAGCGGAGCATCGCCCTCCAGAGAACCGATGAGGATCGGCGTGTCCTGAAGCGGATCGAGCGCCTGGCTGGCATAGCCCTCGTGCACCGAATCCTTCCATGTCTGCGAACGCCAATCGGGACCTTGGTGAATCACGCCGCCCGAAAGCACGATGACCTCAGGGTCCAGGATGTTAGCGAGCGAGCCCAAGCTGGCACCCAGCGCAAAGCCGGCGTCATGGATGACCTCGGTCGCCTTTGCGTCGCCCGCACGGCACAGGTCGTTTACGTCGCGGCCGACCGAAGGACGGCTGGGGTCAACGCGACCAAAGCGCTCGTCATACATTCGACCAATGGAAGTGCCCGAAGCAACCGACTCCAGATGGCCAGAACGCCCGCAGGCGCAGGGAATGCCGGCGGCAGCCGAGCACTCGATGTGGCCCATATGGCCAGCAGCACCATGGAAGCCCTGCATCACGCGGCCGTTCTCGACATATGCGCCGCCGATGCCCGTACCGATGCCAAGACACAAGACGGAGAACTTGCCCTTGCCGACGCCCCAGTGGGCCTCGCCCAGAGCATGAGCCTGCACGTCGCCTACAACGGCAACGGGAAGACCGAGGTCCTCGCGCAGACGTGGCCCCAACTGAACGCCGGACCAGCCGGGCATGATCTCATTGGCATACGCGATGGCGCCCGTCTTGGGATCGACGACGCCGGCGGCACCGATACCGACGCCAAGGACCTCGACATCGGGATTCGCCTCGAGAGCAGCCTTGATGGACGCCTCGATACGCTGGAAGACGGCCTCGCCGCCCTCTTGGGCCTCGGTGGGAACCTCAGCTTCAAAGACCGGATGGGGCACGCCGCCATCAGTCGGATACTCCATAATGGCAGTCGCAATCTTGGTGCCGCCGATATCGACGGAGCAAACGTACTTGTTCTCCATGTCGCTCTCCTTAGGAGATTAAAACAACTACAGGAAATGAGGGCAGAATTATCGCCACAGGTTGATAAAGGTTTCCCAGCTGCCCGAGGTTGGGGCGAAAGTGGTCGGGCGTTGACCTAATGGGTCACGCCCGACCACTTGAGCCCCAAGATCGGGTGCCTGGGGAAGCTTTACAGCAGACCGTTGTCCTGGAGAACCTTCCTGATCGCCTCGACGTTCTCGCCGGTCATGGCCTTCACCGGGCGCGGCATGGTCGGGCTGTCGAAGATACCCATGAGGTTCATAGCGGTCTTGAAGGCGCCGACGCCACCGGCATAGCCCTGGACGCCCGAGGTGACATCCCAGATGTGCGAAATCTCATTGAGGCGATCCTGCTCGGCCTTGACGGTAGCCCAGTCACCAGCCTGAGCGGCCTTCCACTGACGCACGTAGCCCTCGGGCTCAACGTTGGCGAGACCCGGGACGGAACCGTCGGCGCCACCAAGGTAAGCGCCGTCGACAACGACCTCGTGACCGGTGAGGATGCTCATCGGATGGCCGTTCTTCTCGTTCTCCTGAACGAGGTAGCGGAACGAGATGTCATCACCCGAGGAATCCTTAACGCCAGCAAGGACGCCCTCGGCGCCGAGCTTGGCAAGGAGCTTCCAGGGGAGCTTGGTGTGAACGCAGACGGGAATGTCATAGGCAAAGATGGGCAGGTCGAGCTCCTCGTGCAGGATGCGGAAGTGCTCCTCGACCTCGGTCATGCCCTGCAGGGCATAGAACGGGCAGGTGGCGACGAGGGCATCGGCGCCCAGTTCCTGAGCGACCTTACCGTGCTCGATCATGCGCTCGGTCTCGGTATCGATGATGCCGACCAGGACAGGCACACGGTGGTCGACGATACGGACGGCCTCGGCGATGATCTGGCGACGACGCTCGTCGGTGGAGAATACGACCTCGCCCGAAGAGCCCAAGAAGAACAGGCCGTCGACGCCGGCGTCGATCATGCGGTTGATGCTGCGCTCAAAGGAGGCAACGTCGAGCTGATGGTCTTCGGTATCGGGAACAACGACGGGGGGAATAACGCCGGTGAATTGCTGAGTTGCCACAAGAATCTCCTTAGTTGTCTAGCGGGCGGCCCTATGCCACCCACTCTTGTTGGCAGTGTCCAGGCCGCCTAGGCCAAAGAACACGGGTAGAACGTTTGGTTAAAGAAGTCGACGACTTCGTTTTCGAACGCATTGATGCGCTCATGAGCGTATTTGGCATAGATGATATGCCTCCGGTCACACTCAAGACCGTTGAATACGGCAAATTGGCCCTTGGGAGCACTCACGGCATCCATGAGCGATGTGCCCATGAGTACCGATCCGCGCACCCGAGACGACAGTGCCTCGAGGCCGCCGGGAAGCGGATTGGCAACTGCCGCGCAGGCAAGGCCCCGCTCGTCCAGAGCACAAACCGCCAGCGCGACTCCTCCGCCAAGACCCTCGCCCCATGCAAACATACGGTCGGGATCCACGCTGTCAAGATTGCGTGCGACCTTCGACAACGCGCAGCCCCAACGGATGCGTTTGACAAAAGCAGGCGAGGTGATCCCCTGCTGCAGATCGCTGTACCCAATCACATCATCGTCCAGCGCAAGCACGGCATATCCCATGGCGGCAAACCTCGTCATGTGATGCCATCCACGCACGGGCCGGTCAATGTCATGGAACATCAGGCACAGCGGCACAAGCTCGGAAGTCCGGGCGCGACCAGCGGGCTCAATCAGGCGGCCGTGTACGACATCCCCGCCGACCTCAAAGGAGACCTCGGAGTAGCGCGCGCACGGATTGGCGAAATCGATCGCCGTAACGGTCAACCCGCAAACCTCAGGATTCGATACGGCTGTACACAAATCGGAAATATCCACCGAAGTATCGCCGCGCCAATCCCGGTAATCGGAGAGCTTTGACGAAACCGTCCCGGGAATCCCCGTAAGCTCGGGGACAATCAGCTCATCGACATTGCTTTCGCACTTAGACATGAGCCTCCCCTCCCTTGCAGAAAAACGGAATGATCAGATCGTCAAAGTCCTGAATCTCCTCGTGGCCAAAGCCCTCAAAGAACTCATGGCGTTTCTCGCAGGTCAGGTTGTTGTAGACCGCAAACTGCGTTGCCGGCGGGCAAACGATATCGGCAGTTCCCGTGCCAAACAGCACAGGGCATTTGACCATGGGGGCGAAGTTCTTGGAGTCGAAGTACGCAAGCTTTGCATAGGCTTCATCAATACGAATCGAGTCCTCATCAAACCAGCGCGACCAATAGCGAAGGCCCTCGTAGGCAATATCATCGGCATCCAAATCCCAGACCAGGCGGAAATCCGACAGGAAGGGATAGAGGATGGAGGCGCGATTGATAAGCTCGCTGTTAAGCGCGCAGGTCGCAATACCCAAGCCGCCGCCCTGCGATGCGCCATTCACAAATACGCGGGCAAAATCGATGCCCTCGAGCTCGCGAACGATACGGCATAGGATGCGGATGTCCTGATGCAAGCGGACATAGTAGAGGTTGGCCGGGTCGCCGTCGATACCGGCGACGATATGGCCCGCGACCGTTGTGCCCTCAAATCCACCAATGTCCTCGGAGGGACCTCCTTGGCCAGGACAATCGAGAGCGATCAGCGCCATGCCCATACCAGCAAACGACGCCTGCTCAAACCAGCTGCGGCTTGCACCCGGATACCCATGGAACTGAAGCACCAATGGCACGGGCTCGTCCGAGACGGGCTTAAGGTACTTGGCATGCAGGCGGGCGCCGCACATACCGGTAAACCAGAGGTCGAAAAGCTGGCAAGTCACAGCATCGGCGACCGATGCCGCCTCAATCGCATAGTCAAGCCCAACGGCGTCGGCCTCGGCCATGCGATCTTTCCAAAAGAAATCGAAATCTGATGGACGGGGCATGGCGCCTAGATATTCACCAAATTGCTGCTGTAGCTCCTGAGCACTTGGCATGGCTCGTGAACCCAACCTTTCGAAATCGCAACGGAGGTGCGCCCGGCAAGGGAAC